>NZ_JAJNRJ010000001.1:0-905464 GCF_023838685.1 Cutibacterium sp. 37298
CCACCACAAAGGCACCACGATGACCACCCACAAAAACACACCCGAACAGCAATACCACCACGCACCCCTCAACGGCCTGGCCATCGGCACCATCGTCGGAGCCGTCTGGGCTATGGTATTTTTAATACTATACGTCAATTCATGGAAGGTGATAGACCTCAAGGAATATCCGTCTATCCTTATTATGTCGCTCATCTTTCCCCTAGTAGGGTGGCTCACGGGCTTATGGGAAAGAAGAGTGTACGCATGTGATGACCCAAAGAAACGCAGACGCAGAGCCAAGATTATTGGCGCTGCCATGGCAACCCTCACCGGTGTATTCATGTTTTTTCTCTCGGACCCTTTGGATATGATTTCCACTTTGAGCGGCAAGGAGATAGCGGCTCACGTGGTCCTTCTCATGGTATTTCCTCTCGCTGGCCTGGTTCTTAGTATTATCGGAATTAGACTCAAAAACAGCAGTGCTTCATTTATCCCCAGCATGAGCATTGTTACAGTAATCACAATATTTATTGCTGCGGTGTTTTGGTTCCACTTGTACATACTTTTGTCAGTGTTTTTCTTTGAATTTTAATGGATATATTTATGTTGGCACAGGTCCTTACCAGTGGCAGTAGCCTTGGGAGTTATCCCAGCTGCGGTGGCTATAATGGTCCTAATTACTTCCGGGCATCAACTTCACAGCTGCCACAGAACCAGACCGGCTGACATTCCTCCACCATGAGATGGAAACAATGACCATTCACCAAAACAGACCCAAGGACCAATACCGCCACGCATCCCTCAACGGCCTCATCATCGGAGCCGTAGCCGGGGTTGCCTGGGCGGTTGAGTTTTTATTACCTTTTTTATTTCCATTGGGTAACTATTCGCGGAACGTCAGAATGGCACTTATCTCCTTGGTGCTACCTGTGATTGGATGGATAACTGGGGTACGGGGGCGGACAGTCCGCAACTGTACCACGCCAGCAAAGAAGAAAGGCAGAGTCAAGATAATCGGCGTCGTCATGGCGGCTATAATAGGAATATTATTAGCAACCACTTACTATATTTTTGTTGCAGGTATAGGCACTTTTTATGTACCAGATAATTCTACCTTCAGTCGCAAAGCCTTCGTTATGTATCTGGCTCCATTATCTGTGTTTCTTGTCGCTGGATGGGGACTCGGTATCGCGAGAATCAACACTCCGCAACGATCGCCATTCAATAGTTTCGAAAATGAGTGCCTGGGTTGCCCTCGGCTTATACTTGTCTGTCGCCGCCTGGTTTGCAATTAGTCTTTTATTAGATTTCCTGTTCTTTTTCGAGATTCTAAAATACTTTTCCATAGTTTGTGAAATCTGGGAAAGATAGTCCATGACCGCGGGGTTCGTACTACACTCGTGAAAGAATAAAGGCACTGAACATCCATGAGCCCATAACCGGTAAGCAATACCACCGCTTATCTCACAACGGCGTTACCAATTTGGAGCTAGTATCGGATGTCTGTTCGGTCGCCAGCGAGAACCAGGCCAAGACCTGGACACCGTCCAACTTTCAAGTGGGAGACAACTTATGAGCATCCACACACAACACCACGGACGAGGAGCAATACCGCCGCGCACCCCTAACCACCGACACCATCGCCCAAGCCCTCTAGGTGGTTATGTTTTTGCCGCCTTTCTTATTTCCAATTGGCAACTACTCACGTAACCCCTGTTCGATCGGCTGTCGTGATCGTCCCGAATACTCTAGTGGGCACGCCACCCACTCTCCCCATACCCTCGACTCCATGAATGATGCCGTGCGCAGTGATTCCTCCCCAGTCCTCGCCGTCGACGCCGGACAGTCCAGCACCCGCGTGCGGTGCGAGCCAGGGCCATGGGGGCCGGGCTGGATCGTCACCTCGTCAGGGGTGCGCACCGCGCTCCCGCTAGCCCAGCAGTTTGCGACCATCATGCACGACGTCGCGACAGCTCACCCGGAGATCACCCAGTCCGAATGCACAGTAGCTATCGGATCATCGGGGGCCCGCGACGACGAGGACCCCATTCCCGTCTTGCACGCTCTCAAACCCTTCGGCGTCAGTCGAGTACTGCTCGCCCACGACTCCATCACCTCTTACCTCGGTGCTCTCGGTGACCAACTGGGCGTCGTTACAGCGTCGGGCACCGGAGTCATCACTCTGGCCGTAGGCCGCCACAACGTGGCCCGAGTCGACGGCTGGGGGTACATCATCGGCGATGCCGGATCAGCCTTCTGGCTGGGCCGTCATGGTCTGGATGCTGTCATGCGCGCCCACGATGGTCGCGGCGAGCCGACAGTCCTTAGCCACACCATCGGCAACGACTTTGACGACATCGAGGCTGCCTACCTGGAACTCCATGCCGACCCGCTCATGGTCTCACGGATCGCGGCCTACTCAGCCACAGTCACCGCCGCAGCCGAAGAAGGGGACCACGTCTCCCGTGATATCTGCGTGCACGCAGCCCATGAGCTAGCCCACTCCACCGTTACCGGTCTGCGCCAGACCGAACTCACCGACGCCGACAGCCCCGCCGTCGGTCTACTGGGCGGGGTTATGAAGTCTCAGCTCATCCATGCCGCGATTACCAGGGACATCTCTGCGGCAATGCCGGGAGCGCGAATCGTCGAGCCTCTCGGCGAGGGACTCGACGGCGCCGCTGCCCTACCAACCGTCAGCCCCGAGTCCCCGCTCGGCCAGCGCATCCACGTCACCCAGTGAGCCACAACACCGCAGAATCCTGACGGCGGGGTGGACCATGAGGACCACCCCGCCGCACGTCTCCAGGACGAACACCGCTACAGCTGGGCGGACAAGAATGTCATCAACGATCGAAAGAATCCCAGCCCGTCGGTCCCGGCGCCGGTGAGCTCCTCTACAGAATGCTCCGGGTGCGGCATGAGCCCGACCACGTTGCCCGCCTCATTAGTGATGCCAGCGATGTCGTGAACCGACCCATTCGGATTAGCGGTGTAGCGGAAGACGACCCGATTATTGGCCTCCAGCGCAGCCACGGTTGCAGCGTCCGCCACATAGTTACCCTCGCCGTGCTTAGCAGCAATATGAATGCGCTCACTGGGACGGAAGTCGCAGGTCCACACGGTGTCCACGCTGGCAACTTGAAGCTGCTGCACCGAACAGTGGAAGCGTCGTTTCTCGTTACGCATCAGAGTGCCAGGCAACAGATGGGATTCACACAGAACCTGAAACCCGTTGCAGATACCGAGCACTGGCAGGCCCCCATCGGCAGCTCTGCGAATAGACGACATCACCGGCGAGGCAGCAGCCAAAGCTCCTGCACGCAGGTAATCACCATAAGAGAAGCCTCCCGGAAGGATGACGGCATCGACCCCAGCCAGATCGGTCGAGGCGTACCACAGCGACACAGGCTCAGCCCCGGCCAGACGAACGGCCCGCGCTGCGTCCTGGTCGTCGAGAGTGCCAGGGAAGGTGACGACTCCAATGCGCACCATCGTCAGTCCTCCACGTGCACGTCGAAGGATTCAATGACGGTGTTGGCCAACAGCTCAGAGGCCACCTGACGGATCTCGTCGAGACGATCTTCCAAACCCTCACCAGTGATCTCGAAACGCTTACCCTGGCGCACCGTCAAGCCGTCATGGCCAAGCCGAGCGAGCACCGACGTGATGGCCTTGCCCTGGGGATCCAGGATTTCGGGTTTCGGCATGACCTCCACCACTACACGTGACATAGCCCCAATCTTATCGGCACTACAGGACTCCGACTCGCCAGGAACGTCGAGGGCCACCGGTGCAGCGTCCCCGAACTCCCCGGAAACGCTATCCGTCCGCGAAGCCCTCGCGTGCTTGTCATCGTCGGCCTCATTGTGAGGCGTCTCATCGCTGACCTCATCAGACACTTGCCCGCCAGTCAGACGTGCCCAGGCCTCCTCATAACGCCGACTGGTGGCCTTGACGACCTCCTCTGGGAGGGCAGGCGGCTCCTGGTCACTAGCGCGATCCCAACCGGACTCATTCGCGAGCCAATCGCGCACATATTGCTTATCGAAGGAATCTGCTCCCTTGCCGGGCCGCCACGTCTCGGCGTCCCAGAATCGCGAAGAATCAGGGGTAAGCACCTCGTCGGCTAGCACGATGGTGCCGTCAGCACGACGCCCGAATTCAAACTTGGTATCGGCCAGGAGGATGCCTCGCTTCCGAGCGATCTCCTCTGCACGCTGGTAGACCCGCAGCGAAAGGTCATGCAGCTGCGCTGCAACATCGGGACCGACGAGTTCTACCAGGCGTAGATAGTCGATGTTCTCGTCATGCTCTCCCTGCGGGGCCTTAATTGCCGGGGTGAAAATAGGCTCTTCGAGCCGGGATCCGTTCTGCAGTCCCTCGGGAAGGCGGATTCCGCACACGGCCTGGTTGCGCTGATATTCGGCCCACCCTGAACCGGTGAGGTAGCCCCGCACGACGCATTCGACCGGGAACATGTCGAGTTCCTCAACGACCATGGCGCGCCCTGCGACCTCGGCGGGGACATCCACGCTCACGAGATGGTTATCGACGATGTCGGCCAACTGGTCGAACCACCACAAGGACATATTCGTCAAGATGGCTCCCTTGCCGGGAACATCGGGGGTCAGGACGTGGTCGTAGGCGCTAATCCGGTCAGTAGCGACCATAAGCAGGCGGCCCGGCTGATCGGGAAGACGATAGAGGCGTCGGACCTTGCCCTCAGCCAGCAATGGAAAATCGAGGTGCGAAGTGACCATGGGGGCATCATGCCACGGGTGCGGGCCCTGGCGACACAGAGAGTCCCGAGTTCATGATCTTTATAGCTATTGACTATAGATACTGGTTTAGTGATAGCCGTGATCTATCACATCGTCGACGAGAAAGGACACCCATGAGTCTCATCAACACCAAGATCCTTCCGTTCAAGGCCAACGCTTTCCGCAACGGGGACTTCATCGAGGTCTCCGATTCCGACATCAACGGCAAGTGGGCCGTGTTCTTCTTTTACCCCGGTGACTTCACCTTCGTCTGCCCCACCGAGTTGGGCGACCTCGCCGACCACTATGAGGAACTGCAGGCCATGGGGGTCGAGGTGTTCTCGGTGTCCACCGATTCGCACTTCGTGCACAAAGCGTGGCATGCCGACTCCGACACCGTCGGCAAGGTGAACTACACGATGATCGGCGACCCGAACCTGCAGCTGACCCGCAACTTCGACGTCGAGCGCGAGGGTGCCGGACAGGCCGATCGCGCCACCTTCCTCGTCGACCCTGACGGCATCATTCAGTTCTACGAGCTCACCGCTGAAGGAATTGGACGTAATGCCACCGAGCTAGTCCGCAAGGTTAAGGCCGCCCAATACATCTACACCCACCCAGGCGAGGTGTGCCCCGCCAAGTGGGAAGAAGGCGATGAGACCCTCGCCCCGTCGATCGACCTCGTCGGCAAGATCTGAGTTCCGACCCGAGCATCTGCTGCAGGGGCACTCGTCCCTGCAGCGGATCCCCAGACCGGTACCCTTCCCTCCCCCCTCACCCCTTCAGGAAAACCATGCTTGATAACGCCCTGACCACTCAGCTCAAGACCTACCTCGAGATGGTGCGCGAACCGATCGTCCTGGTGCCTTCCCCATACCGGGGTGACGACGCCGCCAAGTCGTCAAAGTCGGCTCACATGGACGAGCTTCTATCCGAGATCGCCGCCTTATCTGACCAAGTGAGCGTCGGTGAGCCCGTCGACAATGAGCGCACCCCCTCCTTTGCCATCACCCGCCCCGGAATCCCCATCGACGTCCGCTTTGCGGGCCTGCCGATGGGTCACGAATTCACCTCCCTCGTGCTGGCCCTGCTGCAGGTAGGTGGACACCCCGTCAAGGAGGAGCAGTCCCTCATCGACGCCGTGCGCGCAGTCAAAGGTGAGCACCACTTCGTCACCTACATGTCACTAACCTGCCAAAATTGCCCGACGGTAGTGCAGGCCCTCAACGCAATGGCCGTCCTCAACCCGAATATTCACCACACCGCCGTTGACGGTGGCACCCACACCGATGAGGTAGAAGCCAAAGGAATCGCCTCGGTGCCGGCCATCTACCTGGACGGCGAGGACTGGGGCTCCGGGCGCATGGACATGGCCGAAATCCTCGAGCGTCTCGACGCCGACGCCGCCCAGGGAGCCAAGGAAGACCTCTCGCAGCGCGACCCCTACGACGTGCTCGTCGTAGGGGCGGGTCCCGCCGGTGCCGCGGCCGCCGTGTACACGGCTCGTAAGGGCATTCGCACCGCCATGGTCGGGTCTCGGATCGGCGGCCAGGTACTCGATACCGAGGCCATCGACAACCTCATCTCGGTGCCGCACACCACCGGTCCGCGTCTGGCCGACGCCCTCCGCAGCCACGTCAACGACTACAACATTGACGTTATTGAGCGTCAGACCGCCAGCGCCATAGAGACCACCGGCGGTATGACCACCGTGCATCTGACCGACGGCGACCTGCGGGCGCGCTCAGTCATCGTGGCCACCGGTGCCCGCTGGCGCAACCTTGGCGTACCTGGCGAGGAGGAATACCGCACCAAGGGTGTGACCTACTGCCCGCACTGCGATGGCCCGCTATTCACAGGCAAAAAGGTGGCCGTCGTCGGAGGTGGAAACTCCGGTATTGAGGCCGCTATCGACCTCGCCGGCGTCGTCGACCACGTCACCGTCGTGGAGTTCCTCGACGCCCTCAAGGCTGACGACGTACTACTACGCACCCTGAACTCACTACCGAACGTCGACGTCATCACCTCGGCCCGCACCACCCAGATCCTCGGCGACGGATCCAAGGTGACCGGTCTGGAGTACGAGGACCGCACCAGCGGCGACGTTAAGACCATCGAGCTAGCAGGTGTGTTTGTCCAAATCGGTCTGCTACCCAACACCGAATGGCTCGAAGGTGCCCTGGAGCGCAACCAGCGGGGAGAAATCGTCATCGACGAGCGTGGCACCACCTCAGCCCCCGGCGTTTTCGCCGCCGGTGACTGCACCACTCAGCCGTACAAGCAGATCATCATCTCGATGGGGGCCGGCGCCACCGCTGCTCTGGGCGCCTTCGACCACCTCATCCGTCAAAATCCGACACAGAACTGAGGCCGTGTGAACCTTCATGATCTGCGGTATTTCGTCGCCCTGGCCGAAGAACACCACTTCGGCCGGGCTGCGGCGTCATGCGGTGTCAGCCAGCCCACCCTCTCAACTCAAATCCACCGGCTCGAGAACGAGCTCGGCGTGGTGCTGGCCGTTAGGGTGGGACGACGCATCGAGATCACCCCAGTGGGGGAACGCATCGCCCAAGCTGCCCGTGACATGTTGGTGCTATCCGACGACATCCGGACCATGGCGCGGGAGGAAGCCGACCGGATGACCCTCCAGCTGAGGGTCGGGGTATTCCCCACCTTAGGGCCGTTCGTGTTGCCTCAGGTGATCGCCCGATGTGACCAGCACGATCCTGGCGTGAACATCCATATCGTCGAGAAGCGCACGGCAGAGCTGTTGGAGGCGATCCGCAACGGACAGTTAGACGTCGCCGCAGTGGCAGCCCCCGTTAGTGATGACTCTTTGGTGACTATTCCCGTTTTTCGGGAGGAGTTCTTGCTCGTGACGGGGGCTGACGATGAGTTGGCCCGTGAGGAAGGACCAATCGATCCGCACGACGTTCCCACCGAAGGGCTCATCCTCATGTCGGAGGGGCACTGTCTAAGAGACCAGGTGCTTGAGGTGTGCAGCCCGTCTCATCCACTGCCTCCCGCCACCCTCACGGCGGGATCCCTCGAGACGCTCCGCGAACTCGTATCGGTGGGCGCCGGTCGAACCCTTATGCCGCGCAGTGCGATCTCAGCACCACTTCATGCGGACCCGCGCATCGTGGTGCGGGAATTCACCCACCCCAGACCCCACCGCGACATCGTGGTGGCTGGCAGACCGGCCACAATGCACCGTCCGGCGGTGCAGACCCTGACCACCATCCTGCGGCAGCTACCAGGTGACGTCGTCGAGCCTCTCGGCGTTGCCGGAGCATCGTTGTGCTCTCACGGGATGTGATGACAACGTGGTGCGTGCCCCAGCACGATCACCTCACAACACCAGACCAGGCAGGTAGTTGGCAGCCTTCGGGTATTCCCGAACAATGTCCTCCACCTTGGCGCACAGCGCCTCGACCTGATCCTGGGCGCCACCAGTGAGATCCAGCGGAGAGGACACCAAACCACGTAGCTGCTCCTTGGTGAGCGGGATGCGCGGATCGGCGGCCAGACGGGCGAAAAGGTCGTTACCAGTGCGACCGGTTTCGCGCATGTCGAGGGCCACGGCTACGGCGTGTTCCTTGATGGCCTCATGGGCGTCCTCCCGACCGACGCCAGCACGCACACAAGCCATAAGGACCTTAGTAGTCGTCAGGAAGGGCAGGTAGCGCTCAAGCTCAGCCTCGATGACGGCGGGGAACGCCCCGAAGTCGCCAAGGATCGTCAAAAAGGTCTCGAAAGCACCATCGATGGCATAGAAGGAATCGGGCAGCGCCACACGACGCACCACCGAGCAGGACACGTCACCCTCGTTCCACTGCACTCCCGCCAGACCGGTGGCCATAGTCAAATAGCCACGTAACACAACAAGGAAGCCGTTGACCCGCTCGCAGGAACGAGCATTCATCTTGTGCGGCATCGCCGAGGAACCCACCTGGCCGGGCTTGAACCCCTCGGTGACAAGTTCGTTACCGGCCATAAGGCGGATAGACGTCGCCAGGTTAGACGGGCCTGACAGCACCTGCACCAGAGTTGACATGACCTCAAAGTCCAAGGACCTCGGGTAGATCTGACCGGTCGAAGTGAGCACCTGGTTAAACCCCAGATGATCAGCAACGCGATGCTCAAGATCGTCAAGCTTGGACTCATCACCGCCAAGCAGGTCAAGCATGTCCTGGGCAGTTCCCATCGGGCCCTTGATACCACGAGCCGGGTAGCGCTCAATGAGCTCGTTGACGTGATCCCATGCCACCAGCATCTCATCGATAGCGGTGGCAAACCGCTTGCCCAGGGTCGTCACCTGGGCGGCAACATTGTGAGAGCGTCCAGCAATGGCTTGATCGGAGAATTGAGCGGCCAGGCGCGACAGCTGGTTGAGCGTGGCAACCATTTTGTCGCGCACTAGCCGCAGCGACTCCAGCACCTGCATCTGCTCAATGTTTTCGGTGAGGTCACGGCTCGTCATGCCCTTGTGAATGTGCTCATGCCCGGCCAGGGCGTTGAACTCCTCAATCCTGGCCTTGACGTCATGACGAGTAATCGCCTCCCGCTCGGCGATCGAGTCAAGGTCGACGTCATCGAGAACCGCCTGGTAGTCGGCCAACACCTGTTCGGGATCGTCGCCACCAAAGCTCACACCGAGATCGGCTTGAGCTTCCATGACGGTCAGCCAGAGTCTGCGCTCGGCACGGATTTTGTTTTCCGGCGTCCAGATGGAACGCATGGCCGCGGAGGCATAACGGGTGGCAAGGATATTGGGTACGCTCATGAAGACTCCCCGTCGGTCAGGTTAGTGGAATTCTCGGACTGCGGTGCGGGTCCGTCAGCCATTTCGTCAACGGCCTCGAGCTCGGCTGCATGGCGGGCAATGTCCGTGCGGTGGAACCCGTCACTAACCTCCAACTGGTCGATCCTGCGGTAGGCGTCAGCGCGGGCTCCGGCCAGAGTTTCGCCGTGGCCGAGCACGACGAGAACGCGGCCACCACTGGTAACTAGGCCGTCCCCTTCGATACGAGTCCCAGCGTGCAAAACGTCCTCGTCGTCAACCGGGGCGACGACCCGGCGCCCTTTCGCCGGGCAAGCGGGATAACCCTCGCTGGCCATCACGACGCCGACGGCTGCGCCACAACGGAAGCGAAGACCGTCAACGCCGGACAGGTCTCCACGAGCCGCGGCAGCCATGATCTGGGCCATAGGTGACTCCACCATACTCAGTAGTGGCTCAGTCTCGGGATCGCCGAATCGCACGTTGAACTCAACGACTTTGGGACCAGCAGAAGTGAGCGCCAACCCCACGTAAAGCAGGCCGACGAATGGGGTACCGCGATCCGCCATGGCCCTCAGGGTTGGCGAGATGATGGTAGTCGACACCGTCTCGACGAGATCGTCTGGGGCCCACGGCAACGGGGTGTAGGCACCCATGCCACCGGTGTTCGGACCAACTCCCCCATCCCCGACCCGCTTAAAGTCCTGGGCCGGCTGCATCGGAAGGGCACGGGTGCCATCACAGATAGCAAAAAGACTTACCTCCGGGCCGTCAAGGTACTCCTCAACGACCACCCGGTGATCGGACTCGAAACACCGTTCGGCATGAGCGAGGGCCATGGCGCGATCTTGTGTGACGACGACTCCCTTGCCTCCCGCCAAACCATCGTCCTTGACCACGTATGGTGGCCCGAACTCGTCAAGGGCAGCCAAGACGGAATTGGCATCGTCACAGGAACGGGAGGCTGCCGTCGGCACGCGGGCAGCAGCCATCACTTCCTTGGCGAAAGCCTTCGACCCTTCCAACTGGGCGACCTCGGCACTTGGACCGAAGCAGTCGATCCCGGACTCGCGCAGAGCATCGGCCACCCCGGCAACCAGCGGCGCCTCCGGGCCGACGACGACGAGGTCAGCTTCCAGGCCACGCGCCAAGGAGACAACGGCATCACAATCGCACGGATCCAACGGATGATTCGTGGCGAAGGATGCCGTCCCCGGGTTACCGGGAGCGACGTGGACGGCGGCAACCTCTGGGTCACGATGGCAGGCCAAGGCAAGGGCATGCTCGCGGCCACCGGACCCAAGGACGAGAACAGTCATGCTGGACACGGGGACTAGCCTAGAACCTACAGCGTCTATTCCCGTCAGCCGGGAGGAATCAGTCAATGAGGTCGTTGATCACGACTGACTCGTCGCGTCCAGCCCCCACGCCGATCCCGGAGACCCGAGTACCCACGAGCTCCTCTAGACGACGCACGTAAGCCTGACAGTTGCGCGGCAGATCATCGAAGGAACGTGCCGTAGAAATGTCTTCACTCCAGCCATCCAGGAACTCATAGACCGGCTTGGCGTGGTGCAAATCGGACTGGGTGACGGGCATAACGTCGGTACGCTCACCGTCAATGTCGTAGCCCACGCAGACCGGGATCCTCTCCCAACCTGTGAGCACGTCAAGCTTGGTGAGGAACAGGTCGGTCACCGAATTAATCATGACCGCCTGCTGCACTACCAGCGCGTCAAACCAGCCACAGCGACGCGGACGCTTGGTCGTGACACCGTACTCACCACCCTCACTGCGCAACCGCTCACCGTCATCGTCACAGAGCTCGGTCGGGAACGGACCTTCACCAACGCGAGTGGTGTACGCCTTAGCGATGCCAACAATGCGGTCGATGCGAGTCGGTCCAACGCCTGAACCAGTACACGCGCCCGCAGCGATCGGGTTAGACGAGGTGACATACGGATAAGTGCCGAAGTCAACGTCAAGATGATGGGCCTGGGCGCCCTCAAAAAGCACGACCTTGCCCTCGTCAAGGCCCTTGTTGAGAACTCGAGCCACGTCAACGACGTAGGGGCGGATGCGCTCGGCGTGGGCCAGCAGACCGTCGGCAACCTCGTCTGGATCGATAGCGCGACGGTTGTAGATCTTCACCAGGATCTGGTTCTTCTGGTCTAGAGAAGCCTCGACCTTCTGACGCAGGATCGACTCGTCGAAAAGATCCTGGACGCGAATACCCATCCGATTGATCTTGTCAGAGTAGGTCGGCCCGATGCCACGACCCGTGGTGCCGATACGTCGACTGCCAAGAAAACGCTCAGTGACCTTGTCGAGGGTCTGATGGTACGGGGTGATGAGGTGCGCATTGGCGCTGATGAGCGGGTGCGGAATGTCTACGCCGCGGCCGCGCAAGGTGTCGATCTCATCGGCCAGCACGTCAAGGTTGAGCACGACTCCGTTGCCGAGCACGGCCGTGGAGTTCGGGTTAAGGACCCCAGACGGAAGCAGGTGCATGAAGAACTTCTCGTCACCGACGACGACAGTGTGTCCAGCGTTATTGCCTCCCGAATACCGCACGCAATAGTCGACGCGTTCGGACATGAGATCGGTGGCCTTGCCCTTGCCCTCGTCACCCCATTGGGTACCCATGACGACGATTCCAGGCATGTGTTCCTCCATTTCCTCGCACCACTGTGCGGGTTGCCTCTGGTTGCATCGGCACATGCCGCTGTGCAACCAAGGACACTTTACGTGCCCATAACGACAATGGGCGCGCCGGCCCAGGCCGATCCGTTCCGCCCGCACCAGCCCAGGCCTTTTCGCCAGTAACGCCCTAGGCGACGGTTGCGCCACCGTCCGCCGGATCACCGGCGTCGTCAGCAGGCAGGACCGAGATCTCCATGAGATTCAGGCTGGCCCCCTCCAGCGGAAGGCGAGACGCGAGCGGGCCGAAGTGTGGGTCGCTGCGGTGACCGTCAAAATTGATGCGCTTGTAGCCGGCATCTTCGGCCCAGGTGATCACCGATGACATTGCTGAGGCGACGGCGTTGTCTCCAGCGGGGGTATCAGCCTGCACGGTTTCTGCCACCACGGTCGGGTTCTCGTCCACAAAAACGAAGGCCACCGCCGCGGGTTGACCATCAACAAGCGCTACTCGAGTGGCTTCGGAGTCGAGGTCTTCCAGCTCCTGACGCAGCGCCTCGTGGGCCGCCTCGCTGTCATCGACCGGGGACCATGATGCATGCATCCACACGTACATCTGCTCCCACAGCATCTCGAGCACGCCGGGGGCCAGGGTTGCGCCCGAGATGGCGCCGCCCGGGCCAAGGCTGACCTCCTCCAATACCTCAACCGCTCGTCCAAAATGACGGCGAGACAGCTCGAAGGGCGGACACGATGCGTACACCTCTCCACCCAAGGAAAAAATGAAACTCTCAGCGTCAGAACCAGCAATAGCCTTGGTCGCCAATGGTCGATCTACCCTCTGCTGGATCTGACGCACCAGCCGTGTACCGATCCGATGGTCCCGGGAGTCAGGATGGACCTCAACGTCGATAAATCGACGAGTACGGTGAACTACTGCCAACCACGAAACCGCATATCCGACGATTCGATTCTCGTATAGCGCAACCCTGGCGACGACATCCGGACGGTCGACGCGATCAATCAGAGAACCGGGTTCTCCAAAGGTGATCACCTTGACGTCCTCTGGCCGCATATCGCGGAAAACAACGTGCCCACTCATGTCACCCTCCTGGGTCTGGCGACGCCTCTGACGTCGCTACGTCTCCATTCTTCCGCCTTTTGCCACCTCACGTCACCCAAGCTGATTTTCTAGTGTCCTCATCATGACGTCCATGCCATGATTAACGGCATGTCAGATACGAACGATGCCGTCCACCTAGCCGATAATCTCAATCCGGCAGCTGAGCGGATGTTCAAGTGGATTCTCTCCTCAGACCTTGCCCCCGGGGACCCCATCCCGATCGAACAGGACCTCGCGACCCAGTTCGGGATGGCCCGTGGCACAGTGCGTGAAGCGGTGCGCGAATTGCGCGCCCTAGGAATCCTTAAGGTGCGTCGTGGACTGGGGACCTACCTGTCTACGGCATCTGCTTCGACGATCCGGCCCAGTCTTGTCTACCGGAGCGTCAAGCAGGTCACCAACGATGAAAGCGGCACCAAGGACTTCATCGGTCTGCGAGAGATGGTAGAGGTGCGGGCCCTTATGGAGTGCTCGCTGGTCACCGAGGTCACCGGCCGCATTAGCGTCGAGACCGGACGGGCCCTGCACGCCCTGGCGGCCCGGATGGATGACCCTAAAGACTCCGCCGCTGCGGACCGCCAGTTCCACCGACTGTTATACGCGGACATGGGCAATCAACTCGCCCGCGAGCTGATCGACGTCTTTTGGGACTCCCTCAATCTCGCTGGGCTGATGCTTCCACCAACCAATACGATGCCGGCCACCCGTCACGCCCACGACCTCATCGCCGACTGCGTAATCGGCCATGATCCACAGGCCAGCCGCGAGGCTATGTGGGACCACTTCGCCGCCATTCGGGAGAGGTTGGGAGGGGCACCCCGCACCTCCTGAAGAATGCACGCCACGCAACTTTGAAAAAGTCAGCCTGACCTGGCTAGCGGAGGATACGCGCCGGTGTGATACACCGAGAAACGTCCCGGCCTCGGCCTGGGAAAGGTGCTCGTCACGGACAAAGTCACCTCAGCGCGTCACGGAACCACCCAGTGATCGAGGTCGGATGGGTGATCGCGGTTCCTACCACGACGGCATGGGCTCCCAGGTCCATCGCACGGCGCGCTTGGTCCGGGGTGTGGATGCGTCCCTCAGCGATGACGGGACAGTCACCACTGAGCTTCTTGACAAGGGCTTCAATAACCTCATAGTCGGGCCCGTCGGTTTTGGGGCGCTCCCCGGTATAGCCGCACAGCGTCGTCCCGATGAGGTCGGCTCCCGCCTCAGCAGCGAACAATCCGTCGTCAACCGAGCCGCAATCGGCCATTACCACGACGTCGTACTCACGCTTGAGGTGTTCGATCGTCTCGGCCAGGCTCAACCCGTCGGCACGTTCACGTCGGGTGCCGTCGAGGGCAACGACGTCAGCCCCGGCAGCTGCCACGCAGCGTGCATGGCGCAGGGTCGGGGTGATGTAGATGCCCTCATCACCCTCCTTCCAGATACCAACCACTGGGACGCTCACGCGCCCCTTGACAGCGGAGACATCGGAGAGTCCCTGGGCACGCACCGCCACTGCTCCCCCGGCTTCGACCGCAGCCGCCATCTGGGCCATCGTCTCGGGATGACGCAGCGGCTCGCCCGGGTAAGCCTGGCAGGAGACCACAAGCCCTCCTGCCATAGAGGCAATGATCCGGTCGGTGAATCCGCTCATACTTGAATCCTCCTCACATCGATGCTTGTCATTCACGCGAGCTGGCCAACACGACGCAGCACTTCGGCAACTCTCTCGACGTTGTCCCCAGTGAGGGTTGGCAGTGGCACACTCATAGTGTTGGTTTCGATAATGCCGAGAAGCTGCATGGCCGTCTTGAAAGCGCCCACACCAGCGGCCGGACCGACGACACCCTGCGGTGCGAACGCGATCTCCATCAGCTCGGCAGCCTTGTCTTGTTCGATGCGGACCGTCTCCCAATCCCCCTCACGGTAGGCCTTGTACATGGCGACGTAGCTGGTCGCATCAACGTTAGCCAGCCCAGGCACGACGCCGTCAGCACCTGACATAAAGGCCCCGTCGACGACAACCTCGTGGCCGGTGAACAGGGACAACGGGGAGCCGGCAGCACGGTTAGCCAAGGCGAGACGGCGGAAGGACACGTCGTCGGCCGAGGAGTCCTTGCAGCCTGCGATGACCCCCTCACGTCCCAACTTCATCATGAGGTCGACGGGCACCTTGACGTGCACACACACCGGGATGTCGTAGACGAACAACGGCAGATCGGTGGCCTCGTGCAAAGCGCGGAAGTGGTTCTCGATCTCGGTCGGCCCGGTGATGGCGTAGAACGGAGCGGTAGCGACGACAGCGTCCACCCCAATCTCCTCGGCCTGACCGATGTGACGGATGACGCGCAAGGTCTCGGTGTCAATGACGCCAGCCAGCAGCGGAACCCGACCGTCGATGATCCGCTTGGCCTCGGACAGGACACGTCCACGCATCTCGTCGTCGAAGAAGGCCACCTCGGACGTGGAACCGAGGACGAACAGACCGTCCACCCCTTGCCCGATGAAGCGGTTGATGAGCTTTTCGTAGGAGGCGACGTCCAGGTCACCGTTGGGAGTTAGTGGGGTGACGACCGGGGGAATGACGCCGTGGAACTTCGTGGTCATGGTGTTGTCCTTCGTGTTGTTCGTGGATGTCGTGTCGTTGATGGGTGTCATGCCGTCGCCATGACGTCATGAATGGAGGTGATCATGGCCAACCGCCGCTCGACGGTCGCATCAGCGGGGGTCTGGATCTTGATGCCTTGGTAGGCCTGAAGGCCTCGGGCCGCATCCAGGAAGGAGCCGACGAGATCCGTAGTCAGGAGGCTGGTGGGTTCGTCGTTTCGTAGCGGAAGGTGAGCGTCTCCCCAGGCTGGGCCATATTGGGTGACGTCCGGACCAGCACCCGAGAGCATCACCCCGCCGAGCACACCGGCATCAGCCAGCCGGGCGACCTGACGCGCAGGGCGCCCGGGGTCATGGGACTCGACAACGCTGCGGCCCCAGTTGATCGTCAGGTGCACCCTCGTATCGACCACCGCGGTGATCTCGTCGTCCAGACTGAGGAACTCCTTCTCGCCCGGTCCGACGCCACCAGCCGCGTCACAGTGCTCGACGACGATGACAAGTCCGGCGTCCTCGAAGAGATCAGAAAGCTCGGCCAGCGAGGAGGCGAGTGCCTTCGCGTCGGCCTTGCGGCTGGGGGCGGAATGGACTTCGACCCATCTGACGACCGGGTGTCCGACCATCTCGTGCAAGGCTCGCACATCGTCAATGAGGTTGGTGAACCACTCGAGTGCTCGTTGACGCCCTGGCCCGTCAGGAGAGGCCAGACCAAAGTCCGGATTGCCGGCCAGCTGACCCATGGTTCCCGGAATGGCCGTCACGACGCAGTGGGCGAACCGATCGCGCAGTTGATCGGCGAGCCATCGGGGATCGGCGTCGAGACCGTCCCGGTACGGGATCTCGATACCGTCTACCCAACCGGTCGCGGCTAGGCTTCGGTAAAAGTCCTCCCGCTCAGCAATGGCCCGTGGCATCGCAGCGTATGCGCCAACGATGGTCGGAACAGTCATGATATGTCCTCCTTCTCGCCCGCATCACGAGGCGACGATAGTGCGAGGGTTCCGGGAAACAGCAAGCTCTTCATCGACGTGATCCATCCGGTCGGCGGGACGCACGTGGTCGGGGCGCAACAGCTTCTGCATCCGGAGCGGGAAATTGATGGCGATGAGAATGATGATCACCGCGGTGAATGCGAAGGACAAGATGAACAGGGTCCATCCGAGGCCCCAGCTGGAGGGCAGCACACCGCCGACACCGGTAGCTGGGTCACCTGCCAGGGCAATGCCGAGGACCGGGGCGATAGCCCCTCCAAGAGCTCCGACGTTATATGAGAAGCCCAAGCCAGCAGCGCGCTTCTCGACCGGAAAGTAGTTCGAAATGAACTTTGGTAGCAGACCAGAAATACCCTGTCCGAACATCTGCTGGACAAAGATGAAAACTCCAAGGAGCACGATCCACATCGTCGAGGAGTGCACCATGTCCCGGCTGACGAGGAAGACCGGCAGGACGAGGAACTCCGAGATGAGCAGGGAGACCCAATAGGCCTTGCGGGTTCCGAATCTGTCACCGATGAATCCGGCCATGATGCAGCCCGCTGCCGCGCCAAAAGAAGTGGCGGTTACGAGATTGGACGCGGTGTCGCTCGCCAGGCCCAGGGTTTGGCGATAGTAGGTGGGCAACAGAGCCTGCAAAGGCCAAGAGTAGAGGAAGGCGACAAACACCGTGATCATGACGGCCACACCTGTCGGCCAACGCGATCCCTCAAACTGGACCATGAAGCTCACCATGACGGCCGCGACGACGATCCACAGCAGTACCAACACGAGCCCCGGGACGCCGCTCTTGAACAGGTAAATGACGATTAGGCATCCGAAAGTTGTGAGGGCCAGAATAATGTTAATGATGCTTCGCTTCGGGTTACGTGCGAAGAGCATGGTGAACATGTCAGACTTCTTGACGGCCTCGCCGACAGCGGCGCAAGCGGCCTCCTCCTCGCGCATTTTTACAAAGTCGGCGGCCTCAGGAAGGGCACGACGCAGCCACAGGGCCAAGGCGATCGGAATAATGCCAAGCGCGAAGAGTATTCGCCAGGTATGAGACTCAGCGGAGGTACCACGGGTAAGGTACTCGATGAGGGCATACACCTGAGCCGTCACACCGGCGCCAAGGGAAAATCCGGAAATAAGGAACCCGGAGGCCTTATTCCGCAGACGCACTGGCCAGGACTCAATGACGTAGGTGGCTGAAGAGCCGTACTCACCGGCCATACCCATGCCGATGCAGACACGGGCGACGAAGATAACCCAGAAAGCCGGGGCAATGGCACAGACGACCGATCCACCCGCATAAAGCAGAATCGAGATGACCATGGCCTCCTTGCGGCCGATCCGGTCACCGATAGCTCCCAGCAGCAGTCCGCCGAACCATCGCGCAATAAAAGCAGCGGACACCAGGGTCGCAGTCGCCGCTGGTCCGACGTGAAAGGTCCTGCCGATCTCGGTGAGGACCAGCGTGATCATGACGAAGTCGAATCCGTCCAGCAGATAACCGATCCATGCTGCCCAGAAGGATTTCCACTGCGTGCCAGTCAACTCGTCACGCCATGATTTCCTGGCTGCTATGGCCTCGACGTTGCTCATACGCCCATCTCCATTGATTGGTCGGGTTAACCCGTCGCATTACATTGGACCTTGGATGTCCTATCTCAAGGATGAATCACCAGAATCATGTTGTCAACCTGCCGACGTCTACGTGACGATAACCCCATCACTCCTGATGATCGGGCTCCTGCTCGTCAGTGAGCTCTTCATCCACGTCGACGTCTACAGCATTATCAGACGGCACATCATCGCCACGCAATGCCTGCCAGGCCTCATCGCTCAACTCCCGCAAAAGGGTGTCGGCGTCGTCGGACTCATCCCCAAATCCAAGCCGCTCGGCCGCCATGGCCAACGCATGGAGGCAACGAAACACACCTTGGTTAGGCAGATAGCCCCAATCCACTGGCCCTTCGCCGTCCCACCCAGCGTCTCGGAGCTGCTCAAGGCCAAGGTCACGACCCGTACGGGCATAGGCGTACGCGGCGACATCAGCGGCATCTGTATCGCTCAACAGCGACCCTTCAGCCAGGAGAGCCCAGCACAGGGATGAGGAAGGGTGCTCCTTGACAACCGTAATGAACTCCGCACGTCCACGCTTAGCAAGTTTGCGAATGGCCGGGTCGGGCGGCAACCGCACGCCGTGATCCTGTCCCTCGATCTCAGTGGTCAGATCGGTGTTTTGCTCCTCAGCCATGATCCCAAGCCTAGGGCGAAATGCGCCGCGGCGCTTATTCGGGCCGTCAATAAAGCCCTACGACAATAAACTTGTTTCAGCCAAGGAGAGGATTATCACCATGTGCCGACCCGCCAGATGTGGCATTTGTGGCAAGACGACTTGGGCCGGATGTGGCGAGCACATCGCCCACGTCAAGGCCCAGGTGCCGCCCTCGCAGTGGTGCGACGGAACCCACACGACTGCTGAGAAAACTGCGGCCCAGTCACCACATTCGCACTCCTGAAGGTGGCGCTGACTCGCTCATTCGTGGCGCAACCCTGCCCTGACCTACACTTCACTGTGGTGTGTTTGCACCCACCAACCACCCGCGGCCCCGTCGCGGTATCTCCATCCTCGATCTGAACCGGAGTTCTGCATGCCCGTACGCAAGGATCTGCGCAACATTGCCATCGTGGCCCACGTTGACCACGGAAAGACCACTTTGGTCGACGCTATGTTGTG
This sequence comes from Cutibacterium sp. 37298, assembly GCF_023838685.1. Classification (NCBI taxonomy): domain Bacteria; kingdom Bacillati; phylum Actinomycetota; class Actinomycetes; order Propionibacteriales; family Propionibacteriaceae; genus Cutibacterium; species Cutibacterium sp. 37298. The sequence continues at coordinate 19,607 of NZ_JAJNRJ010000001.1, forward strand.
GCAGTCGGGAGCCTTTCGCGAGGGTGCCGAGGTCGAGAAACGCGTTATGGACTCGATGGATCTGGAGCGCGAGAAGGGGATCACGATCCTCGCCAAGAACACCGCTGTCAAGCACGTCATGAGTGACGGCGAGGAAATCACCCTCAACATTATTGACACCCCCGGCCACGCCGACTTTGGTGGCGAGGTGGAACGCGGCCTGGAGATGGTCGATGGCGTCATTCTGCTCGTCGATGCCTCCGAGGGGCCACTGCCGCAGACCCGCTTTGTGCTGCGCAAAGCACTAGCCAAGAAGCTGCCTCTCATCTTGGTGCTCAACAAGGTTGACCGTTCCGACGCCCGTATCGACGAGGTTGTCGAAGAAACCTACGACCTCTTCATGGACCTTTCCGACGACGACGATGCCTCCCTGCTTGACGTCCCGGTGGTCTATGCCTCCGCGAAAGCCGGACGCGCATCCCTCAACAAACCCGGGGATGGCGAGTTACCCGATTCCCCCGACCTACAGCCGCTGTTCGATTGCATCCTCGAGAACATCCCAGCCCCCACCTACGACGAGGGTGGGGTGCTACAGGCCCACGTCACCAACCTCGACGCCTCCCCCTATCTTGGCCGTCTAGCCCTGTGCCGTGTGGTCTCCGGTGAACTCACCAAGGGACAGACGGTGGCCTGGTGCAAGCGCGACGGCTCGGTCCAGAACGTCAAGCTCTCCGAACTGCTCATGACCGAGGCCCTGGAACGCGTCCCCGCTGAGAAAGCTGGTCCCGGCGACATCGTCGCTATCGCTGGTATCCCCGAGATCACCATCGGCGAGACCCTCTCAGATCCCGAGAACCCGATCCCTTTGCCGCTCATCCACGTCGATGAACCGTCGATGTCGATGACGATCGGTATCAATACCTCGCCGCTGTCAGGTCGTTCCGGTGACAAGCTCACCGCTCGTCTCCTCAAGGCTCGTCTCGATCAAGAACTCGTCGGAAACGTGTCGATCAAAGTAGCTGACACCGACCGTCCCGACATGTGGGAAGTGCAAGGCCGCGGCGAATTGCAGCTGGCCGTCCTCGTCGAGCAGATGCGCCGCGAGGGATTCGAACTCACCGTTGGCAAACCGCAGGTCGTCACCAAAACCATTGACGGCAAGCTGCACGAACCTTTCGAGCGCGTCACCATTGATGCCCCAGAAGAGTTCATGGGCCCCGTCACCCAGATGATGGGCCTACGCAAAGGCCAGATGATGCACATGGTCAACCACGGCTCCGGCTGGGTGCGCATGGAGTTCGTCGTCCCAGCCCGTGGCCTTATCGGCTTCCGCACCGAGTTCCTCACCCAGACCCGCGGTCAGGGCATCATGAACCAGATCTTCGAGAACTTCCAGCCCTGGGTAGGCGAATTGCGCACCCGTCAGAGTGGCTCGATGGTCGCCGACCGTCAGGGGGTCGTCACCTCCTACGCCTTGTTCAACTTGCAGGAGCGCGGCACGATGTTCGTCTCGCCGGGCGAGGACACCTACGAGGGCATGGTCGTCGGCGAAAACTCCCGCCCCGACGACATGGACGTCAACCCCACCAAAGAAAAGCACCTCACCAACGTGCGCTCTTCCACCGGCGACGAACTGGAGCGCCTGATCCCGGCGACGAAGCTCTCGATGGAGCAACAACTTGAGTTCTGCCGCGAAAACGAGTGCCTGGAGGTCACCCCAGACGTTGTGCGCATCCGCAAGACCGAACTTAATGCCCACGAGCGGGCCAAAGCCCGCACCCGTGCGAAGCACGGCTGATAGACGCCTCGGTGCTGCAGCTCCCCCTGACTAGGGGTGCTGCAGCATCATCGTCGTATCACGGCGAAACGCCCTGCCACCGCGGACCCGGGGGGAGAGAGCAGAAACCAGGTCAAAAATGCGAGCCACCAGGCGTAGCATTTTCATGTCCACGTCCCGAAAGGTTGTGATCAATGCGATCCTCCCGCGCTGCCAGTCTGGTTGCTGCGCTGGTGATGTCACTGTCTGCTGGGGTCGTCGGCGTCGCGAACGCAGAACCAACGGCCTCGCCCAACCCAAGACAGTTCTCGCCCGCTGTCACCTCCAGCGCGCCCGAAATCCCCGCAAACCCGACGGCCGTTAGCTCCAAGGAAGGCCCTTCTGTTAAGGCCAGTCCCTCCCTCGCCTCAACCTCTTCCCCAACCGAGTCGGAGGCCCCGAGCTCACCGGCGACACCGAAGCCCTCAAAGTCGATTCCGGCTTCCTCAATGTCGTCCAAGCCCGCTGTCGCTCCTCCAGCCACCCTGCCGATCTCGAATACCGGTGCCCACCTAGACCGTCGCTGCATGAAGGGAACCGTTATCTGCGCCTCCAAGAAGCAACGCAAGCTCTGGATGGTGCACAACGGACGCATCCTCATCACCCTTGACGCCCGCTTCGGTCGGGCCAGTGAGCCCACTGCCGAGGGCGTCCATATCATCTACTGGAAAGATAAGAACCACGTCTCCAGTGTCTACGGCTCCCCGATGCCATACTCGATGTTCTTTCACAGGGGCCAGGCCATCCACTACTCTTCGGACTTCTCCCGTCGCGGCTGGAATGGGGCCTCCCATGGCTGCATCAACATCCGCAATATGTCTGGTCTGAAGTGGCTGTGGAACCGCACTCCAACTGGCCGCAAGGTCATCGTATTCAAGTGATGTGACGACGCATGGCCCGGCTCCCATCAGGGAAGCGGACCATCTCGTCTCCTAGACCACGACTGACAATGTCACAGGGGGACTCGTAGCCCCTAGACATGGCACCGGCGCCCCACCACCACGGTGAGGCGCCGATGTGTTTCTTGGTTCGAGGATCAGCCCAGAGCCACCAGGCCCTGACCACCCTGGACGGCGTCACCGACAGCCACCAGGATCCCCTTGACGGTTCCGTCCGCCGGGGCATTGATCTCGGTCTCCATCTTCATGGCCTCGAGGGTCAGGAGCACCTGACCGGCCTTGACGGCATCTCCTTCGGCCACGAGGATCTTGGCAACAGTCCCAGCCAGCGGTGCGGGAACCTCGCCCTCGCCGGCCTTACCGGCGCCGCCACCAGATGCCTTCATCGGGCCGCCGGCGCCGCCGCCAAAGAGGATCGGCGCCATCGGCGCATTGGGGGTCTTATCAACGTCAACGTCAACGTCGTATGCGACGTCATTGACGGTCACCTTGAGCTTCATATCAGTTTCTCCAGGTCAACGAATCGAATGGTTCTGCTGAGCCCTGCGTCCCTGACGGACCCAGGGCTCACTCGGGGCGAAACGGACGGCCTGAACCTTTCCGTCGTTGCCCAGGTAAGCCGAAACGGCGGCGCAGATGGCGGCGAGCACGTCCTCAGGAACGCCCTTGCTCGTCTTCTTGAGCCGGGAAACCTCGGCTTCCAGCGCCGCGAGTCGCTTGTTCAGCGTCTCGATGACGAGTTCATTGTTCTCACTCATCTTGTCCTCCCATCAGCCTTCTTCGCTCAGCAAGGCATGACGCCATGCTTCTTGGCCGGACGGGACTGACGCTTAGTGGCGTAGGTCTCCAGAGCGGCGGTGATCTTGCGACGGGTGTCCGCGGGATCGATCACGTCGTCAACCTGTCCACGGGCGGCAGCCACGTAAGGCGTGTTGAAGGCGTTGCGGTACTCCTCGATCTTCGCGGCACGGGTGGCTGCGGGATCCTCAGAGTCCTTGATCTGGCGACGGAAAATGACGTTGGCAGCGCCATCGGCACCCATCACCGCAATCTCCGCGCTCGGCCAGGCATAGACGGCGTCAGCACCCAGGTCACGGTTGCACATGGCCAGGTAGGAGCCGCCGTAAGCCTTACGCAGCACCACGGTGATCTTCGGGACGGTGGCCTCGGAGTAGGCGTACAGCATCTTCGCGCCGTGGCGGATGATGCCGCCGTACTCCTGCTGGACACCAGGCAGGAAGCCAGGAACGTCAACCAACTGCACCAACGGAATATTGAACGAGTCGCAGAAGGTAATGAACTCGGCAGCCTTGTCCGAAGCATTAATGTCAAGGCAACCCGACATCACCTTCGGCTGGTTGGCCACGATGCCGACGGTACGACCATTGACCCGGGCGAAGGCGGTGATGATGTTGGTCGCCCAACCGGCCTTGACCTCTAGGTAGTCGCCCCAGTCGACGATCTTGGAAATGACGTCGCGGACGTCGTAGCCCTTCTTACCGTCCAGCGGAACGATGTCGCGCAGCTCAGGCTGCGGGGAGACATCGTCATTGGGGTTGGAGATCTGGGCGTCCTCAGTGTTGTTTTGCGGCAGGAAGCTCAGCAACTTCTGCGCGATGAGCACTGCGGCGTCGTCATCTTCGGCCACGAAGTGGATATTGCCCGAGGTGGACATGTGCGCATCCGCACCACCCAGGTCGTCAGCAGTCACCTCCTCACCGGTAACCGATTTGATGACGCCGGGGCCCGTAATGAACATGTGGGCCTTCTTCGTCATGATGATGAAGTCGGTCAGGGCCGGGGAATAGGAGGCGCCACCGGCGCAGGGGCCAGCAATAATGGCGATCTGCGGCACGACGCCTGACAGCTTGACGTTCGCGTAGAACATCTTGCCGTACCCGGACAGCGAGTCGATGCCTTCCTGGATTCGAGCGCCGCCCGAGTCATAGAAGAACAGGAACGGAGTGCCGGTCAGCAGGGACTGCTCCATCGTTTCGACGACCTTCGTCGACTGGGTCTCGCCAGCCGACCCACCCATGACGGTGAAGTCCTGGGACGCGATGTGGACCGGGCGACCATGAATGGTCGCACGACCGGTGACTACGCCGTCGGCGGGAACTTCGGCCTTGTCCATGCCGAAAAGGGTGGTGCGGTGCTTACGGAACGCGCCCACCTCATCGAAGGAATAAGCATCAACGAGGTTGTCGATCCGTTCACGGGCTGTCTGCTTGCCCCTGTCACGCTGCTTTTGCAAGCGATCCTCGCCCCCGCCAAGCTCCACAGCGTGGCGCTCGTCGGCGAGCTGCTCGATCCGGCCGGCCATAGTGTCGGCCAGCTTGATTGGTTTCTTCTCAGCCATAGTTGGCGATCATCCTCACGCAGGCTCGACGGTCACCTGGTGGCTGTTGCCACCGACCGTCACGTTGTAGTTGACCGGTCCAGCGATGCCGGCAGCGCCGGTGCCCTCCTTCTCGGCCTTCAGCTGTGCCTCGGTCATCGCGACGCTCTTCGGGCCCTGTGCGCGTTCCTTGAGGAACTTCGGGGCAACTCCCGGGAACAACGCGTTGGTAAGAACGTCCTCGTCGGAGCCGTCGAAGCCCTCAAGACTCTTGGCCTGCTCGACCAACTGATCCCACTCAGGCTCGAGCAAGTCGGCGGGACGGCAGTCGATCGGCTCCTTGCCGGTCTGCTTCTTGGCCATCTCGACGATCTCAGGATTGAGCTCGCCAATGGGCTTGCCGTAGTAGCCGAGCATGAGGTCGGCAAACTCGGCAGTGAGATTCTTGTACGAACCATTGCCCATCAAGACGTTGAACACCGCCTGGGTTCCCACGATCTGGGACGACGGGGTGACCAGCGGCGGGTAGCCGGCATCCTTACGAACGCGCGGCACCTCCTTCATGACCTCATCCATGCGGTCTCCAGCGCCCTGGGCCTCAAGCTGGGACTCCATGTTGGAGAGCATTCCGCCCGGGATCTGGGACTGGAAGATGTTGGTGTTGACCAGCGTCTTCGACTCGAATTTCTTGTACTTCGGACGCACCTTCTTGAAGTGGTCGCGGATCTTGAGCAGGCGATCCATGTCGAGGCCGGTGGTGTACTCGGTGCCCTCGAGCATCTCGACCAAAGACTCGGTCGGGTTGTGGCCCGGACCGAGCGACATCGACGAGATAGCGGTGTCGACGACGTCGACACCCGCCTCGATGGCCTTCTGCAGGGTGACCAGGGTGACGCCCGTGGTGGAGTGGCAGTGCAGGTTAATCTGCACGTCCGGATGGTTCTCCTTAATGCCCTTGATGATGTCGTAGGCAGGCTGCGGCTTGAGCAGAGCAGCCATGTCCTTGAAGGCGATCGAGTCGGCACCCATGTCGATGAGACGATCGGCCTGCTTCACGAAGCTCTCCGGGGTGTGAATCGGGGAAGTGGTGTAGCAGATAGTGCCCTGGGCGTGCTTGCCGGTCTTCTTGACGGCTGCCATCGCGTGCTCAAGGTTGCGAGGATCGTTCAAAGCGTCGAACACGCGGAATACATCCATGCCGTTCTCGGCCGATTTCTCGACGAACTTGTCGACGACCTCGTCGTTGTAGTGGCGGTAGCCCAAGAGGTTTTGGCCACGCAGCAGCATCTGCAGCCGGGAGTTCGGCAGCAGCTTGCGGAAGGTACGCAGACGCTCCCATGGGTCTTCGTTGAGGAATCGGATGCAGGAATCGAAGGTAGCTCCGCCCCAGCATTCAACGGACCAGAAGCCTGCCGCATCAATGTCAGCACAAGCATCAACCATGTCCTCCATGGCCATGCGAGTGGCAAGCAGGCTCTGATGCGCGTCGCGGAGCACGAGCTCGGTAACGCCAATCTTTCGTGGACTCATGAATCTAATCTTTGCACTGTCCCCGAAGCTTTCACCGACTTGGGGTCAAAGTTCCACACCTTAACAGTGTTCAGCCACGAAGGCGTTCACCTGAGGACACCGAGAAGAGGTACCCAGACGGCGCCACGAGCCTGCCGCCACGGGATCACCTACGCGGATTCACTGACGTCATTTCCCGTCGGAGCCCGGCTCCTTAAGGCGGTCCGAATCGGCACTTTCGCACCGAACGGGACCGCCGTTTTATCCGAGGAAAAACGCATATGTCGAGAGCGTTGCTGCTGATAGTCCGACCCAACCATGGGCCGGACTCCGGCGTGGTTCAGCGTCCGGCCGCCACCTCGGCCCCGAGACGACGGATCTCAGCCAGCACCGAGACGTCCAATTCCTCGTTCGAGACGCCTGCGAGTTTGTGCAGCCCAGCAACGACATCGGTCAGCTCAGCGGCCATCGCCTGGCTGGCGCCGATCTGCTCCTCCACCCGCGGAACGAGATCAGCCACCCCGGCCGATAGCTCCCGTTGGCTGGCCATCTGCTGCCAACTGGTGAGCAGAGCGGTCGGCATCGCCATCAGATCAGCTAGCTCCTGGGTGCGGGACGCGGCGCGATCGGCCAAGCCGCGCACCTCGTCGAGGCGACGGTTCGCCTCCGACATGGCTTCCTCCACAGCCCGAGAAAGGTCATCGATAGCGGGGAGGGCACGTTGCCAACCGTCCACCTCGGCCCACAGCTCGGAAACAAAGCTGCGGGTCGACTCGACCTGGACGTGGGCCACCGCCAGCCGGAAACTCGTGAGATCCGCGCTAGTGGCCATGGCGTCGAGGTCAGCGACTACCCCGTTGACCAGCGGCGCTATCTCGGCGTCCATCCGGCTCCACAGGGTGAGGACGGTCACCAAGGGCCGCAACGACGCCTCAGTGGCTTCACGGGAATCAGTAATGACGTCAGCAGTGCGCTGCGACTCGGTCATCGCCCTACTCAGGGTGCGCGCGGTCCGACCGGCCTTGGACGAGAGGTCGCTTAGCCCGTCGAAGGTCTCCAGCCAGGTCTCGACCAGCTGTCGAGCCCGGTTGACCTGGCTCGAGAGCTGTCCCAAGGTCGTCTCGTCGACCATGCCACGGGAGGCACGGTGCTGCCGCCGACGTACCGACACCTCCTGAACCAACGCCTTGCGCATGAACGTCCCGTAGTCGGGGTATCCGGCCTGTTCGAGGGCCGTCTTGACGGCATCAAGACCACGGCGGGCTCGTTCAGGAGCACCACATCCCTGTTCCCCGGCAATCCACTCGGCGTCACGACCCGCCTGGTAGACAGTCTCGGCCGCCTGAAGCATCTCGGGCACCTGCGGGGTGACGCGCACCGACAGGTAGCCCTCCCCCAACGGCACGACGGTGGCCAGCACCGTGTAGGTGGCACCATCAGCAGCGAGGTTGTGGACGTAGGCGCAAAAAGGTTCCCCCGTTTGGATTGTCGTCCACATGGCGAGGAATGCCGCGCCGGGCATCATCGGGTGACGAATGATGTTATGGGGCGCCCCGATGAGGTCATCCCAGGAGTACCGGGAGATGTCCACGAAAACCGAGTTGGCTTTCTCTATGATTCCCTTGGCATCGGTAGTTGAGAAGAAGATCTCTTCCGGCTCAACGATACGGTTCTCTCCGGTCGGTTCAGGTCGAGACATGGCCCTCCTTGGTCAGTGCGTGTATGTGTGGTCCAAGGAAGTCCTCGTCATCTCACCATGTACATAGTCGCCGCCACCGCCCAACGGCCAGAGGATTTCCCCGTCAGGCGCATAGTGGTCTAAACGGAACCTGCGGTCAACTCCAACCCATTAACACCTCGACCGCAACGAATCTCTCCTGCACAATGGCGGTGTCGGCCGCGAGCGCAGGGCCAGCCGCAAGCGATATGGAAGGCGTGGCACCCCTCGACGCTCCCCGGCCCTTCTTCCGCGCCCCCGGGCCACAGGCAAAGAGCATGAATTCAAAGGGTAGAACGAAGCACTTGGGGCGAACCATATGGACACTTCACTTGACATGAAATCGATTACCACCAAGGAATAGTAATGAGAACAAAAACAACTATAAACTATGCCGTATGCGTCATACTATCCGCTGCTGCCGGAATTGGCGGCACAATATTACCATCACACCGATGACGTGAAAAATCCCAGCCAATCCTCACAACAGAACTGGCTAGGATTCTTCACAAAACAACTCAGGCGCTGACCGAAGTACCCTTCGAACCCAGCTGCTCACAAGCCTCAACAATCCGAGCGGCCATACCAGCCTCAGCCTTCTTGCCCCACGAACGCGGGTCGTACATCTTCTTGTTGCCGACCTCACCGTCAATCTTGAGCATGCCGTCGTAGTTCTTGAACATGTGCTCAACAACCGGACGCGAGAACGCGTACTGAGTATCGGTATCGATGTTCATCTTGATAACGCCATAGGACACCGCGTCGGCGATCTCCTGGGCAGTCGATCCCGACCCACCATGGAAGACCAGATCGAACGGCTTCTCCTTGCCGTACTTCTTGCCGCACTCGTCCTGGATCTCCTTGAGGATTCCCGGGCGCAGCTTGACGTAACCCGGCTTGTACGCACCATGGACGTTCCCGAAGGTCAGGGCGGTGGTGTAGCGGCCCTTCTCACCCAGGCCCAGCACCTCGAGGGTACGCATGCCGTCAGCAACGGTGGTGTACAACTTCTCGTTGATCTCGCCGGTCACACCGTCTTCCTCGCCACCAACAGCGCCGACCTCAATCTCGAGGATGAGCTTGGCCTTCGCGGTGCGCAACAGTAGCTCCTCGGCAATCTGCAAGTTCTCCTCAACCTCGATGGCCGAGCCGTCCCACATATGAGAGTTGAATAGCGGGTCCTGGCCCTTGTCGACGCGCTCCTGCGAGATGGCAATAAGCGGGTTGACGTACTTATCCAGCTTCTCCTTCTGGCAGTGGTCGGTGTGCAAGGCCACGTTGATCGGGTAATTCTTAGCGACGACGTGGGCGTACTCCGCGAGAGCAACCGCACCAGTCACCATGTCCTTCACCGTCTGACCGGAGGTGTACTCCGCGCCACCGGTGGAGATCTGGACGATGCCGTCGGAACCGGCCTCAGTGAACCCCTGCAGAGCAGCGTTGAGGGTCTGGGAGGAGGTCACGTTGATGGCCGGGTACGCGAAGCCCTGTTCCTTCGCGCGGTCAATCATCTCGCCGTAGACCTCAGGTGTTGCGATGGGCATGTTAGGCCTTTCCTATATGAACTCGCGTTGACAAGAGCTATTCTTCCGCAGGCACCCTCCCGATGTCAGTTCCGGCACCCGGCACGCTCATAGGTGCTGCGCAGCGCACATTAGTCGGCGATGCCGGCACCATCCTGTTCCACCCGAACGTGACCACCTGAAGCCGCGGAAATCGCCGCGTCAATGTCAGCTAGCCGACTATCAAGCCAGGACAGTGGAACCTCCCACTGCCTGCCGTCATCGGCATAGACAACCAGACCGGGACCAGAACCAATCGACGAGCCCCCCACCTTGACCGCAGATAAATCATCCCAGCGAACCTCGTCCATAGACGTCGCCACAGGCCCTTCAGACTCGCAGCGCAATGCTCGTCGCAAGAGCAAGCCACGCGAACAGACGATGAGCGCGGGCCCCTCCCCGACGCCGAGAAGATCCTTGCGAGCGGCGTGCAGCCGCAGATTCTGGATGACGAAAAGCACGAGGAATAGCACCACCCATGCCCCGAGCATCCACATCACCGTCGATAACTGGAAGGCGTCGGCCGTCAACGCCCACAACAAACCACCAATGACGACGACAATGAAGGCCTGCACCGCCAGGCGAAATCTCGTCGCATGATGATGAGCAACCCGGGAGGCACTAGGCACTGGATTGAATGCCACAACTAGTCGGAGTGGTTCCTCAGTGGGTTGCGTGCTCATGACACGAGCCTAGAGGGTGACGGTTCTCCCCGATCAGCTAGTGCGTGGCTTTGGACACCACTGCGTCGTCCAGGCGTACATGGCAATCGCGGCAGCCGCGCCAGCATTCATGGAACGCGTTGACCCGTACTGGGTGATAGCCACCAACTGCTCGCACCCTTTGACGACCTCGTCGGTCAGCCCGGGACCTTCCGATCCAAAGACCAAGCAACAGTCCTGCGGCAGCTGGACCGTCTCCAGTGGCACCGATCCAGGCAGATTATCCACTCCGACGGGAGTGACGCCGTGCTCGTCAAGCCAGTGTAGGAAGGAGGGGACGTCAGAGTGGTGGTAAACGTGCAAATACCGGTCAGTCACCATTGCGCCACGTCTATTCCAACGACGCCGCCCCAAGATATGAACGGCCGCGACATTAAAAGCGTTGGCGGTACGCACCACCGACCCGATATTGAAATCATGTTCCCAGTTCTGAATAGCCACATGCAACCGGGAGCGCTGGGCGTCAAGGTCGGCGACGATGGCCTCCATCGTCCAGTAGCGGTACCGATCAATAACATTGCGTCGATCGCCTGAAGCCAACAGCTCAGGATCGAGTCTCGGGTCATCAGGCCACGGTTTCGGCATCGGCCCAACACCTACGACTGTAGTCCCTAACTGGCTGGGAGTCTGCAGCGAAGGGGCATCAGCGAGTTCATCAGCGGACGAGGCACACACGGACCAAAGATAGTCTTGACCCTATGTCGAGTCTCCTCATGACCCTCCCAGCCCTGCTCACCCCAACCTGGATGGACCCTCAGGCCATCATCCAGGGCACCGGTGCTGCTGCTCTGTGGATCGTCGCGCTGATCGCCTTCGCCGAATGCGGACTTGCCGTGTTCTTCATGCCCGGAGACTCTTTGCTTTTTGCTCTGGGAATGTTTGCCGCCGTGGGCGTTAACTCAACCGTCCCTTTGGTCCATTACGGATCTGTGACGACGACCCTCATCATCGTCAACGTAGTCCTCATCATCTGCGCTATCGCAGGAAATATCTGCGGTTACTGGATCGGCTACCTGGTTGGCCCGAAGCTTTTCCGAGAGCGAGAAGGATTCATGGGTAAGGTGTTCTCCCCCAAACATGTGGACACCACCCATGAGTTCTTCCGCAAGCATGGTTCCGTAGCGCTCATCCTGGCCCGTTTCGTACCGATCGTGCGCACCTTCGTCACCATGATTGCCGGCGTGGGACGGATGACGTTTCAGAAATTCATCACCTATACCGCTATCGGCGGCATACTCTGGGTGCTCATCGCTGTCCAGGCTGGTTATTTCCTCGGCCAAATCCCCGTCGTTCGGAACAATTTCGAGGCGGCTCTGCTCCTCATCATCGTGGTGTCAGTGCTGCCGATGGGTGTCGAATGGCTCAAGGCCCGACGCAAGGGTCAGGTCAGCCAGCCACAATCAGCTCGGCGGTCCCGCGTCGAGTGAAAGCCGAGCTGAACGTGCCGCAGGTGAGGGAATCGACTCACCTACGACGGGAGTTCGCTTGCCACGGCTGGACCTGCCCCGGCGCTAGCCATCCTTCCTCTGGCGGATTTGCGATCACCTTGTCGCGTTCGGCGACAGCCTTAATCCACGTGTTAACTGGTGCGCTCCAAACGATAACCAACACCACCGCGACGGCCATGACCCCGATGACGTCAAACCCTCCTATAAACTCTGCGCCACGAGAAAGCCACCACATCCAACCCAGTGAGAGCACCGTGAAGAGATAGCGGTCGATGGCGTGGCCTCGACCCATCGTCACCGTCAAGACGCAACCCGCCAGTGGAGTGAGCAGATAACCGGTCCAGCCTCCCGAGTCCATGCCCAAGGCGAACGACGTCAGGATCGGGCCGAGGGTCGATTGGCTTTCGCTACGCCCAGCCACCCACAACCCACAGATGATGAGGGCCCACATGGTCGACAAACCGATCACCACGACCCGTGCCACAACGATCAGTTTGGGCATCGCTGGCAGCGACGGCAGATAGCCATACCTGACTGTTCCCTCAGAGGTCGTATGGATCATGGTGACATCATGTCACTGAACGACAACCCGAACGAGAATCGTCATTGCCGCGAGGTCTCACCAGATCGCTACCCAGGACAACACCGCTGACCATATGAGCAGTCAGGAGAAGAAGGTCGCTCCGCCAGGCGGCCCCGGCGAGGATTCGGTGTCGCCATCGTGGAAAGGACGAGCATCTGCCAACAGCTTCTCCAGTGCATCACCAGCGATAAACCGAAACGGGACAGCCGCGCCGCTACAGCGTCGAGTTAGCTCCTCCTCGTGCAGCGGTCCGTTCGAGGCGGCCAGGACAATATTTCCGTAGCGACGCCCCTTGAGGGTCGCTGGCTCCGCCGCCACACAGACGTTGGAAAACACCTCTTTAACGGACCTCGCGACTCGCTTAGTCCACACAAGGGGTGCGGAGTCAGCTAAGTTCGCTACCCCGATACCGTCGAAGTGCAGGACGCGGGATACATCGGCAAAGAACTCGACAGTGACGAGGTCGCCAGGAACCCGGGCGCCGTCGAAGGCATCGAGGATGACGACGTCGGCGAAATCCTCCCGCATGGCCGCGACCCCCGATCGTCCGTCTACCGGGCGCACCTTGATCCCTGAACGCACCGGTAGCGGAACCTTGAGACGGACCTCTGCCGTCAACTCGGCGTCGGGCTCACAGACGATCTGCGGGCTGGTCGGACGGGTCGCCGCGACATACCGTGCTAGGCACATCCCTGCCCCACCTAGATGGATGACGCGCATCCTCTCCCCCGCTGGACGGTGAACATCGAGATGGTCGGCGATGCGTTGCATATAGTCGAACTCCAGACGGGTGGGATCGTCGGGATCGATCCACGACTGATCCGCGCCACCGACGCGCACTGTCCATGCTCCCGCCACGTCCGGATCGGGCAGAACTCGGCTCATCGAGGCCCCAGCCTTCCGGTCAGCCAATCGTGTACCCAGTCCGGATTGTCGGCCATCCACCTCGAGATCGCAGTGTCCTGCTGGCCACCACGCTTAGTGGTATCGACCATGAGGTGCTCCAGACTAGACAGGTGGGCGTCGTCGATTGCGAGGTTCCGGATGAGCTGAGCGGCCTTGGGGTGGTCCTTCTCGAATCCGGGTCGACCGAAACTGTAAATGAGCTCCGCGTTGGAGATGGCATTCTTGGGATCATCGAGATCGCGTACCGGGTAGGCGTCATAGGCCCAGTGCGGCCGCCAGAGGGTGACCGCGACGTTACTCCCTGCCTTGGTGGCTTTCTGGAGCTGGGCCAGCATCGCCGGCGTCGACGAGGTCTTGAGGGTGATGTTCGACAACCCGTACATCGGCAGTGTCTGATTAGCGATGGTCTTCGTCATCTCGGCACCCGGTTCGATGCTGTAAATGACGTTTCCGTAGGCGCTGCCAGTTTTCTTGAGATCGGCGATGGAATGTGCCGGTGAGTTTTTATTCACGGCAATAGTGAGTTTCGCATTGTCGTACCAGCACCCGAGGTTCTCCAACTTCGGGCCGTACTTGCGGATGTAGCCAGCCTGGGTCACCGGAAGCCAGGAATCAGTGATGATGTCGATGTCACCGCCAGCAGTCGCCTGATACCCGACCCCGGCGTCAAATCCTTTAATGGTGACGGTGTAGCCGTCCTTCTTGAGGACTTGCTTGATGAGACCAGCTGTCGCCCAGGACTCATCCCATCCGTTGAACGCACCGATCGTCAGGGAGGTGTTGGTATCGGGCGTCATTGCGGTGATGTCCTTGGAACGAGCTCCTGGGGTGCAATGGGTCCACTTCTGGTCAGGCGTAGCACCTGCATGGGCCTCGGGGGTCGCCTCAACTCCCGACCGTGATCCGTTGGCCGCCTCGTCACCACTGTTGTAGACCCCGGCTGTCCCGGAACACCCCGCGAGTCCCAACCCGATCAGGCCTGCCAAGAACGCCATGGCTGCCACACCGTGCGACATCATCCATCTCCCATCCATCCAGCGCCCGATGTGGCGCAAGCCTTCCGAATCTCGTCGGAGGGCCGGTGCCGACTGTAGTCCGCGCCGGGCGACACCCAGCCTGGGATGCTTAAACCATGACCTTATTGTGTCCCTGCGGATCAGGACGGAACCTCGACCAGTGCTGCGGACCGATCCTCGACGACCCGCGTCACGCCGAAACCGCCGAAGCACTCATGCGGTCGCGCTACACCGCGAACACCCTGGGACGGTGGAATCACCTGTGGGCAACCTGGCACCCCCGTACCCGTCCCGATGTTGTCGATTCGCAGGGCCTGGAATGGACGGGTTTGCAGATCCTTGCCACCAAGGACGGCCAACCGGGCGACATCACCGGAATGGTGGAATTTCGCGCCTCGTACCGGGCCGGGAAGCGCCACAACGTCCTCCATGAGGTGTCCCGTTTCCAGCGTCGCGCAGGCCGGTGGATGTATGTCGACGGGGACGTCGACTAAGCGCTTAGTTCTTGCCAGACTCCGCCGCGGCCGAAGAGACGACGCTATCGAGCCTCTCATGTGCCTTGCACACCGGACGTGGCATGACAACCACCGGGCACTGCACATTGCGTATGATGTCTCAGATCCCAACACCGCACAACGAAGTGGGCTTGATAGTGCTGGCCGTCATAGTCGTCTCCCCCTAACTCACTCGGCTTGCCGAGCGGCCGACTTTTTGGCACGGTCACGGCTGAGCGGATCAGTGATGGCCTCCAGACCCTTGCCCTCGGCGTCAACGCCCATGAACAAAGCGACGAGACCACCGGTAAGCATGATGCCGGCACCGATGAAGTAACCGCCGACAAGGGGGCCGCGCGAGGAACCGTCACCGATGAGGTTACCGAAGATGAATGGAGCGATAGCACCGGCGATCTGGGCGATTGAGAAGAAGTAGCTAATAGCCTGACCACGAACCTCCAGCGGGAAAATCTCGGACACTGTCAGATAGGCCGAGGAAGCTCCGGCGCTAGCAAAGAAGAAAGCGACGCACCAGAAGATAGTGTGGGTGGACGGCGTCAGGGCATCACGCTGGAACAGCACCGCACTGATAGCCAGTACCAGAGCAGCTATTCCATGGGTAGCGAAAATCATCTTGCGTCGACCAATGGTGTCGAATAATCGCCCCAGTAGAATTGGACCGAGTAGGTTTCCTGCCGCGAATGGGATCATATACAAGCCGACATCAGATTTAGACACTGAATAGAACTGCGACAGCACGATCTCATAGGTGAAAAAGATAGCGTTGTACAGGAAGGACTGGGTCACCATAAGGGTGACACCCAGCACAGTGCGCTTCCAATAGCGACGCAGGAACACCTCGACCAGCTCAGCACCAGACTCCTTAAACTCTACCCAACGCTGGGAGAAGTTGCGGCGGCCTTGACGCCTCACCTCGGGTTCCAAGGTGATGGCCTGGTCGTCGCTAACCGGCTCAAGTTCATGCCCCGACTCCCGAACATCCTGCTCAATTCCGGCAACGATCTCTTCGGCCTGCTCACCGTAACCGTGCGTCAGCATCCACCGAGGCGACTCCGGAATATGCTTACGAATAAGGATGACAACAATGCCGAGAACCGGACCAATAAAGAAGCCAATACGCCAGCCCCAAAACTCCGCGACCTTCGTCGGGTCAAGGAGGTAAATCGTAGCGACCGAACCGAGCATGACGCCAGCCCAGTAGGTGCCATTGACGGACAAGTCCACCCGACCGCGATACTGGGCCGGAATGAGCTCATCGATGGCCGAGTTGATCGCTGAATATTCACCACCAATACCAGATCCAGCAATAAACCGGCACACATAGAGGAACCACGTCGAGAAGGACAAACCTGCAATACCCGAACCAAGAAGGTAAACCAGGAGAGTCAGAGTGAAGAGTTTCTTTCGACCAATACGGTCGGTAAGTTTGCCGAAGAAGAGAGCACCAAGTACTTGGCCGAGCAGGTAGAAGGTTGCTGCCGCGGTAACCTCGGTGGTGGACATGTGCAGCGGTTTTGCAAAGCCATTTGCTGCGACGATCTGCACCTCAATACCGTCGAGGATCCACGCTGTTCCTAGACCGACGATAACCATGGTGTGAAATGTCGACCACGACAGCCGGTCGATACGGGCTGGTATCAGTGATGTGATCGTTCGCTCAGTGGCTTGGGCGTCTGACACAGCGGTCCTCCTCCATGTGGGGATGGCGTGAGCAGGCTATACCCATACACTCCACCAAATAGTGAGAAACATCACAGCAGGGGCGTTGGTTCAACCGACCCAACGCCCCTACGAACTGTCACAACGCCGTCACACGGCAAGCGTTCGCCATCAGAGAATCACCAAACCGTCACCAGCCTCGTTGATGTCAAAGGTCGCCGTATCGCCCTCCTGCACTTGCCCAGACAACACCTTGCGAGCCAGCTGATCATCGATGGTGGTCTGCATCAGGCGACGCAGTGGCCGGGCACCGTAGATCGGGTCGAAACCCGCCATGGCCAGCCAGTCCTTACCGGCGTCGGTCACGGCAATGGTGATACGCCGCTCTGCCAGCCGTGAATTGAGCTTAGCCAGGTTCGTCTCGACGATTCGTCCCAGATCGGCCATCGATAACGGGTCGAACATGACCACATCGTCGAGTCGATTCAGGAACTCGGGTCGGAACGCCTGACGCACCGCCCCCATGACGGCCTCACGCTTAGCATGGTCATCAAGGCTCGCGTCTGACAGGAACTGGCTACCCAAATTGCTCGTCAAGACCAAAATGGTGTTGCGGAAATCCACCGTGCGTCCTTGGCCGTCAGTCAGACGACCGTCGTCGAGCACCTGCAGCAAAATGTTGAAGACGTCAGGATGAGCCTTTTCCACCTCGTCAAGCAAGATGACCGAGTAGGGACGACGCCGCACGGCTTCGGTGAGCTGACCGCCCTCTTCATAACCGACGTAACCCGGAGGGGCACCGACCAGACGCGAGACGGAGTGCTTCTCCATGTACTCACTCATGTCGATACGCACCAGAGCGGTCTCGTCGTCGAAGAGGAACTCCGCCAGAGACTTGGCCAACTCGGTCTTGCCGACGCCCGTGGGGCCCAAAAAGAGAAACGAGCCAGTCGGACGGTTCGGGTCGCTGATTCCCGCCCGGGAGCGACGTACCGCATCCGAAACCGTCTTGACCGCTCGATCCTGACCAATAAGACGTTCGTGCAGCCGCTCCTCCATATGGAGCAGCTTCTCCTGCTCGCCCTGCATCATCCGCCCAACGGGAATGCCAGTCCACGAGGAAACAACCTCGGCGATGTCGGAGGTGCCGACCTCCTCGGAGACCATCCGCGGGGTTTCCTCCTCGGCCTTGGCAGCAGCCTCCATCTCCTTCTCAAGGCCGGGAATCTGACCGTAGAGGATTTCGGACGCTCGCCCGAAGTCGCCCTCGCGCTGGTACTTGTCGGCGGCAGTCCGCAACTCGTCAATCCTTGTCTTGAGCTCACCGACCTTGTTGAGACCAGCCTTCTCAGCCTCCCAGCGCGACTCCAGGCCACGCAGGGTCTCCTCCTTGTCAGCCATTTCAGCGCGCAACCTCGCTAGGCGCTGCTGGCTGGCCGGGTCGTCCTCCTTCTCGACGGCGAAGATCTCCATCTTCATGCGGTCGACTTCACGGCGCAGGGTGTCGATCTCCTCCGGAGAGGAGTCAATCTCCATGCGCAGCCGAGACGCAGCCTCGTCGATAAGGTCAATGGCCTTGTCAGGAAGCTGACGGGCGGTGATGTACCGGTTAGACAAGCTGGCGGCCGCGACAAGGGCTCCGTCAGTAATACGCACCTTGTGGTGGGCCTCGTAGCGCTCTCGCAAGCCGCGCAGGATGGCAATAGTGTCCTCAACCGACGGTTCACCGACAAAGACCTGCTGGAAACGACGCTCCAGGGCTGGGTCCTTCTCAATATGCTCGCGGTACTCGTCGAGGGTAGTGGCACCGATCATTCGCAGCTCGCCACGGGCCAGCATCGGCTTGAGCATATTGCCAGCGTCCATTGCTCCCTCTCCGGAAGCCCCGGCGCCGACGACGGTGTGCAGCTCGTCGATGAAGGTAATGATCTGCCCCTCGGCCTCCTTGATCTCGTTGAGGACGGCCTTGAGGCGCTCCTCAAACTCGCCGCGGTATTTAGCCCCGGCGACCATGGAAGACAGATCCAAAGAGACGACGCGACGCCCTTTGAGAGAGTCGGGAACGTCCCCGGCGACGACGCGCTGAGCCAACCCTTCGACGACGGCAGTCTTGCCGACCCCCGGCTCACCGATAAGGACCGGGTTGTTCTTAGTGCGTCGTGCCAACACCTGGACGACGCGGCGAATCTCCTGATCACGACCAATGACGGGGTCAAGCTTGCCAGCACGGGCGCGCTCGGTGAGGTCGACAGAGTACTTGGCAAGAGCCGATTCGCCTCCCTCCGACTCCTCGGAGGTGACACGACGGTCTCCGCGACCTTCATTAAAGGCCGCCGCCAGGGAGTCGGGCTTGAGGCCGAGTCCTGCCAGGCCGTTCTGGACGTCAGAGGGGACAGCCGTCAATGAAATAAGCAGGTGCTCGGTAGCGACGAAAGAGTCACCCATGGCCTCGGCGCGGTTCTGTGCGTCGGCGATGACACGGGCGAACGCCCCGGACAGCTGCGGCTGAGCCACCGAGGCGCCGGTGCTTGACGGAAGGGAGCGCATCGCCGCGGTGGCGACGGCGTCGACCTGCTGAGGATCGATCCCCAAGCCAGCTACCAACGGACTGACAGTGTTGTCTGGGATCGTGAACAGTGCGTGAAGAAGATGCGAGGGCTCCACGGACGGGTTCCCGTGGGCCAACGCATGTCGAGTAGCGGCGGTGACCGCGTCACGGCTCATCGTGGTGAGATTGGTGTCCATTACATGCCTCACTGGAGTTGAGTTGCTATGACTCAAGTATGACCCCTGGCTGGGCACAATCAAGTGAAGTTGAGCGTACATGACTCAACTAGCCCAAAGGAGTCGCTCGCCATCACCTCGGAACCACTGTGAGGTCCAGCCGCTTCGCGTCATCACGGTCGGAATGGCTGGAAGAGGGAAGGCCTCCCGTCCCGATCGCCAGATGACACCAACGACCTCCAGATGAACGCTCGTTCTCACCTGTGGGAAAAACCACGAAAGTCCCCTTGCGGGAGCTACCGCCACCACCCTGGCAAGATATTCCCCATGTCCGATCTGCGAACCGTCCCCAAGCACACCGCCCTCCTCATCGGGCTCATGATATTTGGGCTATTTTTCGGCGCCGGAAACCTCATCTTCCCGGTCGAACTAGGGCGCCTTGCCGGCCACAGCGCCCCTATAACCGGCGCAGGATTTCTCGTCACCGCAGTCGGAATCCCCATCGTGGCCATCATCTCCTCCGCCGTGTCGGGATGTTCGAGCGTCCACGGCATGACCTCGCGGGTGTCCCCTCACTACGCCACAATCTTCACCTGCCTGCTGTACCTGACCATCGGCCCAGCCTTCGCCATCCCGAGAACGGCCACCGTCTCCTACGAAGTCGGCGTGGCGCCCTTTATCCAAGGCCACGGCCCGGCACTGCCGATCTTCACCATCGTGTTCTTCGCGATGACTCTGGTCGCAGCCCTCAAACCCGGCAAGCTCATGGACTGGGTAGGGCGATATCTGACCCCACTGTTCCTTGCCCTGCTGGCCATTCTCATCGTGGCGACCCTCATCCATCCCATGCCCACCGTCGCGAATCGTCCCCCGCAACCCCCGTACGATCACCAGCCCTTCATGCACGGCTTCCTCCACGGCTACAACACCATGGACGCGCTGGCGTCCCTCGCCTTCGCTATCGTCATCATTGAGGCGATCAATCAACGCGGCTTGACAGGCCGTCGCGATGTCACCCATATCACGATCCGCGCCGGGCTGGTTGCCACCATCCCGCTAACCCTCGTCTACGTATCCCTGGCATGGCTCGGGCGCACGTCTGCCCTCGTCGTCCCTAACGCTGCCAACGGCGGTGTCGTCCTGGCTGGGGTTTCACGCCACTACTACGGCACGGCCGGTCAGGTGTTGATAGCCGCCATCGTGCTAGTCGCCTGCCTCAAAACAGCGATCGGGTTGGTCGTGGCCTGTGCCGAGATCTTTCGTCGCATGTTCCCGGCGGGGCCGTCGGTGCGAAGCTGGGTCGTCATCTTCAGCGTGGCGTCAGCCATCATCGCCAACGCCGGTCTGACGACGATCATCGCCTGGTCGACCCCCGTCCTCATGTTCCTCTACCCGTTAGCGATCACAGCGATCATTTTGGGGCTGCTTGACCCGTGGCTGGGTGCCAGCCGCCTCCCCCACCGCATCATGACCGGATGCGTCGCCCTGGCTGCCCTGCCCGACCTGGTACGCGCCCTGCCGATCCAAGGGTCAGAGACCCGCGCTATCACCCACGTGGCCGACATGGTCCTACCCTGGGCATCCGACGGCCTCGGCTGGGGGCTTCCCGCCGTTATCGGTCTGGCCGCCGGTTGGGGAGCCAGTCTCATCGTGGGTCGTCCCCGTCGGTGGGGCACGAGTAGCTGAGTAGCTTTACGCTTACGCGAGCAAGTCTTCGAGTTTGACCAGGGTATCTTGCCAGTCGTCGACCGCGACGCACGGAATACCCATCGCCTTAACAGGGTAGTCGTTGCCGTGTTCGTCAAGACGATCACCGTAGAACAGCACATCCGTCTTGGATAGGCCCGTTATCTCAAGCAGCTTGGCTATACCGAAGGACTTGTCTCGACCAACTCGAGTGATATCCACGGAGGTGGACCCCCCAGCGCGCACCTCGAGATCAGGGAGCTTCCCAGCAACCGCCTCACGCAGGTTAAGCTTCTTATCGCCGCTGGGGTCCCACGCTTTCTTAGCGTCGACGGGGGCCTGCTGACCCAGCGCGGAAAAAGTGATCTGCGATTCGCGGTCTTCCAATACCGGGCCCCAGGTGTGCTCCTCCCACAGCCCGAGGTCACGGGCACAGGTTTCGACAGCTTCCATAGCGCGGGACTTCTCATCGTCAGTCAAAGCCTCGACGTAAATGCGCTGCCACTCACCGTCAACACAGCGGTAGTACTGAGTACCGCAGGCGGGCAGCAGGTGGAGCCGATCCAGCCGGGGTGCGTCGACGAGAGCCTCGACGACCTGAGTCCGGAACTGACCGAACTGGCCACCAGAGATGACACACACACTCGTGCGATCAAGCAAGCGAGCAACGATGCGGGCCATCTCCTGGGGAAGACGAGTTTTCGAAGGGGCCAACGTGTCGTCTAGATCAAACGCGACAAGTTCAGGAATCACCCTCGAACTGTACAAGGCCGACGAATGCTCACGCATGACAACGGGCCCGCAAGTTTCCCAGCGGGCCCGTCTGTCGAAGGGTCAGGACACCGAGGCGGCGTAAATCGAGTCGATGGAGGCGCGCAGAGTCTGATCGAACTCCTGCTGCGACTGTGCGACGTTCAGTCCCTCGGCCAAAGCACGAGAGAAGCTCGCAATGAGTCCCTTGTTGCGTGCCAGCTTCTTGTTGGCCTCATCACGGGAGTACCCACCAGACAGGGCGACGACGCGTAGGACCTTCGGATCCGCAATGAGGTCGGCATACAGGTCTTCGGAACTCGGGATCGTCAGCTTCAACATGATCTTGGCGTCGAGCGGCAGAGAGTCGATGTGCTCGCGGATGAGGTTGTGCAGCCTTTCCTCAGCCTTCTCCTTATGTGGAGCGTGGATGTCGACCTCGGGTTCGAGGATCGGCACAAGACCCGCAGCGCGCACCTGTTCGGCCAGTTCGAACTGCTGGTCGACAATCTTTTCGATGCCAGCTTTGTCGTCATCCAGGATGACAGAGCGCTCCTTGGTACCGAAGATGTGCTTCTCCTCGACGGCGCGGTGCACCAACTCGTCGAGGCCGGGAATCGGCTTCATGAGACGAACGTGGCAGCCCTCGTCAGCCAGGCCCTTATCAATCTTGAGGATGGGAACGATGCCCTTCTTCTCCCACAGGTAGTCACCGGTGGGGATTCCCTCGATCTCGCGATCCATCGTCATCTCGAACAGGATCGCCGCAAGAATATGGTCGCCAGTAAACGACGGGCTAGTGATGATCCTGGTCCGCATCTCGTGGACGAGATCGAACATCTTGTCCTTATCGTCTCCATAAACCTCAGGTTCTACCCCATACGCCTTGAGGGCCTTCGGGGTAGAACCGCCAGACTGGTCCAAGGCGGCAATGAATCCGGGTGCAGTACCCATGCGTTCAGTCTGCTGGGCGCGCGCATTAGTGGCTGTCATGGCGACATCTCCTTCGACTTCGATGACGCCTTCCAACGTACCCGAAAACGTGGGTCACGAAAGGTTTAGCGAGGGATCTCGTGCCACCCCCGAGCCATCCTCACCAACCCTGGGGCATGGCGATTCCCAGCTTCGATCCGATCAATCGTCACCGCGATGAGTGTGGCCGATCCGGTATCAGTCATTGACTGAACGAAACCATGCAAAATGGGCCCCTGTGTCTCTAACCGGGGCGCCCCTTCAGCGCTCGGCACCCACTCGGTGTCGGCAAAGTGATCGGCTCCTGGTACAGCGAAGTCATCAGCGAGGTCGGCGCGATCTGCGTCAAGCATGTGGACGATGACGCGGGACTCCTCCGTCAGGGTGGCCAGGGTCGTCGAACCATTACCCAACGACACCGACACAACAGCCGGGACGGCTGACACCGACGCCAGGGAGGAGACCGTCAAGCCCTCGGGCCCAGCCGCTCCCATCGTCGTGAGGATCGCCACTCCAGCAGGGTACCCGCGAAATGCAGTGGCCAAATCGTTGGCCAAATCGTGGGCAGAGGTCGGTGCGGGGTTCGGCGTCGTCACCCACTTGAGTTTGTCACTCATTTTCACGATTGTCGCCAGAAAACTGCCCTCAAGGATCATGCACCCATGACCGTCTCGACGACGAGAACCACGTTGAGAGCCGAGACTGCTGCCACGACGATCCACGCGATGACGGCCATGACACGCCCATTCGTCCATTGGCCCATCAGCTGCCGATCGCCGGTGAACCGAGCCAACGGCACCAACACGAGCGGCAACCCCATGCTCAACAGCACCTGGCTCCAGACGAGGGCCTGAGTCGGATTGGCTCCGGATGCCAGAATGATTAGCGCCGGGATGATCGTCACAAGTCGCCGGACCAGCATCGGCACCCTCATATGGAGAAGCCCGGCCATGATCTCAGCTCCGGCATACGCGCCAACGGAGGTTGAAGCCAGACCTGACGCGAACAACCCCACCGCGAAAATAAGCCCCACTACCGGCCCCATTGAGTTACTCATGGCTGCATGAGCCTCAGCTATGCCGTCGATACCCTTAACACCTTGCAGGCTCGCCGCAGCCAACAGCAGCATCGCAATATTCACCGATCCTGCCAGCACCAGAGAGACCGCGACATCCCATCGGGTTGCTCGCAACAGCGTAGTAATCCGTTTTGGCCTGTCGTCGGTTCCGTGGCGATCGCGCACCAGGGAAGAGTGCATGTATACCGCGTGAGGCATGACTGTAGCGCCCAGCATCGACGTGGCGAGCATGACGGTTTCAGTGCCTTCAAACCGGGGCACTAGGCCTGACGCGACCCCACCCCATGACAGCGGGGAAAAAGCGAGACCGGCGGTGAACCCGATGGCGATGACGACGAGCATCCCGATAATGACGATCTCGAAGGTGCGCTGGCCATGACGCGACGGGATCGCCAAAATCGCCAGCGACAACGCCCCGGTCATAAGTCCACCTACGATCAGTGGGAGCCCGAACAGAAGCTGCAGGGCCACCGCTCCACCAATGACCTCCGCCAGATCAGTGGCGGCAGCGACGAGCTCGGCCTGAAACCAATAGGCCAGACGACTACCACGACGCGGCAGTGCTTCTCCGACAAGTTCAGGCAAGGAATGTCCGGTAACTAACCCGAGCTTGGCGGACAAATACTGCACCAGCATCGCTACGACGTTGGCGACGACGAGCACCCATACCAGTAAGTAGCCGTAGCCGGCTCCGGCTGCTAGGTTCGCGGCGACGTTTCCCGGGTCGACGTACGCCACGGCGGCGACGAAAGCTGGGCCCATAAGGCGTATCACTCGGTTGCTCACATCGCCATCATGTCCCCTCAGGCAAGGAGCCCCAAAACGCCACAGCTGTCACCCGTCAGGCAGCGGGCTGAACCGTAGGGGAATCCACCGACGGAAGGATGTCACACGCCTCTGGTAGCCGTAGGGTCAGGAAGGTGAGCA
The DNA here is from genome assembly GCF_023838685.1 of Cutibacterium sp. 37298. Lineage (NCBI taxonomy): Bacteria > Bacillati > Actinomycetota > Actinomycetes > Propionibacteriales > Propionibacteriaceae > Cutibacterium > Cutibacterium sp. 37298. Next base: position 44,413 of record NZ_JAJNRJ010000001.1, read on the forward strand.
GCGCTTCGGTCCCCATACGACGCCCCCCGGGACGTTTGCGTCGTAGTTACCGATGGCTGCACGCCCGCCCCATGATCCTCGATTCAGTAATGGCCTTCCTCGTCCTCATCGCCGCATTCGCGACGTGGGGACACGACACCAACCACAACACCGCTTACCGCGCATGGATGGCGCTGTGGGTACTGACTGTCTGTGCGTCCTGGGTGTGGGCCCGCACCAAGCCGGAAGTGACCGCTTCGGTGCTAGTCGCCTCACACATCCTTCAGCTAGCGGTCTACCCGTTCCCGTCACCGCAAAACACCCTAGTCCCCGTCATCCTCTATCAGGTGTCGCTGAAGACCGACCCGCCCCGGCGCAGATTCTGGCTGGCCATGTGCGTCGTCGGCCCGGTTTCCGCCGGGGTGAGCTGGGGATTCGCCCCGACGACCTCCGAACCCATCAGCTATAACACTCACCTCATCCGCTTCTGCGTCATCATCATCGCGTGCATGGCCAGTTGTTTGGCAGCGTGGTTTGCCGGCAGCGCCACGAGAGACCGACGTCAAACCATGGCAGCGTTGCGCCAACGTGCCATCGACCTGGAGCGCGAGCGCGACCAAAGCATCAGGCTGGCCACCCAGGAGGAGCGGGCCAAGATCGCCCGGGACATGCACGACATTGTCGCCCACTCCTTGTCGGTCATCGTGGTGCAGGCAGACGGTGGCGCCTACCTAGCTCACCATGAAGAGGCCGGCGATATCGAGACCCGACTGTCAGCCAGCGGGCAGGCCCTCGACACGATCGCTACGACGGCCCGTCACGCCCTTGACGAGACTCGACGTCTCGTCGGTGTGCTGCGTGACAACGATGCTGGCCCGCAGCTGGCCCCCACTCAGGGCCTTGACGACATCCCCAACCTCATCAGGGAGATGAAGGGAACTCTCGCCATCACTCTGACAATCAAAGGCCGCTCGGAATATCACGAACCGTTGTCCCAAGGCGCCGAACTCGCCTGCTACCGCGTCGTCCAAGAAGCCCTCACCAATGTCCTTAAGCACGGCGGCCCGACGGCAACTGCCCATGTCACCATCAGTCACCACCCCGATGACGTCACCTTGGAAATTCTCGACGATGGACGAGGTACTAGCGTCACGGGTATCGAGCGCGCCGACGGGTCCGGACATGGCCTGGTGGGGATGCGAGAACGAATGTCCGCTTGGGGTGGCACCCTTGAGGTAGGGAGTCGCCCGGGCCACGGGTTCCGAGTCCGTGCCGTCATCCCTACCCGTTGATCGTCAGTTTGAGCCCCGAAGGACCACGCCATGACCGACCCGATCCGACTCCTCCTGGCCGACGACCAGCAGATGGTGCGCGCCGGGTTCCGCCTCGTCCTTGACGCCCAGCCGGATATGTCCGTCGTCGGGGAGGCTAATGACGGAGCTGAGGCCTTACAGCTCGTCGACGAGTTGGCCCCCGACGTTGTTCTCATGGATATCCGGATGCCCGTCCTTGATGGTTTGGGCGCCACCGAGAAGATCATGACAAGCCACCCTGAGGCCAAGATCCTCGTGCTGACGACCTTCGACCTCGACGAGTACGTCCACTCTGCGCTGCGAGCAGGAGCGTCCGGATTCATGCTCAAAGACGCCGGGCCCACCGAACTACTAGCCGCCATTCGCGCTGTGCGCGACGGTGATTCCGTCGTCGCGCCATCGGCTACCCGCCGCCTCATCGAGAGGTTCATCCCCCGTCAGGGCGAAGGGGCTGCCACCACAACCGACCCGAAGCTCGTCGAGACCCTCTCAGACCGGGAGCGCGAGGTGCTTACCTGCGTCGGCGAAGGACTCACGAACGCCGAGATCGCCGAACGGCTCTACCTGGCCGAGACGACCGTCAAAACCCACATTGGCCACATCCTGTCGAAGCTGGGGCTGCGCGACCGCGTCTCCATGGTCATCACGGCCTATGATGCCGGTCTAGTGCGTCCGGGTCGCTGACCTTTCAGTTGACTACGGCGCTGCCGAGGACGGGCAACATCCTCCTGCGGTAGGAGAGCCGAAACCACTCCCGGGACCGATGCGTGACGAGGGAAAACACCCTTAGCGTCAAAGGTGTTGTTAAACCTCTGACACAGGAGTTTCCATGTCTGCCTCAGTGACGGCCGCACCCACCACAACGTCTCGCACGGCCTCAGCGGTCCGCACTCTCGACCTCACTAAAACATACGGGTCCGGGACGACCCTTGTGAGAGCCCTGCGGTCGGTGACCCTCGACATTCCTGCCGGGCGGTTCAGCGCAATCATGGGAGCGTCAGGTTCGGGTAAGTCAACCCTGCTGCACTGCATCACCGGGCTCGACTCCCCTACTTCGGGCCGGGTGTGGATTGGCGATACCGAGATCACCCATCTCGACGACGACGCCCTCACCAAGCTACGTCGCCAGCACGTCGGGTTCGTGTTTCAATCCTTCAACCTCATGCCCACTCTCAGCGTTGCTGACAACATCACCCTGCCGCTGCGTCTGTCGCACACCAAGGTCGACAAGGAATGGTTTGACCACATCACCGGAATGCTCGGCATTACCGAGCGTCTTGGCCATAAGCCGTCGCAGATGTCTGGCGGACAGCAGCAGCGCGTCGCCGTCGCCCGCGCCCTGGTGACCCGCCCCGACGTCATCGTCGCCGACGAGCCGACCGGCGCCCTCGATTCGGAGGCCAGCGACGATCTGCTCACCTTCCTGCGTCACTGCGTCGACGATCTTGGTCAGACCGTCGTCATGGTCACCCATGATCACGACGCCGCTGCCAGGGCCGACGACATCGTCACCGTAACCGACGGCCAGGTCTCGACCGCTCGCAGCCAGGAGGTCCTGGCATGATCCACGAACGTCGTCGTCTTATACCCACGATGATCGCCGTCATCATTGGTGTGGCCTTCGTAGCCAGCACGCTGATGTTGATGGACTCGATCAAGGCCTACACGCTACGTATCCAGGCAGCAGCTGTCGGGGACGCCACCGCAGTGGTGACCGCTAAGGAGCCCTCGAAGCCTATGTCCTCGATGACTGTCGACAAGGTTGCCGCAGTGCCCGGCGTGACCTCAGTGGAGCAGACCCGTAACGCCTTCCTCCAGCGCACCGACAACGGGCAGGCCTCCTTCGTCAACGGTCACCTGGTCCCGGCCCATCCCCACTTGGTCAAGGGCCGAGCACCAGCCAAGCTGGACGAGGTAGCCGTCAACCAATCCACTGCCGACAACAACGCCGGGATCGGATCGAAGATCATCGTCAACGACCCCTCCCGAAACGGTGCGAAGCCCATCACCCTCACCGTGGTTGGTGTGCTCGACCCGGACGCTCGCACCACGACCACCCCGACTTCCCCGGAGATCTACCTATCGGCCGCCAATCTGGGACGCATCAGCGGTCATTCCGGTGCCAATACCGTGTACGTAAACTCCGACCGCCCTGCCTCGCAGATCGCGCAGGAGGTTTCGAAGGTTGTCGGCACCACAGCAACGGTCCGCACCGCCGACGACGAGCGAGCCTATGAGGCCAACCAAGCCTCCCAGGGATTCGCCGCCATGACGACCTTCATGGGAGCCTTTGCCGTGATCGCCCTGGTTGTAGCCGCGATCGTCATCGTCAACACCTTTACGATCCTCGTCGCACAACGCACTCGCACCCTCGCCCTGGCGCGCTGCATCGGTGCCACCCGAAAACAGGTGCGACGCTCGGTTCTCGGGGAAGCGCTCATCGCCGGTCTTATCGGGTCGGTTGTCGGAACTGCCCTGGGTATCGGCGTCACCCAGCTCATGCTTATGGGCCTCAAGGCTGCTGGATCCCCGATCGACACCTCAGTGAGCGTCACCGTGACGTCCTGCATCATCCCAATCCTTGTAGGTGTGGTCGTCACGACTCTGGCTGCCTTGCCTCCGGCACGACGCGCCACCAAGGTCACTCCAGTGGTGGCACTCCAGCCGGTGACTGAGACGCCCACTCGCAAGATTGGACGGGTCCGCGTCGGGTTCGGAACGCTGCTCTTCCTCGCTGGTACTGCCCTTGTCATCATCTGCGCAACGAGCGATATGGAGACGAAGAATGCCGTGATGTGCGGGGTCGCCGGCGGGTTCATCAGCTTTGCCGGAGTGCTCGTGTTAGCTCCTGTCCTCATCGGAAGCCTAGGCCGAGCCATCGGTGTCGCTCGTCTTGGCGGGATTCCCGGGGAGCTGGCTATCGAGAACACCCAACGCAACCCACGCCGCACTGCCACAACGGCGTCGGCTTTGCTTATCGGCGTCACCCTCATCGCCACCGTTGCGACGGGTGCCGCCACCGGTCGGGCCTCCATTGGCAACATGATGAACGGGCATTTCCCCGTTGACGCTACTGTGAGAGCCCAGGGCCCACTCAACAACGCCACCATTGGCGACGTCAAGAGGTCCGACGGTGTCTGTCAGGTCGCCACTGTGACGACGGTCCCCGGCACGGTTGAGGCCGGTGGCAAGGCCACAAAGGTCGCTGTCCAGGCAGCGTCTCCGGAGTTCCCCAAGGTCGTCCGTGACGAGTCCGCTGCCAAGGGACTCGACGACAGCCACGCTGTGGGAGCGCTGCCTGGGGTCGCCGATGGCAGCAAGATCACCGTCACCGTTAATGGCAAGAAAGCCAATCTGACCCTGGTACGACACGGCAAGGACAACGAGGGACTCATCGTCACCCAAGGCATCCTCACCAAGCTGGCGCCCCATGCCCAACCCACTGAAATCCGGGTGCGTTATCAGGACGGCACCGATCAGTCCAAGGCCACCCAGGCCCTGTCCAAGTCGATGTCGACCCACCCAGGGGTGACGGTCACGTCATCGGCCGATCAGAAAGCCCAGATGGACAAGATCATCAACATCATGCTTGGGATGGTCGTCGGGTTGCTGGTGATTTCGGTCATCATTGCCATAGTCGGCGTCGCGAACACCTTGGGTCTATCGGTGGTAGAGCGCACCCGTGAGATCGGACTGTTACGCGCCCTCGGCCTGACCCGCGCACAGGTCCGATCGATGTTCGGCAAAGAAGCGCTCATGCTCTCAGGCATCGCAGCGATCCTGGGCATTGCCCTGGGGATTGGGTACGGCATCGCCGGATCCCACGCCCTTTTTGGCTCCCTCATGACCGTCGAGACATCCGTGCCATGGTTGCAGCTGCTCATCGTCGCCCTCGTTGCCGTGCTGACCGGATGGCTGGCATCGGTGATCCCAGGCCGTCGAGGAGCCACGATCAAGCCGGCCGTCGCACTAGCTGAGGAGTGAGCAGGCCTAGCGCCCTCGTGGCGACTGAGTGAAGTTTACAGCAAGCCCTGCTGCCGTAAAGCCGGGATAACCCGGTCACACAGCAGCGGGGCCTGACGCACGTCGTCATAGCAGTGGTCGAGGTCAGTCCACTCGTACTCGACGATCTCGGAGTCTGGGACGGGCTCAGGCAAGATCTCACGCCAGTTGCACACGTAGACCGCACACCGGATGCCGTCAGCGTCATGGTTAGCTGCGGGGGCGTCAAAGGTGCCGAGGTGAGTGAGGTCGGCCGGATCAAGAACCAGACGGGTTTCTTCTCGGGCCTCGCGAATGGCGGCCTCCAGCGGGGTCTCCCCCAGCTCAATCTTGCCTCCCGGCAAGATGACGTGATCGGCCCCCTTCTTGCGGACGTTGAGGCAAGTCCGGCCTCGCATCAGGCACACGGCGGCTAGGTTGAATATCACGCGGTCAGGGTATCGGCCGGAACCATCCCGCCGGGCCACCACACATTGGATGGACGGCGCCACGTCGCGCCCACCCTTCGATCAACACCGGTTCCCATCGACACCCGCCTCTAAACTCACAAACCGTGACCGAACCCGACCAGCAACTGCATCGCAGTCTGCGCAACCGACACATCCAACTCATCGCCTTGGGTGGCGCAATCGGAACCGGTCTGTTCTACGGAGCAGCCGACTCTATCGCGGCCGCCGGACCGGCGGTCATCGTCAGTTACCTCGTTGGTGGCGTAGTGATCTATCTCATCATGCGAGCTCTTGGCGAAATGAGCGTCCACAACCCGACTTCGGGTGCCTTCAGTGAGTACGCGCACCAGTGGTGGGGAGATCTCCCCGGGTTCATCTCCGGCTGGAACTACTGGTTCAACTACATCTTCGTGTCGATGGCCGAGCTCTCGGTGGTCGGGATCTACATCAACTATTGGTTCCCTGCCGTCCCCCGGTGGGTGTCAGCGGCGGTACTGCTTGCCATCGTCACAACCGTCAACCTCCTCCACGTCCGCGCCTACGGAGAAGTGGAGTTCTGGTTCGCCATCATCAAGGTCGTCGCGATTATTGCCATGATCGTCCTGGGCCTGTGGATCATATTCTTCGGCACCGGCTCCACCCCGGCGACTGGCATCGGCAATCTGTGGCGCAATGGCGGATTTTTGCCTCACGGCGTCACCGGGATGCTCGCCGGGATCATCGTCGTCATGTTCTCCTTTGGCGGCACCGAGCTCATCGGCATCACCGCCGGTGAGGCCGAAGATCCGCAGCGCTCCATCCCCAGGGCCATTAACCGAGTCGTCGGGCGCATCCTGCTGTTCTACGTCGGTGCGCTCATCGTCATGGTGGCGATTGTCCCGTGGACGAAGATCGACGGAAATGCCAGCCCCTTCGTCCAGATTTTCGACCTCGTCGGGATCCCGGGAGCGGCAGCCATCCTCAACCTCGTCGTTCTCACCGCAGCGATCTCGGCGTATAACTCTGGTCTGTACGCCAATGGACGCATGCTCCACGCCCTGGCCCATCAAGGGGATGCCCCCGCCTTCCTCGGCAAGGTAAATAAGGCCGGGTCGCCGTGGGCCGGGGTACTTCTGTCTAGCGCCGTAACAGCTATTGCAGTGGTCGTCGTCGGGCTGCTGCCGGAACAGGCGTTCGTGTACATCATGTCGATCGCCATGATCGCCGCAATCATCAACTGGGCGACGATCATCATCACCCAGATGTTCTTTCGTCGCCGTCTCGATCCTGAAGCCCGCTCCGAGCTGCGTTTCACGATGCCGGGAGCCCCCGTCACCAACTGGATCGTGCTGGCCTTCCTGGTACTCATGGTCGTCGTCATGACAACCATGCCGCCCTACCGGATCGCCGTGGCTATCGGCCCCATCTGGCTGACTGTCCTGGGCCTAGGGTGGCGGGTGTCACGGCGCCGTCAGACTTTGTAAACGATCGGGTAACAACGGCCGATCGGCGGTGCCGAAGCCATTCAGACCAGCACAATCACCTGTACCAGCAGGATTTTGACGACGGTTCCCAACGCGAAAAGGGCACCGTAGGCCGACTCGATCCGTTCGTCATTAACGAGAGAGTTGGCGTAGCTAAGGATGGCGGGCTGACCAACGAAGCCTGCAAAAGCACCCGTAGCGCGTTGGGCCGAAAGCTTCATACACCAGGCTGCTGCGATGACGATCGCACCACCAAGGACTAGGGTCACAGCCGAGACGGCAATAACCGCCAGACCCGTCGCGCTCACCGCCTGGGACAAGAATGCTGGCCCGGACGCCAGCCCGACGCAGGCCAGGAAGATCATGAGCCCGAGCTGACGCAGAATCGCGTTCGTCGCGTGCGGCAATTGCCACCGCAGCGGCCCCGTGCGGTGAATCGATCCCAAGATCATGCCCATGACCAGCGGCCCAGCAGCGGTTCCCAGCTCGAACTGCAACCCCCTGGGCAGGGCCACCATGAGGGCACCGAGCAATAAGCCAAGAGCAGCACCCAATCCCAAAGACAGAGCATCCACTTGGGAGACGTGAGCCTCAGAGTCGCCAAAGAGGTCCGCAGCGTCGGAAAGGCGATGAGCTGGCACAACACACAGCACCCGATCTCCTGGCTGCAGGACGATGTCGCTGCGAGCCAACATATCGAGGTCACCGCGACGTACTCGCGTCACCTTGCCACTGGTACGTCCGCGCACATCGATGCTGCCTAAGGTGCGGCCCACCAAAGCCGGGTTGGACACCACAAAGCGCCGGAAATCGAGCTCGTTGCGCTCGTTGGTGAGGGTGCGCTCGGAGACGTGCCCGAGGTGCTCGACAGCACGATTGACGTCGTCAGGGTTTCCGACCACCAGCACCTGATCACCGACGTGGAGGTCGTCGTCGGGGGTGGCCAATCGCATCTCGCCGTCGCGCAGCAGATAGGACATCCGAACCTGGTCGTCACTAAAGCCAGGGGTCTGCCGGATCGATGTCTCCCGGTCGACGACTGTCGACACCGCGGTAAGCCCAGCCTCAGCCATTGAGGTGTTGTCTTTGCTGGCCGGCCAGCATCTCTTAGCAATGATTGCGACCATAATGAGCCCGACGACGACGCCCACGGGATAGGACAGCGCATACCCCACAAGAGTATCTGCGGCTCCATGGGTAGCCGTCGATGCGGCGTCAATGGCTGGTGAGGTGAGGACACCGGCGTACAGACCCGCAACGTGAGCCGGGGTTAAACCGAAGAGTCGCCCCAGGCCGAGTCCAGCTACGGCCATCGCTGCCAATCCGACGACACCGGCGAGCATGAGGCCCCACTGACGTTTGAGGTCAGATAAGAAGGTCGATCCAGCAGCCAGGCCCACGGTGTAGCAGAACAGCACGACGCCTAGGCCTTTGATCATCCCCAGGTTTTGACCGAAGCGAGGATCAAGGGCCCCGACGACCAGCCCCATAAACAGGGCTCCAGCGGCACCAAATCTCAACGGGCCGAACTTGATTTGGCCTAGCAAGGCGCCGGAGGCCAGGACGATCAGGATCGTCAGCAGTTGATGCGTGGCAAGAAAGTCGGTCAGTACTGTCATGAAGCTCCTGGCATCGTGCCGACGTTCCCGCCGCGACGGCAGGATGCGTCGTCGCAGCAATCCCGGTCGATCCGGGACTTAACCCTTGAATTGTAGGCCTTCGCTCAGACACAGAGGTTGCACACAGCTGCATGGATTGATGCCGCCCAACGCGAAGGTGCCGCCACAACGAATCGCGACGGCACCCGTGATGCGCTCCATCAGGGCTTGACCAGGATGCGGATCGGGTTGCCCTGGTGGGACTCGAGCTCCGCGATGCCACTCTCGACATCCTTCAACGGGATGACCTTTGAGATGGACTCCGTGAGGTCCAGGCGGTGATAGGACAACATCTCGGCGAGCAGGGCGATGTCCTGAGACTTGTAACCAAGGCGGCCGAGGACCTGCTTGCGTTGCAGGTTGAAGTTGAGGAATGGACCAGCGTCGATGTCCTGGGCGGACAGCCCGACCGAAACCGCCTTGCCATCGACGTCGAGGGAGTCGACGCAGGCACGCAGCGTCGGCTTGATGCCGACGGCGTCGAAGGCGACGTCGATCATGCGGCCATGAGTGATGTCCTCGTTTTTCTGCATGAGCTCGGGGTCGTCGCTACGCAGAGTGTGGTCGGCGCCGACTCGCTTAGCGCGCTCGAGGACAGCGTCATTGAGATCAATAGCAATGACGGGGACGCCGCCGGCAAGCTTGGCTAGTTGGACGAGGTGGGTTCCGACACCGCCGACGCCCCACACGGCCACGGCATTGCCCATGTGGACCTTGCCGGTACGCACGACGGCAGCATACGGGGTAGATACGGCGTCTGCGAGCAGAGCGGCCTGGTCCAGTGGGACGTTGTCAGGGATCTTCGTCATACCGGAGGCCTGCGCAATGTGGTACTCAGCCCATGCGCCGTCGTAGGCAAAAGCCATGAGGTTCAGATCCTGTCAGTCCGTGAAGGCACCGCGGCGGCACTTGCGACACTTGAGACAGGGGCGACCGGCGGATGGGATGACGCGGTCACCCTCCTTCCAACCGATGACGCCCGCACCGAGCTCGACGATGGTTCCGGATGCCTCATGGCCCTGAGTCACTACCGGCAGAGCTGCAGGGAACGCACCGCTAATGAGACTCAGGTCAGAGTGGCAAATACCGCAGTAAGCGACCTTGACAAGCACCTCACCGGGTCCCGGGTGCGGGATCGGGATATCTTCGAGGGTGATAGACCGATCTGCGGCGTGGAAACGTTCAGCAAGCATGGTTTCTGTCATCGTTGATCCCCTCTGCGAGCGCGCCGACCCCATTGCCAACTGCCAACGCTATTGATGCCAAGGTTAATACGGCATCCTGCGGTTTGCTCGCTACTCCAGCCGATCAGGACAGTGCGGCCTCGACAGCCTCCGCTAGCACTTTGTGCCCTTGCTCGGATGGATGATCCCCGTCGTCAGTGAGCAGTGCTGTGTCATCACGCGTGCCATCTGCTCCCCTAAACGGGGTACGGAAGTCGACGTAGACCGCTCCGACCTCGTGGGCGATCTTCTTGACGTTGGCGTTGAAGGCCTCGGTGATCATATCGGTCACCTTGACGTAGTCGGGCCCGTTCTCGCGGCCCGCCTTGCCGTCCAGCCCCACGTCCCAATACCCGGTGACGACAACAGTCGCTCTCGGCGTCTTCATCGCGGCCTTGACGCGTTCCAGGATCGTCCGCACCCGATCAGTCACACCGTTAACATCATCAGCTATACATGACGCATCAGAATGAGCACACTGACCCACCATTGTGTCGAGGTCGAAGTCGTTCGCACCGATCGTCACTATCGCTAGATCAGACGTTGCCAGCAGAGCCTTCGCGTTATTGGACTCAAGCTGGGTCAATAGGTCAGCGGTCTTGTATCCCGATACCGACTCGTTATGCACAGCAGCCTTCACCCCGGCTTTACGTGCCATATCGGTGCCGACTCTCTCGATGAACGTCGTGCAGCCGGTACATGTGCCGCCCTGCGGCACCGAATCACCCAGGCCGAGGGTCACCAAAGTTCCGCCATGCTCTGTCACCTGCCCAGCTGCGTACGCCGCAGGTGTTGGAGCTTGTAACGGCGTGACCGTCGACGAGACAGCAGAGAACGCGCTCGTTGCCGGGCCCGGCGCGCTCGCGGCTCTGGGCCTGTAGCGAATCTGAAACACCGACCCGAAGGCATGGGCATAAGGTCGCAACCCGATCGCTATTCCCGCCACGATCACCACAGCGACCACAACACTGAGAATCTTAAGAATTCTCTTCATGCTCTCATCCTGCCTTACCAAGCCTCACCTGCATACCTCTCGCAGCAGGAGTCCAATCTGCGTTCAGCAGATTCACAGCAGGCCACACCATCGTGGTCTGAAGTCAACCACGATGAGAAGGCAGTGCCAACTGGGCATGAACGACCGTCCGACCCATATGCACCCGGCCGGTCGACTCAGCAGTAAAGACTCTCGGATCTTCACTGCCCTGGTAACGCGCCACTTGCATCCCACGCACGGTGTCGGTGAGCTCGTCCACCTGCTCCGACAACTGTTCGATCCTACGTTCCATCTGAAGGATCCTTCGGATGCCGTTGAGGTTAATCCCCTCTTCCTGGGACAGATGCTGGACCATCCGCAACGCAGCAACGTCACGCATCGAGTAGCGACGCCCCCGCCCCCGAGTGCGTTCGGGCACTACAAGCCCGAGCCGATCGTAAGTGCGCAGGGTCTGAGGGTGCATTCCGGCGAGCTCTGCCGCCACTGAGATGGCGAAGATGGCAGCGTCCTTGTCGATCACCGCAAGATCAACAGCGTCGGATAGATTCCTGCTGCGCCTCACCATCTCACTTCACCTCCCATGGTCGCGGAGTGGCCTGGGGGAGGGAATCACGAAGTCTCTCCACGACATGCCGGGCGTCGTCGTCAAGACTCTCCGGGACAGCAATCTCAACGGTGGCGAGTAGATCCCCCCTGCTGCCGTCGGAACGCGGCACTCCACGCCCCCGCACCCGGAAGGTACGGCCATTCGGTGTCCCAGCCGGAATACGCAGTCGAACGGTCGTTCCCGCTAGAGTCGGCACCTCCACCTCGGCGCCTAGAGTGGCCTCTGGAAAGGTCACTGGCACGGTGACGGTGAGGTTGTGGCCGTCACGACCAAAGATCTCGTGTGGACGCACCGTCACCTTGACGTAAAGGTCACCCGCTTTCCCGCCATTCTCGCCAGGAGACCCCTTGCCCTTAATGCGAATGCGCTGACCATCCTCCACCCCGGCAGGGATGCGGATCTGCATAGACTTGGTAGACTTAGCCCGACCCGATCCGTGGCAGACCTGACAGGGGTCCTGAACGATCATGCCTCGACCGTGACAATCCGGGCAGGGCTCGGTCATCTCGAACACCCCACCAGCCGAGCTAGCATGCATACCCGACCCTTGACAGGTCGAGCACACTCGCGGAACGGTACCAGCCCGAGCTCCAGTCCCCCGACATGCCTGGCAGGGTGCCTGAGAGACCATGTCCATAGTGGCGGTGGTCCCAGACACGGCATCGTCGAAGGAAATCGTCGTCTCCCCCTCAACGTCAGCTCCCCGACGTGGCGACCGGGACGCTGTGCGACGTCCCCCGCTAGCCCCAAAGAGATTGCCGAACAGGTCACCGAACCCGTCCCCGTTGGAGGCAGTACGTAGAAAATCCTCCACGTTGACGCTGGTCTGCGCTCCACCACGCGGGAACCGGAACCCGCCTGCTGATCCGAACAGGCTACGAGCCTGGTCGTACTCCTTGCGCTTCTTGGCGTTCGACAGCACGTCGTTGGCCTCCGAGGCCTCCTTGAAACGAGCCTCAGCGGCTTTATCACCAGGGTGGGAGTCGGGATGGTTGTCCCGGGCGATCTTGCGGAACGCCTTCTTAATTTCTTCGGGCTTCGCGTCCTTGGAGACACCGAGGATCTTGTAGTAATCCTTCTCAGCCCAGTCCTTGGTACTCATCTAATTCCTCCCTCCCTGGCCATCGTCGGATTTGCGGTCATGGTGGCCTCATCGTAGTCGGCCAAGATCGCCGTCACTCGTTACGCGGCGTCTCGTCATCCTCGTTAGCCTGAGCGGACTCGCCATCAGCCTGGCTGGATTCATCGGCTGAGGTTGCGTTGGGATCCGGGTCCGAGACGGCCACACGTGCCGGACGCAGGACGCGATCGCCAAGCTTGTAGCCGGGCTGCATTACCTGGCTGACGGAGGTGACGGAGACCCCCTCCATCGGCATCTGCATGAGTGCCTCGTGGAGGTTCGGGTCAAAGACGTCACCCACCTCGCCGAAACTGGTCAGGCCGTGATTATTGGCGACCTTCTCCAGCTCGTCGACGACGAGCTTGAAACCACCCTCAACCTCACCGTGCTGACGAGCCATGGCGATTGAGTCGAGCACCGGCATAAGGTCGGTGATGACCTTGTCCACACCGGACTGACGCGACAGCGCGCGGTCACGGTCAACACGCCTCTTGTAGTTGACGTATTCGGCCTGTAGACGCTGCAGGTCCTCGGTACGCTCGGCCAGCAGAGCCTCAAGTTGGGACTCACGGGACAGTTCCTCCGGAGCCGGCGAGTCAGTGGCCAACTGATCAGCGTCGATGTCGACGTCACCAACAATGTCGGCAAAACGCTCGTCGACGTTGTCGTCGCGGTTCTCGTCGGCCTGGTCGTCGTCGGGATTGACGTTCTTATCAGTCATCTGTGTTCCTTCACGTGAGTGCCGGCCGCCCGGGCCCCGCGGTTGGGCCCCCGGGGGGCGGGGCGGGGGTCAGGCCGTGGCCCCGGTCACTTTTTCTCGTCCTCGTCGTCGACGATTTCCGCATCCACGACGGTGTCATCACCAGACTCCGAGCTGGCCGACTCTGCGTCCTGGCCCTGCGGATTCTCGGCCTGAGCCTGCTGAGCGGCAGCGTAGATCGCCTGGCCCATGGCGGACGCCTTCTGGTTGAGGTCGTCCATGGCGGCCTTAACCTCGTCGTCGTTGTCGGTGCCCTTCAGGGTCTCCTTCAATGTGGCGATGGCCTCAGTCACCGGAGTCTTGGTGTCCTCGGGGATCTTGTCGGAGTTCTCGTCGAGCAGCTTCTCGGTACGGAACGCCAGGGCATCGGCCTCGTTACGCATCTCAACGGCCTCGCGACGCTTCTTGTCAGCCTCGGCGTTGGCCTCAGCCTCCTTGACCATGCGGTCGATCTCGTCCTTGCCCAGGGCGGATCCGCCGGTGACAGTCATGGACTGCTCCTTCCCGGTGGCCATGTCCTTGGCGTGGACGTGGACGATGCCGTTGGCGTCGATGTCGAAAGACACCTCGATCTGCGGGATGCCGCGCGGGGCCGGCATAAGACCGGTCAGCTCAAAGTTGCCCAGCGACTTGTTATCGCGGACGAACTCGCGCTCACCCTGGAATACCTGGATCATCACCGACGGCTGATTGTCCTCAGCAGTAGTGAACACCTCCGAACGCTTGGTCGGGATGGTGGTGTTGCGCTCGATGATCTTGGTCATCACGCCGCCCTTGGTCTCAATGCCGAGGCTCAGCGGGGTGACGTCGAGGAGCAGTACATCTTTGACCTCACCCTTCAGCACACCGGCTTGCAGGGAGGCGCCGAGGGCCACAACCTCATCGGGGTTGACGCCCTTGTGCGGATCCTTACCAGCGAGTTCCTTGACGAGCTCGGCGACAGCGGGCATACGGGTCGAACCACCAACGAGGATGACCTCGTCGATCTGCGAGACGTTGAGTCCAGCATCCTTCATGACGGCGTTGAACGGGGTGCGGCAGCGCTCGAGGAGGTCGGAGGTCATGCGCTGGAACTCAGCGCGGGTCAGCTTCTCGTCAAGGTGGAGAGGCCCGGCAGCACCAGCGGTGATGTACGGCAGATTGATATGAGTTTCAGAAGCCTGCGACAGCTCAATCTTGGCGCGCTCGGCGGCCTCCTGCAGACGCTGCTTGGCCATCTTGTCGGCAGCCAGGTCGATGCCGTTAGCGTTCTTGAACTGGGTGACGAGCCAGTCGACGATGCGCTGGTCCCAGTCGTCACCGCCGAGGTGGTTATCGCCGTTGGTGGCCTTCACCTCGAAAACGCCGTCGGAGATGTCGAGCAGGGAGACGTCGAAGGTGCCACCGCCGAGGTCAAAGACCAGGACGGTCTGGTCCTTGTCGGTCTTGTCGAGGCCATATGCCAAGGCGGCTGCGGTGGGCTCGTTGACGATACGGTCGACGGCCAGACCGGCGATCTCACCGGCCTCCTTGGTGGCCTGACGCTGGGCGTCAGAGAAGTAAGCCGGGACGGTGATGACGGCGTTCGTCACCGGCTCACCGAGGTAAGCCTCGGCATCCCTCTTGAGTTTCTGCAGAATGAACGCACTGATCTGCTGAGGCTTGTAGGTCTTGTCGTCAACACCCATGGTCCACGCTTCACCCATATGGCGCTTGACGGAGCGGACGGTGCGATCAACGTTGGTGACGGCCTGGCGCTTGGCGACTTCGCCGACGAGGGTCTCGCCGGAGTTAGTGAATGCGACCACCGACGGGGTGGTACGAGCACCCTCAGCGTTCGGGATGACAGTGGGCTCGCCGCCCTCAAGGACGGCGACGCACGAGTTGGTGGTTCCGAGGTCGATACCGACTGAACGGGCCATAGTTGGTTTCCTCCTGATGGACGAATGTTCTGGGACTACATCCCCTTGAGCGACTTCGACTCAACCCTAGACCCTGAGTCGCAAGCACTCAAGTTGACGTTGGCTGATTTTTCATGAAGTTGAGTTCGCTACACTCAACCGACGATCCGGCGGGAGTATTCCCACCCACCGAAAGTCTCGTCAGGACATCCTCAGATGGCCCCCTCCGGCCATGAAAAATGCCGGACGGCGAACCGTCCGGCAGCTTCCGCACTTCACGTCAGTGAAAATACGGGATAAGCAGGTATAACCCATACAAGACGATGAGGCCTGCGACGCCAATCGCCGTCCAGCCCAGAGCCACCAACCCGGCGGCACCGTCGCTGCCAGCCTCCGCGCGCGCATGCGCCCGATCGAGCATTAGTGCCCCACCCGAAACGACGGAGACAATGAGAACGGTGGCCACGACGGTGACGACGGACACCAGCCCTAGCGAAGTCCAATCAATATTCATGCTGCAGTCCCTCCGGCTACGGCGGAGCCCTTACGGACGCCCACCTGGGTGGAGTCGTTAACGTTCCTATGGTCAACCTTGTGCTGGTTGGCCTGACGGACAATCAGTGCGGCCATGACAGCCAGCAAGCCGAGGTCGACAATGACGCCCCAAGTGCCGGCACCGGCGACGGCTGAGGTGACGGCACCAACGAGAGCGGCCGCCGGCAGCGTGACGAGCCACGCGATAACCATCTTTCCAGCGGTGGCCCAGCGAACCTCAGTGTGACGGCCGATACCCGAGCCCAGAATCGATCCCGAACAGACATGGGTGGTCGACAGGGCGAAGCCCAGGTGCGAAGAGGCCAGGATCGCGGCAGTGGAGGCCGTCTCAGCCGCAAAACCCTGCGGAGACTCGATATCACATAGACCTTTGCCCATGGTCCGCATGATGCGCCAACCACCCGAATAGGTACCTAGACCGATGGCGCACCCCGCAGCCAGGATGACCCACCACTCTGGGCCAGTGCCGGAGGCCTGGTATCCAGCGGAAATGAGGACCAGGGTAATGATGCCCATCGTCTTTTGACCATCAGAGGTGCCATGCGCGAGAGCAACCATGGAAGCTGAGACCCGCTGGCCGTTAAGGAACATCCGCGAAGAGTGGTGCGCAGTGTGGTTGGTGATGCGGTAAGCCAGCCACGTGGCCACTAAGGCCGCGATACCCGCAACGAAAGGGGCAACCAAGGCCGGTAGAACGATCTTGCTCATGATCTTGCCGGCGTCGATGCCACTCATACCAGCCTCAACCAACACAGCACCGATAAGGCCACCAAAGAGGGCATGGGAGGAGCTGGATGGCAGACCGAACAGCCACGTTGCCAGATTCCAAATGATGGCACCGATAAGACCAGCAAAGACCATGGGAGCGGTCACCAGGTGGTCGTTGACGATACCGCCCGAGATCGTCTTGGCGACCTCAGTCGACAGGCAGGCGCCAATGACGTTGAGCACAGCCGCGATGATGACGGCCACCTTGGGCTTGAGCGCCCCGGTTGCCACCGACGTTGCCATAGCGTTGGCTGAGTCGTGGAAGCCGTTAGTGAAGTCGAATGCCAACGCCGTCACAACGACGATGACCACGATTAACAGAGTCGAACTCAT
The DNA here is from genome assembly GCF_023838685.1 of Cutibacterium sp. 37298. Classification (NCBI taxonomy): domain Bacteria; kingdom Bacillati; phylum Actinomycetota; class Actinomycetes; order Propionibacteriales; family Propionibacteriaceae; genus Cutibacterium; species Cutibacterium sp. 37298. The sequence goes on from NZ_JAJNRJ010000001.1 coordinate 61,517, forward strand.
GCAAGATCCTTCGTGCGGGCCGTAACGCCCCCGGACGGCAAGCTGGGATCCCCCGCCCCTCACCGGAGCGGGGAGGACGGTCAGCCAGAACCCGGGAGCAGCTCCAGCCGGCTGACACGTTACGCCCAGTTGGCCTATCTTCGCGCGGCGGGATCACCTCAGATGACATCAAGGTAAACGATTTTCACCCGACACGCTGCCGTCCGACACAAAACTCCGCCGTGTAAACCTGACTTCACGCGGTGTTTGACAGCGCAGCTCCAACTATCGCACCGCTCCGCTACCGCTGTTGTTAGCCAAGAGTTCACCATGACTTCACATCAGCCCCGGCCGCGGCAGGCGTTACACCATTGCCCATCTTCACAGGAAGATAACAGGAGACACACAAGGTAAAACGGACTTTCCACGTGAAACCCTTAGTCCATGGCACTCCCCACACAACCTCCCAGATTCACCGGCGCTGACGGGTCCCCCATCCGCGTCCTGGTCGTTGAGGACGAGCCGAGCCTCACTGGGTTGCTCTCCATGGCCATGCGTTATGAGGGATGGGACGTCACCACCGCTAATTCCGGTGCTCATGCCGTCCACGAAGCACAGGCCACCCGCCCTGATGTCATCGTCCTCGACATGAGGCTGCCTGATTTCGACGGGCTCGAAGTCATGAGGCAAATCCGAATGAACCAGCCCACTGTTCCGGCGGTTTTCCTTACCGCCAAAGACGCCATTAGTGGCCGTATCGCTGGCCTCACGGCCGGCGGCGATGACTACATCACCAAACCTTTCTCCCTCGAAGAGGTCATCGCCCGGTTACGCGCCCTCCTGCGCCGTGCGGGGGCCACTGAGCCCAAGTCCGACTCCATGTTGACGGTTGGAGATCTCACCCTTGACGAGGACTCCCGGGAGGTACGCCGAGCAGGCGAAGAAATCCACCTGACGACCACCGAGTTTGAGCTGCTGCGCTATTTCATGCGCAATCCCAAGCGAGTGCTCTCCAAAGCCCAAATCCTTGATCGAGTGTGGAATTACGATTTCAGAGGTCAAGCCAATGTCGTCGAGTTGTACATCTCTTACCTGCGCAAGAAGATCGACAGGGGACACACACCGATGATCCACACCATGCGTGGGGCAGGTTACGTTCTCAAACCTGCGGAATGAGAACGTCCAAGCGATTTCTCCCCTAGCCCACCTATAGACGACCACCCGCTCGACTCGCGCTGGAACGAATCCCCCCAAAGCACAGATCCACATGGCATCTGGATCGATGGCCTCTCGGGTCCTCCCCAATGACCTCAACTTAGCATCACGTCTATAAAGCTTCTATCCCCTTCGTGAGGAAATATGCTCCCCACAAAATTGGGATGACGATAAGACGAATAAGTGTAATAACGGAACACACTCTCGTCATTAATGACAGCGTGTACATTAATCCTGAAGACCTCGACGACTGGAACAGTCTCACAGAGCAGGAGAGGGAGAATCTTGCCGGTGAGTCGCCGTGGTGAGCGCAAGAATTCTATGACAGAAAGCGACTTGACTACCATCTAGCTATTGGTATGGGCCTTGCAGGGGCATGAATTACTTCCATGAAGGATAATGCCGTATGTGTCAATAGGATACCCACGAGCTGATTGACATGGCCACCGATTTCATGAATCGGCGTCCCCAACTTTCACGTGGCGGCCATTTTGAAATCCTTGAACATGATGGCATTAGCCACCTTTTCTACCGCAGGACTTCCTGCTGCCACTGGTATGACGTTCCTCACTCAGGGAAGCATGCACGTGGTGTAGCAGGCTCAGCGTCGAAGAGCGCAAACGTCGCCTGATGGGACTGCTGGAACAGGAGACCACTAAGTAGGCAACCGCCGCAGATCGACAGCCAGTAGGCTGGAGGCACTTACCCAAGACAAGGAGCTGGCATGTCCTCTGCCCCACTGTCTGCCACCGAGTTGGCCGGCATGATCGATCACACCCTGCTGACCCCTGAGGCCACCCACAACGACGTCGCCAAGCTGGTTGCCGATGCTAAAAAATATGGGACGTGGTCGGTGTGTGTATCGCCATCGATGCTGCCATTAAACCTCGACATGGGTGACGTGCATCTGGCCGTCGTGTGCGGGTTCCCGTCAGGCAAGCACACCAGCGCAGTAAAGGCTGCTGAGGCTCGCGAGGCCATCGCCGCAGGAGCCGAGGAGGTCGACATGGTGATCAACCTTGGTCTGATAAAGGAGGGACGCTGGGAGGACGTCACCGCCGATATCGCTGCCGTCAAGCAGGCCGTCCCGGATCCGAAGATCCTTAAGGTCATTATCGAGTCGGCGGTGCTGACCGACGACGAGATTGTGCAGGCGTGCCAGGCTGCCGAGAAGGCCGGCGCCGACTTCGTCAAGACGTCGACGGGATTCCACCCACGTGGCGGCGCAAGCGTCGAGGCCGTCAAGGTCATGGCTGATACTGTTGGTGGACGTCTGGGCGTCAAAGCGTCCGGCGGCATCCGCGACTACCAGACGGCATGCGCGATGGTCGAGGCCGGGGCGACGCGTCTAGGAGTTTCCTCGACCGCCAAGATCCTTGCCGGAGCTCCCGCGGAATGACACCATGCGTAGCGTTAACGCTGTCAAAGCACGGGCTGAGTCGACGACGGATTAACCTCAGCCGCGCCCTTGGCGGCAGCCTCGCGACGCTTCCAGTTAAGCAGCCACGAGACCTCGTTGCACAATAGCTGGCGTCGCGACGCCGAGTAGTACGAGCGCGGCGAATGGCCCAGACCGTCATATACGACGCTATTGCCCATTACCCAGCACATCGGGTAGAATTCCTCTCCGGTCTCGTGGAACAGCAGCGGGGTCGCGAGTGGGTTGATGTCCAGGTCGGAGTAGCGCTCGTCATAGACCACTACCTGCTCAACACCACGCAGAATCGGGTGATCTGCCGCTTCCGGCATGGGCTCAAAGACGGCGTAGGACCTCTCAGGATGTCCGCTCACTCCTAGCACCCACTTACCGCCAAGAATGGACGGCCACAGGTCCCAGTCACAGAAGGTGTTGCACGCAGTGTGTAGTCCGAGGATTGGCTTGCCAGCCTCGTGATGTTCCAGGATCTTGCTGTGGGCGCGCGACCACTCCGGGATGTAGTCCCACTCTTCCTCCGGGTCGCCACCCCCGGTATTGACGATGAGCAGATCCGCGCCGGCGAGGTGATCCAAGGCCTCCGGATATGATCGCCTCACCTCCACCTGATGGCCCCGCTCAGTCAAGACCTGGGAGACAGCCTCGGAGGTTGCGTCAAAATCGTGGATGTTGTCCGCATAACGCCCAGCCCCCGACAACACGAGAATGTGTCCCATCGGACTTCCTTCCTGATTCTGGGTAAACCCAAGGAATCACACTAGGAGACTAACTCGCAAAGGGCGAACCGGTGACGTTACAGCTTGGTGTCGAAATCTCCTCCCGAAACGAGGGCAGCGTCGTTCCAGGACATCCACGCCCAGAGTCAGCCTTGATAAGCCTCGATGGTGATGACAACTCCGTCACCTAGATCGACCGAATCACCGATGGACAGGTCGACCGTCCGGCCGCTCTCCAACTGCAACGGCTCCTGGCCGATGCGGCAAACGACGGTGCCGTTCGTCGAATGCATGTCAGTGACCTCGATCCCCCACTGGCCAGGAGCGACCTTGACGTGGGTACGGCTAATGTCCTGCCCCGGCGACGGCACCCGCATGATGTCCTCACCATTATCGCCTCGCGGAGCCCGCCCAATAAGAACAGGACCGTAGAGGTGGGTCACCTCTCCGGTGCTCGAGACGAGGGTGGCAGCCGCAGCGTCCGACTGCGAAGACAGACGGTCGCTCGTCGAGATCGACGCAAAGCGCCAGTCGCCATGGGAATCATCCTGAGAGCGAACTGGGGCAACAGCATCCTCACCGTCAGACTCCCGGGCCTCGTCACTTGTGGCGGACTCGGTGACAGACGCAGACCCGACGGCGGTCTCAGGAACCTCGCCCGGGGCCGGAACCTCCACGAATCCGGGAGCGCGGTCCTCATCATCGGGTGCCTCGCTTGACCCGGCGTCCTCACCCGTCTCATCAGAGCCCTCAGACTCGTCAGCCTTGTGAGCCTCGTCCGACTCTGATGTCCACGGCTTGAGCGCATCGTCACCTAACACGCGTGGACGATGGACTTCGTCGGTCTGCGGTACGACGAAGGGCTCAACATTGCCGGTGGCATCGATGATGAGTTTGCTCGCCTGGGCAACACCTAGCAGCAATGGCATCGATAGTCCCTGCCCAGCCTGCTCCATTTCGACGACGATGGTCGCCGGGTTCAGTTTCTTCTCGCTCCACGTCAACAGACCGTCACCGTGGTTGACGATCTCGCCGGTGGAGGCGTCCTTGACGACGATCTGGCCACGCGCCAGGGAATACATCTCCCCATCCACCCAAAAGAACGCCCCCAAGCTGGGCATCTTGGCCAGCCCGATGATCGAGAGGGTTTCAACAAGCGACTCGGGATCCTTGGCCTCGGCTACGTGCCGCCAGATGGACGACACCAGGCCGGAGTGGCGCGGGGCAGCTGGCTGCATGACGACGAGACTGCTCGGCCCAGCCAGCACCACCCAGGAACCAGGGATGTAGGTGACACGCCAAGCACCGAAAGTCTGGGACATTGATCCTCCAGAAGTCGAGGCACGATTAATGCCATTATTCCGCGACTATGGACCCGAGTCGACGAACCCCCTCCAATCGGACGCGAAGTAGCCGGTACATACCGGCGTGTATGCGGCCTCTCCACCACGATGGAGAGGCCGCAGAATCACACATCAATAATGCGATGGCAGATCACTTCTCCTGCTGGGAGATGACTGCCTGGGCCGCAGCGAACCGCGCGATCGGTACACGGAACGGCGAGCAGGACACGTAATCGAGCCCAGTCTTGTTGAAGAAGTGGATCGAGTCCGGATCGCCACCGTGCTCACCGCAGACCCCGACAGACAGCTCTGGATTAGTCTTGCGGCCCTTTTCAACGGCTCCGGCAACGAGCTGGCCGACGCCCTCTTGGTCGATCGAGGCGAACGGGTTGTCCTTGAGGACCTTAGTGCGCAGGTACTCAGTGAGGAAGCCATTCTCGGCGTCGTCACGGCTGATGCCCAGCGTGGTCTGGGTCAGGTCGTTGGTACCGAAGCTGAAGAAGTCAGCAACTTCGGCAATCTTGTCGGCAACCAGGGCGGCACGCGGCAACTCGATCATGGTTCCGATCTTGACGTCGACCTTGGTACCGGCAGACTCGAACTCTTCATCGATGGCCTGCTGAACGATCCGACGATGGGTCTCAAGCTCGATTGGGGTGAAGACCAACGGGATCATGATGTGGATCTGGACGGTCTCACCCTCCTTCTTGAGCACCGACAGGACAGCGCGAATAATCGCGCGGGCCTGCATGTCAGGAATCTCCGGGTAGAGCATGCCAAGACGGCAACCACGGGTACCGAGCATCGGGTTCTGCTCGTGCAGCTTCTTCACCTGGGCCAACAGACGACGTTCCTTGTCGAGCTCACCAGCGTCAGCACCCTGGTTCTCCATCTTCTGAACCTTGAGGGACTGCTCAACGAGGTTCGGCAGGAACTCGTGAAGAGGCGGGTCAAGCAACCGGACGGTGACGGGCAGGCCCTTCATCGCGGTGAAGATACCCTCGAAGTCATCCTGCTGCATAGGCAGGATCTTGTCGACGGCTGCCTGACGCTCCTCCGGGGTGTCCGCGGTGATCATCTCGTGCATGGCCGGCAGACGATCAGCACCGAAGAACATGTGCTCGGTACGGCACAACCCGATGCCCTCGGCACCCAGCTCGCGAGCCTTGGCAGCGTCGGTGGCATTGTCGGCGTTGGCCTCGACACCCAGGCGACGGATCTCGTCGGCCCAGGAGAGCACCTCCTGGAAGTCCGCGTTGATCTGCGGTGGAATGAGCTTGAGGCCGCTGGCGAAGACCTCACCAGTGGATCCATCAAGGGTGATCATGTCGCCCTCGTGGATGACGGTGTCACCAATGGTCAGGGTAGCGGCCTTAGCGTCAATCTTGATGCCACGAGCGCCGGCAACGCAGGGCTTGCCCATGCCACGAGCGACAACGGCCGCGTGGGAAGTCATACCGCCGTGGGCGGTCAGAACGCCCTGGCTGACGATGACACCGTGAATGTCGTCAGGGGTGGTTTCGAAGCGAATGAGGACAACCTTCTCGCCCTTGGCGCCACGCTCAGCAGCAACGTCAGCGTCGAAGACAGCCTCACCAACAGCAGCACCCGGTGAGGCTGGCAGGCCCTCGGCAACTGGCTGCTCACTGTGGTCCGGGTCGATCGCCTCGTGCAAGAGCTGATCAAGCTGAGCCGGCTCGATCCGCATGAGGGCTTCTTCCTTGGTGATGACCCCCTCGTCGACGAGGTCGCGAGCCACCTTGAGGGCCGCAGCAGCAGTGCGCTTACCGTTACGGGTCTGCAGCAGGTAGAGCTTGCCATTCTCGACGGTGAACTCCATGTCCTGCATGTCGCGGTAGTGCGACTCCATCTTCTTCATGGTGTCGATAAGGTCGTGGTAGGCCTCCGGAAGCACCTCCTCCATCTCGGCGAGGGAACGCGGGGTGCGGATACCCGCAACGACGTCCTCACCCTGAGCATTAACGAGGAACTCACCGTAGAGCTCCTTCTCACCGGTGGCAGGGTTACGGGTGAAGCAGACACCGGTAGCGGACGTGTCGCCACGGTTACCGAAGACCATCTGCATGACGTTGACGGCGGTACCCAAGTCGTCGGGAATCTTGTTGGCTTTGCGGTAGACGAAGGCACGCGGGTTGAGCCAGGAACGGAAAACGGCGTCAACGGCACGCATCAGCTGCTCACGCGGATCGATTGTCCAGTTCCCACCGAGCTGCTCGTTCGACAGCTTCTTGAAGGTGTCAACGAGACCCTTGAGGTCATCGGCACTCAGATCGGTGTCGGACTCGACGCCTTTCTTCTCTTTAAGGGCGGTCAGGGCATCCTCGTAAATGTGAGCGTCGATACCCTCGACGACCTCGCCGTACATTTGGATGAAGCGGCGGTAGCAGTCCCACGCAAACCGCTCATTGCCGGCTTCCTTAGCGATGGCCTCAACGGTGTCGTCAGAGATGCCGAGGTTGAGGATGGTGTCCATCATGCCGGGCATCGAGATCACGGCGCCAGATCGCACGGAGACCAGCAGCGGCTTCTTGTCGTCACCGAGGACGCGACCGGTGCGCTCCTCAAGTCGCTTAAGGCCCTCCCATACTTGGGACTCCAGATCTTCGGGCCACTCACCCTTCCTCGTCATGGTGTCCACGCAGGCTTCGGTGGTGACGGTAAATCCGTCGGGCACCGGGACGCCGAGACGCTTCATCTCGGCAACTCCTGCGCCCTTGCCGCCGAGCAGCGGTTTCATTTCCGCACTGCCCTCGGACAAGTCGTACACGTAACGGTCACTCATGACTGATCTCCTTCGATCTGTGTCAGCCTGTTCAGCAAATCACGGCGATCGGGCCCGTGCGATTGCGTCGCGGACCCGAGGCCCAGCCCTCAGTTGGGCCGGATATGGTCATTCTTTCACGCTCGCGGCGCATTTTCACTAGCAGCAACCACCAAGAATGACGAATACCACTGAAGTCATCGTCATATCGCGCGGTCTCCGAGCGGTGAGTCCAGCGGCGGTCTGTGGTGCGCAGCTCTCATTCTTCCTCAAGGTGCGCGAAGGCACAGACCACAGAATGACGACGAGCGCAAGCTCCGCCGCCATCACGCCTTCCGACCTCTGTGGCTCCTCGCAGTCAGGGGCGCATGCGATACGACCCCGCAGGCTTGCGCAGCCGGGTACCCGCCGTCTTGGCTCGCTGATCAACGACGTCAATGACCTTCGTCGCCGACTCCTCCAAGGCCAGGCCGGTCGTGTCAATGATGGGGCACCCCAGCCGACGCTGAATCTTGCCAACCTCGTCCAGCTCCTCGTAAATCGCGGCGAGGTCCGCGTACCCGTCCTCATTACCGAAACCGCCCAATCCACGCACTCGGCGACCACGGATTTCCAGCAGACGCTGAGCGTCAATCGTCAACCCAACAATGCGCCATCGGTCCACCGCAGCGAGCTCGGTCGGCGGAGCGATGCCAGGAACCAGCGGGACGTTAACCGTCTTATAACCCAAGTACCCCAGGTAGATCGACAATGGCGTCTTTCCTGATCGGCTCACACCCACCAGGCAAATATCAGCCTCGGTAAGGCGGTCGGGAATAGCGCCGTCGTCGTTACGGACCGCGAATTCCATCGCGGAGATCCGGGTGAAATAGTCGGCCTCAACACCCACCGGACGACGCGGTACCGCGTCGGCATCTAGGCCAGAGGCCTCCTCCATCGCCTCGAGCATCGGACCCATAAGGTCGAGCTCACGAATGCCCATCTCTTCACACGCATCGGAGACCATCCGGCGCATATCGGGCAGCACCAAGGTATGCACAACACACACCCACTGCCCAGCCTCGTAAGCCTCTGAAACAGCCTCGAGAGCCGAAACCATTTCCGGTACGGTACCGATCATGGGGTGGCGCACGATGTGCCAATGGACCCCCTCGAACTGACTGCGGGCAGCCCGAGCCAGACGAACGGCGGTCTCACCCGTCGAATCAGCGATGACGTGTATTTCCAGGGGCGACTCTGCCATGTCGCCATCTTAGGACTGCCGCACCCTGGCTCTGTGCCGCCACTACCGCGCAACGACTGTCCATAGCTGCGGGGAAACATCTCAACACGACGATGTTAACGTTACCATCGGCGTTTATTGACAGCTCCGAACAGCATCGCCAAGTCGGCCCCCTCCCGATCTGGGAGACTGCCACCATGGATGCTGCCACCCGGGACCCCGTTGACGAGCTCATCGCCGCCGAATCGCCGCACACCGACTCAGTGTGGGTGTTGGGGCGTCCTTCCTTGGTGCACGTGGCCGAGGGACGGGTTGCGGCGTGGGCTGATGACTGCCGCGATCTCGCCGACATCCCTGAGGCCATCCGCCTCAACCCCTTGACCGCAGGCGACGTTTCAGACAGCCCCGTGGTGTGGATGAGCCTGCCTGCCAGCCTCGACGAGCTCGACGAACTGTTAGGAACGCTGTGGCGCATCCTTGGCCCCGATGCCCATATCGTCGCCGGTGGGCGCATCAAGCACATGAGCCGGTCCATGAATGACGTCGCCGCCCGCTGGTTTAACGAGGTCCACGCCAGCCTCGGGGTGCGCAAAGCCCGTGTGCTGCACTTCTCGTCACCCCGGCAGCGCCCCGCCATCACCGGTACATGGCCGCGCACCAACACCGTCAACGGATTGACGATCCGAGCCCACGGAGGCGTCTTCCACACCGCCGGAGTCGACGCCGGAACCTCCCTGCTGCTCGACTACCTCGACGCCATCGCAGCCGACGTCCACTCCGACGCCGTCGATCTGGGGTGCGGGAATGGTGTCATCTCCGCCCATCTGGCGCGACTGCTTCCCCAGGCCACAATTCACGCCACCGACGTGTCATGGCAGGCCGTTGATTCCACCCGTCTCACCGCTCAGGCGAACCAGCTCAATATCGTCACTCATTGGTGCGACGGTCTAGTCGACGTGCCTCATGAGAGCGTCGACGTCGTTGTCACCAATCCGCCCTTCCACCGTGGCACCGCCCAGGACCACGCCCCGACCCTGGCCATGCTGGCTGACGCTGCACGCGTGCTACGCCCCGGCGGGACTCTGTGGTGTGTGTACAACAACCACCTGCCGTGGGCGTCTCATGTACGGCGCACTATTGGGCCGACCCGCCAAGTCGTACGGAATCGTCGATACACCGTCATCCGAACAGTGCGTCGATAAGCCGACAACCTCAAGCCCACACCGTGCCAAGGGCCGTGACCTCGACCACACCCGCCCAAACGCCCCTACCGTAGTCTCATGAATTCTCGCGTCATCCTCGTCAGCGACGATCGCTCCAGCCTTCGCTCCCCCGACACCCTGCTATGGCCCGATGCGGCCTGCATGCGCGGCATTCACACCGGTGAGTGGACCGCCCATATTTTCGAATACGCCATGTCCTTCGAGGGCAATATGACGCAAGTACGTGAGCTCGCTGCCGCCAACGGTGTCGGTGTGCTGCATCCCCACGGCGCCCTGGCCACCGATCCGCCTGGCCTCGTCGTCTGCGACGTTGACTCAACCGTCACACGCACCGAGGCCATCGATCTGCTCGCCGAGTGCGCCGGGAAAGCCGATGAGATCCGCGGGATCACCGCCCGCGCCATGGCCGGAGAACTGGACTTCACACAATCCCTGTATGCCCGAGTCAGGTGTCTGGAAGGGTTGCATATCGGGGCCCTCGAGGAGGCGTGGAAAGCCACCGTCATCACCCCTGGGACGGCTGAGCTGGTGGCCGCTGCACATGAAGTTGGGGCTGCCGTCGGATTGGTATCTGGCGGGTTCACGGCCCTGGTCGATCCGTTGGCCGAACAGATCGGGGCTGATTTCGCAGCCTCTCATGAGCTCGAAATCGTCGATGATCACCTCACCGGACGAGTGGTTGGTGACATCATCGACCGGGCGGCAAAGGCGACCTGGCTACGTCGCTGGGCCTCGGAACGCGGGGTCGCTCTTGAGCGAACAATCGCCCTAGGGGATGGAGCTAACGATCTTGACATGTTCGCTATCGCTGGGCTGCCGATCGCCTTCTGCGCTAAGCCGGTCGCCGTCGAGGCTGCACGAAACACCATCAGGTGTGAGCGGATAGACGCAGTTCGCGCTGTGTGGGCCCACTGACCATGATCATAAAGTGCATGAGTACCCTTCCTGGAACCCTTCATTCGGCCCATGATGGCACTTGGCAGGTAGCAGAGCATGGCTGCCAAGTGTTAGCCTGGCAAGCCGACGACAAGCCCGTCATCTGGTTCGACGCCGAGCACGCTGCCGAGTCCGAGGCCGTGATCCGGGGAGGAATCCCGCTGTGTGCCCCGTGGTTTGGTCACGGCCCCAACAATGATCAGGACCCCCAGCACGGCCTGGCCCGTCGCACCGACTTCGAGGTAACGGCCACTGATCCCTTCCGCGTCGTCGGGGTTGCTGAGACCGCGTCCATCGGAATCCGTCACGAGGTTGTCATGACGAACACGGCCTTGAAGATGATGCTTACCCTCACCAACCATGATCAGAAACCACGCGTCACCGAGGGGATGTGGCACACCTACCTGCGCGTCGCAGATGCCGCACAGGCACGGGTCAGGGGCGTTCGCGGCGCCAGCTGGCACAACTTCGCGACCGGTGACAAGGGGTCCTTCGACGCCAACGAGCTTGCCGTAACTCCTGATACTGACACCGTCATCCAGGGAGTCGGGCCCGCCCTAGCCCTCCTCGATCCAGCGTGGGGACGCCAGATCCACGTGGAGACGACAAGGTGCCCCAGCGCCGTGGTCTGGAATCCACGCTCCTCGTCGACACATGCCGATAACCCAACAGCCCAGGCATGGCGCGATTTCGTATGCGTCGAGACCGGGGCCTGCAAGGACAATGCGGTCATTGTTGCCCCACACAGCGACCTCACCATGTCCACACGGATTAGCGTCGAAACGTTGTGATCATGGCCAAGATCGGACGCCATGGAGGCCACACCCGACCAGACATGTGAGGCAGCGCCACGAACATCCGTGCAAACACTTCACTTGTCCACGAGCAACAGTGCTCACCCGACTCCAAATAGCAGGGGTGGCTCATCCCGTTCTAAAGAACGCCATATACAGTGATGTCACGGTTTCGGACCGCCTTCACCGGGAACGAAACAGTGTTTCTTCGACGGTTCACAGGTAGTGCTGTGTGCCGTCACCGACAACCAGCCGCACGGCGGCAGGAGGACAGATGTCAGAGCGGATTGCCAACGCAGCCCTGCGTCAGAAAGTGATGAGCGCGGACGACGCGGCTGCCCTCATCCATGACGGCGACCAGATCGGATTCGGTGGATTCACTGGGTCGGGCTACCCCAAAGAGCTTCCAGGCGCACTGGCCAAGCGCATCCAAGAGTCCCACGACCGTGGTGAGAAGTTCACCGTCAACGTCTTCACCGGAGCCTCGACCGCTCCTGAACTCGACGGCGCCCTCGCCTCCGTTGACGGCATCGGCTGGCGTATGCCATACCAGTCCGATCCCCAGATGCGAAGCAAGATCAACGACGGCACCTCCTTCTACACCGACATCCATCTATCGGAGTCGGGCATGATGGTGCGTCAGAGCTTCTTCGGCAAGGTCGACTTCGCCGTCATCGAGGCCACACGAATCACCGCGGACGGGGATGTCGTCCTCACCTCGTCGGTTGGCAACAACGCGGTCTACTGTGACACCGCCGAGAAAGTCATCATCGAGGTCAACTCGTGGCAGTCCGAGGACCTCGAAGGAATGCACGACATCTACGGTGGTTTTGCGCTTCCTCCGAACCGGGTGCCGATCCCGATCACCCATCCCGGTGACCGGATCGGTGACAAATTCCTCCACATCTCCCAGAACAAGATTGTGGCGATCGTCGAGACCGCAGGCCCCGACCGCAACACCCCGTTCAAGCCGATCGACGACGACTCTCGCAAGATCGCCGGATTCCTGCTCGACTTTTATGACAACGAGGTCAAGCAGGGACGCATCCCCAAGAACCTGCTGCCGCTCCAGTCCGGCGTCGGCAACATCCCGAACGCCGTTCTTGACGGCTTGCTTCACTCCGACCTGGAGCATCTGACCTCGTACACCGAGGTGATCCAGGACGGCATGATCGACCTCATCGATGCCGGCAAGCTTGACGTCGCCTCCGCTACCGCCTTCTCGCTGTCGCCTGACTATGCGCACAAGATGAACGAGAACGCAGCCTTCTACCGCGATCACATCATTTTGCGCCCGCAGGAAATTTCGAACCACCCCGAGGTCATTCGCCGCCTCGGCGTCATCGGCGCTAACGGCATGATCGAGGCCGACATCTATGGCAATGTCAACTCGACCCATGTCATGGGCTCGCGGATGATGAACGGCATCGGTGGATCCGGCGACTTCACCCGCAATGCCTACATTTCGGCCTTCGTGTCCCCGTCGACAGCCAAGGGGGGCGCCATCTCGGCGATCGTCCCGATGGTCTCCCACGTCGACCACACCGAGCACGACGGTATGGTTATCATCACCGAGCAAGGCATCGCTGATCTGCGTGGCCTGGCCCCACGCCAGCGCGCCCCGAAGATCATCGAGAATTGTGCCCACCCGGACTACCGTCCGATGCTGCTCGACTACTACGAGCGTGCGCTGCGCGACTGCAAGTTCAAGCACACCCCGCACCTGCTGGGTGAGGCGTACTCATGGCACACCCGGTTCCTCGAGACCGGCACCATGAAGAAGGACTGAAGTCTTACAACCCTGACCCACAATCGCCCCAGGACCGTTGCGGTTCTGGGGCGATCATTATGTGCGGCAGTCGCGGCACGTGACGATTTTCGTCACGCCACGTCATTGTGCGCGGCCGTGGCTGCACACAGGTCGACATGCAAAAACTCCCGCCCGGGCCCGTGGGCAGGCATGTCAGTGCTGCCACCACAGGTGAGGCGGGAGTTTTGATCATCGGCAGTTGCGTTCGCAGTCCCGAGTATTTTCCAGGGCACATCCGAGTGCCAGCAGGGTGGCCTCGTCGTACAGCCGGCCGCCAATCATGATGCCGATCGGCAGCTCGACGCCATCGATCCTCATGTTGTGCAGCGGCAGGCTCATCGCCGGGCGCCCGGTGATATTCCACAAGCTGGTCCACGGTGTGAAGCGGCACTGGGCGTCAAAATCGGCCGCCGGATCCTCATCGTCCCGCAAAGCCCCAACTGGCAAAGGCGGCTGAGCCAAGGTCGGGCTAATAATGACGTCGAACCGCTGCCAATGCTGCCCAACTTGACGGGCCACCATCTGGATACCGGCCAACGCCTCGGCCAGCTCGACTCCACTGCGACGTCGGCCCCCGGCCCGCAGCCAACGAGACATGGGTGTGCAGAGCTCCTCACGTTCGGGCAGGACCGGTATCGCCGCCGCCCCCACTTCCCACACGCACCGAAAAGAGTCCCACTCACGCGGGCCGAACGGGGCACTCGTCTGCTCGACGACGTGGCCCATGGACTCCAAGGTGGCGGCCGTCCGGTCCAATGCGGCCAGGATGTCCGGATGGACCTGGACGTCAGCGATAACCGGTTCGCGCAGAATTCCGATGCGCAGCCGTCCCGGATCACGGCCACAGGCCGACAAGAAGGTCTCGGTCGGGGTCGGGGCGTAGAAGGGGTCCCCCGGCCACGGCCCGGACAGCACGTCAAGAGCGGCTGCGGTGTCGCGCACCGTGCGGGTCAGCACCCCACCGCAGACCAGCCCGGGACCGTCGATCCCGTAAGGACCGGCCGAAACTCGCCCACGGCTGGGTTTGAGGCCGACGACACCGCAACATGACGCCGGGATGCGTATCGACCCGCCGCCGTCGGAGCCTTGAGCGATCGGCACCTGACCAGCCCCGACTGCGGCCGCAGCACCACCAGAGGACCCTCCCGCCATTCGGGTGTGGTCCCACGGAGTGACGGTCGCCGCCCGACCATCCGGCTCGGTGTAGCAGGGAAGCCCAAACTCGGGAGCGGCCGTCGTACCGATCGGGATGGCACCGGCGGCCTTGAGCCGAGTGACGATGCCGTCGTCGTGGTCCGAAGGCGTCCCGCCGACAGCTCGGCTACCGACGGCTCGGGGCGCCCCGGCTAAGGCGTTGAGGTCCTTGACCGGGCAGGGAACACCGAACAGCGGGCCGGGACGGGCTTGTCCGGCATCGAGTTGACGCTGGAGTTTTCGGGCGGTGTTCCGAGCCCCGGTGTCATCGATCCAGGTCCAAGCGTGACATTCGTCGGCATGTGCCGCCTCGAGGGCGGCGTCGACAATGTCAAGGATCCCGACGTCACCAGCGGCGATACGGGTGGAGGTTTCCAGGGCGGTCAGTGGATCCATAGTCATGGTCCTACCACGTTCGGTGTCTTTTCCTTCGAGGCCCAGTCATTACGCCCGCATATCCGTATAAAAAATGGACTCTGGCGCAGCAAGCTAACCCGCTAGCCATGCCAACTCATATTCACGAGATTGGCCACTACGTCTAGGCTGGAATAACCCGTCACCAGGAGGATCGTGACCGAGCAGTCCACGCACCCAAAGCCCCGCCATGCCGAGCCAGAGGACGTCTCCCCGAGCGCACCGCCACGTGCCAGCGCCGAGACGATTGTCACCCTTCCCCCACCCGAAGTCCCCGAAGCCCAAGCCGCGTCGTCGGCAAAGGTGGGACGGATCGCCGCCGGGCTCTACCTCGCCGCAGCAGTCGCTGCCGCCGCTGCGCTTTTAATCGCGTGGTGGCAGTCCATCCATATGCAGACCTTCATCCAGGCCACAAACCTCATGACGTGGACCCACCCTCGTCCCGGATCCCTAGCATCAGTGCTCCTGGCCACCGCCATGATGTCCATCGCCGCCGCGATGGTGGCCATGCCCGGGATCCTGGCCGTCAATACCTGGCTGGGACGCCGGTGGGTACGTTGGGGTGCCATCGGCGGCGTTGCCGTCGGGTGCGCGGCAGTGACCCTCAACTGGGTGTCATGGATCGGGATGCCGTTCCTCATAGCCGCCGGCGTCATGGTCTGGCTGCCGCCGGTGAGACGCTGGATGGACTCGCTGCGACCAGTCACCCACGAAGCCGAACGTCCGACCTTTCCAATGAGGTACGGCAGGGTTCCCCAACACTACTGAGGTATGCGGGTTCGCACAGCTCTGACGTGGTGCGCTAGGCTATCTCAAGTCTTCAGACATTGCGGGCGTAGCTCAATGGTAGAGCGCCAGCTTCCCAAGCTGGATACGCGGGTTCGATTCCCGTCGCCCGCTCCACAGCCACTCACCGGGGCCGCCCAATCACTGTACGAGGATCAACCAACGCACTGTCGCTGCCGAGCACCTAGACGGACAGCGAGTGGATTTCATCGAAACCGAAGATTCATTCTCGTTCGGTGAGCCGAAGGCACGGCTTATCCCTGATAAGCACGACCATGAACGCGCCAGGATCAAACCTCCATAGCCAACAGCGGAGGCGGGCTCGACGACGCGAAATGGAAGGTCAGAGGGATCGTAGTAGTACCGAGGCGACGTTGCTGGGGCTAACGAGCAGCCCCCAATACTGGCCGAGAAAGTGGCTGAGCCACGATGCCCTCTTCGAGATCGTCCGGGCCATACATCGGCCACAGCACCTCATCGCACCGAACCCCCTCGTAGAAAAGGCGCACCAAGGTTTCAAAGGCGTCCATGCCTCCCACCCCGTCGTAGAAAGTCAGGAGTGCAGCGGGGCCTTCCTACCGTGGTGCGAACCATACGTCACTGGATGGCCGGATCCTACGCATGTGCGACAGCCACATGGTCATGTTGTGGGCACCACAGCGACATCGGGGGCTGCCACAGCCAGACGACGGTCACACGTCAACAGACACGCACCCAACAGACGCGCCAGCACCACGTACAGCGCGTCATAAGCAGACACGTTGTGCCGCATCTCCCACGCATCCACCATCAGTGGTTCCACCGGATACAACTCCACCTTGAATGCTCGGAAGTCCGACAATATCCGCATTGCCTCCGCATCGGTGATGAGATGCCCCAAGGAAAGGTTTCGTACGACATGGGCAATCTCTGCAGGCAGATGTTGGGGAGCAATGAACTCCTCGCCGCCCCATTGCTGCCATGCCGCACGCCCAACCGTGCTACCAACGAGCATTTCGGCGAGCACGGACGCATCGACGACGAGTGTCATCGTCCTTCCCGGCCTTCTTGCAACACCTCGACCATCGGTGGCAAATCCGTCCTAGCAGTCTGCGCCATGATGCGCTGCATCAACTGCTCGCGTGAGGGATTCTTGAGCGTGTTCTGTAGCACTTCCAGGGTGTATTCACTCAACGACTTGCCTTGCAAAGCCGCTCGCGCCTTGAGTTCCCTGCTGGTCTCCTCCGGGACGTTGCGAATCTGAATGGTCGCCATGCACTAAGCATAGCTGCCATGCACAGCGCATGCATATGGTTCTGTCGGCCTCGGCTACGACTGGCTCGGGTGTCCAGGACACCGGCATCAAGTTCAGACGATTCAACCCCAGCACTGAGATGCTTCAGTCACATAAGCTTGGACAGGAACTAGTTATTCAGTATCAGCTTTTGATGACGATCCTGGGATTCTGAGACGGATCAAGCCACCACAACGTGGCCTCCCACTCCGAATGAGAATTCACCCGCACACATCCGCCCGCGTGACTCCCAGCCGCACGAGGTTGAACAGCATGAGCTTGGTTGGCATGAGACCGAACTGGATGACCCGGCCGTGGCGCTGCCGCCACCGCGTCAACCGGAACCGCTAATTGCTTCTCGTCCCTGGTACATCCGGTCGCAGCTACGGCTGTCGCTGCCGCAAGAACGCAGGCAACTCCACGTCTCAGCCCAACCCCGTCCGCAACGTTGTCAAAAGATGCTCAATGAACCCCTCAGCATCAACTTCGCACAACAGGTCGACGTTGGGCTCTTTGCCCCAGCGCCCCAACTCGTCACCGACGGTCTGGCCACGGGTGAGCGTCCCGGTCAGCTCGACGTCGACGGCCAGTGGCCGCGTCGTCGCAAATCTCCCGGTCACCGCGTTGGCGACGACGAGCGGGTCGTGCAAGTACGCACACCATCCCAACCCGTCAGCCTCGTGGAACTCGAAGTAGAACCTCAGCGCGTCGGCCAAGACTTTCACAACCGGATGTTCCCCTAGCTCCTTCACAGCCCGACGATCCCTCTCGTCCAGCCTGATGACCTCAGTGGCCTGCAACGCCCCAAGCACGACCCGTTTGGACGCCTTCCCCCATGCCTCGAACACCTCATGGCCGGCCTCCGGGTCCACCGCGATGTTCCACTCGCTCGTCGGGCCGGTGTTGCCACGGTGGTTGATCGCTCCACCCATGACGTGCAGCCCCCGCAACAACTGCGGCAAGTCCGGTTCTTCCCGCAGCGCCAGCGCGAGGTTCGTCAGCGGCCCGGTGACGATGCCGACCAGCTCGCCGGGGTATTTCCGGGCAAGATCCACCCACAGTTGCGCACCGCTGCGCCCATCGGGGTGACGTCCGCAGTCCCCCAGCTGGGCATGCCCCAAACCGTGGGGTCCATGGGTCTCCTCGGCGGTCATCACCGGCTCGACGAGGGGCGCGTCCGCCCCACGCGCCACCGGGGCATCCATCCCGAGCAGCTCGGTCAGCCCCAGGGCATTGCGCAGCACGTCGTCCTGACCGACATTGCCAGCTGTCGTCACCACCCCGACGGTCTCGACATCGTCGCGGCTCGCCAGGTAGGCCAGCGCGAACGCGTCGTCAATCCCAGGGTCGCAATCGAGCAGAACCGGCAAGAAACGTGTGGGCATGGCGTCAGAATAGAGGCCCTCCACCGCACCACTGATCGTTGAGTCGTCCCACCTCACCTTCTGCTGAGGCTGTTCGGGCTGGTCAGAGCGCCTTTGCTCCAGGACTCGCACATCCGCGTGTCCTGCCCCCTCATTGTCCAACGGGTATGTGCCACACATTTCACTGTCCCCTGGTGCCGCCCTGCCCGAATCTTGGAAGGAATCATGCTCGACTGGGTGGACCTCATCATTCGTATCGGAGTCGGCGTCGGCCCCGGAACCCTCATCGAGATAGGAGCCGACGGATTCGGTGCAACTGATCCCCATACCCTCCATACGGACACGTCTCGTAGCATCCCCAGTCCGGCCTGGAGCCCCTCGGTTTGGTCGTGAGCCTTCCTGGAGGACACTTGGCCTTGTCAGAGCAGGTCGTCAGCCACGTGCGTGACGACGCTGGCGAGCGAGTGTGAGGAAGTCATGACCATCGAGGAGAAGGAACCGTCCCGCGCTGAGAGGATCCTTGCGGGCACCGTCGCGTTTACGATCTGCATGGCCGTGGTGTTCGCGATCGTGGCGATCTTCATCGGTTGGCGCTGGTCGCTGAGGATGTTCGTCGGAGTCCTGCTCATCGGAATCCCCGGCGAGATCCTGCTGGAACTGGTTGGCGAGAACCGAATGTTCCCCCGCGGCGGAGGCAAACCGGGCCAGACACGAGCTGCACGTTTGCTCATCCTGACGCTCATCCTCGCCGCGTGGGCTCTCATCGTCCTCGCCCTCACCGCCCTCATCCAACCGTGGTACGGCGCCGTCGGGGAAATAGCGTGGGTCATGGTGATCGGGATCCTCGCGATCCTCATCCAGGGGATCCGGGACACCCGGAAGAAGAAGTCCTAGCCCCTCGCCATGATCACAGCGCCGAGACTCCTCCCTGGCGGCCTTTTGTACCTCTCACGCCAGGTGCTCAGGACGTCGGAGACCGTCGGCTGCTTGTCCGCGGGAACGCCGGACTGGAACTCGTCGTCGTGGATCTCCATGTCGAAGTGGGCCGACACAGCACGTACTCTCCTCTAGAGAGGCCTAGACCCCTTGGAATTGTCGAACATGTCGTCAAGGTGGGTGGGCAGGATAGTCTGGCCACACTGGCTGGATCCATCGAGATTGTGGGGCAATGGCTGCCTTGCAGATGCCAATCCGATCGGCGCGACCGGTCACTGGCCCACACCCGCAGCACGAATCTCACCAGGAAAGGAAGCGTTGACCATGAAGATCAACGACAACGGCCCCAAACCGAACGCCTTCGACATCGAGACCGCAACGAAGGAGAACACGAACTACCGCACCACCGCCTGGACCGGTAAGTACCTGCAGGTGACGCTCATGTCCATCCCGGTGGGAGAGTCCATCGGCCTGGAGGCCCACCCCGACACCGATCAGTTCCTGCGCCTGGACTCCGGCAAGGGGCGCTGCGTCATGGGACCGGCTGAGGATCAGCTCGACTTCCAGCAGGACGTCAGCGACGGCTGGTCCGTCCAGGTCCCGGCCGGCACCTGGCACGACGTCATCAACACCGGTGACGAGCCGATGCAGGTCTACGCCATCTACGCCCCGGTCCACCACACCCCGGGCATCGTCCAGGAGACCGCTGCCAAGGCTGAGGAGGACGAAAAGTCCGGAGCCGACGTCCCACCGGAGTGGAGCGTCCAACCCGACAAGACCGCTGACGATCTGCACGCCTGAGGAATACCATCCGTCAGAGACCAGGCCGTCGCCCTCGTTGGCGACGGCCTGGTCGCTGACGGAACGGCGTCATCACCGGTGTCACCGCCCCGACACATGGATCTCCCTCATCGACCGCGCGATCCTCGGATTCGCCGGGGCCTGCCTGGCCATGGCGTCGATCGGTGCCGTCACTGTCGTACTGACCGGCCGAGACCGTCAGCTCACCCTGGCCTTCAACTCCGCAAGCTGGGCCGTCGTCGCCCTCGACTTGTGGAGGCGGGATCGCGGGATGGGGATGCTGCAGGAGGATTCGCGGTCTGGGAATGCGATCACTTCTGTGCGACCGAGCCGGGAAACAGCCCGAGCTCCATGCCGGCGATGATGAACTCAACCTTGAGATCGAGGTTGCCGCGCTCACCCATCGACTGCACCCCGAACACATCCGGATGCCCTGCCGTCATCTCCCCGATCCTCTCAACGCCGGTCCGTCCTCCTTCATCAGCGGTCAGATAAGGCTGGATCGACACAAAGGTCTCCAAGGTGGTGTCCCCGACAAAGTCGAAGGCGAAAGCAGCCCCCTCGACCCCTCCGGGGACACCAAGCTCTGCCAGTCTCTGCACGATCGCCGCGATACGAGGCATCGCTGCCCCGAAGGCCTCTGGCTGAGCCATGAGCACCAGCGGAGCCTCTGGATACCGCTCGCACAACGCCCACTGGCGGTCGACAACCTGGCGCAGGGCGTCCTGCCAATTGGAGACGTCGGGATCCGGCTCGATGTCCACCGCGATCTCCGCAATTGCGGCCAACTGCAATTCCTGACGAGAACTGAACTCCCGGTACAGGGCGGTGGCCTTCACCCCGAGACGATCAGCAACAGCCCTCAGGGTGAAAGTCTCGATGCCCTCGGCCAGGGCCGCGTCAATCGCCTGACGTCGCGTGAACGCAGGCTTGCGCCCTGGCCGTTTGCTGATCATTCGCGGCCCACGAGCGACCACCCCTCGGCCCGCTCCCGGGCATGCCACAGATCGGCGTAGACACCGCCGCTGGCAATGAGGTCGTCATGGGTTCCCACCTGGCAAACCCTACCGTTGCGGTCGATGACGACGATGCGATCCGCCGAACGGATGGTGTCGAGCTTGTGGGCGATGACGAGGATTGTCGAGGACTCGCGCAGCTGGGCCAGGGCGGCCTCGACGTGGGCCTCGTCCTCGGGATCGAGTGCGGAGGTGGCCTCGTCGAACAGCAGGATCGGGGCGCGTTTCAGCAAGGCGCGAGCCACCGGAACCCGTTGCCGTTCACCGCCAGACAGACGACGACCACCCTCACCGACGCTGGCATCCCATCCACCGGGCAGGCGAGCTGCGATCTCGTCGACCCCGGCCAGGGATCCTGCCTTCCATACCTGCTCGTCAGTGGCATCCGGGGCACCGATGCGAATGTTCTCCGCCAGGGTGGAGTCGTAGAGGTAGACGTCCTGGAAGACCATGGCGAGCTGACTCATGAGCTGCTCGGTCGTCTGGTCGCGCACGTCCAGTCCCCCGACACGCACCGTCCCCAAGTCGACGCCCCAGAACCGCGCCATGAGCCGGAACAGGGTCGTCTTGCCAGCCCCCGAGGGGCCGACAATGGCCGTCAAACCCCCCGCTGGAGCAGTGAACGTGACGTCATGGACGACCGGGTGCTCCTTGTCATAACCGAAGGAGACGTCCTCGAGGGACACCTCACCGGGAGCTGTCATGTCGCTCGGGGCCTCGGGCTCGGGCAGCACCTCCGCCGAGAGGATCTCGTCGACCTCACTGACCGGCTTGCGCGCGGTCTCGACGGACAGAGCAGCCGAGACGACGTCCTCCAACACCTTGGCGTAGCGCAGCGAGACGCCGACGAAAGCGACCGTCGCGACCGGGGCGAGGGTGCCGTTGCTGCCCATGCGCGCGGCCAGCACGATGAGGACGACCGCGACCGCCTGGGCACCCAGACCCGAGAGGAAGTTCGCCGTCACGCCCAGCCCCAGACACTTACGAGCGGCGCGTTCATTGGCCCGGCGTGCATTCCGAAGCGGCTCGTAGCCCTCGGCTCGTCCGGCGGCCCTCAGCACTGGTTGGGTCTCACAGAACTCGACGATGCGGGCAGCCAGTTCCTGCTCGGTCGGCTGGACCACCGACTCACCGCGAAGCCACAAGGCCCGCGAGGCGATCATAATCAGACACATCGCAGGCATCGAGATGAGCAGGGACAACCCCAACTGCCACGACCAGAACCACGAGAGCACCATCATGACGACGGTGGTCGCGGCACCGCGCACGAGTGGGGCGGTGAAATGTGCCAACCCCTCGCCCAGGTGCATGAGTCCCTGAATGAGAAGGCGGGACAGGCGGCCGAGGAAACTCGAGCGGAACCATCCCAGTGGCAGGCTCGCCACCTGGTCGCCGATGCGCACGCTGAGTTTTCCCATGACATCCATCGCGGCGAGATAGCCGATCGTCGACTGGAAGTACGTCACGACGGCCCCGGCAACGGCCAAGGCGGCGAGCACCCACACCCAGCCCTGCCAGGTCAGTCCCATCGAGGATCCACCCTCGACGAATGCCGTGATCGTCGGGATGACGGCAAACAGGCCAACCCCCTCGAGGGTTCCCTGAAGACCTGCCAGCCACAGGGAGCGACGGAACTTGGCAGCCCCTTCCTCGGTGAGAAGGGGCCTGAAGGTGTTCAGGAGCAGGATGTCGCCCGCCCAGGAAAGGCGGGAGTTCATGGTCGTGGTCATCGGGTGGCTCCTTCCATCGCTCGCCCTGCCGACAGACGCGCCCAATAGGGCTGATCGGCCAATTCCTCGGACGAACCGCAAGCTGCGATGCCACCGTTCTCCATGACGCAGATGACGTCGGCTCCGGCCACCGACTCGGCGTGGTGACCGATGGCGAGCACGGTTCGGCCTCGGGCCAGTGCGGCCAGGGCCTGCTGGATCTCCGCCTCGCAGTCCGGATCGGTGGCGGCCGTCGCCTCGTCGAGCACGAGGATCGGGGCGTCGGCGAGCACGGCGCGAGCAATGGACAACCGCTGTTTCTGACCACCCGAGAAATCAGTGTCATCCCCCAAGACGGTGTCGAAACCCTTCGGCAGGGCGTCGATGTCGTCAAGGATGTGGGCGGCACGAGCAGCCTCGCGCACCTGATCGTCGGTGGCGTCGGGACGAGCCAAGGTGATGACGTCACGAATGGACCGACGCTGCATGTACGGATCCTGGAGGACGAAGGACACCAACCGGTAGAGGTCATTCTGGGCAACGTCCTTGAGGTCGACCCCACCGATGCGCACCACCCCGGAATCCGGGTCGCGAAAGCGAGCGAGCATCGTCGCCAAGGTCGACTTGCCCGACCCCGACGGCCCGACCAGAGCCGTGACAGTTCCTGGACGCAGTGTCAGGTTGACATGACTCAGCGCCGGAATGACGCCGTCAGGGGTGAGGTAGGAGGAGCTGACGTCGTCGAAGGTGACCGTCATGTCGTCAGGAATCCGCACGCTGACCTGTGGATGGCTGATCTGCTCGATGGACAGCACGTCCTGCAGACGCAGAGCCGCGTTGCCGGCCTGTTGGTAACCCCATGCCATGTTGCCCAGTACCTCGATGGTGCGCGGCAGGACCAGGGCGATGAGTGAACAGGTGGGGACGTCGGTGACGCCCACCCAGCCGGCCTTGGCCATGAGTAGACCGAATCTTAGATTGATCGCCATGAGAGCTGCCACCGAGATCACCGACAGAGACAGGGCCGACGCCTTGATGAGCGGGCCACACCAGTCCCAGTAGAACCGGGCGAACTCCTCGCACGCACGGGTGAAGCGACGATGGGCCTTGCCGGTCTGTCCGACGTTCTTGACGACGTGGATCCCCTCCGTCAGCTCGATCGACGAGGACGAGATGTCGGCGAGCTTGTCGTCCATCTCGGCGGTCTTGGTGGCCATGTCTCGCATCGTCACCCACTGCAGCAGGGCGTAGATTGGGAAGGTGGCGATGGAGAGAAATCCCAGCCGCCAGTCCACCACGAAGGCATAGACGAGCAGTACGAGCGGAACTCCCACGGCTGCGGTTTGCTCAACGGGCGCATGGGCGACGAGCATGTGGATCTGGACGGTGTCGTCCTGGATGGCCTTGCGCACCCGACCGGTTGACGACGAGCTGAACCAGGCCAGTGGGGCCTTCGAGATGCGGTCGATGATGCGGTCCTGGAGTATGTTGCGCAGCTTGATGTCGGCGATGTGAGTGATGACGAGGGCCAACACGTAGAGCAGGGCCTGGAGGCAGAAGGCCATCCACAGCACATTGGCGGTGCGGGTGAGCGCCTCGTGGTCGACGTGGTCACCTAGCAGGATCGCGCCGAGTCTCGTCAGGGCGACGTACGGGGCAAGGGCGACGATGCAGGACGCAATGACGAGGATCCGCGCGATCAGGACGTACTCGCGGATAGGTTTCATGATCGACGACAGGGCCTTGCCACCGGCACGGTGCTTGGTCTGGTAGTCGCGAATATCTTCCGGTGCGGCAGCGCCGGGGCACACCTGCGGGGACGTGGAGGTCTTGCTCACTTCGTCAGTCCTGCCCGCTGGAAGTGCTTGCGACCCACCTTGATGCCCAACCAGCCACCGGCCAGCCCCAGCAGGAAGACGATGACATAGAGGAACAGGGTGCGTGGGTCCACAGCGCCGTGGAACCCCCGAGTGCGGGGCCGATGGGTGGCGGTCAGCGCGCTTCCAGCCATGGCGCGGGCCATCGGGAGCGGGTGGATGTCACCTTGTCGGGCCACGGTCACCTCGTCACAATTCGTAAGGCAACCCTAACTCATTAGTTATCCTCGTTAATAAATAGGAGTCATTCACGTCCTGGCAAGGAGATACACTCACAGGCCAGACAGGCGGTCCTACTGGTGACGCCGGAGGGCACACCACGTTCGGAGGAATCGCGGCCTCGTGCAGGCGCGATCACCACGGGCATTGCCCGTCACCACCTCAACGCGAACACCACAGGACTCGCCCTGCCCCCACGGCTACCCTTGAAGTGAGTTGATCGAGAGGAGACCCTCGTGGGAATCGGAAGCAACATCGGCAAGGCCCTGCTGGCTCAGGCACCCGACATGGCACCCGGCGCGGCCGTCTCGATGCTGCGCAGCATCCTGGGATTCGCCATCGACGGTGCCTCGTCGCTGCCAGGAGCGCGTCAGGCCGCTGGCAAGACCCTCACCAAGCACGACGGTGACGTCGAACAGGCCATCAGCTCCCTCGTCAACCAGCACATCGCCATGGCCGGTGCACAGGGATTCGTCTCCAACCTCGGTGGCGTCGTCACCTTGGCCGTGACCATCCCCGCCAATATCTCGGGCGTCGCGATCGTCCAGGCCCGCATGGTGGCTGCCATCGCCCACCTGCGCGGCTACGACCTTGACGACCAGCGCGTCCGGACCGCCATCCTCGCCACCCTCATGGGTCAGCGTGAGGTCGACAGCCTCATTCACGAGGAGAAGCTTCCGACGACCCCGATGGGCATCGCCACCGCCCCGGTGGGGGACGCCGATCTGGAGAAGGTTGTCGCCCGTAACCTCGTCAACGTCCTCATGGGCCAGGTTGCGGGCAAGAAACTGCCGGTCTTCGTCTCCAAGCGCGTGCCCGTGTTAGGTGGTGGAGTCGGAGCCACCACCGACGGGTTCACCACCTGGAGCGTCGCTCGTTACGCCCGCAAGCAGTTCCCGACCCGCCGCCCGCGCGGCTGAGGCCAGGATCTGTGTTCGGCCCGGGAGGCGTCAGAAGGTTTGCCGACGGCGTGCCCCGGGCCGACGTGTGCGGCTGCGACGAAGCAGTCCGACAGCCCGCGCAGCCGTCGTGCCGATGAGCAGACCCAGCGCGATCGAGCCAATGATTCCCGTGGACTCCAACGCCGTCGCGCCAGCCACGGGGGTGCCCGCGCCCAGTTGGGTCAGGGACACCAGGCCCAGGGATCCCGGGACCAACAACCAGAAGCTCGGCAGGAAGAGCACCAGACGCGGTAGTCGCGGGCGATGCATCTCGATCACCGATGATCCGAAACTCGCCACGGTCGCTCCCAGCAGGCCGCCGCCCCAGGTGGCCCCGGCAACCGTCTGGCCGATGATCTGGAAGGTCAGGGTGGTGGCCAACATGAGGGCCACCCACGGGACGAGGTATCTGGGTATCGACTCCATGAGACTCATCCCGGCGGTCAGGAGCAGGACGCCGAGGAATGGCACCCACAACCCTCGCCAGGGAATGATCTGGTTGTTGAGCTGGTCGACGGGGACCTTTGTCAGCCACGCCGCACCGAGAACACCCGCTGTGAACATGGCCAACTGGGCGGTCCCGAACCCCAGACGCGACGCGCCCGCCATCATCGCCCCTGCCGCCAGTTCAGCCACCCCGGTAACGATGAGGGCACCGGGAAGCAGCACCGCGATGGGCGGCAGCAGGCTTCGCAGCGGCCCCTCGATGAGTCCGAGTCGCGCGACCCAGAAGGCACACAGTGCGACGACAAACGCGGCCAGGAACGGGGTGAGGACGGCCAGGGCCTTCCTCTTGCCGGACAACCATATGAATCCGGCGGTGACCTGACCGGCCAGCACGGAGAACAGCACGCTGGGCCACAACGGCTGCAGTACCAGGGCGATGCCCGAGGCGACGCACACCATGCCACCATGCAGACCCAGGCGCGGGTAACGTGGCGGGATGGAACGCAAGTCCCGCAGTTGCTCGAGGGCCTCGACCGGGCCGATGGTGCCGTCGAGGAGCTGCTGACGGATACGAGCTGTGGTGGCGCTCTGGTCCAGACGGATGGTTCCTTCCACCGATTCGAAGGTTGCGGGGGTGCCACCTCCCAGGCTCACCACGACCCCGGTGGGCCAACCCTGTACCTGGACGTCGGGGCATCCCAGGTACCGACCGACGCTGCGGGTGTCGGCCTCCACCTCGTGCACCGGCTGACCACCGGCGATACCGGCTGCGGCAACGTAAGCCAGCAGTCGGCGGACGCCATTTTCGTCGAGCTCGTCCACTCCAGGTCCCATCGTCGATACCGTCGCCAGGATCAATCGTCGCGCACCTTGGGCCCTTCGGCACGCCAGTGGCCGAAATCAATATACGGGTCAGGGACGTAGGGATTTCACTCCGCCCAGCCCTCGTGCATACCCGACAACCCCGAGGAGGGCACAGACGGCAGCACACACCACAGCCACAACAGACACCCCCCGCACACTTCCCTCGACGGCAGCTGTTTGTCCTAGATAGCCGCCGGGGAGAAATCGCAGGAAGGTGTTTGACTGCGCGACGACCATGATCAGGTAGGCAAGGGGGCCGCACAATGGCCCACTTTTGCGCGACAGCACCCCCGTGGCAAACAATGCGACACCGGTGCACAGCAGACAGGTGACCGAGAACCCGATGAATGGAGACCACGGCAGCTGAAACCGCGCGGGCATTTCCGGTACTAACACGGAATCACCATCGGGTATTAATTCGACGGGAAGCGACCGCAGTATCCACCCCGTGAGCAGTGGAAGGGCAGCGGCGCACAGGCATATCCACAGCCCCATTGACCCATACCCAATTTCCAGGGAGCGAATCGAAGCTCTCTCGACCCACCCCATGCCCGACGAGACGCACCACATGATGGTGGCGCAACCGACCAGACTGGTCAGCTCGAGACCTGTCACAGGGCGATCCCACACGTCCCCCGATGCCACCGACAGACGCGTCTTCCACAGGAAAAAGGCCACGACAACGGCCGCAACCGGCACGGCAACAAGGGCTACGGCATGGCGCCCTTTCAAGAAAGTCACGATGCTCATCATCGGTGCAGATCGCTGGAGGTCAACGAGCACCCCTCGATCGCCTGACGATGGTGCGTGTACCACTGGCGAAATGCGGTGACATCCATGCCGTCAAGGTCATTTCGTTCCGAACTTGGCGCATCATCATACTGGAATCCAGCCAGCCGAAGAATGGTGCGTTCCACGGAATTAACGCCGTCGAAGGCCTCGATCTGCTGGGGTGTCATCTCTGTAGAGAAAGTACATGCGTCTTGACCGGAAAAAGACTGAGCCAGACCCTGAGCCGTCATATCCGATAATTGTTGCGCAGAATCATATACGGTCGCATGTCCGAGATCCATGACGAACTGCTTGCTGCGTGCGTGGTATCCAGGCTCAGCAAGTAGGACGTCGTGAGGTACCGCCGTAGGCGGCATGACGGACACGACGCGCTGAGCGGGTTGCGCGTAGGACAAGGCGAGACTGCGATGTGCCGGCATGACGCACACCCGTACGTCTTCGTGTGACGAACACCCGAAGGCCAGTGGCGCATCGCGGAACAACGGCACTGGCATGACGACCCCCAGGGCAGCGATGATGAGCGGTGGGGCGACCAGGGCCACACATGGCACCACCCGACGCCACGTAAAACCGCCGGAGCGAACCGTGGACCAACGGCTGGCAGCCAGGATGCACGAGACGGAGACGATGCAAAAGAAGATGGTGCGCATGGTCACGGCCGAGGCCGTGGCGGTGTGGTTGCCACTCGGCTCTGCCATGTCCATGGACCACGCGAAGGCCACCGAGCCATACCCGGTGTTGGCAAAGAGATTCTCGTTGACAAGGACCGGTATTCCGACCACAGCGATGCACACAACCGGCGCCACCACCCACACGATGGGGTGGGACACCATCGCGGCTACCAGGTGAGCAACGGCCACCAGAGCCGGGAAGGACAGCAGAACGACGATAAGGTCTGCGACCTCGGGGGCAGTCGGGGATGCGTTGATCCAGGCCTTGACGACCAGGGGCGCCGCAACGACAACGGTCCCGATGAGCAGGGCCGCCGCCTGACGCCAGAACCAGTGCCAGTGGATGCTGAGAATGGACCTTGCCGGAGCAACCCCGACAATCATGTCCGACGGTGCCATGCGGGCCGCCGATCCTGCCCCGATGAGGCCGGCCACGATGGCCCACAACATACTGGACTCCCGGATGGTGACGGTGACGTCCTGCACCTGCCACACTCCCCAGGACCATGATCCTCGCAGCGCAATGAGACTGCAGACGGCACCGCTGGCCGTTACGAGAATCGCATACCATGATGGGAAGGGGAATGCCACGCGGTGGAGACCACGCAACGGGCCTATATCCCGGGGCGACACGGACATCAGGCTGCCTCCCCGAGGAGGGTGAGGTACCCAGCCTCAGCATCGTTGGCGTTACGGACTGGATGCTTTTGACCAACAGATTCCAGGTCAGAGTACGAGCCCTCGAAGATCAACTCTCCCTCGGAAAGGACGGCAAGCTGCGACACGAATTCCTGGAGGTCCTCAAGCAGGTGCGTCGAAACGATGACCGTCCGATCCTCGGCAAGTTCACCGAGGAGGGATCGCACCCCGATCCTGGATGCCGGGTCGAGGCCGACTGTCGGCTCATCGAGCAGCAGCACAGCCGGATCTCCGACAATTGCACACGCGATTCCAAGCCGCTGGCGCATTCCACCCGAAAGAGACTGGACGCGATCATCGGCGCGGTCGACAAGCCCCACACGATCAAGGGCCGCACCTGCCCGTACACAGCACTCCCTCGGTTCAACTCCTCGCGCCCATGCCGCATATTCCACGGCCCTCCGGATGCGAAAATGCAACGGGAGGGAAAACCGCTGGGGCAAGAATCCGACCATACTACGAATGGTATTGACGTCATCGCTGACATCGACACCATTCACCCGAAAATGACCGGACTCCGGTTCCCGTAGTGTTGCGAGAATACTGAGAAGTGTCGACTTTCCAGCCCCATTCGGGCCGAGCAACCCCCACAACCCAGAGTCAAACTCACAGGAAATATCGACGAGGCTACGCCGACGACGATACCGGTGCGATATGTGCTCGAGTTCGATCATTCATCCGACCCGAGTGTAACCCGATTTCGTCTGGGCTCCAGTCGAGCTATCAACCCTGGTATAGACATCCCAGCCGTGCTTACCATGACCAGTAACGGTCAGGGATGCATTCTTTACATTAGTCCTGCGTGCGGATGCCATACGACTATCCGGCCAATGCGAGATCTGGTGATACTCAGCGACTGCCACGGATCCTACGGTGTCGGCGCAGCTCTGACGCCCACCAGTCCCGGACATCGTCGTGCCATGCTGGACAGGCTTATTTGCAAACAAAGAACAATGGCTTGCGTTAGCCTGCCCGGCGATCATCGTCATCCCAGCGCTCACCGTCATAACACCTAATACGATAGTAGAAACCAGCTCCTTGCGAGATCTCATCTCCATCACCATTTTCTCAACTAAAGATGCCACGCGGCTACATAGCCATAATCCATACCTTCAAGGCAGCGGTCATACTATCACGTATCCACCCCTGTGGCCAGTTAACCCGCTGCGACCTGTCGTACCAGTGAAGACACGAGGGCACAGCAGTAGCGCCATGGCGCGTGACGATCACACGCTAAAACAACCTCGTCCGCGGTGAAAACACCGCACTGACATCCTCGACCAGCGGCCAAGGTCGATCAGTACAGCATTGCCGAGGCCGGGTCCGAGAGAATCTCCGCAACGTCATGGAGGAAGGTCGAGCCCTCCTCGCCGTCAATGAGGCGATGGTCGAAGCCGAGGCTCATCGTCGTCACCCACCTGGGCACGACCTCCTCATCGTCACCGGTCCCGACGACCCACGGACGTCGAGCGATCGTCCCGAGAACGAGGATCGCCGATTCGGTGCGGTTGACGACCGGAGTCCCTGCGTCAAGGCCAAACACCCCAACATTGGTGATCGAGAAGGTGCCGTCGGTGTAGTCGGTGGGCTGGAGCTTTCCCTCCTTGGCGATGGCGACGATGCGGGTGATCTCCTCGGCCAGCTCGAGCATCGTCATGTCCTGGGCGTTGCGCACCACGGGCACCATGAGGCCGCGCGGGGTGGCCGCGGCGATGCCGAGGTTGATCTGGTCGCGGAAGACGATCTGGTCGGCGGCGTCGTCCCAGCGGGCGTTGACGACCGGGGTGCGTCCCATCGCCAGGCACACCGCCTTGCACCAGATGGTCAGCGGGGAGACGCGCAGTCCCTTGAACCTGCGGTCGGCACGCAGCCGGGCGACGAGGTCCATCGTCGGGGTGACGTCGCAGGTGAGGAAGGCCGTCACGAGGGCCTTGGTGTCCAGGGAATCCTTCATCGCCTTGGCAGTCACTTTGCGGACGCCGCGCACCGGGACCCTGCGAGTGTGGCCGTCAGGCTCGGTCGGGGCACCGCCAAGGAGACGACGAGACATCACCGACAGGGTCGCGAACTCAGCGTCGCCAGCAGAGGCACCGACGACAGGTGGTTCAGGCGCGGCTTGACGACCGGCCTCCGCTGCCGCCTTGACGTCGCTCCTCGTCACCGCCCCCTGCGGGCCGGTGCCCGTCACCGTCGAGAGGTCGATGCCGAGGTCGGCAGCCAGACGTCGGGCCGGGGGCTTGGCGAGGACATGCCCGGCGCGGTCCATGCGCGGCGGATCCTGGCGCCTGGGCTGTGTCGGCTGCACAGGTTCGGGAACGGGCTCGACATCAGTCTCTGGACCGGTCTTGAGGGTCGGCGTCTGGGGGGCCTTCTCGGGTGCCCTTTCAGCCGACACCGCAGCTCCCCTGCGACGACGGCGTCGACGTCCGGACTCCGCGGTCAGGTGACCGACGAGGAACTCCGGCTCCTCCTCGGGTTGGTCGTCGGAACCGTCGTCAATGGTCACCAGTGGCTCTCCCACAGCCACCGTCTCGCCGGGCTCGGCACACAGCTTCGCCACGGTCCCGGCGAAAGGGCTGGGGAGTTCGACGATCGACTTGGCCGTCTCGACCTCGCACAGCACGTCGTTGATCTTGACGGTGTCACCGGGAGACACCCGCCAGGAGACGACCTCTCCCTCGGTGAGCCCTTCGCCCGGGTCGGGCATGCAGTAGTTCTTCACGTGAATGCCTCTCAGAATCAGAAGGCCAGGGAGCGGTCTACGGCGTCGAGAATGCGGTCGACGTCCGGGATGTGTTCCCCCTCGGCCTTGGCCGGCGGGTAGGGGGTCGACCAGCCGGTGACTCGCAGTACCGGGGCCTCCATAACGTAATAAAGCTCCTCACCCAGCCGAGCCGCGATCTCCGCGCCGACACCCTGGGTGCGTGGCGCCTCCTGGACGACGATGGCCCTTGTCGTACGGCGCACCGATTCGTAGACAGTCGCCATGTCGAGCGGGGAGAGGCTACGCAAGTCAATAACCTCGAGTTTTCGCCCCTCCTGGGACGCCTCCTTCGCCGCCTCCACGCAGGTATCGACCATCGGACCGTAGCAGATCAGGGTGGCCTCCTCGCCGGAGCGCGCGATTCGGGCCTGGTGCAACCCCAGCGTCGGTGTCTGCGCAACGTGGCCACGGGTGTAGTACCGACGTTTCGGCTCAAAGAAGATCACCGGGTCGGGGCTGTCAATGGACTGACGCAGCATCCAGTAGGCGTCGTCAGGGTTGGAGCAGGTAACCACCTTGAGACCAGGCGTATTCGCATAGAAGCCTTCCGGCGACTCGGAGTGGTGTTCTGGCGAGCCGACACCACCCCCGAAGGGGATACGGATCGTCACCGACAAGGACCACCGGCCACCGACGCGAGCCCGGTATCGGGCCAGCTGGGAAACGATCTGGTCAAAGGCTGGGGCACTGAAACCGTCAAACTGGATTTCCACACACGGGCGGTACCCGCGCATGGCCATACCAATCGCTGTTCCGACGATGCCTGACTCTGCCAACGGCGTATCGATGACTCGACGGCCACCAAACTGGGCTTTGAGGCCGTCCGTGATGCGGAAGACACCACCGAGGGTCCCGACGTCCTCCCCCATGAGGACAACACGATCGTCGGCTGCCAGAGCATCAGATAAGCCAGCGTTAAGGGCCTTGGCAAGGGTGGTCTCCCCCTGCGGACGCGCACTGTGCAATACTTCCCCGCTCATCACTTATCCTCCTCCCACGACGCGATTTCCTCGGCGTCAGCCAGGACGTCGGGGGTCGGCTCGGCGTACACGTCCGCCATAAGGTCAGCCATCACAGGCGTGGCATTCTCGTGAACAGCAGCGCGAACCTCAGCACCGAAAGCGTCCTCACGCTCAGCGAGGCCGTCAAGCCACACTTGGTTGATAATCCCGCGGTTCTGCAAATACGTGCGCAGCCGGACGATGGGGTCGGTCTTACCCCACGTCGACTCCTCTTCTGCGGTGCGGTAGCGGGTGGGGTCGTCGGTGGTGGTGTGAGCACCCATCCGGTAGGTCCACGCCTCGACGAACACCGGCCCCTTTCCGCTACGGGCATATTCGAGGGCCGATCGCAGCACGGCCATCATGGCGATGACGTCGTTGCCGTCGACTTGCACGGCAGGGATGCCGAACCCGGTAGCGCGGCGGAAAAGAGACGTGGGCGACTGCACCGTGGTCGGCTCTGAAATCGCCCACTGGTTATTGACGCATACGAATACCACGGGGGCGTTCATCGAAGCCGCAAAAACATAAGCCTCGTTCGTGTCCCCCTCGCTCATCGCGCCGTCACCGTGGAAATCCAGCACGGCAGCCGGATCACCTCCAGCCTCGACGTCACGCTGGACACCCATGGCATAGCCGACGGCATGCAGGGTTCCCGACCCGATCATCACTGGATATGCGCTGAAGTGGGTCGCGACGGTATCCCAGCCGCAGTGAGAGGTCCCGTCCCAAGCTCCAAGGATGTCAGCCAGACTGACGCCCATGGCGTGGGCCAGGCCCTGCTCGCGGTAGGTGGGAAACACCTGGTCTCCCTCTCTCAGTGCCAACCAAGCGCCAGCCTGGGTGGCCTCCTGTCCCAATAGCGGCGGCCACAAACCCAATTCGCCGTGGCGCTGCAGGGCGGTAGCCTCGACGTCGAAGCGTCGCGTCATGACCATCATCTCGAGAGCCTTGACGAGGTCGTCGTCGACCAGGCCAACAGGAAAGTCGGGGTGTGTGGTGAGGCGTCCCTGCTCGTCGAGGATCCGCACCATTGCAGGATCAGGACGATTAACGGGGTGTTGCCGCGCCGGAAGGACGAACGGATCCGTGCCGCCTTCGTCGGCACAAATGGTCTCGGTCACATCTTCCTCCTGGTTAAGTGTTCCGTAACTCAATTCTGAACGCCAACAAGTCCCGTTTCCAAGCGAAACCTACCGTTCCGTAAAGAGACACCAAAGATGAGGTTACCGTTGCGTAGGTTGTTCCTGGTTCCTACCCCGGACTTCGATTGGTGCCAGAACGTGCGTACCCTCAAACGGTGAGCAAAACAGTGGCAGTCATCGGTGCCGGAATGACGGGCCTGGCAGCCGCACACCACCTACACAGCCACGGCTGTCGTCCCGTCGTCCTCGAAGCGGGGCAGGGCGTTGGCGGCCAGGTCAGGTCCCGTCGTCTTGGTTCTGATGTGGTCGACATGGGACCTGAAGCCGTGCCTCTTCGCGCCCCGGGCGTCGCCGCACTCGTTGCGGAGCTGGGACTAACGGACTCCATGCGTCATCCCGTTCCTGGGCGCGTCTTATTGTCGAGCCGGCGTGGAGTCGTCGAGATGCCGTCCGGCGTAACACCAGTAGGGCCCACGAAGTTCCTCCCCACTATTGCCTCGCGCATCCTCTCCCCTGCCGGACTGTTACGGGCCGGGCTCGAACCTTTCAACGCTCGCCCGCACCTTGACGACGTCAGCGTCGGCCAATTCATCGCCGAAAGATTTGGTGACGAGGTGAGCCGCGCCGTCGTCGACCCGCTACTGGGGGGTATTCACGCCGCCGACCTCAACACGTTCTCGCTAGCAGTTGCCGCCCCCGCTTTGGAGCAGACGGTCAGGAACGGCGACTCCATCGTCGCCGGAACTCTCAAACGCAATGCTGCCGGACGGTGGTCGCAGCTCCGCCATCATTCACAGCGATCCGGTCCGCGCACCCCCGCCACCGCCACCTGGAAACACGGCCTGATGATGTTGCCGGAAGCATTGGCTAGGGAGCTCACCATTCATACGAATACCCGTGCCAGGGGAATCCGTCAGGTCGGCCACGAATGGGTAGTCGATGTCACTGGTCCGCATGGCGTTGGATCGGTTGCTGTTGATGACGTCATCATTGCCACCCCCGCCAGGGTTGCGGGTGCCCTGCTTGCTACCGCATGCCCGCGAGCTTCCGAGCTGCTGTCGCAGTGTGAAAGCACTACCGTTGCCACGCTGGTTATGCAGGCTGACCTTACTGACCACCCGATCGCTACGGCCCAAACGTGGTTCATTGGTTCGGCATGGTCTGCCCTGGTGCGTCAGGTGACCAATCTCTCGACGACGTGGCACCTCGCCAAACCCACCTTTCGGATCGCCATGGGTCGGCAGCGTGGAACCCCCATCGACGATCTATCTGACGACGACCTCGTCGCCATGAGCGTGGCAGAGTTGAGACGTCTCGGACTGGCTCTTGACCCCCACGACTACGTCATTGAGCGACACCGCGGCGCCATGCCGCAACCAGCTCCTGGCCACCGGGAGCGCATGGCCCAGCTCGCCGCGACCCTCAACGGCACCGGTCTCCATGTGGGAGGGGCCGGTATCGACGGTGCCGGAGTTGGCACCGCAATTGCTACTGGACGCCGTCTCGCACGCCACATCACCTCGAAGGAGGAGAATTAGTGACCATCACTGAGCACCCTGACCACCTGACCCGGCCCGGCAGTGCGCCCACAGGACACCCCGGTGGCCATCCGGGAGGTCATCCAGGCCACAGCCCGCTCGTCCGCGAGATCAAGCACGACCTCAACAACAAGCCTTTCATCGTCATCTGGGAGGTTACCCGCGCCTGCGCCCTGGTCTGCCAGCATTGCCGCGCCGAGGCCCAGCACCATGCCGCCCCTGGCCAGCTCACCAACGCCCAAGGCCACGAACTCATCGATCAGCTGACCAGCTACGAGCGTCCCTACCCGATGCTCATCCTCACCGGCGGTGACTGTTTCGAGCGCCCTGACCTCGTCGACCTCATCGAGTACGCCGTCAGCAAGGGCCTGCACGTGTCGATCTCGCCATCAGTGACCCCGCTATTTACCCGCGACAGGGTCAGGGCGGTGCAGGAAGCTGGGGTGTCGATGATGTCGATGTCCTTGGATGGCGGCTCAGCCACGACCCACGACGCCTTCCGGGGTTTCCCTGGCACTTTCGACCACACCGTCGAGGCCTGCCACATGCTTCGCGAGCTAGGGATGAAGTTCCAGCTCAATACGGTGTTCACGGCTAAGAACATCCACGAGGCGCCACAGATGCTTAAGAACGCCATCGACCTCGGGGCGATAATGTTCTACACATTCATGCTGGTGCCGACCGGGCGTGGCGCCCAGCTCGACATGCTCTCACCCCTGGAGCGCGAGGACGTCCTGTACTGGCTGCACGACAACTCCACCCGCATTGCCATCAAGACGACCGAAGCCCCCCAGTATCGACGCATCGCTTTCCAGCGCAACGCCGTCCGCCAAGGCAAGGAGCGGCCGGTTCGCCACGGCGAACTCTACGAGTGGCTGACCCACGAAACCAACGAGCTGTTGGGTGAAACCATTGCAGAACCGCGCCCGCCACGCACCCCCCTGGCGATCAACTCTGGGTCTGGGTTCGCGTTCATCGACCACACTGGTGATGTCTACCCGTCAGGATTCCTACCGATCCACTGTGGGTCGATCAAGGAAAAGCTCTTCCCCGAGATCTACCGCGGATCGCCGGTTTTCCAGGGGTTGCGCAATCCGAATGGGTTCTCCGGCAAGTGCGGGGCATGCAATTTCAACCACTTCTGCGGTGGGTCTCGTTCGACCGCCTACGCCTTGACCGGGGATTATCTCGCCTCTGATCCTTCCTGCGCCTATGTGCCGCCGGGATATGACGGTGAACTACCCGAGGGGGTTCACGCCGAGGGTATTCCGCATATCTGAAACCTGGACGCCGTGACGGATTCGTCACGGCGTCTGCCGTATTCCGGGCATGGTCGACCTGTGCACATTGATCGGGGACAGCGTCGGTGGTGGCTCAACGCAAGCAGATTTGCCTCATCTTTCTTTGGCCGCTTTTAGGTCAAGGTGCCAACACAGCGAATTCCTGGCGATGAAATTCGCCAGACCCATTGCCAGGACGGCCAAAAATAAGCGAAGCTAGCCTTGTACGCCTTCAGGCACACAGCATCATTCGGACGAATCCAGGGGGAACCCATGAATCACCGACGCAGGGCTCGCATTATCGGCCTATCGGTACTGTGCATGGCCGCGAGCAGCTTCGTTGCCAAGCCAGCTTTCGCAGCACCGAGCACGAGTGGCACCTCGTCCGCGCCGGTCGCGTCGTGCAATGGCGACAAGAACGTCGACATTTTCAACTTCAACGACTTTCACGGCCGTATCGCTACCGGAGCCAACCTCTTCACCCCTGTCGTCGAGGCCCGCAACGCCAACGGAGCCGACAAGGTCCTGCTGCTCGACGCTGGCGACAACGTTGGTGGATCGACCTTCGAGTCTGGCTCCCTCAACGACGAGCCCACCATCGACGTGCTCAACGCCGCTGGTGTCGACGCCAATGCCGTCGGCAACCACGAGTTCGACAAGGGCTGGAAGGACCTAGCCGAGCGCATCGTGCCTCACCTCAACAGCCCCTACCTCGGCGCCAACGTCTACGAAAAGGGCACCACGAAAGTGGCGGCTCCCCTCAAAGCATCGACGATCATCGTCAAGGATGGGGTGCGCATCGGTGTCGTCGGCGCTGTCACCCACGACCTGCCCTCCTTGGTCTCCCCCGCCGGCATTTCCAACCTCACCATTGGTGATCCGGTTAAGGCTGTGAATGCCGAGGCCAAGCGTCTCAAGAGCGAGGGCCTGGCCGACGTCGTCGTTGCCGAATACCACGAAGGCGCTGCCGACGGTTCCGGGGATGCCGCCAGCCAGGGCGGCAACTTCGCACCGGTCTACGCTGACACGTCCACCGATGTTGACGTCGTCTTCAACGGCCACACTCACCAGGTGTACTCGTGGAAGGACAAGGCCGGCGCCCCGCTCCTGCAGGCCGGCTCCTACGGCCAGCACCTGGCCAAGGTGAACGTGGCGTGGAATTCACAGCAGAAGAAACTGTGCTCTACCGGCGCCTCATTCATTGCCCCGGCCACAACCCCGGCTGACGACCCAACGATCGCCAAGATTTCTTCGATCTACGACGACGCCAAGGCCAAGTCGGACAAGGCTGGCACTACCGTCATTGGGCATGAAACCGCACCGATCACCACGCCGTCGAACACATCCGATCAGTAGTTCGGCGCCGAGGTCCGCGACCGTGAATCGACGATGACCAATATGGTCGCCGACATGTTCAAGGACACCTTGGGCAAAGACGACCCGAACTTCATCGGCCTACAAAACCCCGGTGGAACCCGCGCCTCTCTGCTCGACAAGGACATCACCTACAAGCAGGCAGCCCAGGTACTCCCCTTCGCTAACACGTTGACGACCACCAGAATCACCGGCGCCCAGTTCAAGAAGGTGCTTGAGCAGCAGTGGCAACGCGCCGGGACGGCGAGGTTCCGTCACGTCCATACCTGCAGCTCGGCGTGTCCTCGAACGTCACCTACACCTACGATGAGTCCCGCAAGGAGGGCGAACGCATCACCTCCGTGTGGGTGAACGGCAAGCCGATCGACCCCAAAGGCACTTACTCCGTGGGTTCCGGTTCCTTCCTAATCGCCGGTAGAGACAATTTCACGGAGCTAGCCAAGGGTTCTAAACCCGTCGATAGCGGCAGGATTAGCCTATCCGCTTGGGTGGATTGGATCAAGGCCCACAAGACCCTTAAGCCAGACTTCGCCAAACGCGCTGTCTCCCTGACAACCTCGCTCCACGAGGGCACGTCCAGGGACACCACCTTCACCCTCGGTAAACCTGCCGATAAGGCTGTTGCCCCCGACACCGTGGATTTCACCTCCAAGGATGCTGTAGTCAACACGATCATGAAGGCCCAGATCGTCCAGGACGACAAGACCGTCGACGTCGCCACCACTCCGGTTAAGGACGGCTGGTCCTCCGTGTCCGTCAAAGTACCGACCGCCAAGGGGCTGGTCAGCGGTGAGGCCACCACCGTTTTCACCTTCCCGGATTCCGGCACCACGGTGCGCTTCGCCGCCAAGCTGTCAGTACCGTCCGGCGATCATCCTGGTGGCGCTGTGATCCCGGCCCCGAAACCGGGCCAGTCTGGCACCCCGGGCCACGACGTCAATCTAGGAACCCCCGGATCTGACAAAGGCTCCAGCAACGGCAAACCCGGCCTGCCGAAAACTGGTGTCTGATCCGAGGATCGACACAACCTCATACTGAAAAACTCTGGCCTGAGGGGGTCCCGGGCCAGGGTTCTTGTGTGTCTGAGTTGGGGCAGCAAAGAGATGAAGTCTGCCGACGTGGTGGAAATGCCGGTCATGACCGTGAGTGCTGCCACTTGTCGCAGCAACAACCACCATTAGAATCGCGATTACCGCACCACGTGATGGTGGCGAGGACGGTATTCAATCCCGCCTCCGGGATTCAGGGTGTGCCTCGGGTACGTCGCCGTCAGGCAGGTGACTCCTACCAGGCTTGTGAAGCCCGACATAGCGTCCTCCCTGGGCCTCCAGCTCGGCCGGGGATCCGTTCTCCAGGATCTGGCTGTGTTCCAGCACGAGCACCCAATCGGCAATCTCCACCGTCGACAGACGATGGGTAATGATGACGGCGGTCCGGTCGGCAGGGATCGTCCCCAAAGCCCGCTGCACCAAACGCTCCGAGGGAGCGTACAGGGACGAGGATGCCGACTGGAAGGTGTGTAGCTCGAAGAACTGACGAGGGTACAGCAGGAAGGTCGTCAGGACACCGACCGTCGTTCATCTGCGCAAGGCGAAGTAGCCGCCGGTGAGCAGCATGAGGCCGACGGTGATGTTGCCGATCAAGGTGATGCCCGGCATGAAGATCACGAAGAGCCGCATCGCCCGGACACTGATGCCGCGACACCGGTCAGCCAGCTAGGTGAAGATCTCCTGATTACGCGGCTCGCGATAGTAGGCCTGGACCGCCTCGATGCCGGTCATCGTCTCGGAGAGCTGGATGATGACCTGGGCCGAGGCGTTGCGGACCTTGCGGAATGTGCGGCTCGACTCCGCCGAAAACCACTTCACCAGCGGTGAGACGAAGAACAGCGACGCCAGCAGATGAGGCCCAGTCGCCAGTCCATGACAAGCAGCAGCATGGCACCGGTGGCGATGGGGTGAGGACGGCGGACATGCGGCCGTCGGACCCATGCCCCATAAGCTCGGCGATGCGCTGGTCCTCTGCTGCGCGCTTCTCCTCGGCGGTGGACATCTCGAAAGTGCTGTCGCGTTCAGCCTTCCCGTCGGTCGCGATCAACCTCCTCTCCCGGATTCTCCACGGACTCGCCGGACATCCCCCTGCTCAGCGTCGTAGGCGCTCAGCAGCTCTCGGTACTCCGGGACTGTCGCCAAGAGCTCCGAGTGCGTGCCGACGCGGATGATCGTCCCTTCCTGCGGCAAGGCGACCAACGAGGCGCCTGAGATGTACTAACCGGAGACGTTAGTTGAGCTGTTTGTCGAGTGAGCTCGCATGATCTGGGCGGCGAGGTCGTGGAACTGTTCGACCGCTTCAGCTGGGTTCAGAATGCGGATGTGGTCGCCGAGATAGAGGAGCTGTCGCACCGATTCGACATCGGGGTAGCGGACAGTGATCAGAGTCCACGCATCCTCGGTATAGGTGACGTTGGCCATGCGGGTTCCGAGAATTCGTTGGGCCAGGTCCAGGCGGGTTGAGCGCAGCAGCGCATGCACCTCGACGCCGGGGGTCGGCTCGAAGCTGGTCACCAGGTCGTGCCATACCGACCGCAGGTCTTAGTCTGGTCGGAGCACCGCGACATCCGTGAGGGGATCGCGCTCTTCGATACGGCTGGTGTTGAACATGCGGGGGGTGCCCATCGACGTCGGCCACGAGATACCAGGAGCCAGCCTTGTTCACGAGCCCGTACGGGTCCGCGGTGAGCCATTGCCCGCTGGTTTCTCCGCTCCGTCGGTAGCACAGGCGGATGCGACGTCGCTCTCTCGCTGCGGTCAGCAGGCCGAGTTCCTTTCCGGTCGTGAACCACCCTGATGGGTCGATGAGGAGTACCTCGGACAGGGGCGGGGTACCAAGCACCTGTCCTCGCGTGGCGACGGCCGTCATTTTCTCCTGGGCGCTGGCGTGGACTGCCTGCAGCCCGACCTGCTCAAGAAGGTCGGCGTCCAGCCCCGCGACAGTGAGCAGCTGAAGCTCTCCCGGATCGAGACGAGCGACGTCCAGCCGAGCCCGGCCGTCCAGCACGATCGCGCCACCGTGTGAATCGGAACGCCCGCAACTGGCAATGCTTCGACGTCACGCAGGATCGTGCGCGGTGAAATCTCGAATCGTCGGGTCAATTCTTGGCTCGTCATCCGCTCATGGGTCTGTAGGAGCAGCAGGATCGACAACAGCCTCGAGGACTTCATGGCCCCGATCCTCGCAGAAAACATGACATGAGTTGTCCTGTTTTGGTGATCGGCTAGTGCCAAATGATCCACTGACCCGAGAGACACCCATGTCGGCACCCAACCTGTTCCTGACCTACGTCAGCGACGCCAAACGGTCCACCGCCTTCTACAGCGACTTGTTCGACATCGAGCCCAACTTCACCAGCC
Organism: Cutibacterium sp. 37298; assembly: GCF_023838685.1. Lineage (NCBI taxonomy): Bacteria > Bacillati > Actinomycetota > Actinomycetes > Propionibacteriales > Propionibacteriaceae > Cutibacterium > Cutibacterium sp. 37298. The sequence goes on from NZ_JAJNRJ010000001.1 coordinate 103,487, forward strand.
CGCGCTACGTCGCCTTCGAGGTGACACCCGGGGTGCTGTTCGCCATCTGGACCGGGCAAAGGGGACACCACCCGCGACACGCCCCGCACGAGCGAGATCGGACTCATGGTCCCCCGGTCGTCCGCGGCGGTCGATGACGCCTACCGAGAGGGGGTCGCGAAGGGCGTACACGTCACCGAGGAACCGCACGACGACGTGTTCGGCCGCACCTTCGTGATCGCCAACCCCGACGGCAACCTCATCCGGGTCAGCCCCGTCGACTGACCCGACAACCGATCCCCACGTGGCGGCGAGCACCAGCGCGGCGTCACCGTGGAGCGGGTCCTGTCCGACAACGGCGGCGTCTACCGCTCACACCTGTGGCGCAACACCTGCAACGAGCTCGGCATCAAGCACAAGCGCACCCGCCCGTACCGGCCGCAGACCAACAGCAAGATCGAACGGTTCCACCGCACCCTGGCCGACGGCTGGGCCTACGCCCGCTGCTACATCTCCGAGGCGGAGCGCCGTGGCAAGCTCGGCGACTGGCTGCAATACTACAACCACCACCGGCCCCACCCGGCCTGCGGGAACCAGCCGCCCTTCTCACGATTGACCAACATCCCCGGTCAGTTCACTTAGAGGTGAACGTACAGGTAGTCACCCACGCAGACGACGCGCCCACCACGACCTAACCCTGATGGACGACATGGCAGCGCCGCCCGGCACAAGGCAGGGACCGAGCTACTGTTCGTTGTCACCACAGTCGTGGTTGGTGGCCACGCCGCACGGCGCTGGAGAACCCTGACCTGCCACAGTTCATGCAGCATCCGTGGTGGATACGGGCAGAACCCGGGGCCGCCACGTGCAGGAGATCTCTCGTGGGTGGTTCGGATCGAGGGCGTTGAGCACCATCTGGTAGGCGACGGGATCATAGGGTAGGCGGCCGTGGCCATAGGTATCCAGAGGGCAGGCGTCCTGCACGGTCATGTTCTTGGCGCCCTTGAGAAAGGCTTGCGTGTAGGGCGTGACCGTCGTGTCGAGCCGGGTGGAGATGACGGTGTAGGCGATACCCGGGACGGTGTCGCCGTCACGGTAAACCTGTTGCATCAACGCTGATCCCTTGAGCTGCTGGCCGTAGGCCTCCATGTTGTGGTCGTAGCTCCACGTGCTAAGGAAATCCTTCACAGCCTCGGGCAGGCCGTCGACAAGCTTGTCGAGACCGACGGCGGTGGTGCCGTGGTTGGCGGCCACCAGTCCGATCAGCTTGTCGACCTTGGACGCTCCGCCATACATCTTGATGTAGGCGTTCGGCAGGATGCCGCCACCCTGCGAATGTCCGACGAAGTCGACCTTCTCAGAGCCCGTCGCTTTCCGGACCCGATCCACAAAGGCACCCAGCGCCTGCGCGGAGGCGCGCACGTCACCGGTGAAGCCCCAGCCCTCGTCGAGGATCCCCACGGGGACATTGGTGGTGAAGGTGTAGACACAGTACCCCTCATGGGCCAGATGGGGTCCGTAGAAGGACCATGTGGCGAACGCATTGCCGCCAGTACCGGGAATCAGGATGACCGGTCGGTCGCCGGGCTTGACCTTGCAGGAGAAGTCGTTCACACCCCGCGGCGCCACACCCAGGTGCTTCTCGCTGTAGGAACGCGCCATCGACGACGTATGGAATTCCGGCCCGACGCCGTTACCGGGAATACCGTCGGGGCTGTGGGCTGCCTGGACCAAGGGATGGATATCCCCCGGCGAAGTAACAGCCTGCGCAATCGGCGCGGCAGCCATCAGGACGGCCACACTCGCGGCCATGACGGCGAATCGTGCGTTGATCTTCATCAGTGACTCCTCAGCGGAACACGGGGCGAATTTCGTGAATCATATTGATTCAATTCGAAAAGGGTAGCCTACAAAAATTTCATCTCAAGGGGTAGCCTAAACGATACATCACATTGAGAATTCTCCTAACTCGGTCAGTGAGGTCAACGCCCCTAAGGTAACCCCCGAGAGATTCCATACGACTTGGCGGTGGGGATCAGCGGGGGCGCAACTCCCCGTAGGGTGTCCTGCTGCTTGCCCTCGGCGTTCCACGATATGACCTGCGGCAAGCCCCTTGGCCTTCTAGCCAGACAGGCGCCATACTAAGGCCAACTGAAGCTATCCACACAATCCAATCCCCAGCTTAAGGCTCCATGCAGGAAATAATAACCGCACAACTGTGAACGAAAGTTATCTGATATGATCGAACGCTATACTTTCGTGAGCCCGCCGGTCATGCTAATTTCGCGGCTACTTGGCGCGCTATAGCTCCGTGTATCACGCTCGTCACCCCACCGAAGAGCCCTCTTCATATATGCTGGTACCTCGCCAGTCATCTCCAGCCCGATTCATCCTGGCGGCTGTTGGTAGTTGACATTAGAAGAAGGAATTGCCATGCGTCGAAAGTCTGCCCTCGGATTTGTAGCTTTGTCCCTGTTCGCCACAGGGATGAGCGTTGCCACAGCAGTGCCGGCAACTGCCTCGCCGGAGGATACGGCAGCGCCAGTTCGCGTCGACGCTTCACGGTGGACCACCCAGGGGCGTTGGGTGACCGACGCCCAGCACCGCGTGGTCATCACGCAGGGGATCAACGAGGTCGCCAAGAGCGCCCCCTACGCCCCCGATGCCGTCGGTTTCGGTGAAGACGACGCAGCCTTCCTCGAGGCGCAGGGGTTCACCAGCGTCCGGCTGGGGGTGCTGTGGGCCGGCGTCGAGCCTCGGCCGGGCGTCTACGACGACGCTTACCTGGCCCGGGTCGAACGCACCGTGCGGATCCTCAACGCCCACGGCATCGCCAGTGTCCTCGACTTCCATCAGGACATGGTCAACGAGAAGTATCAGGGGGAGGGGTGGCCTGCCTGGGCCGCGCTCGACCACGGCATGCCCAACATCGTCAAGACGGGCTTCCCCGGCAACTATTTCCTCAACGAGGCCGTCAAATACTCCTTCGACTCCTTCTACGACAACGCCAAGGCCTCCGACGGCATCGGTGTTGCCGACCACTACGCCAGCGCCTGGCGACATGTGGCCGAGCATTTCCGAAACGTGCCCGGCGTGCAGGGCTACGACCTGTTCAACGAGCCGTTCCCGGGCCACCGCTACACGCGGTGCCTCACGCAGCTCGGTTGCCGCGCTGCTGACGCGCGACTGTCGGCCGTCCAGCAGAAGACTGTCGACGCGATCCGCTCGGTCGACAAGGCCACCACTGTCTGGTACGAGCCGATGCAGTTCTTCAACATAGGTGTCGGGACCAACGTCCGGCTCACGGGATCCAACCTGGGATTGAGCTTCCACGACTACTGCACCAGCCAGGCCACCCTCCACTCCTATGTCGGATGCACTGCGCCCGACAACCGGGTCTTCACTAACGCAGAGAAGCATTCACGTCAGACCGGGTCGGGGCTGATGCTCACCGAGTTCGGCGCCATCACGACCCCCGCGGTGATCACGTCCCAGATGGACCTGGCAGCTCGCAACCGGGTCGGCGTCCAGTGGTGGGCCTACACTGCCGGTGATCCCACCACAGCCGGCCCGGGCACCGAGCAAGCCCTCGTCGACGACCCAGCTCGGCCACCCCAGGGGACCAACGTCGAAAGCGCCAAGCTGGCGCTGATCGCCGTTCCCCACCCGGACCGTGTCGCGGGCACCCCATCCGCGTACCACCACGACCGGTCCCGACGCGTGTTCACCATGACCTGGACCGCCCAGCGGCCCGACGGGTCGAGCGCGGAGGAGTCGGACGAGACGACTGTGGTGGTCCCTGCCATCTCAGCGCCCCACGGGTACGACGTGCAAGCGTCCGGCGCCCACGTCACCTCCCACCCAGGCGACCGGGTGGCGCGGTTGCACCTCAACCAAGGCAGTGCCACGGCGAAGGTCACGATCACCCTGCGCTAACCCTTCAAGCGTCTTCAGCACCGACCTATAAGTCTCCCAGACACTTTTACGACCGGCCCTCCCCCTTGGGGTGGGCCGGTCCTTTTCGTGTCGTGGGATGCACCTGGCAGCACCACCTCCGGCCCCCATGGAGAACAGTAGGTATCCTCGCAGGGTACTACGGCCAAGGCATATTTGACGTTCCACGCTTGCCACTGCCGTCTTAGGGCCATACTGCCGCCACGCAGCTGAGACGGTGACCAATCGGGTAAGGTGACTGGTTGCCGTAGCCCATGTGAGGCCGGTGATAGTTGTAGTGGCGTGCTCAGCCCCCTGAACTCACCCCGCCGTTCAGCCTCAGAGGTGTAGCAAGCGGACGTAAGCTCAGCTAATCGGTCAAGGCGTGGTGGAATCTCTCGGTCTTCCCATTGACATATACGCGATATATCCGAGTCCACTGGCGTGTGATACCCAGTATCAGCGCCACGAGGACGGTCAGCCACTCCAACGTCACCTGCAGCGCGTGGGCATGGGGAGTGAGCAGGGCGTTGAAACGCACGACCACCACAGCGAGGGAAACTGCCAGAATGAGGAATAGGCACGACGCCGCTACCCCGCCGACGAGAGTCAGCACGTTTGAGGCAGTGAGCAGGTATAACCCCATGGCAGATACAACTCCCGCAGTCGGCAGGTTCGTGACCGTGGGAGGTTTCGCGGACGGGGTGCCCGCGACACGGTCCGGGCGGGGAACGGCGATCAGCGCCAGCTTGACGCCTTCGACGTTAATCCCCTCTGTGATGACCACGCGGCGCTGTACGTCGGTCACCCAGCGTCACTGAGTGGTCCACCGTGAAGCGACAACGCAAACCGGCGCTGCCGTATCCGCCGGCGAGGCAGTTGCCGGTGTTGCTGCGGCAATGCCCATACCTGTGGCGAACAACAAATCCGAGGAATGAGTAGAGCTTCCGGTCAGATTGAATAACTTTCGTTCACAATCGTGGCGGGGAGGTTAGTAAGGGGTTCTGACGAGAGAAGGACTTTGATAGTCACTGATCGGCCCCAATGGCTGTTCCACATCCCTCGAGGAGGATTCCCATGAAGCGTTCGGCTCTTATCATCCCGATTTTGACCGGGGCAGTGCTTGCACCGGTGGCGCCCGCGGTCGCCGTGGCGGCGCCAGCTCCGGTGAGCCAGTCTGCTGCGCGCCAGCATGCCCAGGTCGACGCCGAGCAGGCGCTCGCGCAGGTCAATGCCCGCATCGCCGAGCTGCATAAGATGCCCCAGGCGCAGGTTCCCGCAAGCGAGGCTCCGAAGGTCAACTACGGCGAGGAGATCCGCAAGCTCCTCGACACGGCCTTCGAACTGCGCACCGCGATCGAGTCGATCATTGCCGGCAAGGTGCCGCCGGTGGATCTGTCCACCATCCCGGCTCGTGTCGACCTGCTGACCACCAGCGTGAAGACCATCCAGCAGGCCAACCATAACCTGGTCAACAAGGTGGAGGCTGCTCACGTCGAGCTGGGCTTCTCAATCACACGCGCCCTGATCCGCACGATCAACCCAACCAGCACCGCAGCGCAGTTGGCCGAGAGCAAGGCCGACGTGCTGTCCACGTACGCGAAGGTCGCGGCCTACCGCGACCTCAAGCCCACCGACGCGGCGACCGTGTACGTCAAGAACCGCCTCAACACGAAGATCTGGCAGACACGGATCAACCGTGACAAGTACCTCCTCGGCAAGAACGCAGAGGGGTACAAAGCGATCAACAAGGCACTCACCCACGCAACCGGTGTGTGGTTCAATCCCGCCACCACCGTCAAGCAGGTCGACGACGAGGTGAAGGCTCTGGACCTCGCTTTCCAGGCCACTCTGGACCGGGGGCCGGCTGATGGGAAGCTGCGTACCAACTGACCCACCCTCCCGGGACTTCCGTAGAAGGAGACTGGCTCGCCTTGCCCGTGAGCCCGGTCTTCTTCTCCCCTATTGACGTGTCGTCCAGGGCTTGGTCCGCGACGGATTCGCCCCACGGGTCGTCCACTTGGTGGATCATTTGTGGCACACGAGAGTTCACAGCCGTGACCGTTCAGGAACGGTCACGGCTGTGAACGCGTCCAATCGGTGCAGCGTCGAGAGGCGTTCGGCGTCGTTGCCCAGAAGGGTTCGGGCGGTATTGGTTGTCGTGGTGGAGCCAGAGTCCAGCACGCTGCGTCGTTCGGTTTCCGAGGTGTAGCAGCGGGCGTTGACGAAGTGGCCACTGGCAGTGGCTTGGCGGGTGACGTCGAGTGCTCCGGTGCGCCAGGGTGCCGCGGTGTCTAAGCCAAGTTGCGTGGCCCAGTCCTGGGAGGTGACCCCAACGGGCATGGCCAGCTGAACCCCTCGTTCGCGGTCGGTCGTGACTCAGGATCTCGTGGTTTGAGGATATTGCAGGTGGGAGTATATCGGTCTGGGATTCAAGTCTCCGTCATCCAAAGCTGCCCAAAAATCTCGCTGTTGACGTTCGCATCGCCGAATCGGGGCATCTCCTGGCAGCTCCGTGTAGTTCGCCGCGAGTATGAACCCCGGCAAGAGCCTCCCCACACCAGGCAGACTGGACCCACCGACCATGGAAGGAACCCCTGTGAGCAACCAGAACACATCCTCCGTCATCTTCGTGTGCTGGGGAAACATCTGTCGTTCCCCGATGGCTGAATTCGTCGCCAGGAAGGTCTTCGCCAACGAAGGCCTGGACGCTCGCATCACCAGCGCCGGTGTCAGCGATGAGGAACACGGCGGCCCGATGGATTCGCGAGCCAGGTCCGTCCTGAAGTCCCACGGATACCCCTGCTCGGGCCACAATGCTCACCAGATCGACGGGTCCGAGATCATGTCCGCCGACCTCGTCATAGCCGCCGAGCCACGCCACATCCAGATGATGAAGCGAATGGCCCCCGACGCCGACAACCTCCGTCTCATCCGCGACTACGACCCCAACTGCACCCCTGGCACCTCCCTGCCGGACCCCTGGTATGGCTCGGCCGACGGGTTCGAGGACACCCTCGACGCCATCGAGGCCGCAATGCCCGGAATCGTTGACGAGGTCCGCTCACTGGCCTGACCAGTTCCCCGCCATGGCGCTGGTCCCCCGAGACCAATCGTTGCGGCACTATAGGCTGTTCCCATGAGCTTGTTCTTGGTCGGCGGAGGATACGACGACTCACTGGTGGAGGTCTATGACGAGTTCGTCTCCCAGGCCCGCCATCACAATGCTGATGCTCCGATTGCGGTGGTCGTGGCCGGTCCGCCCTCCGAGTCCGCCGACCACGCCGCCGAACTGACGCGGATCGTCACCTCCCGGTGGGTTGACGCGAACATCCTCACCATCCACCTCGACGGCCCGGGTACCGCCCCGACGGTGGGCGACCCGGCCACCCCGCTGTGGGCCGAGGACGAGTCCTTCCAGCTCCCCGACAATCTCGACGCCCTTGCCGGCATCATCGTCGACGGCGGTGCCGTCCCCAGTTACATCAACGGTCTTGCACCGGCCGCCGAGCAGCTCTCGATGCTGGTGCGCGGCGGTGCTCCCTGGCTCGGCTTCTCCGCCGGCGCAATGACCCCGTGTGTCACCGCCCTGGCAGGTGGCTGGAAGCTACGAGGTCGTCAAGTTGGCCAGCATGCCGGAGCTGAAGGATTTGACGACGTCACCTTCGTCGAGGGCCTCGGGCTCGTCAGTCTGACCGTCACCACCCACAACGACACCCTCTCTGGCGACGGCCTGCTCATCTCCGCAGTTGAGAGCGGAATGGTACCCGCCGCGGTCGCTGTTGATGAAGCCACCTGCCTACGGATCGATGCATCGACTGGCCATACCGAAGTGATGGGACGAGGCCTGGTTCGGTGGTTTACCCGCGAGGTCAACGGCATCATGGTGCGTTCCCAGCACGCGACCGCCCCTGAATCAACTCCTCCCCCACCGAAACTCCGTTTCGAGGGTCTAGCCAAGGTAGCTGCTGCCACTCGTGCCGCCCATGACAAGGAAGAACGCGAGAAGGAAGCCCGTCAGCGCGCTCAAGAGCGGCGCCGTGCCCGGAAGGCGAAAGCCGACACCACTGATGAAGCCGCGCCCACCGATGAGGCGACAGCTCCTACCGAGGCCATCCCCGCACCCAGTGCGGACACCGAACCCGCCACACCGACCCCGACGGAGGACGTCAGGCCATGAGCATGCACATTCTCGTCGTTGATGACGACCGCGCGGTGCGCGAGTCCCTCGCTCGATCCCTGCAATACAGCGGTTACGAGGTCGATAGCGTCGCTGACGGTGTAGAGGCTCTCGCCCATCTATCCGGAAGCCACCCCGACGCCGTCATCATGGATGTCATGATGCCTCGTCTGGATGGCTTAGAGGCCACCCGGATGTTGCGCAGCAACGGCAACGACGTGCCGATCCTCATCCTCACCGCTCGCGATGCTGTCGACGATCGCGTTGACGGCCTAGACGCTGGTGCCGACGACTATATGGTCAAGCCGTTCGCCCTCGACGAGCTCCTCGCCCGACTGCGTGCCCTCACTCGCCGTTCCCGCCCCGAACCGGGTCCGGACGAAGCCCCTGAGCAGTTGTCCTTCGCTGACCTCACCCTTGATCCAGCCACCCGCGAGGTCACCCGCGGGAACCGTCGCATCAGTCTGACGCGTACCGAGTTCGCCTTGCTGACCGTCTTCCTACAAAATCCGGAGAGGGTGCTGGAACGGTCCTGGCTGCTCCATGAGGTGTGGGGATTCGACTTCCCGACCACTGCGAACTCCCTTGAGGTGTATATCGGATATTTGCGCCGCAAAACCGAGCACAATGGTGAGGCGCGTCTCATCCACACCGTCCGCGGTGTCGGGTACGTGCTGCGGGAAGCGAATCCGTGATCCGTCATTGGTGGCGGAGGTTGCTCGATTGGCGCCCGCGTCCCCTGCGTATGACCATGGGGCGTCGAGTCAGCCTCCTGGTATCGGCGTCTGTCGTCGTCGCGGTCGCTCTGACCTCTTTGTCGGCATGGCTCATGACGCGCATCTCGCTGTATAGCGAGCTGGACGAACAGCTCACCCGAATGGCGACTACCATCTCGCCAAGTGTCGCCGCCGATCCTCAAAACCTCGGTGGTTTGGAAGCCAGCTCGTTGGCCGCCACCAACACCACCCTCATCCTGGTACGCGCCGACGGCCAAGTCACCACGGCCCCTGGAGCTGAGGTCACCGTCACCACGGGACCTCAAGAGCTAGCAGTTGCCCGCACCGGGATCGGGGTTAAAGCACACACCGTCATTGACTCCCGCGGTGTTCCGGTACGTATCGTCGCGGTCCCCTTCATCTCAGATGGCGTCCACTACGCTCTCGTCACAGGCCAGGACCTCACCGGGACCAGGGCCACCCTAGGGTCGCTATGGATCGTCCTCGTCGGCACCGGATTCGTGGGCATCGTGCTCACCGCCATCGCTGGATATGTGGCAGGCAACTCTGCGACCAGCCCTTTGCGCGACCTCTCGCGAGCTGTTCATCACGTCACCACCACCGAAGATCTGACGCCCATCCAGGTCCACTCTCATGATGAGCTAGGCGATCTTGCCGTGTCGTTCAACAACATGCTGTCCTCGTTGTCGAACTCCCGGGAGCGTCAGAAGCAGCTCATCGCTGACGCCTCCCACGAACTGCGAACCCCCCTGACCTCGATGCGCACCAACGTCGAGTTGCTGATGGCCGACCAGAAGAGCCACATGCTCCCGGAGGAAGCACGCGGGGAGATCCTTGACGACGTGGCCGCCCAGCTTGGTGAGTTCTCCAGCCTCATTGGCGACCTCGTCCAGCTCTCGCGCGAGGACGCTCCTCCCCCGCGTCCGGAGTATTTCGACTTGTCAGATGCGGTGTCTAAAGCAGTCGAGAGGGGACGACGACGCGGCCCGAACCTGGAATTCGACGTCCACCTGGAGTCCCATTTGGTGCTGGGTGACGAGGCCACCTTGGAGCGGGCTGTCACCAACCTGCTCGATAATGCGGTGAAGTTCTCGCCCGCCGGTGGAACTGTGACGGTAACTATGGAGGGCGACACCGTCATCGTCAGTGACGAAGGACCTGGCATCACAGAAGCCGATCTTCCTCATATCTTCGACCGGTTCTACCGCTCTGATCGCGCCCGCAACACCCCCGGAACCGGCCTCGGTCTGTCGATTGTGGCTCATACCGTCACTAGCCATCAGGGTTGGATCAAGGCGTCGCGGGCCCCAAGTGGTGGCGCCATGTTCACGATGTATTTGCCGCGGGCGGAACCTCCGGTTGAGGAACCCACGGTGTCCTCATGATCGTGACCGCAGCTAGCGAGTTATCCACAGGAGACCGGTGGAAAACCGGTCCGGCTGGGCAAAACACATCAATGTCGTTCCCACAGGCGGGGTGAGAACCAGTGGATAAACCCTTAGTGACATCAACCCGTGACCAGCCTTACGATCCTGTTATGACCAGTCACGTCGTCGATCAACCCGGCCCTACCCTCATCATTCACGGTGGGGCCGGCAACGTCCCGTCACGTACTGGAGAGGAAGCCGAGACGTTTCGTCGCTCCTTGCGTCAGGCCTTTGCAGCCGGGCAGCGAGCCCTCGACGTTAGTGCTTGTGACGCCGTCATCGCAGCCGTTACAGCGATGGAAGACGATCCACTGTTCAACGCCGGGCGAGGTGGGGTTCTCACCGCAAACGGAACCGTCGAAACCGACGCCGCCGTCATGACTGGAGACGGACACGCCGGGGCGGTGTGCTGCTCACGTCACGCCCGCAACCCGATTCAACTAGCGCATAAGGTTCTGACGGATTCACCCCATGTGTTGCTGTGTGACCCGCCCGAACAGGTCTGTCAAGACTGGGGTCTTGAGGTCGCGCCACCGGAGTACTTCGTCACCCAAGCGCGCCGCGATCAGTTAGAGCGGGTGCTAGCCGGACGACAGCACGCCCCGAAACACGGCACCGTCGGGGCGGTTGCCCGAGATCGTCACGGACACCTAGCTGCAGCCACCTCAACCGGTGGGATCGTCGCCTCGTCGCAGGGACGCATCGGGGACTCTCCGGTCATCGGGGCCGGCACTTTCGCCCGCAACGGAGTCGTGGCAGTCTCCTGCACCGGCGATGGTGAGGCCTTCCTCCAAAGGGTAGTAGCTCATGAGGTTGACGCGCAGATGAGACTGGCAGGACAGCCCGTCGACCGCGCAGCTCTGGGAGCCCTCACCGACGAGGTCTCATCGCGCCTCACTGGCCACGCCCCAGCAACCGGTGGCCTCATCGCCATCGACTCTTGTGAACGATTGGTAGTCTGCCACGTGTCAGCGTCGATGCTGGCTGCCTGGCCAGACCACGGCGAAGTTCTCACCTCGGTGTAGTGAAGGTCAGCGCACCACGGGAAGATCGGGCCCAAACTCCAGTATCTGTTCAACGGCCCAGGGACTCAGTAGGGCCGGCATTGACCGGGCCAAGCCATACATGTCCTGCCAACCAACCCAGGCCACCTCTTCAACCTCGTCAGGGTCTGGGTTAAGTTCGACGAGCTCCTCTGGCAGGGACAATCGGGCAACAACAACCGGACAGAACTCGTCCTCCACGATGCCCCCGGAGTCGGTGGCGCGATAGGAGAAATCTGGTAGCACGACGCGCATCCGACGCGGATCAAGGTCGAGTCCGAGTTCCTGGTGAGTACGACGCACGGCGGCGTCAATAATCGTCTCCCCTACACGTGGATGCCCACAACAGGTGTTGGTCCACACCCCTGGCCACGCCACCTTCGTCAAAGCGCGCCGGGTCACAAGTACCCGACCGCCTACGTCAAGAACGTGACACGAGAAGGCGAGATGCCTAGGGGTATGTTGACTGTGGACGGTCGCCCGGGGAGCGGTTCCAATGTGGTTGCCGTCATCGTCAAGCAGGATAACGAAATCGTCATAACCGGAATCCGCGCTCGTCCCCACGTTCTCGCCATCATGATGACTCATGACGTCAAGTTACCAATAACCGCGAGTCCCGCGAAGTCGAATACGCTGTAGCTTGACGATATTGGCCCAATGTCGCCTCCTAGGCACGATTGAGACGCTGCTGATCCGTCCACCCACCCCTGATGGGAGAGCCATGGCGCACATCCTCGACATCACCCTCGCGGTGATCCTCATCCTCCGCGCCCTGCGCGGATGGACCCGAGGAGCAATTTCTGGGATCGCCAGCCTCATCGGCTTGATTGGCGGAGTCTGGGTAGGGCTGTGGGCGTCGGGAGATATCGTGTCCCGGATCACCAACAACTCATCGTCCTGGCTTGCTACCGGACCACTACGCTTTGGCGTCGTCCTCGTCATCGTCGAAGTCATCCATGGCCTCTGTAATGGGCTCGCCCGCCGCATATGCCACGCCTCTGAGACAGCAGGGTTAGGGGCCCTTGACCGGATTGGCGGCGCATTGCTGTCTGCGACCGCCACGGCCTTGGTAGTGGCGGTGGGGGCAACGGCGTTGGCCCCACTTCTGCCTCCCCAATGGACTCAGGCTATTGACGAATCAGCCGTCATCAACACCACCAACCGCGCAATTCCACCCCAAATCAATCACGAAGCGGCACGGCTTATCGGCCAGATGGCCGATACCTTCCCGAAGGTCTTTACCGGTCAGGACCCTCGTCTGCCCGGAGATGCCCCCGACGACTCCGCCGCCAATAGCCCTGGAGTACGACAAGCGGCGAGGTCCATCGTCAAAGTGAGATCACTGTCGCATCAATGTGACCGGGCCTCGGAGGGCACCGGATGGGTCAGCTCACCGCACCGCGTCGTCACCAACGCCCATGTGGTCGCCGGATCTGACACAGTGACGGTGCAGGTTGGAGGCCAAGGCGCCCGCCTGCGAGCGCGTGTCGTCGCCTACGACCCCGACCTCGACCTTGCCGTGCTCGCTGTTCCTAAACTTAAGGCTCCTGCCCTAACAATGACCTCATCGGTAGACGCCGGGGACTCGACGGTCATCGCCGGATTCCCGCTGGACGGACCGTACACAGTCAACGCTGCGCGAGTGCGCGGGGCAATAACGGCTCGTGGCGAGAACATTTACGGTGACGACGATGTCGTCCGCGAGATCCTGTCTTTGCGCGGCACCGTGCAACCGGGCAACTCAGGCGGTCCATTACTGACCACCGACGGAAAGGTGGCGGGCACGATCTTCGCCAGGTCCACCTCGCAACCGCAAACCGGCTACGCCCTCACCAACCGAGAAACCCGGCAGCTCATCAGGTCTGGTACGTATGACTCCGCCCCGGCATCGACCGGGCGTTGCAGTGTCGCCTGAATCCGGAAAACCTTGGCCACCCAACCAACCAGGCGCCTCTTAGCGCTGCGCACATTTGCGGCTATCATCAACCCAAAACAACTCTGACAAGGTCTTTCGCACGTGTGGCAATCGGGTTCACGACTGCTGGCCATGCGGCACGCGATGGCAACCCATGTCAAGGGCAACATGTCCGCCACGACATGGTCCTCGGACGCGATTAGGATGCCCTGCATGGCTGTTTTCATTGTCGAAACCCATTACGATCCCGCCCATTCCGAGGAGCGCATGGCTGCGCGCCCGGCCCATCTGGAGAACCTTGACGTCATGCGCGAGCGTGGCCAGCTCGCCAATGCCGGCCCGTTAGCCGACGGAAGCGGGGCGGTGCTCATCTATACCGTGCCTGACCGTGACGTCCTCAACCACTTACTGGAGGCTGACCCCTATCCCAAGACGGCCGTCAAAGTAACCTCCGTTCGCGAGTGGAAGCCGAATTACCACCATCACGTCTGAGGCCGGCGGCAGCAGAGGGCTCGGGGGTTGAAACACGTGATGTTATGGAGTCATGACGTCACCGCTGCTGTTCCAACCCCTCACCCTTCGTGGATTGACGGTTCGCAACCGCGCCTGGCTGCCGCCGATGTGCCAGTATGCCGTGGATTCTCAAGACGGAATTCCCGGCACCTGGCACCTCATCCACTATGGATCTTTCGCTGTGGGGGGCTTCGGCCTCATCGTCGCAGAGGCCACTGCGGTCAGCCCTGAAGGCCGCATCAGCCCTTGTGACACCGGGTTGTGGGATGACGCCCAGGTGGCAGCTTGGCGCACCATCACTGACGCTGTCCACGAGCTTGGCGGCACGATTGCTGTCCAGTTGGGCCACGCTGGCCGGAAAGCCTCCACAGAGAAATGGTGGCCGGGTTTCCATGGCGGGGTGGTTCCTCCCGAAAAGGGCGGCTGGATTCCTGTCGGTCCAACTGCCGCACCCGCCGATGGCAAGCAGTACGCCGGGTCGCCCGTCACCGCCCTTAACGAGGACGGCATCTCGAAGATTATTGACGACTTCCGGGCTGCGGCATCGCGTGCCGTGGTAGCCGGATTCGACGCTGTCGAGATTCATAGCGCCCACGGCTACTTGCTACATCAGTTTTATTCGCCGCTGTCCAATACCCGCACTGACGGTTGGGGAAGCGATTATGACGGACGAGTCCGTCTGCCGTTGGCGGTCGCTGACGCGGTGCGTGGGGCTATTCCCGACGACATGCCTCTGCTGGCCCGCCTCTCGGTCACTGACTGGCGTGACGATGGCTGGTCAGTCGAGGACTCGATCGAGCTGTCGCGTCGATTCGCCTTGGCTGGCGTCGACCTTGTGGATGCCTCCTCAGGTGGTAATTCGTCAGCCCCCATCCCGGTAGCCCCGGGATACCAGGCCGATTTAGCGGCTCGGGTGCGCGCCGAGGCGGATGTTCCCACCGCCACGGTCGGGATGATCTGGACCGGCGAATTAGCCGAGGATCTACTCAACAAGGGGTGTGCCGACGCCGTCATGGTTGGCCGGGCAGCCCTGCGTGACACCAACTGGCCACTGCGCGCCGCCCACGAACTTGGCGTCCCCAACGAGGAGGCCCCGTGGCACCCGGCGCGATTCCGCGGCGCCTGGCGGTGACAGTCGGTTTCACCACCACGGTCGGCCGCGCGTGGCTGAGAATTAGTTCGTCACGTGACCCCAGGCACACGTATAGTGCTCGAATCGGCGATGTCGATGACGACTCCACGCCGATTGGCCGTGTCCGTCGGGACCTACCGCAATCGCCACGCCCGACGAGTTGATGCGGTCCCGCCAATGCCGGGGGACGAGATGTCAGACGCACAGAGCACCAGGTCAGCATCAGTACGCAGCGAATCGGACGTGTACCGCGCAGTATGGAACACCGTCAAGGGGTCGATGGGCAACCTCGTCGAGTAGTTCGACGTGTACACGTACACGACGTTCGCAGCCTATTTCGAGGACCAGTTCTTCTCGCCTGACGACCCGCACAAGAGCATCTACATCTACGCGATTTTCTGGGCGACCTTCATCATGAGGCCGTTCGGATCGTGGTTCTTCGGTCGCTGGGCCGACCGTCACGGACGCCGGTCCGCCCTCACCATGGCAGTGACAATCATGGCCGTCGGCTCCCTCGTCATCTCCGTGTTGCCCACCCGAGGCACCATCGGAGTGGGGGCCCCGATCCTGTTGCTCATCTGTCGTATCGTGCAAGGATTCGCCACAGGAGGTGAGTACGGCACCTCGGCCACCTACATGTCAGAAGCCTCCACCAAGGGACACCGCGGTTTCTTCTCCTCGTTCCAGTACTTCACCCTCGTGGGTGGTTTAGTGACAGCCCAGGCCGTCCTACTCCTGCTGTCCTCCCTCATGAGTGAGGCCACGATCCATGCCTGGGGATGGCGCATCCCATTCTTCATCGGTGGCGTCGCAGCGCTCATCGTTTTCTTCATGCAGAAGACGATGGATGAATCGCTGAGTACCGAACATCTTAAATCCGTGCGGTCGAGTGAGGACAGCTCGTCAGGAAGTCTGAAAGAGCTCTTTGGAAACCATCTCGGTAACTTCCTCCTGGCTTTTACCATCGCCAGCGGCGGTACCCTGTGCTTCTATGTCTACACCGTCAATGCACCGAATATCGTCCATTCGACTTTCAGCAGCACTCCGATGGCGGCAACCGCGGTCAACCTCATCGCCCTATTCATCCTCATGCTCGGGCAACCGCTGGGAGGCCTCATCGGTGACCGGATCGGACGCAAACCGGTGTTGCTCTTCTTTGCCGCCGGTGGAGTCGTTTATACCTGGGTTCTCGTGACCTGTCTGTCGCATGCCCGCAAGCCCGTAACTGCATTCCTCATGCTGCTCATGGGCTATATCTTCCTTACCGGATATACCTCGATCTCCGCAGTTGTGAAGTCCGACCTTTTCCCAACCGATGTCAGGGCGCTGGGTGTTGGGATGGCCCATGGTTTCGCGAATTCCCTGTTCGGCGGCACGGCTCCACTCATTTACGTGTGGGCGAAACAGGGTGACGCGATCCCCGCCTTCATCGGGTATGTGACGGCGCTGTCCGCGGTCACCTTCCTTACGATCCTCTTCGGGCTGACCACACGGACTGCGTCACACCTGGATGCGCCGACGAAGGGTGGGCACGACTAACAAAGCGGCAGTTACTCGCCCCGGTACGCGGTGATTTCTCCAACGTTTCAGGCGGTCGAACACGATGCTACGAAGCCAAACTGCCGACGGCGAGGCCCGGGAATATCCTCCGTTGACTCCCCTTGCTCGCCCTTCATATAGTGACGAATGCACGTGGTTCCCGTGTTCGCACGGGCCAAGAGGGAATCCGGTGTGAATCCGGAGCTGCCCCGCAGCGGTATATGAGAACGACCGCCGTCATGACGCACTGTGCTTTGGCATGGGAAGCGACGGCTAGTAGGAGTCCGATCAGGACGAGCTCATGAGCCCGAAGACCTGCCAGGTGTGGTCCCGCAACCGCGGGGCCCGGTTCGCGATCTCGCGGGAAGTATCGCAGCGTTCAGGGGGACCACTGTCCCTGCCGCATTCCGCCCGGTCGCGTGCCCACGGCATCGCACGGAGGAATTGCAATGAGCGCCGACCCCATTTCGACCATCCGCGTCCGCAAGCGTGACGGGTCTTTAGCCCCCTACGACGGCAACGAAGTCGCTGCCTCGATCATGGACTCGGCCCGCGGCCTTGACGACGCCGTCGCCCGGGCAACCCTGCTGCAGGCAGAGGTGGAGATCACCCTTTTTGACGGGATGACCACCGACGCCCTCGACGAAGCCGTCATTCAGGTGGCCCTAGGCAACGCTAAGGACGATCCGGCCTTTGACACTATCGCCAGCCGGATCGCCGTCAAGAAGCTCTACAAAGAGGTCTTTGGCGACACCCATGACGATCTAGGTGACGTCGACCCCGAGAGGGTGCAGGATCTGCACCGCAACTATTTCCCGCGCACGATCGCCAAGCTTGTCGCCGATGGTCACCTTGACGAGCGTCTGGGACGAGATTTCGACCTCGAGACGCTTGCAGCTGCCCTCGACCCCACTCGTGACGACCTCATCGGGTTCATGGGCGTGCGCACCATGATCAACCGTTATCTCTTGCGCACTCCCGATAAGCAGGCTTTGGAGGTACCGCAGTACTTCTGGATGCGCGTCGCGATGGGGCTGAGCCTCACTGAGGACGATCCCACTTCCTCGGCGCTGGCCCTTTACGACTCCATGAGCAACCTGCGCCACCTGGCCGCTGGATCCACCCTTGTCAATGCGGGGACGCCATCGGCTCAGCTATCTAACTGCTTCGTCATGCGCACTGAGGACAATCTGGAGCACATCGCCCAGACGATCCGCGACGTCATGTGGATCACCAAGGGCACCGGCGGCATTGGGTTGTCGATGTCGGATCTTCGCTGCGAGGGATCCCCGATCCGCTCAGATAACACTGCATCAACTGGGCCGATCCCCTTCATACACACCTTTGACTCCACACTGCGTGCGGTCTCTCGGGGAGGCAAGAAGCTCGGCGCCTTGTGCTTCTACCTGGAGAACTGGCACATGGACTTCCCGCAGTTCCTCGACCTGCGGCAGAACTCCGGTGACCCGTACCGACGCACCCGCACCGCCGACACTGCGGTGTGGATCTCCGACGAGTTCATGAAGCGTGTCGCCAAAGACGAGGACTGGTACCTCTTCGATCCCGCCGAAACCCCGGATCTCACCGAGCTTACCGGATCGGACTTCTCCAAGCGTTACGCCCAGTATGTCGAGCAGGCGGAAGCTGGCAAGATCAAGCGCTTTCGGCGCACTACTGCCCGCGAGCAATTCCGAGCCATCTTGGTGAGCCTA
Organism: Cutibacterium sp. 37298; assembly: GCF_023838685.1. Classification (NCBI taxonomy): domain Bacteria; kingdom Bacillati; phylum Actinomycetota; class Actinomycetes; order Propionibacteriales; family Propionibacteriaceae; genus Cutibacterium; species Cutibacterium sp. 37298. The sequence continues at coordinate 121,597 of NZ_JAJNRJ010000001.1, forward strand.
CAGACGACGTCGCACCCATGGCTGACGTGGAAAGATAGCATCAATACTCGCGCGTTGAACAGCAATACCGGGACGATCCACTCGTCAAACCTATGCACCGAAATCTGCCTGCCACAGGACCGCGACCACACCGCGGTGTGCAACCTCGCCTCGGTGAACTTGGCGGCGCACCTCGCCGGCCCGCGTGGCAAGCGTCGTCTGGATTGGGACCAGTTGGCCGCCACCACCCGGCTGGCGGTACGTCATCTCGACAACCTTGTCGACATCACCGCCTCTGCAGTACCACAGGCTCAGCGCTCCAACGAGGAAAACCGCGCAATTGGTCTAGGCGTCATGGGTCTGACGGATATGCTCGAGCAGATTCGAGTCCCCTACGACTCCCCGGATGCGTGCGAGATCGTCGACCGGGTCGTTGAGTTCATCAGTTGGCACGCTATCGACACCTCGGCCGACCTGGCCGCCGAACGTGGGGCGTACCCAATGTTCGAAGGGTCGGGGTGGTCACGCGGGATGGTTCCCGTGGACACTTTGGCCGTCCTCGAGCGCGACCGTGGCATCCCTGTCGACGTCGACCGGACGACGCGGATGGACTGGGACGCGCTGCGCGCCAAGGTGCGCACTGGGATGCGCAATGCCACCTTGATGGCGATCGCTCCGACGGCGTCGATCGGCCTCATCGCGGGCACAACGCCCGGCCTGGATCCGCAGTTCTCCCAGATGTTCTCCCGAACCACCTCGGCCGGGAAGTTCCTCGAGGTTAATCGCAATCTCGTGGCGGACCTCAAGGATCTGGGCCTGTGGGAGACGATCCGCGAGGAATTGCTGCGTCGTCAGGGTGATCCCAGCGAGATTGAGGCAATTCCGGCGCCCTTGCGTCGTCTTTACCGCACCTCCTTCACCCTGGACCCGATGGCCTACCTCAACGTGGCCGCTCGGGCGCAGAAGTGGGTGGATCAGGCCATTAGCCGCAACATCTACCTGGCCTCGCGGTCGGTCGGTGACATGGAGGACCTCTACACCGCAGCTTGGCGAATGGGTGTCAAAACGACGTACTACCTGCACATGCTGCCTCGCCACACCGCCGAGCAGTCGACGGTGGCCGTTAACAAGGCCGCCGGGCGTCGGAACGGCCCACGTCGCGGATTCGCCACTGCGGTGCGTCGGGCCTCAGGTGCCGCGACGATCAGGAAACCGGTTACCGAAACGCTCAATGCGAGCGTGGAGCCCGTCGTCTCCCTCGACCTTATCGACGGCGCCTCCTGCCCTGTTGACCCCCAGGAGCGCCAACAGTGCGAGTCCTGCCAGTGATTGACCATACTGCCCGCTGAAAGCGAGAACACCGATGATCCTTGGTTCTGGAATCCAAGAGGGGCTGCTACTCAAGCCCGTCACCTACTCCTGGGCGTACGACCTCTACAACCAGGCTGTGGCAAACACGTGGTTTCCCAACGAGATTCAGCTCGATGAGGACCTTGCCGACTTTGCCCGGATGACCCCAGACGAGCACCATGCCTTGACCCACCTCATGAGCTACTTCAACCCCAATGAGCTGCTCGTCAACAAAGCGCTGGCTTTTGGGGTCTACCCCTATGTCAACGCTGCCGAGTGCCACCTATACCTGGCCAAGCAGATGTGGGAGGAGGCCAACCACTGTATGGCCTTCGAGTATGTCCTCGAAACCTTCCCGATTGACCGCGACGAGGCCTACCGATCCCACATCCACGTCCCCTCAATGGCTCGCAAGGAAGCTTTCGAGGTGGCGTTCATCAAGCGGATGACCGAGCAGACTCTTGATATCACCACCGTCGAGGGTAAGCAGGACTTCGTGCGCAACCTGATTGCCTACAACATTATCCTCGAGGGGATTTGGTTCTACTCCGGCTTTATGGTCGCATTGTCGTTCCGTCAGCGGAACCTCCTTCGCAACTTCGGTTCCCTCATCGACTGGGTGGTCCGTGACGAATCCTTACATCTGAAATTCGGGATGAACCTCATTCTGACGGTGCTGGAGGAAAACCCCGAAATCGCCACCGACGAGTTCGCGGCCGAGATCCACGATATGATCGTTCAGGGAGTCGAGATGGAGGAGCAGTATAACCGTGACATGCTCCCGCGGGGGATCCTCGGAATGAACGCTGATTACGTTAATGACTATGTCAAATACCTGGCAGATCGTCGTCTCGAAGAACTCGGATTCGAGCCAGAATACCGCGTAGTTAACCCTGCCAAGTGGATGGCCACGGCCAATGACACCTTGCAGGTTGTGAACTTCTTCGAGGCCACCAATACCTCTTATGAGGTCAATGCCCACGCCACCGGCAGTCGGTGACGCGCGCCGCGACGAGTCGAACATTCGCTGCGGCGCGCGGTGAGCGTGCATGAAGTCGCCACAGCATGCACGCTGACGTGTCGGCCCCAAGTATGGTCTTGGGGCCGGCATCGTCCCTTGTTAGAGCCCACTAACGTGGACGAACTTTTAGCCCACCGGAGGCGTAATGGCATCCGGTCTCCAAAAACTACGTGACCGTCAAAAGGCTCATGGTCTGTCTGACCTGGAGCGCCCTCACGGTCGTCCTCGCCGTCGTGCTGGGAGTTTTCGTCACTTGATGGGCGGGGGTCGTCGCCATCACAGCCACCGGCGCCTCCATTGACGGGCTGCCATCCGAGGAGGCTCGTGCGTTACGCGACCGCATGACGGAACTGGCCGAAGGCAAGGACGCGGCGCTGTGATCGAACAGAGGGCCAGCGAAGCGCGGAGCGGCGAAGAGGTTGTTGAGCAACGTCCCCACTGGGCGACTCCACTCGTGCGAGGCTGGATGATTATTGCAGCCGCTGCTGTGGCGGCCGCTTGGGATGTCACGTATCAAGATGACGGTACTTGGCGGAATCAAGCTGCCCGAAATCGAACAATCAACGGTACTGTTGCCGATCGGCGATGATGAGCAGGTACGCGCCGCCCTTGACGCCCTGTGGCCTAGGTTCCGACTAGACGCAGTGCCCCTCCATGGGATTCCGAAACGAGCGCGGTGGTTCCGGTGGTTTGATTAGAGAATCGTCGGCTGGGGGTTCAACGAGGAGGTCGTCGTGACGCGCAGGGGTTGTTTACCTGGACCGTCAGCGTCGTTCCTCATGCTCGGTCGCAGTCGGTAAGACTGTCCCAGGGGCCGATACAACGCAAACTCGGCTTGGCTGATATCGACGTGCATACCTCGTCTGGCCCAGTGACGGTCTCCTGTCCCCACCTCGACGCCATGGACGCCCAGGCCTTCGCCGTCGGTCAGATGGATCCGCCCGTGCCGCCCGTGGCCGGGAACTGTCACCCGAGTCTCCCCCGCACCAACCATCTACCGTTACGCTTGTCCACCATGAATAAGGTGCTGGGAATTGACGTTGGTGGTTCCGGGATCAAGGGAGCCCCGGTTGACCTCGAGGTCGGAGACTTTGCCGAACCGAGGCTTCGCATTCCCACCCCGGAGAAGTCGTCCCCCGAGAACATCGTTACCGTGCTGCGTGAGATCGTCGACAATTTCGCCCCCACCATCGGTGACGGGCCGGTTGGCATCTCTTTCCCCGCCCCGGCACGCCACGGCGTCATTCCCTTCATCGCTAACCTCGATCAGGGTTGGGCCGGCCTGCACGCCGAGAAATATATTAGTGACGCTCTCGGCCGCCCAGTGACCGTTCTTAACGACGCCGACGCCGCAGGTGTGGGCGAGGTCCACTACGGCGCTGCGAGGGGAGTACCGGGCGTTGTCGTTCTCACCACTCTGGGCACCGGCATCGGCTCTGCCGTCATCAATAACGGCATCCTGCTGCCGAACACCGAGCTTGGGCACCTCGAGATTGATGGTCACGACGCCGAGAAGCGCGCTGCCTCCTCGGTTAAGGATCGCAAGCACATGTCTTACAAGGACTGGGCGACCAAGCGTCTGCAGCGTTACTACGAGGTCGTCGAGATGCTCTTTTCCCCCGATCTCTTTGTCGTCGGTGGCGGTATCTCTAAGGACCATAAGAAGTTCTTCAAGTACCTCAAGCTCGAGACGCCGATGGTGCCCGCCCAGCTGTTGAATCGAGCTGGCATCATCGGTGCGGCCTGGCAGGCCCAGTGGCGTCTAGAGCATCCTGACGCCACCGAGGAAGAGGTCGTCAAAGCCGCCAAGAAGGCGAAGGACGCTGGTTGAGGCCACGTGAGAACTAGGGATCGTTCGTCGGAGTAGGAAGGCGAATATCTGCGGGGTCCTGGCCAGTCACGCACTCAACCCCACGTATCACTCGGTTTTCGTGCCGCGGAACGATGTGCGACGACCTTCCGCCACAGCATGGTGGATGCCATGACCACGGATGAAAGGAACTCATGACCAAGCAAGAATTCATCCTTACCTTCATGTCGGTTGCGATCTTCTTAGTTCTTCTTGTTCCTACGCTTATCTACAAGATTCGCAGGGAGCGAAAACTCCCCACCGGCGATCCCGCACCCGTGACTCAGGGGCAACGTTTCATGGCCTTGCTGGGTGATGCCATGTGGGTAGGCCTGCTTACGCTGGCAGGATGGGGCTTGTTCAGCGGCGCCACACTCGGGTATGAGTTCAACCACGTCGACCAAAAATCGGCCATTGAGCAGGCCATTCACTCCGCAGGCAGCGCACTCCTGCTAGGAATTAACGTCGGCTACGTACTGATATCGCTCGTGGGACGCCTTGGCGTCTCCCCCGGAACGAACTCCCGACAGCTTGCCTGGGTAGATTCGACCGGTCGCCCGGCTGGGCGCGGTCACACTTTCGTTATCGGCCTGGCTTTCATCTTGTCCATTCTCGGCAAGACGTCGGTCGGAATCTTTGCATCGATCGGTGGCGCCATCCTCTTCATCGAGGCGGTCTCCGTACTCACAACTAAACGCGGCATTATCGGCAAACTCATGCACGTGAATCTCGTCGATGCCAGATGCATCACGCCGCAACCATGCTGACTTACGCATCGCCCGCCCACAGAGGACGGGCGATCGTCACTTTCACCTGTTCAGCCTTGACGGGTGGTCTTCAGCCGCGGGTTCTTCTTATTGATGACGTAGACGCGACCATGACGGCGCACCACCTGGGAGCCGGGCTGGTTCTTCAGAAATCGCAACGAGTTCCTGACCTTCATAACCTTCTACATCCTTGACGATACCAATCTTATTGGTACTCGTTCTCACTATCAAACCAGCTCCATAGCCTGAGACTCAGCCCAGTACATCCAGCGGTAGAGACCCACCCTGTCAGCCATCGACTGCAAAGCCAACGCCGATTCTTGGCCATCATCTGTTGACCACATCGCAGCAGAGATCCCCACCCCATCTAGTCAAAATTCTGGTTGCTTACCTCTCAAGATCCCCCAGGTTAGCGACGCAACGAAGACGACCTTGATGATGTGCATACGATTCTCGGCGTGCTCGCGCATCGTCAAAGCATCAGCGCACACCCAAGTCGGATGAAACTCGTCAGTCAAACCATTAAAACCGGAACGTCGGCATACTCAGCCAGTTCCTCCACTACCGACCGATGACCCCCGGATACTCATATATATGACCCACAATCCGATCCGCATCTTTTACGGACTCCTTATGCCCCATATCGGATCCACTCGTCACATGCTCACCCTATCCGTAAGCCGCCACCTCGAGAGCACACCGAGTACGCGCCGACGCCTTCTTAAAAATCAGGGCATATTCTTCCTCGCAAGCATAGGATGCTCAGTTCCGCAGCACTTAGCCTCCTTAAACTGCGCAGCCAAACCGGCGATGAATTCATTTTACTCAGTACCACAAGTATGTCAACGACAACGATCTTCACAGTAAAATCCGTGACATAATATTCCTTCTTCGACGTGTCCATCTCTATCCGACTAACACATATTAGCTGCTCTATTTACGAGGCCTATCAATAATCCATTGAATCACGAGCAATTGGGTACGTCATACAATAATTTCCATCAATCATGGTGGCATGTAAAATCATCCAAGCCCAGCGAATTAACTACGCCTGCGGCGATAATTCTCTACACGGCATGAGCTGGGGACGTACCCCCCTTGCCAACGTCACCTCACGGTCGTACCGTGGTGATTAGCAGCTAGCCGAGGCGCTAGCCGCCATATAAGATTCCCAAATAAGAGGAGAAGCAATGCGTCGGTCAAGAATTGCTGTCGCTGCTGCAACGGCTACTGCGCTGGTCGGATCAATCGCAGCAATCACCCCCTCCCCCAGGCAGAAGCTAACTCCAATAGGCCACGCTCGGTAGCTCAAGCCGCTATCGCCACGAATGGAAAGGGGATAATCGACAAGGACTGCCGTGATGCAGTCATCAACGATGCAAAGCTACGTGCCGCGATTGCCGGTGCGTTGGTTAAGGCTGGATTTAGTTCCGCCGACGCGGTGGCTCTAGCGCCGCGTATTGCCAAAGAAATGGCAAAAGAGGGCGTCCTCCTCATCAACCACCACAAGCTAAAGGCTCTCATCGGAGCCCAGGTGGGTCTGCTCACTGATGCGAAGATCCAGCGTGCTGCCGCTGCAGTGGACCTCGGCATCAAAGCCACTCTAGCTGCGACAATCATTCCCAACGCGCTGCATTCAGCGGCATTCAAGGATGCGGTGGTCGCAAACCTTGTCGCCGCCGGCGTTGACAAGAAGTTGGCAAAGGCTACGGCTGTCGCCATTGCCGCAACTGCGCTCAATCCCGCTCTCGGGCCGATCGCAAAGACTGAGGCCATTAAGGCCGAGATCGCTGCCCAGGCAGCTCTCCTGGTGAGCAGGGGCGTGCACCTCAAGAAAGCAGCCATCGAACATATCATCGGCCGGAGTTTCGACGCTGCCGTTGCCACGGCAATCGTCAGTTCTCCCATCCTAAATGCGCGTATCGTCACCCACTTGGTTAGGGCTGGGATAGACAAGTCCCTTGCAGTCCAGATCGCACCTCGCATTATCGATCGGCTGGCCAAGGAGCCGCTTCTTGCGCTCAACACCGCCAAGCTCATGAAGAACATCACTCGACAGATTGTTGACGTTATCACCGCCGACAAAGCTATCAAGACTGCTGAGCAGCTCGAGAAAGAACTGCCGGCTCTGGACGACCTTGTGAAGAAGGCTTGCTCCTGCCCGAAGCCGACTCCTACTCCGACTCCCACTCCTACTCCAACACCAAAACCAACTCCCACTCCAACACCAAAACCAACCCCAACACCGAAGCCAAAGCCAACCCCGGCTCCGGCTCCGACTAGTGGGGCGACCTCTGATGAGTCGACCAGCCGCTCGGGAGGCCATTCGCAGGGTGGCTCCGGGACTCATTACATCCATCACGGTGTTGCCCCTGTGCTGACCCCACTCAAGTGATCTTCCGTCAACGGGATTCTGATCACCATCGGCGATAACCCCTTGGGGTGGTTTATCAGCCAATCACAATGGCCATGGCTCACAGTTCTTGTGGGCCATGGCCATTGTTTTTCAGCCACGAAATCGGCAACCAGGATCTGTAACAAGTAATCCCACCCAGCACCTCTGGGTTTTCACCACACCGTGTACGGCACCGATATGGTCAAGATATCGTCGATCCCGGGGGCAGCTCGGGTAGATCATTCCCGTTCTGGACTCGACAGGTCACATCCGATCTGGGGCATCAATACCCAGCAGGTCAAGGCCTCGGCCAAGCACCCGACGAGTAGCCGCGCACAAGGCCAGACGCGATCCGCGAACCTCGCCGGTACTACGCAACACCGGGCACTGCTCATAAAACACCGAGTAAGCGCCAGCCAATTCGTAGAGGTAAGTGCACAGCTTGTGCGGAGTTAGGTCGGTAGCAACAACCTCGACGATCTCTCCGAACCTCGACAACAACAGGGCCAACTGTTGCTCGGCTGGCTCGTCGAGGACGCTGATGCGACCCCAATCCATCGCATCCAGGTCAGCCTCAGGATCGACGTTCGGGTTGGCCTCAGCGGCCGCTTTGCGCAAGATCTGTGAGACGCGGGCGTGAGCGTACTGCAGATACGGGCCAGTGTCACCGGTGGTCTGCACCATCCGCTCAGCGTCAAAAACATAGTCCTTCTGCAAGCCGTTGGACAGGTCGGCGTATTTAATGGCAGCCAAGGCGATATTCGGGGCCGCGTGCGTCTCGGCCTCGTCGAGCAGATCCGACAACGACACTGTGCCACCCTCACGAGTCTTGAAGGGACGGCCATCCGGGCCAAGCACCATGCCGTAGCCAACGTGCTCGGCCTCGACGTCGTCAGGCAGGAACCCGGCCATCCGGGCCACCTGGAACAGCACCTCAAAGTGATGGCTCTGGCGCACGTCGGTGACGTAAATAATGCGGTCGGCCTTGAGTTTGCCAACGCGACGACGAATCGCAGCGAGATCGGTGGCGTCATATCCGAAGCCACCGTCCCTCTTACGCACGATCATTGGGGCGTCCTGCCCCTCGACGAAAACGCACAGTGCGCCGTTGTCCTCGACAGCCAGGCCGTCAGCCACGAGCTCGTCCACAACTCGCGGCAGGTCGTCGTTGTAGCTGGACTCGCCGGCCACGTCCTCGTCAGTCAGCAGCACCGACAGACGGGAGTAGGTGGCGTTGAATCCCTCCAGGGAGATGTCAATGAGAGTCCGCCAGATCCGCAGAGTCTCGGCGTCTCCACCCTGCAGTTTGACAACGCGGCGGCGCGCACGGTCAGCAAACTGAGGATCGGCATCAAAGGTCTTCTTGGAATCCTGGTAGAGCTGCTCGACACCGGACAGGTCGAAATCTTCGACGTCCATCCGCTTCTCGACGATGTACTCGATGAGCATGCCGAACTGGGTGCCCCAGTCACCGATGTGGTTCTGCGGGATAACGGTGTGCCCTTGAGCGCTCAAGACACGGTTGAAGCAGTCGCCGATGATGGTGGAACGTAGGTGACCGACGTGCATCTGTTTGGCGACATTAGGGGCCGAATAGTCGATGACGACACGCTCGGGTTTCTCAGCCTGGGCGATCCCGGCGTTGGGATCGGTGACGAAATCAGAGGCCACCCGAGCCAGAACGTCGGCGCGCAGGCGCAAGTTGATGAATCCGGGCCCGGCGATCTCGGGGGTTTCGCACAGATCCTCGATATCTAGCTTGGCAACAATGTCGGCGGCAACGTCGCGAGGTGGACGTTTCTCCTCCTTGGCCAGGCGCAGGGCGACGTTGGATTGGAAATGTCCGAACTGTGGCTTAGTGGCCGGGCGCAACTGCGGATCAACTCCGATGGCGGACTCGATGCGGGCAGCAAGCTGAGAGGGAAGAGACGACATGGCGGCATTATCCCACGAGAGGGCCAGCTCGTCACAGTCGGAGGCGCCACAGGCCCCGTAGTGACGTTTTTGGAACAAACACCGCTGCAAAGACGTTTGCCTTAACGATAACGATGTTTCGACAGGGAGGATCTATGAGCGTTCCATCTATCACTCTCAACGACGGAGTTGCCATCCCCCAGCTCGGCTTCGGCACTTGGAAGGTTCCTGCCAACGAGGCCGAGAAGGCCGTCAGCGCCGCCCTGGAGGCAGGTTTCCGCCATATCGACACCGCAGCCATCTACGGCAACGAGGAGGGTGTGGGCCGTGCACTCGCCGACTCCGGCCTGGATCGCAAGGACCTTTTCGTCACCACCAAGCTGTGGAATAGCTCCCATCATGCCGACGATGCTCGCAAGGCCATCGAGACCAGTCTGACCAAGCTGGGCCTCGACCACGTCGACCTCTACCTCATCCATTGGCCAGCCCCGGTCAAGTACGGCGATGCGTACATCGAGGCGTGGAACGCCCTGCAGGACTTCAAGTCTGAGGGCCTGACGCGTTCCATTGGTGTGTCGAATTTCAAGACCGAGCATCTGGACGCCATCGAGGGGGCCACTCCGAGCGTCGACCAAATCGAGATGCATCCCTCGTTCAACCAGGCGACCTTCCGCGCAGAGCTGGCCGAGCGCGGCATTAACCCGGAGGCCTGGAGCCCGCTGGGCCAGTCGAAGGACCTCGACAATCCCGTCCTCACCGATATTTCCAAGGCGACTGGAAAGACGCCTGCCCAGGTGGTCATTCGCTGGCACCTGCAGATCGGCAACGTGGTATTCCCCAAGTCGGTGACACCATCACGAATTGCCGAGAACTTTGATGTGTTCGATTTCGAGCTGTCTGACGAGCAGATCGCCGCAATTGATGGCCTGGATCACGGCAACAGGCTCGGTGGTGACCCTTCTACCGCCGACTTCTGATTCTGCAACAATAACCGGTCATAGCTTGGCCCCGGCAACGCGGTTGCCGGGGCCAATCGTCTGTCCTTACGAGTTGAGGGCTTCGCGGACCCCGTTATCAGTCTGCCCCAAAGTCGGTTCTCGCCGGCTGGCGACGTCCCAGATCATTTTGAGCCGGGACCCGAATTCGCGACCCCAGCCATACCACCACACGTTATCGCGAGGCTGGGTGCGATCGGGAACCCCGACAGCATCAAGCCCGGTCATCCGGCACGTCGCGACGGTACGAATCTCGTGGTAGTCCTGCGTCACCATGATGGCCCGGTCGACCCCGAAGATCCGTCGAGCCCGAACACAGGTGTCGTAGGTGTCGAGACCAGCGAAGTCCTCGACGATCCTGGCCGCCGGAACTCCCTTGCTGACGAGGTACGTCTTCATCACCTTAGGCTCGTTGTAGTGAGTCTCTCGGTTGTCTCCCGACACCAGGATGACCTTGGCCTTGCCGCTGCGGTAGAGATCCGCGGCAACGTCGAGGCGTCCTCGCAGATAGGCCGACGGGGTACCCGAGGGCAGGACTTGGGCACCGAGGACAATGGCGACGTCGCGCGGTTCAGTGTCAGCGACGTCGTGAACCTTGCCGTATGACAGTGCCGCAGCCAGCGTCCAAGGCCCCAACAGTGCAACAAAGGCAGCAATGCATGTCGACACGATCGCAGTGCGAATTGGGTGTCGGCGGCACGAACTCACACTCCCACTGTATAACCCGTGTTTCACTCACGGCATCCAGCGACTGCAATGGCACGTGGTAGCACAAAGAGGTCACCACGGCACCACGCCGCCTATCCAAAACTCTGTCGCTATCCCTACCGCTTATCGCCTTTGCGGAGGTTAACCACTAAGAGACCAATAATGACCACAAGAATAACGACCGTGACAATCAGTATCGAGATAATCCAAGACTCACTCGACATCAATAATACATCCACGCGCTAGACCTTCCCTTCAGTTAGCAACCCAGCAGTAATTTTCATAAACTATGACAACCCAGTTTGCCCTAGTCTGTAAGCTAGGCTGTTGCGTTAAAGTCCTTTACAGAGAGATCCAGAAACTTTGATCCAGAAAACACACCAACATAACTAGTAATTATGCCACCAAACCTCACATGAGAAGGAGATAGCCTTTCAAAGTGAGCATCAGAAAGACTTCCCCCGAAATTGAAGGTATGGACGGTATCCCTGCCGCCAAACACCACCCCGCAGTGATCACCGCCGATGCTCGCGATACCACGTCACCAGACCCTGGGTGGACGGGTCCTGGGTGGCCAGGGCCTCGTCGTCACCGCTGACCGCCGGGGCAATCTGCAGGGCGAGCTTCTTGCCGAGCTCGACACCCCACTGGTCGAAGGAATCGATACCCCATACGACGCCCTGCACGAAGGTGATGTGCTCGTACAAAGCGATGAGTTCTCCGAGGACCTTCGGGGAGAGTTCGTCGGCCATGATTGACGTTGTCGGACGGTCTCCAGCAAAGACCCGAGCGGGCACAATGGCCTCATCAGTGCCCTCGGCACGCACCTCGTCGGCGGTCTTACCGAACGCCAACGCGGCGGTCTGGGCGAAGAAGTTGCTGAGGAACAGCTCGTGGACGTCGGTACCGCCATCCTTGGTCGGATGGACTGGATTAGCCACCGCGATGAAATCGGCCGGAATGACGCGAGTGCCTTGGTGGATGAGCTGATAGAAGGCGTGCTGACCGTTGGTGCCTGGCTCACCCCAGAAAATCTCGCCGGTGTCGGTGGTCACTGCTGAACCATCCCAGCGCACCGACTTGCCATTCGACTCCATAGTCAGCTGCTGCAAATAAGCCGGGAAACGGTGCAAATACTGTGAATATGGAAGCACCGCATGGGAATGCGCATCCCAGAAATTGGTGTACCAGATGTTGAGTAGACCCATGAACAACGGCACATTGCGCTCCGGCTCGGCAGTGGCGAAGTGCTCGTCGACGGCGTGAAATCCGGCCAGGAAGTCCTCGAAACCCTTCGGCCCGATCGCGACGGCAAGCGAAGTCCCGACGGCGGAATCCACCGAGTAGCGGCCGCCCACCCAGCTCCAGAACCCAAAGGCATTCACTGGGTCGATACCGAACTCCTCAACCTTGTCCAAGGCCGTCGAGACGGCGACAAAGTGCTTGGCGACGGCGTCACGTCGAGCCTGCTCGGTGTCGGAAATCGCACCGGCAGCGACCAGGCCGTCAAGCAGCCACGCACGCACGCACCGAGCGTTGGTCAGAGTCTCCAAAGTAGTGAAGGTCTTAGAGGCAATGATGACCAGGGTCGTCTCGGGGTCAAGATCAGCAGTCTTGACGGCGGCATCGGTCGGGTCAATGTTGGAGATGAAGCGGCACTCCAGACCGTCCTTGACGTAGGGCTTGAGGGCCTCATAGGCCATCACGGGGCCAAGATCAGAGCCGCCAATGCCCACGTTGATGACAGTGCGAATCGGCTTGCCGGTGACTCCCTTCCACTCACCCGAACGCACCTTATCCGCAAAGGCGTAAATCTTGTCGAGCACCTCGTGAACATCGGCAACGGCGTCCTGGCCGTCAACATGCAGCTCGTCAGTGCGGGAACGACGCAGCGCGGTATGGAGGACGGCGCGGTCCTCGGTGACGTTGATGTGCTCACCGGCATACATCGCGTCACGACGCTCGGTGACGCGCATCTGCGCAGCCAGTTCGAGAAGAGCGTCACGAATCTCGTCGGTAAGGAGGTTCTTGGATAAATCGACGTGCAAATCCGCGACGTCAAGGGTGTAGCGCTCAGCGCGGTGAGGGTCGGCGTCGAACAAACGGCGCAGTTTATGTGGCCCGTCAGCGAAGCGGGACTTTAGGCCGGAGAGTGTGCCCCATGCGGGGGTGGACGTAGCGTCGATGGGAGTCTGCATAACCCTAAGCCTAGGAGATGGGGCAGTGCTCGTGTCGTCACACCATCACGTCGCTTCGCCTATCATATTCGCGATCGACTGAAGGAGGACGCGTGAGCGCGAAGTATCGTCGGGCTCTGGCCCTGACGTCGGTTCTCGTCATCTCGACGTCAATCCTCACCCCGCCGGTATGTCCTACCCCCACGCCTTGGTCGGTTTCGGCTGCCCATGCTGCGCCTCCGGGAGCCACGCCTCCTGGCAACCTGACGATGAACGCGTCCCTCGACCGGTCGGGCACCGTGCAGGCCAAAGGGACATTACGAACCCACACCAAGCAACCGGTTTCAGGGGCCCTCATCAACCTGGCAGTAGATGGAAAGCCCCTTGCCGTCGGCGTGACACACGACAACGGATCGTGGTCTGGCACCTTCCGGTTGCCTCCCACTATGCAAGCTGGCGCCCACGAGTTGTCCGCCACCTTCGACGGCACCGAAGGGGTCGGGGCAGCCTCAGCAAGCGGCACTTTCTCAATCGCTGCCCAACCTACTGTCCTCACCGCAGCCGTGAAACCGACGATCGCCGCCCCGGGAGCATTACTCAATGTCAACGGGACAGTGATCCTTCCCAGTCACCGTCGGGTCACCGACAGCCACGTAGCGATTCTGCTCGGTACTGACGGCCAGACGGCATTAACGGCCCCCACCGACTCCCAGGGCAATTATCAAGCCACGTTCCGGGTGCCGCTGGATGCCCCAAACGGCCCACTCATGGTCACGGTCAAATTGGTCGATTCCCGGTATGGAGTTTCGCAACAGGCGGTAACGGTGCAGGTGAAGTCAGCCAGCCCGACTCCTACTCCAACACTCACCCCCTCCCCTACGCCAACCAGCGTGACGCCCACCCCGTCGTCACCCAGCACCCCGGTCGCCACTCATGACAGTGAGGAATCCCCGGACGGCCGGATCCCTAAGACGTCGACTAGCCCTATTCCAACAGCGCGACGTAGCGTCGTGGACGCCTTCGGTGGGCGCAAACCGATTCTCATCCTCGCGGGAGTCATCGGGGTTCTGCTGCTCGGTGTCCTCCTCGGCTCCTTGACCCGCCGCCGCGGCGGCAACGTCCATTCCAGCGACGAGGGGGATGGCAACTCCCTCTTCGACGAGTGGGATGGCCCTGACTCGCACTAAAAGCGTCACCCACTGACCGTGCGATCAGGCGTCCGCGTCTGCAACAACCTGCAAGACCGAACGGCAGCGCTCACGCAGGGCCGAGACGATACCGTCCTCACAAGCATCCCCGACGAGGACGTCGTCAAGACAGACCGCAAGGGCACCTGCGGCTAGCCAGCGTCGCAACGCATAGGAGCCAACGCCACCGCGCGGAATGAGGGCAGCCCCGGGAGCCATTCGGGTGAGGATATCGCCGTAGCTAGCCGAGCCCATGTCAGCCGGGGCAACTTGGACGGCGTCAGCACCAGCGCCCCAGGCAGCCCGTACCTCGTTAGGGGTCAGAGCGTCGGGGGCGGCGGGGATACCAGCCTGACGCAGAGCATCAAGAACCTCACGGTTTGCGGCCACCGGGAGGGCAAAAGAGACCTTATCGTCAACAAGCCCCTGAACGTCCTCGACGGTCATCACGCCATGGACACCAATGACGGCGCGGCGACGGTAAATCCTCAGCACAGCGCGACGACGCTCAGCATCAGCGACCGGGAGGGCAAAAACGCGCACCTTCTCCTGAATCATCGCTTCAACAGGAGCCATAAGGTCAGCTGCGGGAACGTCAGGAAGTACCGCGATGATCTTTCCCGCCACCACTTCGTCGGGAAAAGCCAGTCGATCATCAGTGCGGCCCGAATCGTCAACCTCTGCGCTCATAAGTCACATCATGCCCTATGAGGGGCATCTAGCCGACACAAAGAGCGACCAGCACTCGGCCGCCCACATTTTTCGTGTCTGGGATGGAATAACACACGTTCGGCCCGTGTTGCCCTATATGTACGCCGGTGGTCGGCGCTTGGCCACCCCGAACGAAGGAGATGTTGCATGGCTAACACCGTAAATGTTCCGAATCCTGCTGGACAGACGACTACTAAGCTCGAAAACGCTGAATCCGGTTTCAAGGCCTCCGAAACCCTTGCCGCGAACCTTCAAAAGGTTCTCGTTGACTTCATCGCCTTGGAGTTGGTCGACAAACATGCCCACTGGAATATCGTCGGCCCCAACTTCCGTGACCTCCACCTCAACCTCGACGAGGTCGTCGAAATTGCCCGTGAGGGCGCTGACGAGATCGCTGAGCGTATGCGCGCCCTTCACGCCTCCCCAGACGGTCGTCCCGCAGTCGTAGCTGCGAGCACCACCCTGCCGGAATCCCCTCAGGGCGAGGTGCTGACCCACGACGCCATCAAGGTCGTCACCGCTTCAATCGAGTCCGTGACCGGCACTATGCGTGAGGTCCACGATCAGGTTGACGAAGAGGATCCCACCTCCGCTGACATCCTGCACGGCCTCATCCAGCAGCTTGAACAGCAGGCATGGTTCATCAGCGCTGAAACTCGCACTCCAACTGCTCACTGATTCACCAGTTCAGACGCAACCCATCGTTCACCATGCTGTGGGTCCCGAGATTATCTCGGGACCCACAGTGCGTATTCACGACCGCCACACTCGTCGGAGGCCGCCACTACATTGGGCACAGCCCCTTCTGAATCGTCCGCCCCAAGGAGACACCGTGCGACTGGCCGAAGCCCTTGACGACATGGTTGACGGTCGTGCCCCCGTCACTACCGACCGCGGGGAGCGTCAACCGGGCTGGGACTCTCCCGGTGCCCGCCCCCTCGACGCCAACATGGCGCTAGACCACATCGAGCGCGCCGTCGCCGCCGACGGCATCTCGATGTACGAGCACCAAGAAGAGGCAATACTGGAAATCCTGGCGGGGAATCACGTCATTGTCACTACCCCGACCGGATCCGGGAAATCCCTCATCGCTACCGCCGCCCACTTCGCGTGCGTCGCAGCCGGCGGGCGCTCCTACTACACCGCCCCCATCAAGGCTCTCGTCAGCGAGAAATTCTTCAGCCTGTGCGAGATCTTCGGAGCCCCCAACGTCGGCATGATCACCGGGGATGCCTCGGTCAACGCAGACGCCCCCATCATCTGCTGCACCGCCGAGATCCTCGCTAACATCGCTCTGCGCGAGGGCCATCACGCCAGCATCGACCAGGTCGTCATGGATGAGTTCCACTTCGTCGGCGACCCCGACCGCGGCTGGGCCTGGCAAGTGCCACTGTCCGAGCTTCCCCAGGCCCAACAGATCATCATGAGCGCCACTCTCGGTGACGTCTCCGACCTCTCCGTCGGCCTGACGACCGCCACCGGGCGCCCCACCAGCGTCATCACCGGGGTCGTCCGCCCCGTCCCGCTGGAGTACTTGTGGTCTATGAAACCCGACCACGAAGCCATCGAGGAACTCGTGGCCGATCAGAAAGCCCCGGTTTACATCGTCCACCCCTCCCAGAAACAGGCCGTAGAACGTGCCCAATCCATGACGTCAATGAAGTTGGTGAGCACCGAAGAGCGACACGCCATCGCCGCTGAGATCGCCGGTTTCCGCTTCGCGAAGGGGTTCGGATCGACGGTGCGCAAGTTCATCACCGCCGGGATCGGCATCCACCATGCCGGAATGCTGCCGAAATACCGCCGCCTCATCGAAACTCTCGCCCAGCAGGGCAAACTCAAGGTCATCTGCGGCACCGACACCCTCGGCGTCGGGATCAACGTGCCAATTCGAACCGTCATGTTCACATCCCTGACGAAATTTGACGGCCGACGCACCCGCGTCCTCAAGTCCCGCGAGTTTCACCAGATCGCCGGGAGAGCTGGACGTGCCGGATTCGACACCGTCGGCTACGTCGTCGCGCAGGCACCCGAGCACGTCATCGCCAACCACAAAGCCCTTGCCAAGGCCGGTGACGACCCCAAGAAACGTCGCAAAGTGCAGCGTCACAAGCCACCGGAAGGATTCGTCAACTACTCCGAGGAAACCTTCACTAAGCTCATCGAATCCACCCCGGAGACCCTCCATGCTCGCATGAGAATCACCGAGGCGATGCTGCTCAACCTGTTGCAGCGTGACGAGGACACCGCCCGGGCCGTCCAGCACCTTGTCGAGGCCGCCACCCCGGCCGTCGCTGAACGACGCCGTCTCTACCGCCGAGCAGTCCAGATTGGGCTGTCTTTGTTGCGCTCCGAGGTTGTCCATCGCCTCGAGGTACCCACACCTGGGGGCCGCCGATTTGCCATGAACGAGGCGCTGCAGGACGACTTTGCTCTCAACCAACCACTTTCGGCCTTCGCCAGCGAGGCCGTTGCGACCCTCGACCCGGATTCCCCCAGCCACGCCCTTGACGTCGTCAGTGTTATCGAGGCCACCCTCGATAATCCGATGACCGTCCTCATCGCCCAACAGCACGCCGCCCGCGGTGAGGCCATCGCGCACATGAAAGAGGACGGCTACGACTACGAGGACCGGATGGCCGCCGTCGAGGAGATCGAGTGGCCCCGCCCCCTTGAAGACACTCTGAACGCCCTGTTCGATATTTTCGCCCCGAGCCACCCGTGGGTCCCCGCCGACGCCCTGCAACCCAAGTCGGTGGTACGCGACATGTACGAACGCGCCATGACCTTTGGCGAGTTCTGTGCCCACTACAAGGTGCAACGCAGTGAGGGGCTCGTGCTGCGCTATCTCACCGACGCCTACCGGGCGCTGCGCCAGACAGTGCCCGAGTCCGAGCGCACCGACGAACTGAGTGACGTCATTTCGTGGCTCGGCGAGGTTGTCCGCTCCACCGATTCCTCCCTCATCGACGAATGGGAGGACCTCACCCATCCCCTCGACGAGGAACCCGAGGAGGTCCGCCCGGCGCGGACGTTCACGTCCAACCAACGAGCCTTCACCGTCATGGTGCGCAATGCGATGTTCCGCAAGGTGATCCTGGCTGCCGACGACGACTTCGAAGCTTTGGGAGCCCTCGAACCCGAACGGTCGGCCATGACGACCACCGCTTGGGAGGACACTCTGGGCACCTACTGGGACGAGCACGACGAGATCAACGATGGGCCTGACGCCCGCGCTCCCGGTCTGTTCATGATCGAAAACGAATCGAGACGACGCGACAGCCGGATATGGCTAGTTCGTCAGATCATCGACGACCCAGCCGGTAACCACGACTGGTCAATCACCGCGACCGTTGACCTTGACGAGTGCGACGAGGCCGACGACCTAGTGCTGCGTACCAGAGCGTTCGCCCGGCTGGACTGACGTTCGTCACCAAGTCACCGTAGGTTCCTCGCCCGGTCCGCCCATTCCACTGCCCGTCCACCTCGCAAGGTGGCAGGCATGTCGATCACTCGCTGATTACTGCTCCCCCGCCACGGCAGGGTGAGGGTGCGGTGGACCAGCTGGAAGGGACCGTCAACCAAGACGTCAATCTGGCCCAGCATGTCGGCCAATTCAGCATCACGACGTGCCTGTCTCATCAACGCCTCGACGGTGTACCCGGACCATGACCACACGTCCCACCCCATCTCATGAGCGGCGCGGGCCAACCTTGCACATGCACGAGGTTGACGGCTCGCCTCTCCCCCCGACAAAGTCAGCCCACTGGCCAACACCGACGAGTTCATAGCGGCGATGACCTCCTCAACGTCGACCTCCTGACCACCGCAGGGATCCCACGTCGCCGGGTTATGGCACCCAGGACACTGCAGCGGACACCCTTGGGTAAAGACCGTGAAACGGATGCCGGGGCCGTCAACGATCGACTCCGGCTCGATCCCAGCGATCCTCACCCGTGCTTAACGCGGTCTCTGACTTCGGCGCGCTTGGCGTCGTTGAAACGATCCAAAGTGCCCACCAGATATCCAGTGATGCGACGGATCCGGTCGAAGGGGCCCGATTCTTCAGCCCGACCGCATCCGGGACACTCGTCATCGATAATTCCGGTGTAGCCGCACTGTGGATCCCGGTCGACGGGATGGTTGATAGAGCCGTATCCGATGCCACTGGCTACCATGTGTCGCACGATCGCCACGAAGGCGTCGACATTGCGGGCTGGATCCCCCGACAGCTCCACGTAGGAAATATGGCCACCATTGGTGAAGGCGTGGTAGGGAGCCTCGATGGCGATCTTGTCTGCGGCACCGATGTGGTACCAGACCGGCACGTGGAAGCTGTTCGTGTAGTACTCGCGGTCGGTCACTCCCGGGATCGACCCGTAGCGCTGCCGATCCATTCGGACGAACCGCCCCGACAGTCCCTCAGCCGGGGTGGCCAGGGCCGAGAAGTTCAGGCCGGTGCGCTCGGCAGCCTCGTCCATACGTTCCCGCAGGTGACCAACGATCCGCAGGCCAAGCTGTTGCGCTTCTTCCGACTCACCGTGGTGGACTCCGATCAACGCCGTAAGCGTCTCGGCAAGCCCGATGAACCCCACCGAGAGAGTCCCGTGTTTCAGCACCTCGGCGACGGAATCATCGGCACGCAGCTCCTCGGAGTCGATCCATACCCCTTGGCCCATAAGGAAGGGAAAATTGCGCACCAGCTTATGAGATTGGATCTTGAGACGGTCGAGGAGCTGGTCAATGACCAGATCAATCATCCGGTCGTAAGAAGCGAAGAAAGCATCGACGTCGTGATGGGCTTCGATGGCCAATCTGGGCAGGTTGATTGACGTGAACGACAGGTTTCCACGCCCCCAGGTCTGGGCCCGGGACGGGTCATGCACGTTCGACATCACCCGAGTGCGGCAACCCATGTACGCGATTTCCGTCTCGGGGTGGCCAGGCCGGTAGAACTCGGCGTTGAAGGGGGCATCCTGGAAGGAGAAGTTCGGGAACAGCCGCTTGGCGCTCACCCGGCACGCCAGCCGGAACAGGTCGTAGTTGGGATCGCCCGGGTTGAGGTTGACCCCTTTCTGTACCCGGAAGATCTGGATCGGGAAGATCGCGGTCTCCCCGCCACCCAGCCCTGCCTCGGTGGCCTCCAACAGGCAGCGCATGGCCATCCGCGCCTCCGGGCGAGTGTCGGTACCGTAGTTGATCGACGAGAATGGCGTCTGCGCTCCGGCCCGCGAGTTCATGGTGTTGAGGTTAGCGATGAGGGCCTCCATCGCCTGGTAGGTCTGGCGTCGGGTCTCTTCGAGGGCCTGACGACGAATCCGCTCGGCAAGGCGATCGGTGTCGTCGACGAGTCCAGCGAACAGCCGCCTGACCTGCTCGTGCTCGGCAGCAAGACCAGTCTCGTCAGGTTCCAACGTCCATTCCGAGGCTGCTTCCCGCACCTCGTCGACCTTGTCCTCGTCGCCCCCAAGAACCTCGAAGATTCGTGCCAGACCGGTCTGGGCGGCGCGCTTAAAGGTCTTGGCGACGCCCGGTGCCATGTCACGATCAAAATTTGGCACGGCCTGACCACCGTGCTGGTCATTCTGGTTGGACTGGATGGCAATGCAAGCCAGGGCTGCGTATGACCCGATGGACTGCGGGGCACGCAGCACGCCGTGGCCGGTGGAGAACCCGTGCTCGAACAAGTCGGTGAGGTTAATCTGGCAGCAGGTAGTTGTCAGAGTAAGAAAATCGAGGTCGTGGATATGGATGTCACCGTCACGGTGGGCGGCGGCGTGGGCAGGGTCGAGTACCTCCAGCAAGTTGAACTGTTTGGCTGACTCGGTGCCATAGCGCAGCATCGACCCCATAGCGGAGTTGCCGTCAACGTTGGCGTTCTCCCGCTTGGCATCAGCTTCCTCTGCGGACGCGAAGGTGATCTCGCGCAGGGTGCGCATCAATGCTGACTGCTGGTCACGGGCGACGGTGCGGCGCTGTCGGTACAGGATGTATGCCTTGGCGACGTCGTCATGTCCCTGGTCCATGAGTGTCTTCTCGACGAGATCCTGGATGGTCTCAACGTCCGGGGTCTCCTCGCCCATCTCGCTCAGCCGAGACATGACCTCCAGGGCAACTTCAGATGCATGCAACTCGGAGGTACCAATCCCGCATGCCACGAAAGCCTTACGGACAGCCTCGACGATCTTCGTCGAGTCGAAGCGGATCACCCTGCCGTCACGTTTGCGAATGGACGTCGGTACTGCGCGTTGCTGACTAATGGTCTGGTCGTCTGGTTGAACGATCGTCGACATGCTCACTCCTCGAAGCAGCGCACAGGTGGAGCATGGATAGCCCCGGGTCGTCCCGCGCGCCCGTTGTCGTACCGGGTCGTTGACCCGGGTACTGGCAGGTATTCGGACTTCAGGGCCCTCCGTCGTTAGACGGGTTCCTACCGAGCGACGCTTCCCAGTCAGCTGGCCAGTGCGTGATGTCGCCGTCGTTCCCTGTTACCGCTGCGGGGCAGTTCCGGTTTCCCACCGGATTCCCTCTTGCCTCCCATCACCGCCACACGAAGGGTTATCCCCTACATCTGGTGCCTGACGATGGGAACCAGCACAAGATAAAGGGTATACGCATTGGTGGCACACCTGCACGCGACCCCCCGAGTTGCCACGAAACAGCGCAGAGTCTGGCCTTACAAACCGGTTTTCCATCCTTGTAGCGGCGACTGGCATGATGGACACACGCTCAGGGAAAGGACACTCCCATGAAAATCACCAGCACATCCATCACCGAGGGTCAGCCAATCGAACTGGCCTACGCCCACGCCGACGCGGGCGGCAAGAACATCAACCCCCAGCTCAGTTGGACACCCGGCCCAGAGGGCACCAAGTCGTACGCCATCACCATCTACGACCCTGACGCCCCCACCGGATCAGGTTTCTGGCACTGGATTCTCGCCGATATCCCGGCCGACGTCACCTCTCTTGGCGAGGGCGGCCCGCTGCCCGCTGGGGTACGGGAGTGGACCAACGATTACCAGGAGGAGGGCTACTCCGGCGCCTGTCCGCCTCCCGGCCCCGCTCACCGCTACATCCACACTGTCCATGCCATGCCGACTGAACACCTCGACATCCCCGACGAGGCGGCAAACGTCCAAGTGCGCTTCGCCATCCACACCACCGAGTTGGACTCGGCGTCAATCACCGGAACCTTCCAGCAGTCCTGAGCCATCCTGTACCGATGAGGCAGGTGTCGCGGGTGTCCGCGGCACCTGCTTGACTGACATCGTGAAGGTTCGGCAGGCACTTCTCATCGTCCTTGTCCTTTTCGGCCTGGTTTCGGTGCCCCTTTCTGCCAGCGCCGCACCGCCAAGCCCTACTCCGACGACCACCAGTACCGCGTACGTCAGTGAGACCCCGACCTCACGGCCATCGGTTGACGGGGGCCCGGGAGCGGGTATGGGCTGGGATTCGACCCCGGTGTCCTCCGACATGGCCGCGAGAATGGACTGTGCTTCGGTCATGTTTGTAGGCGTGCGAGGGTCGGGGGAGACCCCGCCGTACGGCGACACGATTACGTCAATCCGTGACGCCCTAGCGCAAAAGTGGCGAGGCAAGGGGACCGTTCGTCAGGTGTGCCTGAACTACCCGGCCGCTGACCCCCACACCTTGCAGAACACCCCGATGAGCTCTCTGCTCTTCGACTCCACGATGCCATCAACCGAATATTTCGATTCAGCAGCTCTGGGAGCCAAAAAACTCATCGCCTTGCTTAATACCGAGAAAAAGCAGTGCCCTAAGGAATGGGTGGTTCTCGCTGGTTTTTCCCAGGGGTCACAAGCCATCACGCAGGCCCTTGCCCAGACCGACACCCCACAGCGTCTAGCAGGTGCCATCCTGGTCGGAAACCCCGACCATTACCCCGGCCAGAACGTCCAGGAGGTCAGTGGAGACGCCGACCAGTCAGCAATTGGTATGGCCGCCATCCTCTACTACCTACGTGAGCGCGCGAATGCCACCCCGGGCGCTAATCGTGACGCCCAGATGCGGGCCATCATCGAAGCCACGCTTAGTCTGAGCCAAAACTCCATCAACCAGAAAGCCCTCGATGCCGACATGTCGAAGGCCGGAGCTGCAATTCCAGCGGAGGCATACCCGGAAACGTATTCGGTGTGCATGAAGGGTGATCCGGTCTGCGATACCGCACCGGCCCTCACACGCATCCTCACCTTGCAGTCGACTTGGCAGGACGAACTCAATCAAGGCCGTCCGATTCACATGGGCTACACCCGCACAGTCATGGAAGGGGCGTTGGACCGCATTGCTCAGCGTATTAACGCCATCGGTGCCGCCGAGGCAAAGGGGACTCCCCTGCCTCACGGGTCGACGGTGGCGGTGACGACTCGCGACTGGGGACCGCTTCAGATCGGCGTGGCTGTGGGTGCAGGTGTTGCTGGGCTAGGGGCGGGCTGGCTCTTGGGACGTGCCGGTCGACGTCGTCAGCGTCGCCGCCGTTGGCGCTAAACGGGTTAAATCTCGAAGAACCACTGCCCCGTGGCCACAACGCCAATGACATCGGCCAGCAGAAGAATACCGAAGGCTGCCAGAAGAGCTGAGATACCGCGGCGGACTGCCACCGCGTGACTTTCTCGAATACCCGTCACCATGCTGGCGACACGATCTGGTCCGCCAATGAGATACGCGATCACCAGGACAATCAGCAGACTATGGCTACAGGCGACCCAAATTAGCGATTCGACGACAGCCCAGCTCTGATGCGGAAGATGAGCAGCGTGTACCAGCATCGCCCAGAACGCTGGGTCGATGAGGGACGACAGTCCTACAAGAAGACCGCTGACAGCCAGAGCTCGAGGCGCCGTCGAGCGTGGCGCTGCAGAAGTATCCCCCCCGAAATCCTTCGTCGGCGCACCCGGACGCGATCGCCACGCCGCCCAGGCAACAAACACCACACCAAGGACGGTCACGAGGCACACCCACACCACGTGGGGGACGTGGAACCCATGGACGCCCAACCGAGTAAGCAGCGCTCCCAGACCAAGCACCCCGGCAATCCCAAAACCAGCGGAGGTCCCTACCGAGGTGACGAGGAGAGTCACGACCCCGCGCCGCCTGACCCCGAGCCCGAGTGCTGCCAACAGCACCAGGGACCCCAACGGATCGAATCCGGCGATACCGAGGGCGAAAGCCGCAGCGAGGAAAGACAGCACAGGGAAAGGCTACTCGGTAGCCATTTTTCGAATGGCATGAACTGCCCCCGCGTCGCGCAACAGAGAAGCTCCCTCGATTTCACTTCCATGCCATCTTCGTGCTACCATCTTTGGGTTGGGTTTGCCAGGTGAGCCCGATGCGCGAGTGGCGGAATGGCAGACGCGCTGGCTTCAGGTGCCAGTGTCCCTTGGGACGTGGAGGTTCAACTCCTCTCTCGCGCACAACGAATAAGAAGCCTCGGATCGAAGTCCGGTTCGAGGTTTTATTACGCTTGTATTTCATCACACATATAGTGCACTTGCTCCCGCATTCGTCAGCTGAGGGGGCTCTCGAGGCGTTTTAATCGGCTTTTTTGCCCACCATGGTGGCCGTTCGGCTTCCGTTAACAGACGAAAGTGCACCAACCTCGCTACGAAGTGGACCTGAGAGAACCCTTATTCCTACTTTATGTGGTGTCCGCCGGACAAAGCCGGCGCGAGCACCTCATCGGGTGCCGACTCATGGACAAGAGAGGACACACCATGATCAAGAACCGCCTCGTCGCCGCTGGAGCAGCAGCTGCCCTCGCAACTGGTACCGCCCTCATGGCTGTGCCGGCCCACGCTGCCACTCCGGCCCCTGCCCCCTCTGCTCCTGCCAAGCCGGGCATCAACGTCTCGAAGCTGCCGATCCACATCGATTTCGACTGCCTCAAGAAAAATGCCCAGGAGCGTCACCAGATCGAGCTCAAGATCGCCAAGATCCTCGTCAAGGACGGCACCGCCAAGTCCAAGGCTGTGGCCGTTGATTCCGCCAAGGAGATCATCGATACCGTTCTCAAGGACCCGAGCCTGCTGGCCAAACCGGGTGCTCTCGTGACCAAGATCGTCAAGATCATTACCGACAATGCTCTCAAGGCTTTCGGCGACACCACCGCCCTCGGCGATCTCAAGCAGCTCGCTCAGGACATCGTCAACAACCTTAAGGCCGCCAAGGCTTGCTTCGTCATTAACATCCCGGGGCAGCCCCCGAAGATCCAGCATGTCGGCCATCTCGGCGACCTCCAGTCCGCCGCTTGGCTTCCGGCCAGCCAGGTCCGCTGAGTATCGCTAACTCTCACGGTAACGCCATAAACCGAGCGACCATGTGACTCATGTTGCCCGACATGAATGGGGCTGCGGGTTTTCCCGCAGCCCTTTGTCACGTCCCCGCTTCACATGCGTAGGTGCAGCACTTATGTGCACATGACACTGACTAACATGCACGTCTAACCAAGTTCGTATGCGTACACGTTGGCAAGATATCAGATGAGCCTCCATTCATCTAGTGTCAAGGCTACGGCCATTAAGGCACAAACATCACATGCAAAGGAGCGTGGGACATGACCTTCACCAAGAAGCTGAGCGCACTGGCCATTGCGGGCACTATGGCTATTACCGGAGCCTCTATAGCGACAGTTCCGGCTGTAGCTGCTGACAAAGCTCCAGCCCCGGCCACTGCCACCGTCCAGTCGAAACTCATCACCGGGTACACCACCAGCACTGATCAGTGGGGCACCAAGCTCTTCTTCCGCAAGAACATCGTCCCCAACGCTAAGGGTGCCGTCGTCATCGTCCACGGCGCAGCTGAACACTCCGGCCGCTATGACTACCTGGCTAAGCGTCTCAACGACGCCGGCTACTCAACCTACCGCTTCGATCACCGCGGGCATGGTCGTAGCGCGCGCCCATACGTCGACAACGCCATCCCACGTGGCCACATCGACGATTGGAGCAACCTCGTCAACGACGTGCACCAGTTCGTGCAAATCGCCCACCAGGAAAACGCCGGCAAAAAGGTGTTCCTCTTCGGGCACTCCATGGGTAGTTTCGCCGTCCAATCCTACGGCGCTAAGTACCCGGGAACCGTTGCCGGCATCGTGAGCAACGGTGGTGGCATTGCCGTCAACCCATGGGGCCGCGACACCGAAGGGCCGGAGAAGGTCACCGCACACGACCTCACCGACGCCGAGAAGAACGCCGCACCCACGATCAGCCAACTCCTGCCGATGGATAAGCTCACCAGCTTTAACGGCATCCTGCTGACCCAAGCGGTGCGCCATCCCAAGGCCATCCACCTGCCCTCGACCGCCGCCGAGGCCTTCATCCAGTTCAAGAACCCGCTGGCGAACGGCGTTTGCACCGACCCGGCCGTCATCGAGGACTACAAGAAGGATCCCCTCAACAACAAGTACATGAGCCTCGGCATGGTCAAGCAGATGGGCGTCGCACAGGTGTACAACACCTTTAACGCTCCATCCTTTAGCGAGCCGACCCTTATCATGCACGGCGCCAACGACGGCATCGTCCCCTCGTACTTCGACGTCAACTGGTACAACGCCATTGGCTCTAAGGACAAGAAGATCATCGAGTGGGAAGGCCTGATGCACGAGACCATCAACGAGCCCGTCAAAGATCAGGTCGACGATACGATCATCAACTGGATTAACGCTCACAACAAGTGAGCACTACTCAATGATGTCCTCATAGCGGCTGAACCCAGGTATTCCCTGGGCTCAGCCGGTGCCGTTATACGATCACTAGGTAAGTGATAAATCACCATCACGTGGCATTACAGCGCGGCTTGAGCATCGTCACCACGACCCGCTCGTCATTGCTTCGGTGAGCCACACATACGAGGTAAGGTCTCCTCCATGTTGCCGAAACCTAACCTTCCTCTGCGGGTCACAGCCGTCGCACTCACGACCTGCCTAGCGCTCAGCGCCTGCTCCTCCCATAGCGATGTGAAGAACCCCAGCCAGTCCGGCAGTTCCTCCACTGCTGGCGTATCGAACGCCGCCTTGGCGAAGATTCCAGCCGCTCAGGCCGGGGCAACGGACATCACCTTCAATGCCGCCCCCGAGAAGGTCAAGGCCATCTTCCCGCGCTTCGCAAAGGCGCGGAACCTCAGCACCGCAGTAGAGGTCGTCAAAGGGCGCATGCTGCGCGATTCCTGGCAGCAAAACGCTTCTGACGTCAACGTCACCTCCCAGATCATTGCCTCCAATGACGCCGCATTGGGCGTGCTGGTGACCAACCAGACCACTATCGCCGGTAAGAAGCAGACGATTCCGGCCACCATCTGGTACTCGACCGCAGCCCAGCAGTCATACTCCTTTCCCGCCCTCGTCAAGCCCGACAAATGGGCTGACCTGACGACAGCGCTGCAGGATGCTGGCAAGGATCAGTCCCTCGACGGCGGAAAAATTGCCGCGGCCGTCAAGGCGAAATCGGCCCCGTATGGCAGCGGCCCCGCCCTCGGTTTTAGCCACAACGGTGACCTCTTGGCCAGCTTTGCCTCGGGAGTCGTCACCGATAAGGCCGTCACCCTCGTCGTTCCCAGCGACAAAACGAAGGGAATGCTCAGCAACTTCGGCACCCAGGCTCAGAAAGCCTCAACAAATCCCGGCACGTTCACTGGAACTACCTCCCAGCCCGTAGATGAGTCCCTCAAAGCCACGGACACGAGTGGTCGCCCATCAACAGCCGTCGGCCCGGACTGTCGGGTACTGCACTGCGTCGCAGTCACCTATGACGATGGCCCCAGCGCCATGACCCCAGAACTTCTCAACACCATCAAGAAGTTCAAGTTGTCGATCACCTTCTTCGAGATGGGCAACAGCATCATGGCCTTCCCAAATACGGCCCAGAAGGTGGCTGCCGCCGGCATGGAGATCGGCAACCACACAGTCACCCACCCGAATCTTCCGGCGAAGACCCCGGATCGCATCCGTCGTGAACTGGAGCACAACTCGCAGCTCATTAAGCAGTTCACCGGGGCCACTCCGCTGTTGTTCCGCCCACCCTATGGCGCTCACAACGACACTGTTGACAAGGTCGCCAAGGACAATGGCATGGCAATCATTCAGTGGCAGATTGACAGCGAAGACTGGGAGAACCGCAACCCTGAGATGACGTATAAGAACGTCATGACTGCGCTGCCGTACACCGCACCTATCGTCCTTGAACACGACATCCAGAAGGCATCAATCGACGCCGCCCCGCAGATCTATAAGGATCTTCAAGCAAAGGACAAGACCATCGTCAGCGTCAGTGAACTGTCCCTCAACACCGGGGGTTACCAGGCAGGTCACGCTTACTGCAATGGAACGGTCAAGCCACAAAGCGGCTATAACTGCAAAGGATGAGGATCCGACCGGGGGCGCGCACGGCTGTAGAAGGTCTCACTCTGCTGGCCTGTGCTGCGCTGGGGTTCTACCTGCTGCTCAGTGGCCGCGTTCACCTGTTCGTCGGCACCATCATCACGACCCTGCTGTGGGTTGCGTGTCCGGTCCTGACGGTCATGGGCTTGTGGACCCTGGCCCACGCGGTTCGTCACCCGAATACCACAGGGCATCATCGTGCTCGGATCGGACTACTTATCGTTGCCCCTGTCGCCCTGGGATTATTCGTCCCGCTAGAGCCACTAACCCTGCTCGGAGCGGCGAGTTACCGTCCCGCAGTGCGGGGCACCTCGTCACCTCCGGCTCACTCGAGCTCGTGGAATAACGGTTTACCGGCGGCTCCTACGTCGGTATCCCCGGTAGCTATCGACCCCAAGACCGGAAAACCATCGGCGGATACGACAACGGCGGCGACAACATCGGGTCTGACCGCAACGGCCCTATGGGTCCACCACCGGCCCAATGGCCCGCTCTCAAAGGCAATCCGGCTGAACTCACCATCTACGACTACGTGCAACGGGCTGATGATCCCCGCGGTATCGCCACGCTTAAAGGCAGAAAATTGACGATGATCGGCTTCGTCAGTGCCGCCCCAGAAGACCCAGCTCATGCCTGGGTGCTGGCCCGACTCAAAATGTGGTGCTGCGTGGCCGACGCACTGCCGTTCATGACGACAATGGTGGGAGCCCCGTCTCGTCCCACCGGCGGTTCGTGGATCCGCGTCACCGGCACGTACCTGCCTAGTTCCCCCAACGGCGACACTCGCTTCAAGGTGGAACGCATCGACCAGATCCCGGTACCGGAGAACCCGTATATATGAGCGAGCTGCCTCCCCAGGTCAATGCCTGGCTCGTGATCTTCATCGGTATCTGGCTACAGGCCGTACCCTTTCTGCTCTTGGGAACGATCATCTCATCGACCCTAACAGCCTTCCTCAAACCGCAGGCTCTGGCCCGTTTCCTGCCACGTCAAACTGCCTTGGCCGTAGTGGTCGCGGGGCTTGCCGGCATCGCCCTTCCCGCCTGCGAGTGCGCCTCGGTGCCCACCACCAAGTCCTTGGTCAGGGCAGGCGTACCGACAGCCGCAGCCCTCACCTTTATGGTGGCTTCCCCGGCCATCAATCCGGTCGTCATAGCAGCCACCGCGGTTGCCTACACCGTCAATCCTCGGATGGCTGTAGCGCGGTTCATCGCCGGATTGTTGGCCGCCGTCCTCATTGGTTTGGGGTGGATCTGGCTAGGGCGTCCTCTCCGCGGGGTTGATGACGGCTCCCCGGGATCTGCCTGCGAGGAGGCCTGCGGACTACATGACCACCAACCGCGCACCATGTCCGCAATGGCCGAGACCTTCCGCAGCGAGCTAACTCACGATTTCATCCAATCCTGCGGCTTCCTCGTCATTGGTGCGGCGATCGCTGCCACCGTCAAGGTCTGTGTTCCGACCGCCTGGATGCAGGCTTTGACGATCAACGTTGTAGTGGAGGCAGCAGTATTGAGCCTGCTAGCCGTCATCGTCGCCCTGTGCTCAGAAGCCGACGCCTTCATGGCTGTTTCTCTGACGAGTTTCTCCCCCACCGCCCAGCTGGCCTTCCTGGCGATCGGACCGATCGTTGACGTCAAGCTGATGGCTATGGAGGGCGGGGCCTTTGGTGCTGGGTTCCTTAAACGGTTCGTCCCGCTGGCAACGTGCTGCTGCTTCGTCTCAGCAATCCTCATTGGTGCTCTCATCTTTTCCTCATAGCCAACCTGCACTGATGACCACAACTGGCACGAACCAGTGACAGAGTGTGCCCCAATATCGCCAGTCATCTGAGAATTCGAAGAACTCTCCCAGAATATCGGCGACGCTCGGCGTTGTGATTCTTCCCTACTTGAGCAGAGCCTTAATCTATAAATCGTGAGTGCCTCCCCGCGTCGCTCGATTCGAGCCCTGGCCATCGCCTTGGTTGCCCTGCTCTCACTTGGAGCCTGCTCTCACGACGACGGGGACCCCAACGCCTCGCCCTCAGACATCCGGTCAACCATGAAATCCACCTCCGTGGCCAGCGACCATGTCTCAGGGGCGTCGATGACATCAACGTCCTTCCGCAAGCCGTCAGACATTTCCATCAAGGTCCCAACTATCACCACCGCCCGTAATCTCAGCCAGGCCATCGAGGTCGTCCGTGAGCGCACCCTACGCGGCGCTGCATGGGATTCGGCTACGAAGGTCACTATGACCGGCCATTTCATCTCCTCGACAACTGACCTACTTGGGGTCGAGTTGCAGGCTGAAGTGACGAAGGGCAAAACAACCTCTCAGTCCACAACGACGTTGTGGTACGACGCCACAATGAAACAAACCCTGTCAGCGAGCGCCCTCATCTCGTGGCCCGGTTGGCCAAAGTTCAGCCAGGAAGTTGTTAAATCTGCCCATGCCGATGGCGTCAACGGCAAGAAGGCTGAGGCGGCCCTCCAGCAACCGCAAGCCCCCTATGGCACCGGACCTGCACTGTCATTTGACTCCAAGGGGGACCTGCTTGTGAAGTTCCCGGCGGGAGCTATCGATAGCGTTCAACGTACTGTTCTCATCGATTCCAAGGCCGTCTCTCCGACGCTCAGTGGGCTCGGCCAGAAGGCCCTCGGCGCCTCACTACACCCGACGTCGTTCACCGGTACCCCGTCAACGGATGCGACATGGTTTACCAAACTCAAGACGAGCCCGAAACCAGCAGATTCTCCGAACACCAGGCCCCTCCCGGGCGACCCGGCCACCAAAACGAGCAGCACACCGACCCACCCCTCAACGGCAATTGGTGTCGACTGCATCGTCGAAAACTGTGTGGCCCTGACCTATGACGACGGACCCGCTGATACTACTGCGAAGGTCATTGATGGTTTCACTCACGCGAAAGCCGCCGCCACCTTCTTCCTGCTCGGGACCAACGTTGACCACCACCCAGACACCTCCACCTTGCTGGCCGGCTCCGGTTTCGAGGTTGGCAGTCACTCGGCCAGCAACCGAACTCTGACGACACTCGGGCCTCGGGGCCGCACAGCTGAGATTACCGATGCCGTCAATGCCCTAAGTAAGCTCACTGGACGACCGACGATGCTCTTCCGTCTGCCGTATGGTGCGCACAACGAGCAGATCGATGCCGCGATGGCCAAACAGAATCTGGCCATGGTCAACTGGACCGCCGATTCCAATGACTGGCAGAACCGTAACGCCGGCAAGATCACCAAGACGGTGACCGAGTACGCCACGACCTACACCCAGCCGATCATCGTGCTGCACGACACCTATTCGTCAACAGCCGACGCGACCAGCGGGATAATCGAAGCGCTCCGTCACAAGGGCATGACACTCGTCACCGTCTCTGAGTTGACCGTCAATACTGGTGGCCTCGAAACCGGCAAAGTTTACTGCCGTGGTACTGCCGTCAACCAGAATGGCTTCGGCTGTCACAACTGACACGATCTATCGCCCTGCCTTAGCTCCGGCGCATCACCTTACGCAACATAGGATTCAGCAAGTCCAAGACCTCGACAATGCGCAATATCTTCGCCAGGACGAGGAATAGGGCAACGAACAGCACCCCGCCGATCAAGGTACCGCCAGCGTGACCGACCCACGCGCCATGACCCGCAGCGTCGATCCCATGAGCGACGAGGTATGTCGGAACCGCAGCAACGATCGAGGCCACAGCGAGCTTGGTCCACAGTCGGTTAACCTCTCCCATGCCAATACCGCCGAGCTGGCGAGAAGCCACCACCAGCCACGCCACCGCTCCAACAAGGTTGGCAATGGTCTGAGCAGCCGCCACGACGACAAGGGCATGCTGAGGCGGAAAGACGAACATCGTCACCAAGATGATGAGCTGGACGCCCGTAGTAACCGCCTGCATGATGAGGTTGAGCTTGCCGTCCTCGCGGGCGAAGCAGTAGCGCTGCTGCAGGGTAGCGATACCGAAGGGCAGCAGGCCCACCCCCATGACCGCCACGGCTCGTGCCAACGACCCGACCTGACCAGGTTCCAGCGAGAACACTGTCTGCACGCCGGGGCGGGCCAGCACGACCATCGCCAGCGAACATGGGATGATCGCTAGGGCTGGCATTTCCAATCCCTGACGCAGCAGCTTTTTCATGGCGGAATTGTTGCCGTCGGCATTAGCCCGGCTCATTCGTGGGAAGAGTGCAGTAAGAATTGACGTCGTGATGAAGCTCTGCGGCAGCATAAAGATCAGGAAGGCGTTGTCGTAGGCACTAATCGACGACGACACCTCCGGGTGCACCAGGCGTACGTGGGACAGCATCTTCTTCATGATGATGCCGGCGAACTGAGCGATGGCCAGTGCGGTGAAGGTCCACACCGTGATACGCGCGGCAGCTCCCAGACCGTAGCCGCGGATTCCCCAGCGAGGACGCCACCGGAACCCGCCGCGATGCAACGGGATGATGAGGAACAAGCCCTGGATGATGATGCCCAAGGTCGTCGTTCCGGCCAATACCCACACCATCTCAGGGGTCCAGGTAGCGGGGTCGGGATGGGCTCCGAATTGCACCAGGAACCACACCAATCCGGCAATCTGAATGACGTTCGCCAGCACCGGACTCCACATGAAAGCAGCAAATTGGTTGCGTGCGTTAAGTACCTGGCCGAGGATCGCGTAGAGACCGTAGAAGAAGATCTGCGGCATGCATATAAACCCGAAGAAAATGGTGAGGTGACGAGTCGCCCCACTCGATGAGAAATAGAGATCCAAGAGCCATGGCGAGGCCAACGTCGCCACAGTGGTAACGACGAGCACTGACGCGAACGACACCGTCAGCAATCGATCGACGAACTCTTGACCACCGTCTGGCTGCTTCATGGCCCTGGTGATCTGCGGAATAAGGATGGCATTGAGTACTCCCGCACTGAGCAGGATGAACACAACATTTGGCAGGGTGTTAGCGGCCTGGAAAGCGTCGAGGGTTAATGAAGTACCAGCCGCAATGACGGTGAGCAAGTATGTGCGGACGAATCCCAGAATCCTCGACACCATCGTGCCGGCAGCCATGACGATGCTGGCGCGACGCAACGACCCCTCAGCAGGAGCCTCGGGGGCAGCCGACGTTGCTGGGGAGGTGATGACCCCGGAGATAACCCGGGTGCGATCGAAGTCCTCGTCGGCGCCAAACCGCCTCAGGCTACGGCGAGAAACATCGGCACCGAAAGTGACGGCGTCAATGTCGAGGCTGTCATAAACGTCTACTGGCGGGGCAGCCTCCGGAAGACGGAGAAGGTCATAAACGTCGTCATCATGGGATTCAGGCATGGTCGCCTTAACGGCCGGTCCCGGCGTAGACGACGGCCTCGCCTTCAGCATCGAGCCCGAAGGCGGTATGAGCAACGCGAACGGCCTCGTCAACCTGATCGGCGTCCACAACCACCGAGATGCGAATCTCGGAAGTCGAGATCATCTGCAAGTTAATGCCGCAGTCGGCCAAAGCACGGAAGAACGTCGAGGTGACCCCGGGGTGAGTCCTCATGCCCACGCCGACCACCGATACCTTGCCAATCTGGTCGTTGTACAGGATCTGCTCGTAGCCCAACTCGTCCTTGACGGCGGTCAGGGCGCGGACTGCCGTGGGTCCGTCATTCATCGGCAAGGTAAAGGAGAGGTCCGTACGCCCATTCATAACCCGCGAGGCATTCTGCACAATCATGTCGATATTGATGTCAGCGTGAGCGATGATCTCGAAGATCTGGGCAGCTCGACCCACCGCGTCAGGAAGACCGGCGATGGTGATCTTGGCCTCCGAGCGGTCATGGGCCACCCCGGAGATGATGGCCTCTTCCATGTCAGATCCCTTCGTGATGTCGGTAGGGTCCTTGACCCAGGTGCCGGGTTTGTCAGAGAACGAGGAACGTACGTGCACTGGCACGTCCTCACGGCGGGCGTATTCGACGCAACGCAGATGGAGGATTTTGGCACCGCAAGCGGCCATTTCGAGCATCTCCTCGTAGGAGATCTCAGGAATGCGTCGGGCACCCTTGACGATCCGTGGATCAGCAGTAAAGACACCGTCGACGTCAGAGTAGATCTCACAAAAATCAGCGCCCAGGGAGCTGGCCAGGGCGACCGCAGTGGTGTCAGACGCCCCCCGCCCTAGGGTGGTGACGTCCTTAGTTGTTTGGGAAACCCCCTGGAATCCCGCGACAATGACGAGGTCTCCGGCCTCCAAAGACTTCTCAATTCGCCCGGGGGTAATGTCAATAATGCGGGCATTGCCGTGGGCCGCGGTCGTAATAACTCCAGCCTGAGAACCGGTGTACGAGCGTGCCGGGATACCCACGTCAGACAGAGCCATCGCGAGCAGGGCAGCGGACTGCCGCTCACCCGTCGTCAGGAGCATGTCGAGTTCCCGGGGAGCGGGCTGTGGGGAAACCTCCAAGGCGAGGTCCATCAGGTCGTCAGTGGTGTCACCCATAGCCGAGATGACGACGACAATGTCATTGCCCGCCTGCTTTGTGGCGGCAATACGGCGCGCCACGCGCTTAATCGATGCGGCATCGGCCACTGAGGACCCGCCGAATTTCTGGACGACTCGCGTCATCAACCCTCCTGCCAGGTTCGGACACCAAAGTCTAACCGGCGACAGTACGGCGACCCCGCCGTACACGGGAGCGCCACAGTCTATTGCGTGACGCCGTGACGCAAAGGCTGTCAGGCGCGATTGCCACGATAGTAGGAACAGGGAGTAAACCCAGGAAAGACTTGCCGCTGACCCAGGTAACTCGGGTATGTCTGAAGCCTCACGTATTCTTGGGTACATGCGCTCAGACAGGCACGGCAAGCTCTACCCCCTGGCCATGTTCGGAATCGTAAGTATCCTGACCGGACTGCTAATGGCTGGATTCGTTGTGCCCCTGGCGGCTTTAACCGGCGGAACGGCCAAGATGGTTGCCAGTAGCATGGAGGACCTACCTCCCGAATTGATGAGCACACCGCAGGCTCAAAAGTCCCACATTCTGATGGCCGATGGATCGGTACTAGCCACCTTCTACGACGAGAACCGCGAATACGTTCCGTTGTCAAAGATCTCCAAGCAGATGCAAACGGCCCAGGTCGCTATCGAGGACAACCGATTCTTCTCCCATGGTGCGATCGACCTCAAAGGCACCGCTCGCGCCCTAGCGACAAACATCGCCGGATCAGCCCGGCAGGGCGGATCAACTCTGACCCAGCAGTACGTCAAGCAGATCCGTATCGAGGCTGCCGTAGCTGCGGGCAATGAGGAGGGCGTGCAAGCCGCCCAGGAGCCGACGATCACCCGAAAGATACAAGAGTTGCGCTATGCGGTGGCTATGGAGAAGAAGCTCTCTAAGAAGCAGATCCTGGAGCGCTACCTCAATATCGCCTATTTCGGTGACGGTGCCTACGGCGTCGAGTCTGCAGCTCATCACTACTTTGGGACCACAGCCGCCAACCTTGACCTCGCCCAGTCGGCGATGCTAGCTGGCCTGGTACAGAACCCGGTCGCCTACGACCCAGTAAACCACCCAGAGGCAGCCATGAACCGCCGCAATATCGTGCTGGCACGTATGGCCCAACTTAACCTCATCAGCGCTGACCAAGCTCGGAAGGCCGAGGCGACCGTCTTCGACAAGTCGAAGGTCTTTTATCCGAAAAACGGCTGCATCTCATCGAAGTACCCGTTCATCTGCGACTACGCGTATCGCAGCTTGTTGCAGATGCCGAGTCTGGGCAAGAACCCCGAGGAGCGGGCCAAGATGGTCAAGCGTGGTGGATTGACAATCCAGACGAGTATTGACCCAAAGGTTCAGGATGCCGCCCAGAACGCCGTCTCGAACGTCGTCGGGCCCAAGGACCCAGTTCTTGCCGGAACAGCCATCGTCCAGCCGGGCACCGGCTTGCTCATGGCGATGGCACAGTCTCGTCCCATCATGGGCGACAAGCCCGGGCAAACCTACTACAACTACATGGCACCGGCCTCAATGGGCGGAGCCACTGGTTTCCAGGCAGGGTCGACTTTCAAGGCCTTCACGACGGCTGCGGCCATTGCCAAGGGCATACCCATGAGCAAGCATTACACCGCATCCTCTCCCATGGACTTCACCGGCGAAAAGTTCACCAGCTGTAAGGGCACCTTTAAGTCGGGGCCGTTCCGGGTGCGCAACTCAACCGGACACTCGTGGAACATCGGCTTGCGTGAGGCGGCCGCGTGGTCGGTTAACACCTACTTTGTCCAGCTAGAGCAGGACGTCGGTATGTGCGGGGTCACCAAAATGGCTCAGGACAGTGGCGTGAAACTCTCTAGCGGTAAGGACATCGTCAAGACCTTCCAGAAGGTGCCATCGTTTACCCTCGGTACTGCTTATGTGTCCCCACTGTCCATGGCTTCGTCCTATGCGTCCTTCGCCTCACGTGGGATTCAGTGCGACCCCATTATTCTCACGTCGGTTAAGAATCGCGATGGTTCACCTCTTAAGGTCCCGACCGGCAATTGCAAGCGAGTCATGCCGCAGAAGGTTGCTGACGGCGTTAACTCGGTGCTTTCAGGTGTCATGGACGCCACGGGTATGCCCGCGAGGATTCCAGGTGGTTATCCGCAGGCCGGCAAGACAGGTACCACCGACGCCCATGAGGCTGCCTGGTTCGACGGGTATACCCCGCAGGCTGCCGGTGTAGCGATGATCGCTGCCGATGGTGGAAACTCCTACTTCCGTGGCGATAAGTCCCGCTCGATCAAGGGCATCCGGACCTCTACCGGGGTCTACCTCAACGGTTCTGGTGGTAGCGACGCCGGCAAGATCTACCGTGCGGCGATGGCCGGCGCCCTCCAAGGCAAGCCCAAGACAGAGTTCGTAGCTCCCACCGACGAGGTGCGCTACGGCAAGCTCATCAAGATTCCCAGCACTGACGGGATGACCTATCCCCAGGCCAAAGCTGCCATTCTTAAGGCGGGATTCCGCACCAAAGTGTGGCATGTATGGGACGACTCAGAGCCCGGTACCTACCTCGGCACGGATCCCGAGGGGTCAGCCCACGCCGGAGCCGCCGTCACCCTCAAAATATCGAAGGGCCCGAAGCCAGCCCCTAAACCGACCTACGCCCCTCCGCAGCCGCCACAAAACCAGCCAAACAACCCCGGCAATGAGCAGCCCGGTGGCCAGCAGAACAACCCACCCGGCGATAATACCGCGGGTAATAATGGCGGCACCGAGGGTAATAATGGCGGCGATTACGGGGGTAACACCGGAGGTGGTCAACAGAACCCGCCCGGAACGACGGGACCTCGCTGACATGAGAGCCGCCATGAAGACGGGCTTCACAGCGGTCGCTAGCGTTATTGGGGTCGGCGTTGCAGGTCTGGCCTACGGTGTAATCGAAGCGCATCGATTTGTGGTGCGTCACGTCGAGGTGCCGGTATTAAAGCCCGGCAGCTCACCGTTGCGCATACTGCATATGTCGGACTTACATCTGCTAGCCCGCCAGGAGACCAAGCGGCGGTTCATTCGTCAACTCGACGCTCTCAATCCTGACCTTGTCATCAACACCGGCGACAACTTTTGCTCGGCCGACTCGCTCCAGCCACTTCTCGACGACATGTCGGGGCTGCTACAGCGGCCTGGGACATTCGTCTTTGGGTCCAATGACTACCTGGTACCAAAGTTCAAGAACCCGTTCTCGTACCTCCTATGGGGACACTCTCAGCAAGCCACCGAACCAGTGCCAGAGCTTCCCCATGAGGAACTTCGTCAGGCTTTCACCTCTGCGGGATGGCTCGACCTCAACGACAAGTCCGAAACGCTGGAGGTGGCCGGTCACCGGTTGACTTTGCGCGGTACTGACGACGCCCATCACGACCGCGACCATTACGAGGAGGTGGCTGGCCCACCTGACGGCGAGGCGGACCTCAATATCGGCGTCACCCATGCCCCGTATCTCAAGATTCTCGACGCCATGGTTAGCGATGGTACGGACATCGTTTTCGCGGGTCACACTCATGGCGGACAGGTATGCCTGCCCTTCACCGGAGCCATTATCACCAACTGTGATTTAGACACTGAACGCGCCAAAGGGCTGTCTCAGCACGGCCGCGGCGGACACACCGGGTGGCTGCACGTGTCGGCCGGATTGGGATGCTCCCCCTTCGCTCCGTACCGGACTTTCTGCCGGCCGGAGGCCACCCTGCTTACCCTCGTTCCCCGACCCTGACAGGGCCAGCTTGGCGCTTTCGACCAAGCTGGGTTAAAGTATGCGTCGGCCATTCCAATGGGAAAGATGACCGTGGTCGCGGGGTGTGGCGCAGTTTGGTAGCGCGCTTCGTTCGGGACGAAGAGGTCGCAGGTTCAAATCCTGTCACCCCGACCATCCATTCTTCAGTTGACAGATTTCGTCAGCTTTGGGGACTCACCCTGATCTTGTATCACCTCTCAATGGGCCTATTCTGGCCGTGATCTCACACTGTGGGCCCTGCCGCAGCAACAGTGTGGTGGCCGGGGAGGCTCCACTGTGCCGAAATCGGAATACTTCAGCCTTTGGTCTTGTTCCACCACTGAAAGCGATTGAAGGAGGAACCACCGTGGCTGCACGCGCACTTATCGCCGTCACCGACTTCGGAGTCGAGGAGGCCGAGCTCGTCGAGCCCCTCAACGCCCTCAAGAAGGCCGGCATCGAGGTAACCGTCGCCTCCAACAGCGGCGAGTCCATTCAAACCGTCACCGGCGACAAGGATTGGGCGTCCAAGGTGAACGCTGATTCCAGGCTTGCCGACGCCAAGGCTTCCGATTACGACTTGCTCGTCATCCCCGGTGGCACCGTCAATGCGGATACCTTGCGTATTGACGAGGACGGACGCCGCCTGGTCAAGGAGTTCGCAACTGCTGGCAAGCCAGTCGGGGCTATCTGTCACGGACCGTGGGTACTGATTGACGCCGACGTTGCCAAAGGCAAGACGATGACCTCCTATATCTCCATTCGACCGGACCTTGAAAATGCCGGAGTTTCCTGGGTAGACAAGGAACTTTTCCGTTGCCCCGGCAACGGCTGGGTACTACTTACCTCGCGCAACCCCAACGATCTACCCGCCTTCGCTAAGGCTCTGGTCGACGAGATCTCCTGATTCACACAACTTCAGAAGAAAGGGACTCGCATCTGCAGGTGTGGGTCCCTTTGCGTATGTCCAAGGGCACGACGATCTGTGTTCCGAAACCCCTAAAGCCTGCGATGACGCGGTGGACTACCCCAGATATCTCCACATCGTGAGACTGACGTCCACCCAATCGAATAATTATACACATGTTTCAATATGGTCACGATCTTGTACCAGCCTTACGAAACGGCTGACGAATGACGCTTCGCGATGGCATGGTGCCCCGAAACCGTCGGTTGGATGCCGACGTGACGTGAGAAGGAGACACCATGCGTCACATGAGGCCACTCATTGCGCTGTCCCTCGCAGGTTTGATGACGCTGTCAGCCTGCGGCGAGGATGTCGCGGCCAAGGATGACTCGGCTGCCGGATCGTCAGCCGCCGGCGGCAGCAATAACAGCGCCCCGGCCAAAGACGGCGGATCAATCACCGTTCGCGGCTGTACCCCACAGAACCCGCTCATTCCGTCCAACACCAACGAGACCTGCGGCGGAAATGTCCTCGACGCCGTCACAGCCCGCCTTATCCATTACAACCCTGACACCGCCAAGCCGGAGATGGACATCGCCCAGTCCATCGAGACCAAGGACAACCAGAACTTCACCGTCAAGATCAAGCCGGGATACAAGTTCTCCGACGGCACCAAGGTCAAGGCTCAGAATTTCGTCGCCGGTTGGAACTGGGCCGCCTACGGCCCCAATGCCCAGCAGTCCGGCTACTTCTTCGAGCCGATCGAGGGGTACGCCGACGAACAGTGTGGTGACGAAGCTTGTAAAACCAAGCCCAAGGTCAAGACCATGAGCGGCCTCAAAGTCGTTGACGACCACACCTTCACCATCAAAACCACCGAAAAGGTCTCTAACCTCAAGGTACGTTTGGGCTACACCGCCTTCGCCCCACTGCCGGATGCCTTCCTCAAGGATCCGACCAACAAGAAGTGGGAGAAGATGCCAATCGGCGCCGGGCCATACAAGGTCACCGACAACACCGCCACCGCGATCACCGTCGCCAAGAATGAGAACTACGCCGGGGCGTACCAAGGCCACGTCGACAAGGTCACCTTCAAGATCTACAACGACGCCAGTCCGGCCTACAACGACACGGTCGCCAACAACCTCGACATCAACGACCTCGTCCCGACCGACCAGCTCACCAACGACCAGTGGAAGAGTGACCTGTCTGGCCGCTGGGCCATCCGTCAGTCGGGCATCAACCAGACACTGACCTACTCCGGCAAGGACAAGCAGCTGGCCAGCAACAAGGACCTAGTTAAGGCCCTTGGCATGGACATCGACCGCGAGACCATCACGAAGCAGATTTTCGCTGGCTCCCGAACCCCCGCTGATGGCTGGGTCTCCCCCGTCGTCGACGGGTACAAGAAAGACCAATGTGGCCAGATGTGCAAGTACGACAAGGACAAAGCCGTCGAGCTGTACAAGAAGTCCGGTGGGTACAAGGGCACCCTGACCATTGCGGTCAACGGTGATGGCGACCACAAGGCATGGTCTCAGGCGATCTGCAACGGCTGGAAGAACGACCTTGGCCTCAAGTGCCAGCTCAAGGTCACCCCGGACTTCAAGACCCTGCGCGACATGATCACCAAGCGCCAGCTCCAGGGCTTCTTCCGCGCCGGATGGCAGATGGATTACCCCTCCATCGAGAACTTCTTGACCCCGATGTACGCCACCGGCGCCTCAAGCAACGACAACGACTACTCGAACAAGGCCTTCGACGCCAAGCTCGCGGACGCCGCTGCCGCTACTAACACTGGGGAAGCCAACAAGCTGTACCAGGAGGCCGAGAAGATGCTGGTGGCGGACCCACCCAACATCCCGCTGTGGACGACCTCGACCCCATTCGCGTGGTCAAACAAGGTCGCCAATGTCAAGCTCACTCCATTCGGCACAATCGATTTCCAGTCGGTCAGCGTGAAGTGATTCATCCGTGATGACGCACCCGTCGGTCCGCCGAATTAGTTTCGACGGACCGACGGTGTCGTGAGGAACACCATGTTCAGATACATCGTCAGACGCATCCTCCAGATGATCCCAGTGCTCATCGGGACGACGTTCATCATTTTCTGTCTAGTCTTTGCCTTGCCCGGTGATCCCACGGCCGGACGATGCGGTGAACGCCCTTGCCCGCCCGCCTACGTGGCGGCATTCCGGGCCGAGTACAACCTCGACAAACCACTACTCGTCCAGTACGGCCTGTACTTGGAGAAACTGTTGCACGGAAACCTCGGCGTCGACTATTACGGCAACACCGTCGTCTCAGAGCTTGGTGCCCGCTACCCGGTAACGATCAAGCTGGCGGTCATCGCCCTGCTCGTTGAGATCGTCATTGGCATCCTCGCCGGTG
Source organism: Cutibacterium sp. 37298 (assembly GCF_023838685.1). Classification (NCBI taxonomy): domain Bacteria; kingdom Bacillati; phylum Actinomycetota; class Actinomycetes; order Propionibacteriales; family Propionibacteriaceae; genus Cutibacterium; species Cutibacterium sp. 37298. The sequence continues at coordinate 163,568 of NZ_JAJNRJ010000001.1, forward strand.
TGTGGGCAGGTGTGCGACGCGGCAAGTTCATCGACTACTTCGTCCTGGTGTCCTCGCTTATCGTCATCTCAATCCCGATCTTCGTCATCGGTTCGCTGGCACAGCTTGTCTTCGGTTTGCGGCTGGGCTGGTTCCCGGTGACAGCCGGGGACGGCTCATGGGGAGCACTCGTCCTGCCAGGACTCGTGCTGGGAGCGTTGTCAGTGGCCTACGTGGCCCGCCTGACAAGGTCGAACCTGCTGGAAAACCAGCGAGCCGACTACGTGCGCACCGCCAAGGCTAAGGGCATGTCGCCGTCACGGATCGTGACTGTGCACACCCTGCGCAACTCCCTCATCCCCGTGATCACCTTCATCGGGTATGACTTCGGTGCCCTTATGGGTGGTGCCATCGTCACCGAGCGCATCTTCAACATCGACGGGATCGGCAATTACGTCTACCGGTCGATCAACCAACGCGACGATGTCTCGGTGGTCGGTGCGGTGACCTGCCTCGTGTTGGTATATCTGCTCGCAAACCTCCTCGTCGACCTGCTATACGGGGTACTCGACCCGAGGATTAGCCATGACTGAATCACGTACGAACCTTTCCCCGCTCGGCTCTAGCGGTCCTGAGGCCATGGCCGATCCCACGCCCGGCGAGAACGATGTACTGGGCAACTCCAAGCCGCGCTCGGTGTGGAATGACGCCTGGGATTCCCTTGAACGCAACCCCCTGTTCTGGATATCGGTGACTCTTATCGTCGTCTTTCTGGTCATGGCGGCCGTCCCGGCTATCTTCACCTCGAAGGACCCCACCGACTGCAACCTGTCAGCGGCCCGGCACATCCCTTCGGCGGTACACTGGTTTGGTACCGATATCCAGGGGTGTGACGTGTACTCCCGGACGGTGTACGGGGCCAGATCGTCGATCCTTGTCGGCGTCCTCGCCACCTTGGGAACGACCATTCTCGGTGCCTTCATCGGTCTGGTTGCGGGCTTCCGCGGCGGCTGGCTCGACACCCTGCTGAGCCGAACCGGCGACGTTTTCTACGCCATCCCGCTGCTGCTCGGCGGCATCATCATTTTGTACACCTTTCCCAACGAGCCTGGCACCCCGTATCTCGTCATGGTGCTCAAAGTGGTGGGGGCGATCATCATCCTCGGTTGGCCGTCCATCGCACGACTTATGAGGTCGTCGGTGCTTCAGGTACTACCACACGACTACGTACAGGCAGCTCGCGCGCTCGGGGCGTCGTCGTGGCGAATCATCCGCTCGCACATCCTGCCCAATGCCGTCGCCCCGGCAATCGTAGTGGCCACCATCAATCTGAGTGCTTACATCGCCATCGAGGCGACACTGAGCTATCTGGGCATCGGCCTGCAAGAACCAGCCATCTCGTGGGGTGTGTCGATTTCTGACGCCTCCGGGTTGGGATACGTCCGGTCGGCACCGTTCATGCTGCTGTTCCCGTCACTATTCCTGTCTCTGGCGGTGCTGGCGTTCATCTTCCTTGGCGAGGCGGCACAGGACGCCTTCGACCCCAAACAGCACTGAGGTTTCGACATGGCGCGAAAGACACTCACGAGCGCTCGTCTTCACATGGAACCGGTTGACGGGCTGCTCCTTAAAGTCGACGACCTGCACGTGGAGTTCCGCACCCGTGACGGGGTAGCCAAGGCCATCAACGGGACGAGCTTCACCTTGTCTGAACGCGAAACCCTCGCCATTCTCGGTGAATCAGGGTCGGGTAAATCGGTGACTGCACAGGCAATTATGGGCATCCTCGAATCCCCTCCAGCCCAGATCACTGGCGGGCGGATTGAGTACTGCGGGGTAGACCTGCTGACGATGCCGGAGAAGAAACGTCGTCAGATCCGTGGCGAGCACATCTCGATGATCTTCCAGGACGCGTTGTCGTCGCTGAACCCGGTATTCCCGGTCGGATGGCAGATCGCCGAAATGTTCCGTGTTCACCGCGGTATGAACCGCTCTGATTCGATGTCTGAGGCGATCCGCCTCATGGAGAGGGTGCATATTCCCGCTGCCAAGGAACGTGCCACCAACTACCCGCACCAGTTCTCTGGCGGTATGCGTCAGCGCATCATGATTGCAATAGCGATCGCGCTCAACCCCTGGGTGCTCATCGCCGACGAGCCGACGACGGCCCTCGACGTCACCGTTCAAGCCCAGATCATGACCCTGCTCAAGGAGCTCCAGGAGGAGTCCGGCATGGGGCTGATTCTCATCTCACCCACGACCTTTGGGTGGTAGCCGACGTGGCCGACGACATCGCGGTCATGTACTGCGGTCGGTTCGTCGAGCACGCTGACGTCCGTCGTCTCTACGACAACCCTGCCCACCCGTATACCGTCGGCCTGCTGGATTCCATCCCGCGCCTGGACCAAAAGGGACACGAGCTATACGCCATCGGCGGTCTGCCGCCATCCCTAACGAACCTGCCATCAGGGTGCTCCTTCCACCCGCGCTGCCGCTGGGCTACCGAGGAATGCCGCGTCGGCGGCGCTCCCCAGTTCGTCGAAGTCGAGCCCGGACGCTGGGCCGCCTGCCACCACACCGAGGAGGTCCTCCGTCGTGACCGTTAAGACCACAGCCGACAAAGCTAAACCCATTTTGTCGGTACGTGACCTCACCAAGCATTACCCGCTCAAATCCGGCGTGGTGCGCCATACCGTCGGCTACGTCAAGGCTGTCGACGGGGTCAGTTTCAACCTCTATCCTGGCGAGACACTCGGTGTCGTCGGAGAGTCTGGGTGCGGCAAGTCCACGCTGGGGCGTCTGCTGGTAAACCTCGAGCCGCCGACGTCGGGCACGATCACCTTCGAGGGACGCGACGTGACGAATCTCACGGGATCGGCGATGCGCAAACTGCGTCGTGACATTCAGATCGTCTTTCAAGACCCGTATACCTCGTTGGATCCGCGTATGACGGTGGGGGGACATCGTCGGTGAAGCGTTCCGAATCCATCCTGACGCTGTACCGCGTCGCAAGCGAACCGAGCGGGTCAAAGAGTTGCTCGACCTCGTCGGGCTTAACCCGGAGCACATCAACCGCTACCCGCACGAGTTCTCCGGCGGCCAGCGCCAGCGCATCGGAATCGCCCGCGGCATTGCCCTGAATCCCAAGGTGCTGGTGTGCGATGAGCCGGTGTCAGCGCTGGATGTTTCGGTGCAGGCTCAGGTCGTCAACCTGCTACAGAAATTGCAGCGGGAACTGGGGATGGCGTACATCTTCATCGCCCACGACCTGTCGGTGGTGCGCCACATCTCCGATCGTGTGGCCGTCATGTACCTCGGGAGGATCATGGAGATTGGTGACGAGGAGCAGATCTACGAACGTTCCACTCACCCGTATACCCAGGCCCTGCTCTCGGCGGTGCCGGTGTCCGATCCCTCGGCGCGAGGTATGCGTCACCAGATCCTGCTACATGGCGATGTGCCCTCCCCGGCAAATCCGCCCTCCGGGTGTCGCTTTCACACCAGGTGCTGGCGGGCGCAACCGTTGTGCTCGGAAAAGGAGACCACCCTGACGATGCACGCCGACGGCCACGGCGAACATGCTTGCCGGTGTCACTTTGCCGAGATCTTCGAGAAGGCCTCGGACGACATCAGCCCCGTCTCTCGCAAGGAGAGCTGACATCGGTACCAACGCCTCACTGAGAACACAAGCACCCACCACAGTCCACGTGGCGGGTGCTGCATCCAGGGACTGGACGATGCCAGGGATCAGTCGGCATGTCGATCGACAACGGCACACTCTTCATTGTCAATCGAGTCCAGGTCTTCCTGCGTCGTCACCACGTCAATAAATCACCCCCTCAGCCCGTCGTATCCAACGAGAGACGCGTATGCCATCCCGATGTCTCATTTCTTGCCGTAACGCCGGTTGAACTTCTCAACTCGTCCGGCGGTGTCGACAATCTTGGCCTTGCCTGTATAGAACGGGTGGCTGGCCGAGGTGATGTCGACGTCGATGACGGGGTAAGTATTGCCGTCCTGCCACTTGATCTCGGCGGAACTGGTGACCGTTGACCTCGTCAGAAAAGCCGTGTCCGCCGAGATGTCTCTGAAGACCACCGGGTGGTAGTCGGGGTGGATGCCTTGCTTCATCAGTGTCCCTCCAGCTGTGCGTACGACGAGTTCGCATCTCGTCGTCGTCAGTATATAATAATGATTCTCATATGCAACCCATGGTAGGAGATACCCATGTCACGACGCTGTCAGGTCCGCGGCACCAAGCCAGAATTCGGCAACAACGTCTCGCACTCCCAACGTCACACCAAACGCCGCTGGAACCCCAATATCCAAAAGAAGCGCTACTGGGTGCCCTCGTTGGGTAGAAAAGTCACCCTGACTCTGACCCCCAAAGCAATCAAGGAGATCGATCGCCGCGGCGTAGACATTGTCGTCGCCGAGATGCTCACACGAGGAGAGAAAATCTAATGGCCAAAAAGACCACACAGCTGCGCCCAATCATCAAGCTACGGTCGACAGCTGGAACCGGTTACACCTACGTCACCCGTAAAAACCGACGCAATACCCCGGATCGTCTCGTCCTCAAAAAATTCGATCCCATCGTGCGTCGTCACGTTGAGTTCAAGGAGGCCCGCTAATGGCCAAAAAGTCCAAGATTGTCGCCCAGAAGAAACGTGAGAAGCTCGTAGCCCAATACGCCGAAAGGCGCGCCGAACTCAAGGCCATCATGAAGTGCCCAACTGCCTCATTGGACGAACGCATGGAGGCATCGCGTAAGCTGTCTCGCCTGCCGCGCGATTCATCCCCCGTGCGGTTACGTAACCGTGACCAAGTCGACGGGCGTCCCCGCGGCTACGTTGGCAAGGCCGGTGTGTCCCGTATCCGTTTCCGTGAGATGGCCCACCGCGGCGAACTCCCCGGAATCGCGAAGTCAAGCTGGTGAAGCCATGGCAGTACCGAAGCGAAAGAAGTCCCGTTCGACCACGCGTCATAGGCGGGCCCAGTGGAAGACCACGCCAACACAGTTGGTTGAGATCCGCGTTGAGGGCAAGGTCCTGCGCGTCCCGCGAAATCTGGTCAAGGCCTACCACTCTGGGCTGATCGACGTCGAGGACTGAACCCTGGGAGCCTGGGCGGTCCAGCATGACTGCTCAGGCTCATTACCAAAACGCGTCGATCCCGTAGGGTTGTCGTCATGAGCAAGCCCGAAGTGACCCTGCCCGATTCCGCCCCCGACGACCTCGTCGTTGAGGACATCACCATCGGCGACGGCCCTGAAGCGTCCGCTGGCAACCTCGTCGAAGTGCACTACGTCGGCGTGGCCTTAAGCAATGGTCGTGAGTTCGATTCTTCCTGGAACCGCGGTGAGCCGCTGACCTTCCAACTAGGGGCTGGCCAGGTGATCCCCGGGTGGGATGAAGGTGTCCAAGGTATGAAGGTCGGTGGACGACGCAAACTCGTCATCCCCCACCACCTTGCTTACGGTCCGCAAGGAATCTCCGGTGTGATCGCTGGCGGTGAGACGCTGGTCTTCGTCTGCGACCTTGTCAACATCATCTGACGTGACCCCCGCTCAAGCAGTCTTCGCGCCCGGGCCCTCATAGGGTCCGGGCGTCGCGCGGTAGCTGAGCCCGAAACCGCGCGGAAAAGCTGTGCCTCTGTTCGGGTCGGGCACCCGTACCGGAAGTCGCCCCACCGGGTTTCGTCCAGCCATCATCGCGACAGCCGCAACCATGCTCACCTTGCGGTTGGAGTAGACAGCTAGCGCGGCATGCGGGCGATGAGTCATCGCCACGTCGTACGGGGTCCCTGTCATAATCTCCACGACCGGCTTCCCGGTCCGCGCCAGAGCCTTAACCATGGCGTCCTGGGCATCTCCACGTTTCAACCCGTGCGTGACCACGATGACGGCATCAACACCGACAGTCACCGCTTTCTCGACATCGGCTGTCGTCGGTTCCTGTCCGGTTGACGGAACAAGAATCGGGGTGAATCCGGCCAAGCGCAACGGCTCGACGAGGTACTCCGGATTACCCCGACGTGTTCCGGTGACGAGCACCCGTGACGGCTTGAGCGGCAGAGTGCCGTCATTGACCAGCATCGTCACCGACCTGGCAGCGATGTTGTCAGCAACCTTGCGGCCAGATCGTACCTCACGATCGGCCGCCGCGAGGTCAACCGGCCTGCCCGTAATGCAGCGACGCCGCTTCCAAGCGAGGATGCGCAGCACCGATTCGTCGAGACGCCGCTCGCTAACCCGACCGTCCGCGATAGCCCTCCGCATCGCTGTGACGACGGCATCAGCGTCATGGGGGTTCAGCAAAATGTCGGATCCGGCTTCGAAAGCCTGCACCGCAACACGCCCCCGGATCGGTTTCATAAAGGCGTTGAACTCGGCACTCGCATGCCCCTCATCGGCCGCCGTGGGGTCATTGCCCTCGGCGTCGGCAGCAGCCTTGAGCCTGGTATACGTGCCCTTCTCGTCCTCGGTCATGACCGCAAGCTGGGCGCCCTCCATGTCCAGGGCGTCGGTGGTGATGATGCCGCGATACCCCATCTGTTCGCGCAGCAGGCCAGTAAGCACTTTCTTCGACAGGGTGGCCGGCATCGTCGGGTCCAAGGTCTTAACGATGATGTGGGCTGTCATGATCATGTCCACTTCCGCGCTGATCGCCATGCGGAAGGGCACCAGGTGACGCTCCAGGGTAGTGCGACCGTACTCCACGACCGGAAGACCAAGATGGGAGTCGATCTGGGTATCACCATGACCTGGGAAATGCTTGGCGGTGGCCGCAACCCCTCTGGATTGAATGCCGCGAATCTGCTCGACGCCGAGTACCCCGACGCGCACCGGATCGTCCCCCATGGACCTCACCCCGATTACGGGATTGGCTGGGTTAGTGTTGACGTCAACGTCCGGGGCGAAGTCCACGTTAATGCCCAGGGCAGCCAGCTCGCGACCGAGCACCGCGCCTTGGGCACGCGCAGCGCGCGGGTCATTGACAGCACCCAGCGCCATATTCCCTGGAAATTCGGTGGCCGGGGAGGTAATCCGCGCGACGATACCGCCCTCCTGATCGACAGCGATGGCCAACGGCGCCGTCGACGACGTCCTCGCCGCCTCTTGCAGGCCGTTGGAAAGGTGGGCGACGGCGGCCGGATTCGCGGGCGTCGAGATGTTACCGGACCAGTTGAAGTACAGCACCCCGCCAAGGTGGTACTTCTGCACGGCCTGGGCCGGAGTGCGGACGTCATCGCCAAAGGCCAGCTGATTCTTCCTCGCCATTGAAGCGTCGTCAGCGCTGGCACCGAAGACATGGGTCCATAGCACTTGACCGATCCTCTGGTCCAAGGTCATGGAGGCGAGCTGAGACCGGGTGTCATCCGCTGCCGCTCGCGACAGCGGAAGGGCTGATGCCGCAAAGGCTCCAGCCGCGGCGGCCATGACAGTGCGTCGTTTCACGGTACTTCTCCTCATGTTGTGTTCTCGTCTGGAGTTGTGCCAACGGCTGAGGCTGACCAGTCTAAGCAGGTCGGTTCGCATGACATCTCCACCCGTAGTGATACGGTCAATGGTGTCTCCCTGACGAGACAACCTCCGGCGATCACACCGACGCGATTCGCCCATGGCAATTGTGTGTGCGACCTCGCCAGGATCGTCACGCCACAACGACACCAAGAATGTATTGGGGGAAGCAAACGATGTACGACAACAGCAGCACTACCGCAGCTATGACGATCAAACTCGACGCCGAGTTCCCCCCTGACCCGGTTTTCGAACCCGGTATCCGTCGGGCCCCATCGTGTGGATTCCACCTCACCCCCGATCAGACCAAGATCGCGCTGCGCAATGCTCTGCGTTATCTACCCCCGGAGTTGCACGAGAAGGCTGTTCCGGAGTTCCTCGAGGAATTGCGTACGTATGGCCGCATCTACGCTTACCGGTGGCGTCCAGCCGGGCATATCAAGGGACGCCCAATCGACGATTACGAGGGTCGTTGTACCGAGGGCAAGGCCTTCCAGGTGCAGATTGACAATAACCTCGACTTCGACGTCGCCCTCTATCCCTACGAACTCGTCACCTATGGCGAGACCGGTAGCGTCTGCCAGAATTGGCTGCAGTACCGGCTCATCAAGAAATACCTCTCCCAGCTCACCGAGGACACCACCTTGGTCGTCATGAGCGGTCACCCGCTGGGGCTTTTCCCGTCGCGCCCAGAATCCCCGCGTGTCATCATCACCAACTCCCTCATGGTCGGCCATTTCGACAACCAGAAGGACTGGGAGATCTGTGAGGAGATGGGGGTGGCGAACTATGGACAGATGACCGCCGGCGGCTGGATGTATATTGGCCCGCAGGGCATCGTCCATGGCACCTTCAACACCATTCTCAACGCCGGAAGAATCCGGCTGGGAATTCCCGCTGACGGGGATCTCTCCGGGGTGCTTTTTGTCTCGTCAGGTCTCGGTGGCATGTCCGGGGCCCAGCCCAAGGCCGCCGAGATCGCCCACGCCGTCGGGATCATTGCCGAGGTCGACATGTCGCGCATCCAGACCCGACTGGATCAGGGTTGGGTGGGTCACGTCTCTGACGACCTTGACGAAGTTTTCGCGCTAGCCAAAAAACACATTGACGAACACACCCCAATCTCCATCGCCTACCACGGCAACATCGTCGATCTGTTGAAGTACGCCGTCGACAACAACATCAACATCCCGCTGCTATCGGACCAGACCTCCTGTCATGCCGCTTATGACGGCGGTTACTGCCCGCAGGGGCTGACCTTCGAGCAGCGCACCGAACTGTTGGCCCGCGATCGTGACGAATACGCCCGCCGCGTCAACGAATCCTTGCGCACGCACTACGAGCTCATCCGCACCCTCACCGACCGCGGCACCTATTTCTTCGACTACGGCAACGCCTTCATGGCCACCGTCTTTGAGTCCGGGGTGACCGAGATCGCCAAGGACGGGGACGCCCGCAACGGGTTCATCTGGCCGTCCTACGTTGAGGACATCATGGGCCCGGAACTCTTCGACTACGGCTACGGGCCGTTCCGGTGGGTGTGCCTGTCCGGCAAGCGCGAGGACCTCATTGCCACCGACCATGCCGCGATGGATTGCATCGACCCGAATCGCCGCGGCCAGGATCGCGATAACTACATCTGGATCCGTGACGCCGAGGCTAACAACCTGGTCGTGGGCACCCAGGCGCGCATCCTCTACCAAGATGCTCAAGGCCGTATGGACATCGCCTTGCGATTCAACAAGATGGTCCGCGATGGCGAGATCGGACCGGTCATGCTGGGACGTGATCACCACGATGTCTCCGGGACTGACTCTCCCTTCCGTGAGACCGCCAACATCAAGGACGGCTCTAACGTCATGGCTGATATGGCTACCCAGTGCTTCGCCGGCAATGCCGCCCGCGGCATGAGTCTGGTGACCCTACATAACGGCGGCGGAACCGGCATTGGTAACGCCATCAACGGCGGGTTCGGGCTCGTCCTCGACGGCTCTGAGCGGGTCGACAACGTCATTCGCAGTTCTCTGCTATGGGATGTCATGTGCGGGGTGGCGCGACGCGGCTGGGCCCGCAACGCTCACTCCATCGAGACGGCCACCGAGTTCAACCACGAGCACAACGACGCCCAAATCACCCTGCCCTACCTGGTAGATGACGCCCTTATTGACGGATTGGTGAAGTGATGACGACCTGGACTGCTGCCAGTCTGCTGGTTGAAATCGCCGCGATTGGACGCAACGAGGACGGCTCTTATTCGCGGTTTTGCCTACGTCCCGAGGAGGTGGCGCTGCGGGAATGGTTCGTCGCAAAGGCCACCGAGTTGGGGCTGGCGATCGTCACGGACGCGAACGCTAACATCTGGGCGTGGTGGGGAACTCCGGGTCCCGACGCCGTCCTGACGGGGTCCCACCTGGATTCTGTGCCCGGCGGTGGAGCCTATGACGGGCCTCTCGGCGTCGTCTCGTCATTGGTGGCTGTGGCGAAGATGCAAGAAGCCGGGATCATGCCGGCGAAACCTTTCGCAGTCGTCGCCATGGCTGACGAAGAGGGCGCCCGGTTCGGAATGCCCTGTTTGGGGTCGCGGCTGGCGTCGGGCAAGCTCAGCAAAGCTGAGGCCCACACGCTCGTCGCTCGAGATGGGCAGTCCTTGCCGGACGCGTGGCGAGAGGCCGGCTTGAACCCCGATCTCATGGGTCCCGACGACGTTCTGCTTGAGGCATCCTGCTTTGTTGAATTGCACGTTGAGCAAGGGCGAGGTCTGGCGGATGTGGGACACCCGGTCGCAATTGCCACCGCGGTACGACCACATGGACGTTGGCGTGCCGAGTTCACCGGCCAGGGAAACCACGCCGGAACGACCCTCATACCCGATCGTCATGACCCGGTCGTCCCGATGGCGCAGACCATACTGGCAGCCCGGGAGGCAGCAGAACGCGAGGGTTGCGTGACGACGGTCGGGCGGATCAACGTCGAGCCAGGTGGTACCAACGTCATTGCCTCGGCCGCGACGATGTGGCTGGACTGCCGAGCCGAGGAATCACAGACCGTCACCAAAGTCGTCGAGGACATCCAGCAGGCCTCAGAAACTGCCGCTGACAAGCAGGGGTGCCAGGTTGTCTGGACCCGCGAGTCGTGGACCGATCGCACCGCATTCGACCTGCGCGCGCGGATGCTACAGATCCTCGGCGAGGACATCCCCCAGCTATCCACCGGGGCTGGCCATGACGCCGCAACGTTAGCGACGACGATGCCTACCGGGATGCTCTTCGTCCGCAATCCCACCGGGGCTTCTCACTGCCCCGCAGAATCAGCGAGTGACGCCGACTGCGAAGCCGGGGCCGAAGCGCTGCAAACCGTGCTAGAGGAGCTCGTCAAATGAGCACATGGTTTTTCCCGAGCGCCCTGGTAGAGGGGCGGATTGCGCACAACGTGCGCGTCCAAAGCCAGAACGGCGTCATCACTGCGGTGACGATAGGGGCCGAACCTCATCGACACACCTTCGATGGGGTCGCTGTGCCGGGATTCGCCAATACTCACTCCCATATTTTCCACCGCGGGCTGCGCGGGGCCGGGGAGGGCGAAGATTTCTGGTCCTGGCGCACCGAAATGTATCGACTAGCCAACCGTCTCGACCCAGACTCCTACTACCGACTGGCGCGAGCTGCCTTTGCTGAGATGGTGGCGGCCGGATACACCAGCGTAGGTGAGTTCCACTACGTCCATCACCAGCCTGACGGGACGCCCTATCGCGATCATGCGATGGAATTAGCCCTTGTCAACGCCGCCATTGAAGCCGGGATTCGCATCACTGTCCTCGACACCTGCTACCTGCACGCCGGACCGGGAGCGCCCCTTGGCGTAGACCAGAAGAGGATTGGTGACGGTAGCGTCGAGGGGTGGTTGGAGCGTTGGCGCGCGCTGTGTGATGCTCTGCCCGACTCCCCCTTGGTGACGATGGGCGCAGCTCTACATTCGGTGCGGGCCGTCAGCCCCGACGAGATGGCCACAGCTGTAAGTGGACTACCGGAACGTGTACCCATTCACATCCACGTCTCCGAGCAGCCCCGCGAGAACACCGAATGCTTGGCTGCACATGGCCTGACGCCGACAGCAGTGCTGGACCGAGCTGGGGTGCTCTCCGACCGCACTACCATCATCCATGCCACCCATCTGACCGGCGGCGACATCGCCATGATCGCGGCTTCGGATACCGTCGTCTCACTGTGTCCAACCACCGAGGCCGATCTGGGTGACGGCATCGCGCGGGTCAAGGACCTGCAGGATGCCGGGGTGCGCATGGCAATTGGGACTGACGAGGACGTCATTACCGACCCCTTTACCGAATTGCGGATGCTGGAATCCACTGCTCGCTTGGTCACCGGGACGCGCGGTGTCATTGGTTGTGAGGCGCTGTGGAAAATCGGTACACGAAACGGGGTTGAGAGTCTCCGTCCGGCAGCTGAGCCGCTTCCACGCCAGACTTCCACACCCGGGCCTGGATCCGCTGGGCTGGCCGCCGGGGACCCCGCCGATATTGTCGTCGTCGAGCCGTCATCAGCACGCCTGGCCGGGGTGGACCCGACGCGCTGGCCCCTAGTGGCAACAGCCAATGACGTAGCGGCCACTATCGTCGCTGGGGAGTGGAACCGGCTTGATGCCGCAGTCGCCGAGGACCTGCGCCACGTATTAGACGAACTGAGAGGCCGTGACTCGTGAGCATCGTCATCAATAACATCGGTCTGCTTGTTACCAACGATCCATCTGTCGGTACTGACGAGCTCGGACAAATCCGCAATGCAGCCGTCGTGATCTGCGGGGATCGGATCGCTTGGGTAGGTCCGTCAGCACAGGCTCCGGCGGCCGATCACCAGTCCGATATGGCCGGAGCCTGCGTCATACCAGGTTTCGTCGACTCTCACAGCCACCCGGTTTTCGCCGGTGACCGGAGCGATGAGTTCGACGCGCGGATGAACGGGCAGAGGTACGAGGCTGGCGGGATTTTGCGCACTGTTCGGCGCACTCGGGAGGCTCCCATGGGGTTCCTCGACGCCGTCATGACCGGGATCCTCGACGAAATGGCACGCAGCGGGACGACGACCGTTGAGGCCAAGACGGGGTACGGGCTCGATGTCGAGACGGAGGTCAAGCTGGCGCGTGTGGCCAGTTCTCACACTGACGAGGTCACCTTCTTGGGCGCTCACGTCGTCGCACCTGAGTGCCAGTCTGATGAGTATGTCCGTCTGGTGTGTGGCGAGATGCTGCACGCCGTGCGCCCCTATGTGCGCTGGATTGATGTGTTCTGCGAGACCGGCGCCTTCGACCCCGACCAGACTCTCGAGATCCTGCGCGCTGGCACGGATGCCGGGCTGGGCTTGCGCCTCCATGCAGCCCAGCTAGGCCCCTCCGAGGTCATCCCACAAGCTTGCGAGTTGGGTCTGGCAGCCGTCGATCACTGCACCTTCTTGTCCGATGAAGACATTGACGCTCTCAAGGCCACCGGAACTGTGGCGACCCTGCTTCCGGCCGCCGAGTTCAGCACCAAACAGCCCTACCCTGACGCCCGTCGCCTCTTTGACGCAGGTGTGACGGTCGCGTTGGCTACCGACTGTAATCCCGGCACCGCGTTCACCTCGTCAATGCCATTCTGCCTTGCCATCGCGGTACGCGAGATGGGTATGACGCCAGAGCAGGCCCTCTGGTCAGCGACTGCAGGCGGTGCCGCGGCACTTCACCGCGATGACGTGGGTGTGGTGAAACCTGGTGCCCGTGCCGATCTGGTGAGCTTGGCCGCCCCGTCGTGGCTGCACCTCATGTATCGCCCAGGTGTCCCCCTCATCGACCGGGTTTGCAAAGCGGGCCGGTTCCTTAGGCTGGACCAACCAAGGCTACGACTCGACGGCTGACATCAGAATCGTCGCTTACCCTCGGCCCTCCGCCGTTCGGCAGCGGATCGGCCACGTTGGTTGCATCGGAGACGACGGGCCCTGACCATCACAGACACAATCGCCACGACGACGTGGCTCCAAGAAAGGATGACCATGAACCCAACCACCGTTGACGCCGGTGCCCCGCTCACTCCCCGCGACGTCGTCGCAGTCGCTCGGCTGGGAGCCCAAGTGACCGTGGGAGAGGACGCGATAGAGCGGGTCAAACGGGCCTCTGACCTCGTCGAGAGCCTGGCCGACGACCCCACCCCTCATTACGGCATCTCCACCGGCTTCGGTGCGCTGGCCTCCACCCGGGTGCCGCGTGACTACCGCGTGGCTCTGCAGCATTCACTCATCCGTTCTCACGCCGCGTCGACCGGACCGCGGGTCGAGAGCGAGGTCATCCGCGCCATGATGACCCTGCGCCTCAAGACGATGGCATCTGGCCACACCGGCGTACGTCCGAAGGTCGTCACTGCCTACGCCGATCTGCTTAACTCCGGACTCGTCCCAGTCGTGGGGGAATATGGGTCTCTTGGCTGTTCGGGCGACCTCGCCCCGCTAGCCCACTGTGCCCTCGTCCTGACCGGCGAAGGGACCGTCCTCACCCCTGACGGTGACGAAGTCGATGCGGCTACCGGCCTGGCCCAGGCCGGGCTGAAGCCTGTGTCCCTGCGCGAGAAGGAGGGGCTGGCCCTCATTAACGGCACTGACGGCATGCTCGGCCAGCTCATCATGGCCCTAGCTGACCTCGACGTTCTCGTTCCGACGGCTGATCTGGCGACCGCAATGACCGTCCAGGCGCTGTGCGGCATTGATCGGGTCTTCGCCCCTGACCTTCAGGCCCTGCGGCCCCATCCAGGCCAGGCCACCTCGGCCGCCAACATTCTCGCTTTGCTAGAAGGTTCTGACCTCATCCAGGCCGGTCGTGAAGGTGCCGCCAAGCGAGTCCAAGACGCCTACTCCTTGCGCTGTGCCCCACAGGTCCACGGCGCCGTCCGCGACACGATGGCCCATGCCCTGCAGGTAGCGAAGGTCGAGTTGGCCTCGGCTGTCGACAACCCAGTCATCACCGACGACATGAGGGTGGAGTCCAATGGCAACTTCCACGGCGCCCCCGTGGCGTATGTGCTTGACTTCTTGGCGATTGCTGCAGCCGACCTCGCGTCGATGAGTGAGCGCCGCACCGACCGCATGCTCGACCCGGCCCGCAACCGTGACCTACATCCCTTCCTGGCCGACGATCCCGGCGTCGACTCCGGGCATATGATCGCTCAGTACACTCAGGCCGGCATCGTCTCGGACATGAAGCGACTGGCCGTACCGGCCTCAGTAGACTCCATTCCAACCTCAGCCATGCAGGAAGACCACGTCTCGATGGGATGGTCGGCTGCCCGCAAACTGCGCCGCGCCATCGACGGTATGGGAGCAGTCATTGGTATCGAGATCCTGACCGCCGCCAAAGCCATCCAAATGCGCGGTTTGGAGCCCTCGAAGCCGGTGGCCGACGTCATCGAACGAATGCGCCAGACCATTCCTGGCCCCGGGCCAGACCGCTTCCTCGCCCCCGAAATCGACGAAGCCCACCGCCTGGTGGCCTCCGGCGAGCTCCTCGAGGTCGCCCGTCAGAGCGTGGAAGTGAGTTAACCACGCACGATTCGTGTACATGGCTCCGGTAGCCTGGGGCGTGCTCTGCCCATGCAGAGGTGAGCCATTGTTGAGTTGCGTGTCGTCCGCATCTCGGATGTCCTCCCCGCCGTTGCGGGGGTGCGCGGGCGTAGGGCAGGACGTGTTTCTGGCCCGATTCTCCCCGCCGCTGCGGGGGTCGGTGACTAACTTCGGGTGCCCTGCAGTTATTTTCCAACTTGTTAAGTTGAGCCATGCTCTTATGTTACTATTCCTGTCAACATCAACCGCAAGGAAGCGACAATGCTCAACACCTGGTCCCCACCGGCGCAGTCCTGCTGGGGCAAGACAAACGAGGTAGGAGACTGGCTCCCGGTCGTCCAACACCTCGAAGATGCTGCCGGAGTCATGGCCGAAGTCTGGAGACTCCAACCACAATCCATCCGATCGCTCCTGGCGGACACTCTTGGCGGGGAGCGGGCCGCCCAGACGTTCGTATGCTTCCTGGCGGGGATCCATGACGTCGGCAAGATCAGCGCCGACTTCGCCTTCAAGGCACGGTTGCCCCGCACCAACGGAACGTCAACGAGCTACCTATGCGACCAGATGGAACGCCAGGGCTTTGTCATTGGGAAGCCGGACAGACCGATACCCCACGGTGCGCTAGGCCAGACTCACGTCACCAGCTGGCTACTGAGCCGTTACCCCGATGCCCCCAGGGCACGCCGCTGTGCCCGCAACATCGCATCCATCGTTGGTGGCCACCACGGCACGAACCCAACGTCCGCCGACGTGGAGAAGGTCGAGCTGTCGCTGGCCCGCGAGGAGCATCTCTGGAAGGCCACCCGAGACGAGGTGCTCGACACTATGGCCGCGCATACCGGCGCCGACGAGTTCCTGCCCACCTGGATGGGCAGCCCAATTTCGATCCAGACGCAGATAGTCTGCGAGGCTCTCGTTATCGTCACCGACTGGATCGCCAGCTCGGAGACGCTGTTCCCCTACGACTTCGCCACACCAACGCCAGATCGAGTCCGCAGAGCCGTTGCCAGACTTCAGCTCCCTCACCCCTGGCAGCCTGCCCCCTGCCCCGGTTCCGTGGACGAGTTGTTCGGCACCAGCTTCCCTTCCCTCACCCACGGAGCGCCCAACGCCATGCAACGCGTAGCGGTCGAGGTTGCGGACACCATGCCCGAACCCGGCCTGCTCGCCATCGAGGCACCCATGGGACACGGCAAGACCGAGGCCGCCCTCATGTGCGCACAGGTGCTCGCCGAACGGTTCGGGCTCGGCGGCATCTTCTTCGGTCTACCGACGATGGCCACGTCCAATCCCATGTTCGGTCGAGTTCGGGAATGGCTGGACGCTGTGCCAGCCAAGGACCCGTCAAGCATTTCCCTGGCTCACTCGAAAGCTGGACTCAACGAGGAGTACCAGCAGCTCATGCCGTGGAACGCCACCATGGCCGTCTACGACGAAGGTGCCGGCACGCAGCGTGAAGCTTCGGCGATCGTCCATGAGTGGTTCTTGGGCCGCAAGCGCGCGATCCTGGCCGACCACGTCGTCGGGACCATCGACCAGGCACTGTTCACCGGTCTCAAAGCCAAGCATGTGGTGTTACGCCACCTCGGTCTGGCGAGCAAGGTCGTCATCATTGATGAGGTCCACGCCGCCGACGTCTATATGCGCGAATACCTCAAGGTCGTCCTCGAATGGCTCGGCGCCTACCGCACGCCAGTCATCCTCATGTCCGCGACGCTGCCACCGGCCCAACGTCATGAACTCGCGCTAGCGTACGCTAAGGGGCGCCACGGAAGAAACGCGCAGGTGGTCCTCACGACGACCGATGAGTACCCAATCGTGACCACGATATCCGATGGTGTCGCCCAACAAGGCACTTCGACGTCGGCGCCGGGACGACAGGTTGTCGTCCGCTCTATGGGCGACTCCCTTGACGAGCTCATCAACCTCATTGAAGACAAGATGTCCGACGGTGGTTGCATCGGCATCATCCGCGACACGGTCGCCCGGGCCCAGGACACCTTCGATGCCCTTGATAGTCGCCTTGACTGCGAAGTCGTGCTCGTCCACTCCCGCTTCTTAGCTCCGCAGCGGGCCCGTCGTGAGGCCGATCTGGTTCGGCGCCTTGGACGCTCGGGCGAGAGCCGACCCGACCGGCTGGTGGTCGTGGGGACACAGGTACTTGAGCAGTCGCTCGACGTCGACTTCGATCTGCTCATCAGCGACATCGCGCCGATAGACCTTCTGCTGCAGCGCATCGGCCGCCTTCATCGGCACGACCGACAACGCCCAGTTCCCCTGCGTGAAGCCACTTGTCTCGTCACCGGCGTCGACGCCTGGCTGGAGGACGGCCCCCAGTTCAGCCGGGGCATCGAACTGGTGTACGAGCCCGACTTCCTACTGCGCACTGCCGCTATTCTTGACGGCCTTTCGAGTGGAATCGTCAACGTGCCCCAAGACATTCCTCGACTCGTCCGTATCGCATACGAGGAGACATTCACCTGGCCCGACGCATGGGCGAGTCGCGGGGAAGACGCCGCCCTCGAATCTAGATCGCGCCACAAGGCAGCCACGTCTCGGGCTATGACATATCGACTTTCCGATCCCTTCGGCGCCTCAAGCCTCATGAAGGGAATCACCGACATGAAGACCGTCGACCCGGAAAACACACGCGGTCACGCCTCGGTGCGCGATTCCGAGGACTCCATCGAAGTCATCGTCGTACAGCAGACCAACTCCGGTGGGTATCACCTCATGGACGGCATCGGAGAGTTCTCAGGAGCTGACCTACCGCTCTTTGGCGCCCCCGGCGGCGACCTAGCTCGGGCGGTCGCATCCTGCACGGTCACCCTGCCCCGATCGCTGTCGAATCCCTGGGACATCGATCAGACGATTACCGAACTCGAGAACGCACCGATTGATCTGAGTTCATGGCAGTCGTCACCATGGCTGCGTGGGCAACTCGTCCTTGTCTTAGACGCCGATGGCAACTCAACCCTTCTCGATCGCCAAATTCACTATGATCTTAGTCGGGGACTCACAGTTGAGCCCCGTCCCCAGAATGGAGTACCCGCATGACGAGCGCATTCAACCTCATGGATGAGCCGTGGATATCTGTAAGGACGCCGGACAACGGCGTCACCGAAGTCTCAATCCGAGAAGCCTTTCACCGGGCCACCGAGTTCCGCGGGCTCGCCGGTGAGATTCCCACCCAAGAGGCAGCTGTTTTGCGGCTACTCTTGGCCATTGCTATTCAAGCAACGGCTCGATTCCGCAGTGATGACGAGAAGATCGACGACTGGGGTCAGTGGTGGGAGGAAGGCCTTCCCCTCGACGAGATCGACTCCTACTCGGACCGGTGGCTCAACCGCTTCAACCTTTTCGACGACAGCGCCCCATTCATGCAAGTCACCGATCTTCACACTAGTAACGGTGGGTATTCCGGCCTCACGAAGATCATCAGTGAAGTTCCTCCTAACGACAAGTTTTTCACGACGAGAGATGGAGCGGGAACCACATCGCTGAGCTTCGCCGAGGCCGCGCGCTGGCTGGTTCATACCCACGCTTTCGACGTCTCGGGTATCAAATCGGGGGCTGTCGGCGATCCTCGAGTCAAAGGAGGCAGAGGCTACCCCATTGGCACCGGTATCAGTGGTCCGATGGGAATTGTCATCGTCGAGGGCAAGTCGTTGGCTGAAACTATTTTACTCAACCTTTTCCTCCAGGACGACCCGCAGCAGGACGTGCCGGTCTGGGAGCGTCCCCCGCAGACTGCCACACCCGATCGAGAGCATCCGGTGCCCACCGGATGCGCCGACCTGTTCACCTGGCAGAGCCGACGGGTACGCCTCATTGCTGACGGTGACCGGGTCGTCGACGTCCTGCTATGCAATGGTGACAAAGTCGAATGGAAGTACCTTCTTCACAACGACTCGACCACCGCTTGGCGCTACAGCGCCCCCCAGACGAAGGCTGCCGGTGAGACCGTGTACATGCCTCGAAGCCATGACTCGACGAAAGCCATGTGGCGGGGGCTGGAACCGCTGCTGGTGCGTGAGCCAGCTGCCGACGACCGACGCAGGAAGAAGGCTGGCGAGCCGGATGAGCTGTGGCTGAGGCCCGAAATCTTCGAGCAACTCGCAGCCTTTTCCAGCGACGGAGCCTTACCTCGTGACCACGTGACTCGGATCCGAACTATCGGTATGGAATATGGGTCACAGAGCTCAGTCGTGACAACGACCATCGACGACGCCATGCCCGCGGCCATGGCCGTTATCGCCGATGAGCAGCTCGGTCGGCTTGCCGTCGAATCCGCCCAGACAGCGGACTCTCTGATCTTCGCACTCCAGAATCTCGCCACCGACCTGGCCGCAGCGACCGGCAGCGAATCAGAGGGGGTACGGCCACGCGCCTCGGAGATGGGCTACGCGGCACTCGACCCGACATACCGGGACTGGTTCAGTCGTTTATCTAGCAGGACGGATGTCGAGACTGCGACACTGTCTTGGCGGCGGCGGGCGCGACAGGTGGTGCGAGAGATCGGTGAGCAGCTGTGCCGAGACGCCGGTCCGACGGCGCTCACGGGACGCATGGTGCCAGTTCCCAACACCGAGCGAGAAGA
Organism: Cutibacterium sp. 37298; assembly: GCF_023838685.1. NCBI lineage: Bacteria > Bacillati > Actinomycetota > Actinomycetes > Propionibacteriales > Propionibacteriaceae > Cutibacterium > Cutibacterium sp. 37298. The sequence continues at coordinate 183,264 of NZ_JAJNRJ010000001.1, forward strand.
CCTCATGGATCGCGCGCGCGCATGGCAGCGTTTCGTGGCTCGCGTGCGTACCTCAGCCCCGCTCCCAGAAGACCCTCACCGTGACACCAAGACATCTCGGAAGGAACAGTGATGCCAGAACCCTGGAATGACGTCACCAAAGCGACGCTAGACGTCGTCAATCACCTGCAACGGGGGTACCTTATGGTTCCCCGTGATGCGTGGTCAGTGCGCACCATGGCCGCGCTACGCCATGCCGATGCTGCGGCGCCGGGAACCGACCCCGCAGTGTGGGAGGTCACCTTGGGGCATCTTCCCGACGACTTGTTAGGTCGCAACGCCGCCCCGGCCACTGCGGCCGAGCGGGCGGTCCACGCCTCGGTCGTGCTGTACGCCATCCACCAACAGTCCCGGTCCGAGCCCATGCACATGCCTGGCATCGGACTTGGTCAAGCCGTGCACAGCTTGTCCACCCGCCGTTCCAGCGGGTCCGAGTGGGACCCCGGTACGATCTCGCGGTTCCAGCATTTGTGTCGGGCCCAGCAGTGGGGCATTCGCATCGAAAACCTTCGCGGACTGATCGCCCTCATGAGATCAGAGGGCGTACCGCTCGACCACGGACGGCTTGCCACTGATCTGTGGCGCATCCAGACCTCTGCTTCCGACCACGTCCTCTTGGACTGGGGACGCCAACTTCACCGCATCCCGCCGTCCAACAACCCGACTCCCTCTACCACAACCGACCAAGGAGAAGCCCGATGAGTTCGTACTATGTCGACATCCACGTCATCCAGAGTGTCCCGCCGTCCAACGTCAACCGTGACGACACCGGGTCACCAAAGTCAGCCCTGTATGGCGGGGTCCGCCGGGCGCGGGTCAGCTCCCAGGCATGGAAGAAGGCCGTGCGGACCTCCTTTAAGGAGTTCCTCCCTGCAAACCAGACCGGTTCGCGAACCTTGCGCGTCGTCGAACTGCTCATGAACCGACTCACTGCGGCCCCATATGGGCTCCCTGAAGAGGATGCCAGGCAGAAGGCTCTCGAGGTCGTCAAGGCGCTCGGACTCAAGGCCGAGAAACCTCGTAAGAAGGACGAGTCGGGAGCCGAGGGAATCGAACGCACGCAGTACCTGGTCTTTTACTCGAACCAGCAACTCGATCGGCTGGCACAGCTCGCCGCAACAACCGACGGCAAGATCACCGCAACCGACGCTAAAAAAGCAGCCGATTCCGACCATGGGATCGAGGTGGCGTTGTTCGGGCGCATGGTGGCAGATTCAAAGGATCTCAACGTCGACTCGGCCGTGCAGGTCGCCCACGCGCTGAGCACACACGCCGTCGAGATCGAGTCCGACTACTTCACTGCGGTCGATGATTACAAACTCGACGAGGACGACGCAGGAGCCGGCATGATCGGCACTGTCGAGTTCACCTCCGAGACGTTGTATCGGTTCGCGACCGTTGCCGTATCGACTCTCAAGGATAATCTCGGCGATGTTGACCTGACAGCTCAGGCAGCCTCAGCCTTCGTCCGTGGGTTCATCATGTCGATGCCCACCGGTAAACAGAACACCTTCGCCAACAACACAATCCCGGACGCCGTCGTCGTCCAGGTTCGCAAGGGCCGTTCCGCGAGCTTCATCGGGGCCTTCGAGGACCCCGTGACGTCCGACGACGGCGGATTCGTCGCCGCGTCGTGCCAGGCGGTGGCGGCATACGCACACGACTGTGAGGAGGCATTCCTGGGAGCCCCCGAAGCGTCCTTCGTGACTCGCGTCGGCTCACGTACCGAGGCCATCGGCACCATGGGCACCCAGATGCCGATAGACGACCTCGTCTCCTCTGTTCGCGACCAGGTCACGTCGCTTCTCCAGGACGAGTCGTGACCGTCCTGCTCTTACGCCTCGCGGGGCCCTTGCAATCCTGGGGAGATTCCAGCCGATTTACGACCCGGGCCACACGACGGGAACCGACGAAGTCCGGCGTCATCGGGTTGTTGGCTGCGGCGCAGGGACGACGTCGCACCGACAGTCTCGAAGACCTGCTCACCCTGCGATTCGGTGTGCGAACCGACCAGCCGGGGTCGATCGTGCGGGACTTCCAGACAGCCATGGACTGGGCACATCCCAAAAAGGACGGCCGCGTCAAAGCCATGCCGTTGTCAAACCGCTACTACTTGGCCGACGCAGTCTTCGTGGCGGCGGTCGAAGGAGACCCGTCTCTCCTCCAGGCGTTGGACGAGGCAATCAGAGACCCGGAGTTCCCGCTCTACCTCGGCCGAAGATCCTGTCCCACGGAAGGACAGGTGTCCTTAGGCGTGCGAGAGAGCGAGCTGGTGAAGACCTTGGAAAATGAGCCTTGGCACGCCAAGCTGTGGCACCAACGCCGACTGGGACGATCCGTCCGACTTCCCATCGCCTATGACGCCGGGCCGGGACAGATCGGCGACACCGTCCGCGACATACCGCTGAGCTTCAACCCTGAGCGGCGCGAGTACGGCTGGCGCGACGTCACGACGACAACGATTGTCGTCGACAACCCCAACGGAAGCGACGAGCCCGACTGGTTCGCAGGCCTAGAAGGAGCTTGATGTTTCTCACCCAGTTCGATATCAATGTGGCCCGTCGCGACGCCATGCGCCTATTGGCATCACCGGAGCGACTTCATGCCGCGGTGTTGGGTGCCTTTCCCCCCGGCCAGTCCGTCTCCAATGGTGCACGCACCCTGTGGCGTCTGGATCGGGGGCCGGCCAGGCACGATGCGCGGCTCATGATTGTCAGCCCGCTGCGACCAGACCTGACAGCCCTTAACGAGCAGGCCGGCTGGTCCAATGGTGCCTCGAGTCGGTCCGCGAACTACGACCCCTTTCTGCAAGCGCTCCGATCCGGGTCGACGTGGCGTTTCAGATGCACGATCAATCCCACGACTGCCGTACGCAAGTCTGCCGGGTCCCGGGGACAACGCGTCGCCGAGGTCACAGCCGAACAGCAGCTAACTTGGTTTATCGGTCGCGTGGAACGTCACGGTTACACCGTGCCAGTCAATGACCAGGGGGCGCCATCCGCCCAAGTGACCCGTCGCGAGATACTACGGTTTCGGCGTCAACGATCCACGGTGACGCTCGCAGTGACTCAGGTTGACGGCGTCATCCAGATCCAGGATGCCGATGCCGCTCGGCTGGCACTCGTGCAAGGCATCGGGCCGGCGAAAAGCTACGGCTGCGGGCTGATGACTCTGGCACCGACGGTGAGGTGACCGATGGCCAAGCCAGTCCCGGGCGCACGGCCTGCCGAGGTCCAAGAGTTGGCACGCGCCCAGGACCGGCTGAGCTTCATCTACATCGAGCACTGCATTGTCAACCGGGATTCCAACGCCATCACGGCATCAAACCAGCGGGGGACGGTGCATGTCCCGGCGTCAATCATCGGAGCGCTGCTACTCGGCCCAGGAACGAATGTCACCCATCAGGCGATGGTGCTCCTGGCCGAGTCAGGTGCGACGACACTGTGGGTGGGGGAACAGGGCGTCCGGTACTACGCTCACGGGCGTCCCCTCGCCCGCACCACGCGCCTGCTGCAGCTTCAGGCCGAAGCCGTCACCGACCGCACGAAGAGGCTGGCGGTTGCGCGACGCATGTACGAGATGAGGTTTCCGGATGATGTTGCCACGGGACTGACATTGCAGGAACTTCGGGGCCACGAAGGAACTCGAGTTCGGCAAGCGTATCGGGATGCGGCCACCAAGTTCGGCGTAAACTGGGACAAACGCAGCTACAAGGTCAAGGACTTCACGTCATCGGACCCAGCGAATCAGGCACTCACTGCCGCCACGACGTGCCTCTACGGAGTAGTTCACTCCGTGATCGCGGCGCTGGGGATGTCTGCCGGGCTCGGCTTCGTTCACACGGGCCATGATCGGTCCTTCGTCTACGACGTCGCGGACCTCTACAAGACCTCGTTGGCAGTTCCGGTCGCGTTCGAGTGTGCGGCGACCGGCGACATCGATGACCTTGCTGGGATCACTCGACGAGCCATGCGCGATGCTTTCCACGAGTCGAAACTACTGACCAAGTGCGTGCAGGACATCCATGTCCTCCTGAACGCCCCCGGTGATCCTGACGAGGGATACGGCTGGGACATCGTCGACTTGTGGGACGACCGGGAAGGCGTAGTGGCCGGTGGAAGGTCCTGGGGCTAATCATGACCGTGCTTGTCCTCACCGCATGCCCAGCGGGTCTACGCGGCCATCTCACCCGATGGCTACTCGAGATCAGCCCAGGAGTTTTCGTCGGTCACGTTCCGACTCGCGTCAGGGATGCACTGTGGGACAGGGTCATCGAGATGTGCCGGGATGGCCGCGCAATCTTGGTGTATACGGTACGCGGTGAACAACACTTCGAGTTCCGGGTGCACCGCCATGACTGGGAAGTGGTCGACTTCGACGGGCTGAAGCTCATGCGGAGGCCAAACAATCGAGGTCAGACCTCAACACTCCGGCCAGGGTGGAGTTCAGCTGCGCGGCGCCGCAGAGTTTCGAGACGTTAGATCGAGTACACTCGTATCTGGTAACAGCTCCTGCATCAGTCGTAGTCGGCTGGTGTATTCCCCGCCTATGCGGGGGTGAGCCCACGAACCATAGGAAGCCCCTCCAGGGCCTCCAGTATTCCCCGCCTATGCGGGGGTGAGCCCGGGTTTGAGGATGTGATGGATCGTTTGAAGGAGTATTCCCCGCCTATGCGGGGGTGAGCCCAGGCCGATCCATACAAAAAATCATCGACCACCGTATTCCCCGCCTATGCGGGGGTGAGCCCAACACCTACCGGCATGTATCATCCATGTACAGGTATTCCCCGCCTATGCGGGGGTGAGCCCATTCTTCATAGCGCCCTCAAACGTCTTACCAGGTATTCCCCGCCTATGCGGGGGTGAGCCCATTCTTCATAGCGCCCTCAAACGTCTTACCAGGTATTCCCCGCCTATGCGGGGGTGAGCCCATGCAACAGAAGCAAAGGCAACAGAACACAACGTATTCCCCGCCTATGCGGGGGTGAGCCTAATGGTGGAGCCAGTATCCCTGCCCAATGCTGGTATTCCCCGCCTATGCGGGGGTGAGCCCGAGGGCTACCACGTGGTCGATTTGGACTGTCGGTATTCCCCGCCTATGCGGGGGTGAGCCCAGGCGCTCCACTCCCTCGCCCTGGCCACCAACGTATTCCCCGCCTATGCGGGGGTGAGCCCATTCCCATCGCAACAGAAGCTGTGCTACACTAGTGATTCTTGCTTATGCGGGTGAGCCCGGACGTGATCCATCCCCCAGTTACTGCACGAACCATCACCCCGGAGAAATCAACATGGCCCAGTTCTGCAACGTATCCATCACCCTCGCAACCTTCGCATCAGCGGCCGTTCTCCTCATCTCGATCACTGCACCGGCATCCGCATCGCCCAGCTCACCGAGTGATCCACCACTGTCGTCCGCCACCACAGCAGTACGTGCACAGGTAACGGACCCCGACACAAATCGGACCTACACACCGTCCAGTACCGCAAGCAAAGTTGGCCTCAATGCGAGCAGCGGCGACCCCATTGTCGCCTCCTACTGGACACCCGAACGCATGAAGAACGCCATGCCCGCCGACACCCCGACAAGCACGGCTGAAGTAGACCGACAGTTTGATGAGCTCAAACAACAGGCTTCGGCAAACGAGTCGCTTACTGACGGCTCCTCTCCCGTAGCGGCAACGTCGACCACGATCACGCCGCAGGCTGCACCCCCGGTCACGAACTTCTCGAAAACCAACGGAAAAGTCTTCTACTATAATCAGACCGACGGCAAGGATTACGTGTGCTCCGGATCCTCCATTAATAGCGACTCCAAACGTCTAGTCGTCACTGCCGGCCACTGCGTCTATGGCGCCCCGGGAAACGAATGGCACACCAATTGGATATTCGCACCGGGCTACAACAACGGCACCACGTATGGCACCTACCAAGCTGCCACGCTCCGCACGTTCACTGACTGGATCAACTACGGTGAATCCGGCCGAGGATTCAACTCAGACGTCGCCTTCGTCACAACCTACGACGGAAGCACCTCCGAAGCCCCCGTCGTAAACGCGGTCGGCGGCCACGGCTTCAGGTGGGGCGGCGGCTTCGGCTTCGACGTCAGCGTCTTCGGCTACCCGGCGAACCTCAATGGGGGCCAAATCATGTGGGCCTGCTGGGGGACCAGCGGCACCGGCTGGCTCGGAGTCTACGAGTTCAACCATATTGCCGGTTGCAACTTCGGAGGCGGTTCGTCGGGCGGCCCCTGGCTCGACGAATACAGCAACACCACTGGTCTCGGGTACGTCCGCAGCGTAACCTCGAACGGACCCACCAACAGTACCGCCTACATTCAGGGACCATACTTCGACAGTCGCGTCAACGACTTGTTCGTTGCTGCGAACAACGACTGGTGAACACACCATCATGGATAATTGGATTCACCCCCGCCGCCTCTTGGCCGTGCTTGTGGCATCCGTCTTGGCTGGTATTGCCATGACGGGCTGCACTGCCAGCGGGGGCGAATCCCCTCCCAGCTCCGCGACCACAGATGCTGGCTACAGTCCCACAGCAAAGCCACCAGGACAATCACCCAACGACATACAGCAACGGACCGACCTCAACAACGAACACACGTCCTCATGGAGCCAATACGAAGTGATCTCGGACGACTCCGTGCGCATTTTCTTTTCCATGAGCAATCCCCAGTGCTACGGCGTACGAGCCATCGTCGACGAAGACGCCACCACGGTGCGGATCACCCTCCACGAAGGGACGCTTCCCGACGCGCCCGCCGAGTGCGCCACTGTCGCAGCGAATGCATCCCTTCTCCTCACCACTCGCAACCCCATCGGAACCCGCTCCATCGTTCCCGGTAAATAGCTCAACAAGATGTCACGATCGACCTCACGGAAGGCGCACTCCCCGGGAACAACCCAGTGCCAGTAGATCGCTCTTAGAACCACCACCGTCAATCTGGACCAGCCGCTCAACGACAGGAATATCCACCAACCCGCCGGGTAAAAGCCATCGTCAGTTAGTCCTCTGCTACAACGCGGGCGAGATAGGCCAGGCCGGCGCGACGTAGGACGTCGGCCTGGCTTGTTCTCACTGTTCATTCTATTCGTTCCTTTCATGCTATTGGCGCGATTCGCGCTATTGGAACTAATCAGTGGGGTCCTCGATGATAGCTTCGGCGATCCGGTGCGCGGCGGCCAGTACACGGCTGGCGCTCTGTCGGATGAGGTCGGCGTCTCCCTTGAGCCATCCGGCGACGTAGCCGACGCTGTAGGCGCTGGTGTCGAGTCCGAGGATGCCGGCGACCACGTGAGCGACGCTCTCGGCCTCGACCTCGCACTGTCCCCGGTGGCCCGTAGTACTCGGTGGGGGTGATGCCGGCGTGCATGAGCGCGTGGGCCGCTCGATGATCGGCGCGGCCATCTGGTCGGCGCGGGTAGGGGGTAGATGTCCCAGGGTCGGCCGAACGTGAACGCAATCTGTCCCGTGGGCTGGTGGCGTCGCTTGTGTCGTCCGGGGGTGGTCAACCATTCCAATCCGACCTGCCACCATTCCCACAGATCGCGTTCGGCCTTGTAGCGGCCTTCTCGTGCGTCGAGGCGGCCTGCAACGCAAAGGCGAGCAGCGGCGAGGTCGCGCAGCTCGGGCCGGGTTCGCCGCCAGCCGGTGGGCGTGGCCACGATGAGGCCGGTGCGCGCGAGGCCACCGAGCAGGGGAACGAGACCAGTTGTGGTTGCACGAGGATCGTTGAGGCGGGCGTAGGGGTTTCCTGCGGCGATCCGTTTGGTGTGGCCGGTGAAGATGTCGTGGCGGGCATAGTCAGAAGTTGTAAACGCCTTGGCGCCCAGTTTGATCGCAGTTGGAGACACCAAGATGATGAACTTGTGAAATCCATAGAGCCACTGCATCTCCACTCGTCAACCCGACATTAATGATGCAGCCAGAATCACCACGCACACATTGAGCTCATGGCTAATCGGCCTCACCTTCTTGGTGGTCGCCGTTAGCCCGTAGCCGTCCTTCACCAGTCGCGTAGCCAACACGGTGTCATGGCTGGGAGCGCCATTCAGATCAAATTTCGACGCGTAATCTCCAGTGAACGATGTGTCATAAGGCTCCGTGTCGAAGCACTCTAGCTGGTCTAGCGCCTGACCAGAAGATTCCTCCAAACGATACAAACGGAACCCATAGTCAGCATCCGCGCCAGCCTCTTCCTTAGTCTTTGCCGCAGCGCGCTTGGCATGTTCGCGACTGATTCCATCAATCGTTTGATGGCCCAGCCCCAGGGTACTATGTGCTGTTAGAGGCGGGCGGCTGCCACCCAGGGGTTTAGGGAGTTGAACTAGTATTCCGCGATCCAATGCCGGCAGAGCTCAACGGCAAGACTGCCTCAGGCGTAGGCGCAAAGTCTGAAAAGAAGTCTACGGTATCTGCTTGTTTAGCAGTCATGGACGTCGGGGCTCTGTGCGGGCTAGAGGGTCCCGGATGATCAGAAGTCTGCGGACCGAAGCCACCACCTTCACCCTACCCCCGTTGGGGCGGGCCCCTGCATGGCGGGCTGCCGCCGTGGGTTTACTCTAGCAAGATAACAAGTACGAATTAATCAGGGATTATCGTGATAGGCGGATATGTGCGACTCTGTAGAGAGAGGGCAACAGCGCCTCGATCTCTAAGGGCATGACAGACTCTTGTTGCCTATAAAAGGAGCTACGGCGCTTTATTGATATGAGTACGAACGCATCAGAACGCAACTCCTGTTCTGGACGCTACTCTGGCACATCATAGGACGTTATATGCAGGTCTCGATGCTTATTGATAACAGTACTAATTAAACAGAGGGGAGAGGGTTGGCGTGGTGTGTTCATATGGCTATGAGGGGGCACATTGTGCCTTAGCAGTGCTTTGCGACACATTGAAGATGCGAGTACGAACACATGAGAACTTTTTACGTTTTTTCATGGCCATAGTCGCCGGGGGCTATGTGGCGGCGAGTTGCATGCGTCACGCCATCGGAATGTAAGTAGCGGACGTTGGTCGTCGTGGAGAATCATATATCACATGAATTTGTGTTCCCCAACTATGCGGGGGTATGCCGAAGTCACACGCGAGGGCCACCTTACCCGTGACCGCTGCTGCCAGGCTGTCGTCCATCATCCGCACAGATATACACCCTTCTCAGCAGCGAGTGTCGATAGCGCCGCGCCTAGGTGCTTGCCTCGTAGCGAGCCGCTGTGCTCGACGCCCCGAGTCCGCCGCTGCCTCCCATGTCCACGTGCTGGGCGCCGGGAACACAATCAAGACGGTTCCACCCATGCTGCGGCTCGGATGCGTGAACGTCTCTGTGAGTCCTGCGCACGATCTAGCCGAAGGGCCTAGTTTATCCGTGACTGCTGCAAGCTAACACTGAAACTGCCACCCGACCATGCTAAGAATCCCGACGACAATGAAGGCATTCAAACGCGTGGCCATGCTGATCTCTCCCCTTGATGTGACGACTACGAACGTTCCGCCGTGACAAATTTCGCGTAAATCCCCGGCCTCCGAAGGAGCTCTTCATGGGTTCCGAGGTCAGCGATCGTACCGTTCTGCAGGACGAGCACCTTCTGCGTGCTGCGGAGCGCAACCATTCGATGTGTGACCGGATTGGCACTCAGCACGTTCTGCACGACCAGTCGCTCCACCTCCGAGGTGAGTTCGTCGAGTACAAGCAAGCTATCCGCCTGGAACATCACCCTAGCGTTCACCACGCCTTGCCACTATCCTCCCGACAACTCCTCGCCGCCCATGACGTCGACCGAGGACGGTTCCCGGCCCTCACATTCGGCATGACCTCCCCAGTTTCGGGGTCCAGTGTCACGTTCTCCACCACGGATTCCTGCAGTCGAAAAAGTCTTAAAACAGAAATCCCGTTGTGGAGTAGAGAGTAGTAGGAGCCCCTGTCCAAGGTCCGCAAGCCGATCCCGGCGATGCGGACGGAACCAGCGAACGCTTCGTACACGTCGGCCAACAACTTGATGATCATCGATTTCCCGCTGTTGTTCTAACCCACGAGTGCCAAGGACTCACTGGGCTGGACCAAATACTGGGAATCCTGATACATACGCCCCAGTTCACCTAAGAGATCGCCCACCGCACCCGTCGCGGTCATAAACGACGTGACTTGTCGAACCGCTGCCCGACCCCGTCGGATAGTTGTCACGGGTAACCGCCCCGACGACCGAAAGGTGTAACGCCGACCAAGAGATCATGTCGGCGTCCACAACGATGAGTATAGCTCGGGGCAGCCGTCGTCGAGGTCCTCGATGGCGCAGTCATCGGAGCGAACGTAGTCTGCGATGTGCACGTTTTGGGAATGCGTGAGTCTCGCTCACTCGGGACATCATTGCGCAGTTTCATTGATTCTTCGCTTCTGTCGAGCGCCCCAGCCGACGTGACTCACTCGTCTGCTCAGCTCTCTAAGCACACAAGGCCCCATAGTACCATTACTATCATCCCCCGACGATGACGACGTGGGGCACTCATGGCCCGATACTGCGAAGCACTTCGGAACTTCTGAGGACTGCGCAGACGGTGCGCCTACAAGGCTCTTAAGGAGCGGGAGGGGGAACGATCGAGCGCATGAACCTCCTCGGTTTGACAACGTCGACAACGCCAGTGGTGACGACGCAGCCCGAAATCGACGGCCGCTGTCCTCGCTGCGGGCGTCCGGTCCCCATTCACAAGAGAGGCGGGCGACATCGTGTTTGGTACTCCGATGCTCGCCGAGCGGTCCGGCTCGGGATTGCTAGCTGGGACCGTCAACGGCTCCAAGTCGAAGACTCCCCCGGTTCCCGAATCCGTGCGGGCCGTCTTCGACTCCGTGACCTGGCGACGTTCCTCTCTCGACTAAGCCGAGGTCCAACTCGAACTGCCCGGGCTGGCCCCTGAGAACCAAGCTCGACGCCGAACTCGAGCTGCTGAAGCGGTTCTCAATGCTCCGCGACAAAGAGGTTCACCGCCGTGTCTGACAGCAAGGGATCAAGCGAGGAAGCAGCCGAGCTCACCCTCAAGTGGGAGGACTGAAGACTGGGCTTTTTGAACTACATCCAACGCAAGGCCTTGACATTAAAGAATAATTATCCAGGAAGGCTCCGGGTTGAAAGTCAACCCGGAGCCTTCCTATTATTAGGCTTTATTCGCTATTTTTCTACTTTCTCAAAACCCAGATTAAAAATGCCACCAAAGCTACAAAACCACAACGGCCAATACCGTAACTAACCTCATTTTCTATGAAACCTTCCAAGTCTTTAGTTATGCGTGACAGCAATATCAGTTCTGATGCCCTGGTTAACCTGCATCCAGACAGTACCCCCCCCCCGCCAACGGGAATCCTTTAAACGCGATGCCACCTTGGCCTGAATAGCGCATCCGAGACGCGCTAATTCGCTCGAATTTAAGATTCGATACAGTGCATTCAATGCAGCGCTATTCACCCGCGTAGGCCCTCGTAATCCTTCCCTTTCCTCCGCCGTAGGTCTCCCGATCGAAGTGGAATCCGAGCTTGATCACCGCAAGGATCTACACTTGCGTAGCAGTTGGTATAGACGGCGCTATAACACGTACCACTCGACAGCTCGCACCCGGTGACACCACTTCTTACTGAAGCGCCGGGATTCACTGAAGAATCAGGCAAATCAACAGCATCGATGGCAATGGAACCATCGGCATACTTCTCAGTTTCTACCAGCTGGCCATTATGTTTTGTGCACTCACCGCCACTGGATTCTTGCCTAACATTGAGTCCAATGCCACTCCAGTTTGATACTTCTTAATTAGCGCCGCTCAATCTTTGAAAGAAACTCTGTTTCCAGCTAGGCACCCATCACCCTAGCGAGCATTCTCAGACATGGATTTATGCGAGCTGTTATCGACGTTATCCGAAGCGACAGCCGGCTGAGTGAGTGCCACACTCGCAGACGTTGCCATCACCAAGGCAGCTAGAGTTGGGGCGATTCGGTTCTTAAAGCCACTCATCATTGATGCTCCTTCCGGTTGCGCCGTCGTGAAGAAGGCGCAAGCAGAAGCTAGCATCCAGCAAGCCCACCCAGAACTCCTCGAGGCCGCCCGTCAGGGCATCACGGCACGCTGAACCGCAGACAACGTCTTACCTAAACCATCATGGATGACAAGATCGGCGGCCCGGTCGTAGCCGGTAGCCTCACGGTTAATAAGAGCCAGGTGTCGACCACGGAAAAACCTCAGCAGAGCAGCAACCGGGTACACGTTGAGCGAGGTTCCTCCGACGATGAGCAGGTCGGCGGCACTAATCGCAGTAATCGCGTCGTCGAGATCCTGGCTCCGCAGGGATTCCTCATAAAGAACAACCTCGGGACGCACCATCCCCCCCACACACGAGCACCGCGGGATTCCAGGAGCGTCCATGATCACCGAAAGTGGATGGTCCCGCCCACAATCCAGGCAGCGGTTGCGGTGCACCGACCCATGCAACTCAATGACCTGACGGGACCCCGCCTCCTGGTGCAGGCCGTCAATATTCTGGGTAATGATCGTCGAAAGTTCCCCAGCCTGCTCCAAGGCAACCAACGCACGATGACCAGCATTGGGCCTGGCCTGAGGATGGATGAGGTAGGTGCGGTAGAAGTCGAAGAACTCCGCCGGATGCTCAACCAAACAGCTGTGACTGAGCATGTACTCCGCGGGGAAGGGCAGGTCATGTTGAGTGGTGTAAAGCCCGCCAGCCGAGCGAAAGTCCGGAATACCTGATTCGGTGGACATTCCGGCGCCGCCGAAAAACACCGTCGACGTCGACTCCTCGATCCAATGCGCGAGCTGTTCCCCGGTCATTGTTGGGCTTGCCTCAGCAGGGTACGGACGAGGTCGGGCTCGCTAGCCATGTCAAGGCTGGCAAAGACATTGGAGACATCGACCTCGGGGCGCTGCCAGCCGATGGTCGCGGCATGGGCGGCCAAAGCGACACAGATCTCCTGGCAGCCGTCAATGAGCCACTCGGGGTCGATGTCAGGGTTGACATGGCGGGAAAACTCGGCGACGTCATGACGCTGGGCTGCGAGGATCGCCGACAGGCCGCTGCGCAATTGTTCGACGGCCTCCTTCCCCATGGTGGAGACGACAACCGAGTCAGCCAAGTCACGACGTACTCGCTCGACAAGAAGCTCAGGAACGTCGGCGGCGGTGAGGTTGTCGTGGTCAAAAAGCCAGTCTGGTAGGTAAGCCTCCACCGCATCCTCGTCGACCTGCTCAACCCGCTTGACGACGGCCTCTAGCAAGCTGACGCCGAGCATGACGGCACCCTCAAGCTGGCATAGCGGAGTCAAGGCAATGGTGATCGCGGCCCGTCCGGACTCCAACGGGTTGAGTTGCTCACCTCGCTCTTGAGCTCGCAGCTCCTCCTCGCTGGCGCGACGCAACACCTCGAAGGATTCTGCGGGCGGTATCTGCACGGTCTGCGGATCGGCCTCCACCTCGTCAGTCTCGGGGAGTGGGGCACCGATCTGGTCAGGGTCACACCAAGTGGTAGGAGCCTGTGGAATGTCGTTCATGGTCATTTATCTTTCCTGTCGTAGGCCGAGGTTGATGGAGTATGCCGGATCGCCGCCGACCCCACCAGCCAACCCGATCTCACCTCACAATCTCGCCCTTCGCGAGCTTAATGAGACGGTCAAGCACCGTCCCACCTGAGGCGTTCGACCCGTTATGCTCGTATTCGCTCGTCACCCAGGCGTGCATCTGCGGCAACAGGGCTGCCGTCTCGAGAGAGAACTTGCGCGGCACATATGCATCGTCGTGGTACACCGCCGCAGCACACGGCACCTCAGCAGTCCGGAGCACGTCGGGGTCGTACAACTTCGGCCACGGATGATTCGCAATGAGGTCAGCTACCTCCTTCCAAGGCCGCAACTCCTGATCAGTGTCAAACCATTCCGGCATGATGTGTTCACCCGTCAGCAGGGTAGGGTCCTCCCGGAAGTCATCAGGTAGCATCCGGGCAGCCGACCAATCGGTGACCACACCGTCGGCATAGGACGATTCATGAATGACGGCATATAGCGGGTTACGTCCGCCGTAGGGCAGCAGCTCGGCCAGGTCATGACGGAACGCCCGCGAAGTGTGCGGGTACTCCAGCAGGTAGTGCAGCTTTTCTGCCCCGCCCGAAGCGCCCAACAAATGCCCCAGCGACCGCAGTCGTGATGGGCACACGACGTCACCGCTCGGGGTGGCGATCTCGCCTTTCTTCGCCAACGGCGCCAACTCAGCGAACCGCACCCTGTCCCCGGGGAAGCGCTTGTAATACTCCAGCGACTTGGCACGCAGCTGCTCGTAGCAGGCTGCGTAGATATCGTCAGCGGATCGCCCGACCGCCGACAGACCACCAGTGAAGTACCCAGCCAACAACGACTCCGGGTAGGTAGACAAATACCTGAGCAACGTGAATCCACCGAAGGACTGGCCCAGAGCCGCCCACTTCTGGATCCCGAGGTGTCGACGAATGTCCTCACAGTCCTCAACGATCTCGTCGGCACGAAGATGGGTGAGGTACTCGGCCTGACTAGGCGCATCCCCCACTGGCTCACTCACCGGAGACGACAATCCCGTGCCGCGCTGATCGAGCAAAACAAGCTGGTAGTCCTCCAACGCGCGCGACAGCCAACCGGGAAACCCGGGGTCACGCAAAGTCGGGCGGGGAGACTCACACCCCGGACCGCCTTGCAGGAAGACCAGGTAGGGCTTGTCGGTTCCGTTGGGGGTGGCCACCAGACGCGCGTACACCTCAATAGTGCGCAAATCGTCAGGATTGCTGCGATTCAGCGGGACCCTCAGACGAACGTCATCGGTCAGCAGGCCAGGAATGTTGCGGTTCCACGTCATGGGATCAGCCTATGAGGTCCCGACGCCCTCACGTCGGTTCTAGCGTTCGTTCCCTCTCCCAAGGCCATTGTCGTCACTGTCGCGGAGTTGAAGGAGCGAGACCGTCCCTTCAGTATTTTCTCAGTTTTCTGCCCTAGTCCAGTCTTGCTCCACCTACCATCGCGCCTTGTCGCAAGGGCTCAGCGGCGTCTTCACTTGAAACTACCGCGTGACACCCACTCACCTATACTGAGCAAATTTTGAGAATCTCTCAGGAACACGTACAGTTCATCAAGCCCTTTAAACCTGCGGCAACGCTCGGAAGGAACATCACATGACCAACACCTCGACCAACGCCGGGACGACTCTCAAGCGCACCGTCGCTCTGGCCGCTGCGGCGAGTCTCGCCGTCATGGGCACCATCGCCGAGGAGGCTCACGCCGCCCCTGCCGGCAACCTTGGGGCTCATGCCGAGAAGGCTCCCACCCAGCACACCAAGAAAGCATCGGCTGAACAGGCCAAACGCGCCACGACGTACACCGCTCGGTTCGCGCTTTCTCGCGTCCACCTCAACGTCCGTTCTGGACACAGCACTGAGTATCGACGCTACGGGCTCCTCCGTCCCGGCGACAAGCTCCTTATTATCGGCGAGGATGTCCGGGGCTGGACTCCTGTCAACTATCGCGGCAAGACTGCCTGGGTGGCCACCCGTTACATCACTAAGGTGAACCGTCCGGTCGGTATCTACGCCCAGCGTGGCGATCACAATGCCCGCTCGAAGGCTGTCCAGCGCGACCTATCGACCCTCAACTACTTCCCGGCCAAGTGGGTCGGCTTGCCCTATGGCCCGATCACTACCAACGCCGTCAAGGTGTTCCAAAGGGCCAACGCTCTCAAGCAGACTGGCGTGACCGACGCCGTCACCCTGGGACTGCTCAAATCGAAGGCCGACTACCAGCGAGCCGCAGCGGCCGAGAAGAGCTCCACGTACAAGCACGCGGAGCATCACTCCGAGCACTCCTCGAGCACCTCCCGCTCAACTGCCCGTCCAGCGCGCAGCACGCCCTCCGACGTTTCCACGAGTGGTATCGCTGGAAGCTGCCAGGCTTCCTTCTACGACGATTCCCAGACCGCCTCCGGTGAATCCTTCAGCTCGTCAGCCCTGACGGCTGCCTCCAAGACCTACTCTTTCGGCACTCGCCTCAAGGTCACTAACAAAGCCAATGGACAATCAGTCGTGGTGCGCGTCAACGACCGTGGACCCTACGTCTCTGGTCGCTGCCTAGACCTCTCCTCGGCCGCCTTCTCTCGGATCTCGTCGCTCAGCGCTGGCGTTGCCGACGTGACCTATGCGAAGGTCTCCTGACCGAATACCATCGCAGCAGATTGTGACAGCGTCGGCCCCGATCCCTGGTGGATCGGGGGCCGACGCTAGTTTCAATACTTCTAAGGCATCAACCAGCCGGAGCCTCCGGGCCGTCGTTGAACCACCAGGTCGCTTGACCCGGAACCCCAGCCCTCTTAGCTTCCTCGGGCGCCTCAACCTTGTCGAAGTCGTGGATATTGCCCTCGGAATCCTCCCAGCACACCACCTCACGGCGCACCGGGATCTGCACGGTCACCAGGTCTGTGACGACGTAGCGACGCAGCTTGGCACCGGCAGGCAGCCCCACAGCCGGGGCGGAATCGACGGTGTGAGCTTCCTCGTCACCGTGATCGTCGCTGAGCACCTTGGGACGGTTCTCTTCGTCGTCATCGGTATCCTCAGCGTCAGAGCCGGCCTCGGAGACGACGATCGGGGTGACGACAGTGCCCTGACCAGCCTCGTCGGCATCAGGCTCAGAGTCGTCAACCACATCGGCCTCGACAATGTCAGACTCGCTGACGGCACCACGTCCGGGATGGGCGATGGCTATGTCGTCGTCATCGCTAATCTCCAAGCCAGAACGACGAGCAGGTTCCATGCCGTAATGCCCGTAAACCTCGGCCTCGCGGTCGCGCGAGAGATCGTCTTCCTCGGACGCCTCGGGAGCGGTTTCAATGAGGTTTCGACTAAACGGGACGTTGACCTGGCTGGTGGAGTATTCGGCGCCTCGCACCGGAATGAAGTACTCATGGCCCTGCGAAAGCACGGTCACAAAGGTCGCAGCTCCGGTGACCTCGTCGGCAAAGATCTGCTGGATCGTCCCGACCTTCTCGCCGTCCGGTCCGACGACTTCAGCGTCGAACAGTCCGGGAATGTCCTTGGGATCCATGGCACTGATGTCCATGTATCGACCTCTCGCTAGGGGGCTGGAACGTACGCGCATACGCGTACTCTTTATTCAGCTTGTCATACCGCGCTGTGCAACTGGCGCAACGTCGCTGGGCGCGTCTCGAAGTGAGACGCGCCCAATGGTGATCGAAGTGCTTTATCCGAGATCCGACATCAGCATGCGTTGATCGCGCTGACCATCCTGTCAAAGGCCGCTTTGTTGGCTGCCAACCCGATCGTGGTGGCACCCTCAGCACCCAGTGGGTGTATTTCTCAGCCTGTCACATGCTCTCCCGGGCCCATCTGCCAGGATCACAAGGAGCTTGTAGGATCGTTCTGTGATCTTCAAACGTGTCGGTGACTCCCGTCCATACCCTAGCCACGGGTACACGCAGAAGAAGTGGTCCCAATTGGCACCCGTTCAGGTGCGTCTGGACCAGCTCGTCACGACGAAGAGCACCCTGAACTTGGCGAATCTCCTCGAGGATGACTCCACTTTTTATGGGGACCTCTTCGCCCACGTCGTGGCTTGGCATGGCGACCTCTACTTAGAGGACGGCCTGCATCGCGCTCTGCGTGCCGCACTGCAACAGCGTCAGACCCTGCACGCTCGTGTCCTTGACCTGAATGGCCATCATGACTTCCGATGAGCGTCGCCACTATCTGAGGATGGCAGGAACCCCGTTAACCCTGCTGGCCCTCGTCCTTCTCATCGCAGTGGCCATCCGCGTCGGGTGGAAGGCCGTGAGTGCCCCCATCCCGCCGCCACCTCTTACCCCCTGCGTCAATCAGGACGTTAACGGCGAATTGACGACCCAGGACGTCACGGTTTCGGTGTACAACTCGGGGCACACCCGTGGGCTGGCCGGAAGTGTATCCAAACAGCTCGCCAACGTAGGGTTCGTCATCGATTCGGTGTCTAACCGTCAGCCGAGCGTCAAAAAAGTCACCATCATCGGGCAGGACGCCAAAAATCCTGAGGTGGGGCTGGTTGCCGGTTATTTCCCAGGGGCGGTCGTGAAGTCGGATCCCAAGCGCGTCGACCATGAGGTCGAGGTGGTACTCGGCGATCGCGACCCAAACTTCAAGACAACTGCGTCAAAGTCAGTGAAAGTCAACGGGTCGGTATGTCTGCCATCGCCCTCCCCGACACCGTCCATGCTCGCGTCGCCGGGGGAACAGCCCTCCTAAGGCTTACCGGACCTCTTCAACGATTCCTCAGTCAGCAGTCTGCACCCGTAGGCCGTGCCAGCGTGCCAGACGACCGCCCCGACTGATCTCGATAAGCCTCTCAGCGACGGTCCGACGCTTCCCCTGAGGCACGACGATAAGCAACTCGTCACCTTGTTCCAGCACCGTTCCGGCGTGCGGGGTAAAGGATCTGTCACCGCGGATGATAAGGGAAACGACGCAGTTGCGTGGAAGTCTCAGTTCGCGGATTGTCACCCCAGCCAGACGCGACCCTTTGGGCACGTCGGCCTGCAGTAAGTCGGCAGCGATCTCGTCGAGGGGCGCAACCTCGATGGAGACATCTTTAGCCATCTGGGGATCGACGACACCGAGAATATCCGCGGCGGCAGGCAGAGTCGGGGCTTGGATGCAGGTGAAGACGACGACGAGAACCAGGATGACGTCAAAGAACTCGTCCGCACGATCCATATTTGACGCCATTGGGATGGTTGCCAGAATGATGGGCACGGCGCCGCGCAGGCCAGCCCATGACATGAAGAGCCGTTCGTTACGTTCGAACCCGAACCATATCGTGCAGGCGGCCACAGCCACTGGGCGCGCAACGAGGGTGAGCAGCAGACCGGCAGCGATACCTGCCCCGACCGAACCCCAGGTAAGGCGATCGGGGTTAGCTAACAGACCGAGCATGACGAATAGGCCGATCTGGCAGATCCAGGCGATGCCTTCTGAGAAGGACCTGGTGGTGTGTTGGTAGGGAAGATCGCCGTTGCCGATGACGACAGCGGCGACGTAGACGGCCGAAAACCCGGAGACGCCAATCCACACTCCTGTGCCGTAGGCAGTGACGGCCCATGCCATGGCGGCGATAGCGTACAGGTTGCCCGATGGCAGGGTGATACGCCGACTGACCTTGCCGGCTACCCACCCCACCAGCAGACCGACGAGGATACCGCCGATGAGTTGGACGGCGATCGATCCGAGGAGCGGAAGGACGCCGGCGCTCGAGTCCCCGGTGGCCACTCCCGTCAGGGCGATGACGACGAGAACGGTTGGGGCGTCATTGAGGCCCGACTCGGCCTCCAACACGGACCTCAGGTGATTCGGTAACGAGACCCCGCGCAGTACCGAAAAGACTGCGGCAGAGTCAGTGGGTGCAGTGGCTGCACCGAGCAAGGCGGCGACGCTCCAATGCAAACCGAGCACATAGTGTCCGAGCAGCGTCATGACACCAAAACAGACCCCGACACCGACGGTTGCGAGCAGGGCAGCCGGGGCCAAAGCTGGTCGGATATCCTTCCAGTTCGTTGAGAGTCCGCCCTCGGCAAGGATGAGCACGAGAGCAGCAAAACCAATGGCGTGTGCGGCAGCTAAATCGTTGAAATTAATACCGAACCCAATCGGGCCAAGCAGCATGCCAACCAGCAAGAACAGCAATAGTGCCGGCAGACCAAGACGAGTGCCAATCCGAGCTGCGAAAGCGGCGAGCAGCACGACGACAGCACCGAGGAATAGGGCGAGGTCGGCTGGCTGCATGACTCCCATTATTGCAACCGAGCAAACGGGTTCTTCGCAGCTGAGGGCGCAGATCAGTGATCGGAGCCAGGTGGTGATAAGGGTTGCGGTCCGCTGCGGCGGTAACGATCGTCACCATAACGCTGGCGCCAAAAGCGTAACTGACCGGCTGCATGAGAGTGAAGTAAATCCACCAGAGCACAAGAAACTCAAGGATTTCCTTGGTGACTTTATTGACCACCGAATGAGCCAATGGAGCGACAACCCTTGCCAACACCCCAGAGCAGGGAAACACCTACCCCTCGGGTAAACAGCACCAAATTCTCCCACAGTGACGGCCTGCCAGGTCCACGGTGAATCCAGAGAGCACTCGTGAAACACCAGGCGAAAACCGCTGGAACCATGAGGAACGAGGCGCACCCTGGGGACGACGGGCGGCACTACATAATGAAGTCCCGGAGATGCATATCCCCGGGACCCAGCTGGCGGTGACGGAGGGATTTGAACCCTCGGTAGCTCTCGCTACACCCGCTTTCGAGGCGGGCACTTTCGGCCGCTCAGACACGTCACCGTAAATAAGGGTAGCGAATCCGTCGCCACACACCAAAATCCGAATGTCAGGAACGCATCGGGTAGGCGTCGAGAGCGTCAGGGACGGTTGCTCTCGTCCTCGCTTGTAACCTCAGCCTCCTGCGCAGCCTCGACCTCGCCGTCCAACTTCACATTCTTCTGGTCAAATCTCTTCGCCACCACAAGCGCCAGCCCGATGTAGAACACCAGGAGTCCGGCCATGATGAAGGACATCTGATAGATCGTACCGACGATCGACAGGTGACTAAGGTTCAGGTAGGTCAGCGGCACCGCCGCATACACGATCGCGAAAACCAGCGCGATGCCATTGTTTCGGGTCACGATGAACATATTTGAGATCGGCGAGGTGACAAAATTGACGAAGAGCCACGGCACCAGCGCCACCGCGATGTCCGCCGATTGGTGAAATTTCGCACCCAGCAGCCACGGAAGCACTGGCGGGATGAGTAAGTACAGCAGCCCGAACGGCACAATGCCGATGAGGAAGGATCTCACGACCGACTTTTTGACGGTTTGGTAGAACCTCCCGGCATCAGAAACCGACAATTTCTGGAAGAACACCTGGGATAGTGCCTGGTTGATGACGGACGCTGGCATCTGCATGAGGGTCCACGCGATCGAGAACCGTCCATATCCCGACGTCGAAAACCTCACCATGATGATCATGTTGACGCCCTGCTGACGAATAGCGTCGACGATGACATTGGGCGCCGTCAACAACGGCAACTGACGATACTTACGCATCAGGGTGCGTAGCGGAACCTCTGCCTCCTTGATGCCACGCAGGTCCGAGCCCAACTGACGCCGGAAGTTGTTAAGAGCCAGACACTTGCCCAAGAAGGTGGCGATCACCTGGCCGAACGCCCCCAGGGAGACCGCACACGACCCGATCCTTCCCGCCGCCGTCGTCGACTGGCACCACACCGCATTGGCCCCGATGACACCGAAACGTTTACGTCGATTAGCCCAGAAGTTCACAACGTTCACCTGGGCATACGTGAAGGTGCTCGGGCCCACCGCCAACAACCACCACCTGGCCTGGGGCTTGCCCAGCAGGGCGCTGAGATAGGGGCCGAGCGGAACCATCGCTGTCATCGCGACCCCAGAAACGATGGCATTGATGCGGGTCGCCAGTCGGAATACCCGCTTGGCCTCCGAATCGTCACGAGGCAGCACGATGGCCATGTCGTAGCGCAGTGCGGCAGCGGGGATGACGAACTGGGATACCGCCATGATGGCGCCGTAGATACCCCAATCAGCTGGGTCAATATGGTGGGTGACGTAGAGGGTGGCCAGAGCTGCAATCAGCTGAGCCAGGCCGGTGCCACTAATAACCTTCGTCACTGAAGCGAGGAACTCATGGCGCTGGATGTATGCCCGAGTGCGCGGGAACCGGACCCGTTTCTCCCCGGGCTGTGGTGTCGCCCCGGATCTTGCGGGTGTCGGTTCCGTCGTCGTGTTGGTCACCCGTCCACGGTACAGGCCCGATGTCCGTCAAAGAATTCGCGCAATAGGGCAGACGACTCCTCGGCCATCACACCTGTGACGACTTTCGGCCGGTGTGGCAGCCTCGGATCGCGCATGACATCAAAGAGGGAACTGACGGCACCGGCCTTCGAATCAAAGGCTCCAAAAACCACCCTCGGGATCCTCGCAGCAACAATGGTTCCGGCGCACATGGTGCATGGTTCCAAGGTGACGACGAGGGTGCAATCACCGAGGCGCCAGCCATCACGAGCTTCCGCGGCACGACGGATGGCCAGCACCTCCGCGTGGGCCGTCGGGTCGCCGGTACGCTCCCGTTCGTTGCCAGCCTCGGAAAGGACTTCGCCGTCAGCGCCGAGAATCACCGCGCCGATAGGAACGTCGCCCCACGTGGCGGCGCGGCGCGCCACGTCAAGCGCCTGGGTCATGGCCTGACGCCAACCCGGCATCGGACCGGCCACAGGTCAGCGCGCCGAAGTGTTAGCGGCCCGCTCGAACTGCGGCCCGAAGTGAACCCGGGCAGCAATATCGGACAGGATCTCGTCAGAATCCTCGTCAGCGTCAGCGAAAGCCTCCATGTCAAACTCCCCCAGCCCAGCGTCAGCAAGCATGTCGCCGTCACCCATGGTCTCGGGATCGTCATCGGGATCAGGAATGTCCTCACCGAGGAAATCAGCGACATCGCGGGCTATCGGCCAATCGTTGGCCTGGGTGGCGTCGGACAGAAAGACCTGCACATTTCGGCCACGCACCCGGACGATGACGTAAAACTGGTGGTCGATGGACACCATACCGACAGCGCCAGCATCACCGGGCAAACGCCTCAGCTGGGTGATGAGCTCATCGAAGTCATTAGCGAGCATCGGTTCCATAGGAACTGCGACGCGCTCACCGTCATCGTTGTAGAGGGCTACTACAAAGTCGATCTCGTCCTCGCTAGCGTCCTCGAGATCGTCGTCATAGTCATCATCGTCGTAATCGTCGTCCCCGTCATCGCCGTAGTCGTCGTCATCAGACAACTCGTCGTAATCATCGAGATCGTCGTAATCATCGACGTCATCGTCGGGGACGAACTCGTTATCGTTGAACCGGGACATGACGACCTCCTTGGGGGCGGCGAACGTCTCCATCGTTGCAGACATTTCGTCGGGGAAACAGTCGCAAGGCCAATTTACCCGCCACATTCTCAGGAAGCACCACGCTCCCCTACCCGGCCCCACTGTCCGTTCCTGCCAATACGTAATCAGACCGGGAGCCGAATGCTACCAACGCGCCCCCATGTGCCAAGGTTAGACTCGTGGAACTCAACGTCATGGATCATCCGCTCGTCTCCCATAAGTTGACCTTGTTGCGCTCGGTAGACACCCCCAGCCCGGTTTTCCGCCAGCTTGTCGAGGAACTTGTCACCCTCATGGCTTACGAGGGCACCCGCGAGGTGCGCATCGAGCCAACCACCGTCACCACCCCGCTCACCGCCACCGAGGGCGTCGCCCTGACCCGCCCTAAGCCCCTCGTGGTTCCGATTCTGCGCGCCGGCCTGGGAATGCTCGAGGGCATGATGCGCCTCATCCCGTCAGCTGAGGTCGGCTTCGTGGGCATGGCCCGTGATGAGGAAACCCTCCAACCGATGACCTACGCTGAGCGTCTCCCCAAGGATCTCTCTGGCCGTCAGTGCTACGTCCTCGACCCGATGCTGGCTACCGGCGGTTCCCTAGGCGGCACTGTCGAGTTCCTGGTCCGCCGCGGCGCCGACCACATCACCTGCCTGTGCATCCTGGCTGCCCCTGAAGGCATTGAGAATTTCCGCAAACTCGTCAGGGACCTTGACGTCCCCTGTCACCTCATCGTCGCCGGCTTGGACGATCACCTCGACGAGCACGGCTACATCGTCCCCGGCCTAGGTGACGCCGGCGACCGTCTGTACGGCCTGGCGGAATGACTATCCTGCGCCCAGCCGACCTGCGTGGCTTAGCGGCTTTACTTGGCTCCCAAGAACCCCACGCAGTCGTCCCACCATGCTGGCATTGGGGACTCCTCCTCGACCCGGTCATCCCCGGCAACCTCGACGAGAACGGTTACGTGATCGGCTCACCGATCACCCCAGAACCGGGCATGATGAGGATGTTCGCAGGCGGACGGGTGCGCACCATCTCCCCGCTGGCTCTCAACAGCGAGACCTCGCGCACCACCAAGGTGGCCTCAGTCACCGACAAGAAGGGTCATCGTGGCCTGCTCCACTTCGTGACAATGAGGTCCACGTGGTCCCAGGACGGCCGGGACTGCCTTGTCGACGACCAGGACTACGTCTTTATGCCGACTCACTCCGCAGGTCCATCGCCAGAGGGCGCCGGTCACACCGGCGGCAACGGCTTCCTGGTAACCGAGCCCCTGTTAGTGACCTTTTCAGCCCTGACAGCGAACCCGTATCGGATCCACTGGGACCGCGATTTCTGCCGCAGCGCCGGACATGACGGCCTGGTGGTCCACGGACCATTACAAGCCCTGCTCATGGCTCAGGCGTTTGCGGACACGGGCACGGACTTCACAGGTAAGCAGTTTTCTTACCGGTTCCGCGCCGCCGTGACGGCCCCGACTCGACTCACCGTCGGCATCGAGGAAGACGAGGCCAAGGTCCGTCGCCCCGATGGCACCGTGACCGCTACGGCAACCCTAGGATGAGCGATGTTGAGAGCGGCGCACCAGCCCCAAGTAACCTCAGTTCGCCAACCCCGCGACGACTTCAGCGCCGGGCAGGGAGAGTACATCGCCTCCACTGACGATGAGCTTCGAACTGCGCAGCCCTGATCCAATACACACCGCTTCGGCCTCGGCTACCCGTGGATCGATCCAGATCGGCCACTCAGCGGGCAGCCCTACCGGAGTGATACCGCCGTATTCCATCCCGGACATGCCGACAGCCTCGTCTATCGGCGCGAAGGATGCTTTACGGACGTCGAGCTTTTTGCGCACGACTTTGTTGACGTCGACCCTGGTCGTCGCCAAAACCAGGCATGCAACATACTTTTCGATGTCACCACGCTTCCCCCTGACGATGACGCAGTTGGCGCAGGTCTCTGGGCCTTCACCGAACGCCTCGCACAGCGCCTCGGTATCAGCAATCTCAGGACCAATGCTGAAGACGACTGCCGACGGCAACTCGGCAACTCGACCGGCGACCGTCGCGGCCAGCAGCTCGGGGTGGTCGGCAGCGGGCAGGTGTTCAACGGAGTCATACATGTGGCCCACCGTAGCCACCGTCGATCCATCGACGAGGCCATCTCTCATGCGTCGGCGGATACCGTTGGTTGCGGTTGTTCCGACGACAAGGAGAACGATGACCGATGACACGACCGCAGACGGTGGCGACTCCCTCCCAAATGCCAACGACCCCATCCCTACCGACTATGCCGACCGTGCTCAAGGCATGGGCGTCTGTCTCATCGACGGTAACGCTGCGTTCCGGGTGTGGGCACCGCATGCTGAGGCCGTCGCCGTCACCGGAACCTTCGATGACTGGGCAGCTCAGCCGACCGGTAATAAGAACGACGCTAAACAGGTCCGCTCGGCGAAGTTCCAGCTCGTCAGCGAGGACAACGACTACTGGTACGGTCAGGCGGCCGGAGCGCGGGTGGGCGACGAGTACCGCTTCGTTCTCATGAACGGCGGGCAGGTGATCTCCCGCATCGACCCTTACGCCCGCCACGTGACGAACTCGATCGGCAATGGCATTATCACCGACCCCAATTCTTACGACTGGGAGGGTGATGACTTCACTGCTCCACCGACGAACGAACTCGTCATCTACGAGATGCACGTCGGAACCTTCTTCGACAAAGATCCCAACGACGACAAGCCCGCAGAGTTGGGGGATGTCGAGTCCAAGATCGACCACCTCACCCACCTGGGCGTCAACGCCGTCGAACTCATGCCTCTTATGGAGTTCGCCGGCGATTACTCATGGGGCTACAACCCTGCCCACATCTTCGCCGTCGAGAGCGCCTATGACGGCCATCCAGCCTCTGCGACCCTCGTCCTGCCGCCCTACAGCGCCATTATTGTGTCGCGAGCGTAACGGCGTCACCGCATCTCAGATGTGACGAAAACAGCATCACAGAGGAGCTCACGGTCACTTTTCCCGCCCATGCGCTACGTCCGATTCGCCGATCAATTTGCAGGTGAGGCGATAAGGTCCATACTTTCTTGAGTGATTCGCAGCCATGAACGGCAGGAGGTGGCCAAAGCCACCCAGCCGATCGCTGATCGTGAACCGATCCGATCCATGAAACCTGGACTAGCCCTAGCCGCATTAGGAATCGTCTTCGGCGATATCGGCACCTCAGTCCTTTACTCTCTCCAAACGGTGTTCTCCATGGAGAACCATGCCGTGCGCCCAACCCACGGTGACGTCATGGGGATCATCTCGATGATCTTCTGGTCGATCCTGCTCGTGGTGTGTGTTAAATACGTCATATTCGTTATGCGTGCTGACAACGACGGCGAAGGGGGCATCCTTGCCCTGATGGCCTTGGTGCGTCGGCTCATGGCTAGCCACAAGGGCACTGGCATGACGGCGCTCCTACTCGGCATCGTCGGCGCCGGCCTATTTTATGGAGATTCCTTTATCACCCCAGCGATTTCTGTGATGAGCGCCGTGGAAGGCCTCACGGTGGCCAACCCGGATGCAGAAAAGATCGTTCTGCCAGCTTCGGTCGTCATTCTTACCCTCTTATTCATCGTGCAGAGACGGGGAACGGAGGTCATTGGCAAGGCCTTCGGGCCGGTAATGGCGACCTGGTTCCTCACCTTGGCGGCCCTGGGTATTCCGTGGATCATCCACCACCCGGTTATCATTACGGCCTTGTCTCCACACTGGGCAATCCTGTTTTCCATCGAGCGTCCAGCGATGGCTTTCATTGCGATGGGCGCGGTCGTCTTGACGATTACCGGCGCCGAGGCGCTATATGCCGACATGGGCCACGTCGGGGCTCCGTCGATCCGACTCGCCTGGTTCGGCCTTGTGCTCCCCTGTTTGCTCATCAACTACCTGGGCCAGGGGGCCATGATCCTGTCGCACCCCGACTGGATCGATAACCCGTTCTTTAGGATGGCTCCCGACTGGGCGACTATTCCGCTTGTCACCATCGCCACAATGGCCACCGTCATCGCTTCTCAGGCAGTCATCTCGGGGGCGTTCTCGATGAGTTCAGAGGCCGCCCGCCTGGGGTTACTGCCGCGCCTCGGCGTGCGTCATACCTCGAAGTCCGAGGGCGGCCAAATCTATATCCCAGAGGTCAACTGGACCCTCTTTATCGGCGTGCTAGCCCTCATCCTCATCTTCCAGACCTCGTCGAAACTAGCCACGGCTTATGGTTTGGCCGTGACCGGCACCTTCCTCCTGACGACGAGCCTGTTTCTGGTGCTGGCTCACCGGGCATGGCATTGGCCGATGTGGGCTCTCATCTTTTTTGGTGTCATTGTCGGCGGCGTCGAGTTATCGATTTTCTCCGCCAATCTGTTGAAGATCGCCTCTGGCGGCTGGATCCCGCTGTTGTTCGCAACCATCGTCGTCATCATCATGACGACGTGGCGACGCGGCACCGCCTACATCGCCAAGCAGCGACAAGATGATGAGGGGCCGCTGGACGACTTCCTCAACTGGATGCACGAAACCAAGCCAACCCGCGTCCCTGGCCTGGCCGTTTACCCGCATCCTGGGCGGGCAACAACCCCGTTGGCCCTGCTTAATAACCTCAGGTTTAACCATGTGCTGCATGAGCACAACATCATCATCTCGATAGTGGTGGAGAACGTGCCGCACGTGCGGCACGTCAACCGTATTGAGAAAGTAGACCTCGGCAGACCCACCGACGGCATCACTTATATCGCGTGTCACGTCGGGTTCACCGATTCCCAGGACGTCCCCAAGGCGCTAGCTCTGGCGGCGGCCAAGTGTCCTTGGCTCAAGGATCATCTCGACGAGGCGATCTACTACCTCTCCCTAGTAGACGTGAAGCGGGACGAACCACAACAGGGTGCGCAAATGGCTGGCTGGCGCAAGATGCTTTACATCACTATGTCGCGCAACCAGGCCGATCGCACTCGGGTGTTCCGGATACCGCGCACTCGCGCGGTGGTTATGGGTGAGGCCGTCGCCTTGTGACGGTCTGTCGCTGATACTCACAACTAATTCCCGAGGCCTACTGAGCCTCGGGAATCACCTTTTCTCAGGGTCTATAAGTTCCTGGAATCGCGCCGCGAAAGCCTCTTCGGCATTGACGGTGTCGATGTCGCGACGCACCGTCTCTGCTGCCGTGACGGCCTCTGACCAAGGAAGACGCTGCTGCCATTCTTTCTCACCGTGGCCGATAGTCCAGGCATCGAAGATTTCGGGAGTGCACTCGGGATGAAACTGTACCCCCCATGCACGCTCAGCGAACCTGACGGCCTCGATCTGACCGGTGGGATCGCGCGCCAGCAGAACGGCGTCCTCGGGCAGGACGACCGCAACATCGTTGTTGAAATGAATACCGCGATGTCCGTCGTAGACCGACAGCAGCGGGTCCTTCTTTCCCTCCGGGGTGAGGTGCATCTCGGCCGCTCCAAGGCAGAAATGGTCGGAGGTGCAGACCTGTCCTCCCAGCGCGACGGTGGCGAGTTGGTGACCCAGGCAGATGCCGAGGAAGGGCGTACCTGCCTTCACCGTCCGGGCGATGAGCTGGCGGGTGGGGGCGAGCCACGGAGCCTCAGCATCATCCTGACAGCTCATAGAGCCGCCTAGCACCACGAGTGCGTCAGCGTCCACAATCGGCGGCACCGGATGGTTCCAGGCGTTGATCTCGACGACGTCTGCCCCGGCGTTGCGCCAAAGTTGCCCGAGTCTGCCTGGGCTGCAGGAGGGCTCGTGAACGATGAAGATCTGCGTCATGGGGAAACACTACGGGCTTTCTGTCACGGCCGTATGCCAGAGCTGCTGCAACCGGGGTACAGATTTCGCCCGACCGGACGTCAATTGCTGCTACTACGTGACGGGCGGGCGGGGCTGCTGTCAATTTTCGCCCATGATTCTGTCGGTCTCGGCCATCACCGTTCCGATCATCGCGTTCGTCTTTGCTCTTTTGTCGATTCTCAGATCGGACTACGTGACGGGCGCGGGAAGGGTGACCTGGATCGTCGTCTGCTTCTGCTTCCCACTTGTCGGACCGATTGTGTGGTTTATCGCAGGTAAGAGCACAGGGCTGAATTGAGACGCGGATATTCCTGCCTGCTTCCGGAAAGAGCCTCCTCAAGACGACGAAACCCCACCACAAAGGCGGGGTTTCCATCTGCGCGCCCGGAGGGATTCGAACCCCCAACCTTCTGATCCGTAGTCAGATGCTCTATCCGTTGAGCCACGGGCGCATTGCGCTGTGCACGTTGCTAAACATTACAGCTCTTGATTCCGTAATGCAAATTCGCGTAATTCAGTCCCCGGAAATCCGCCTGGCAAGCGGGTTTCCGGAACACTAGATGCGGGACACCAGGCCGCCGAGGGGTATCGTCGATCCCAACTTCAGGACCTTCATCCGAGGCACCAAACGGCCCCACCATGCACAAAGCCCGGCGCCCCTCATATTAAGAGTCACCGGGCATCCGCGGAGGTGGCGGGATTTGAACCCGCGATGGGATTACCTCCCAAACCCGCTTAGCAGGCGGGCGCCATAGACCTGACTAGGCGACACCTCCAAGTGCCGTGTCAGCCTACCCTCTCAACCCCCAACCCTCCAATTCCGGGCCGCGACAACGCGCCTCATCGACACTGACACGCCTCTGACAAGGGACGTCTGCGCTGCGCAGGCACTGAGGCAGTTACGATCGCCATCCACCAGCCAGACGGTACCGCCCCGCATTGGGTGCAGCGGTTAACATGGGGTCCGCCCCATCGACACTTACGGAAAGGGATGTGCATGGCTGACGCGTCGCGCGGCGCCAACTCGCCGTCTCCACGTCACGCCGCTCAACCGGATTGGATGAACGATCCGGAGGCCAATGAGGACACACATGTCCTGCGGCGGGCGGATCTCAGGGCAGCCGCCCGGCCACCGACGCGTTCCCCGCGTCCACGCCGGTCCGCTGCTGAGCCCCCTGTTAACGCCCCACAGCCCCTCCTCAGTGAGCCGAAATCCCGCCCTACCCCAGCCCGACGAGCTGCAACCGCCAAGTCTTCACCAGCTAGCCGCAGCCGCCGCAGACCGTCGCGGTGGAACGAGGAGGCCAGACGCAACCATGCCTTCAACACCTGCCTGGGATGGACGGTACTTGGGGCCATCGTCCCCGGCTTAACCCTGTCTCGTAGCCGTGCCCCGCGTCGCCGCGTCACAGGCCTGACGATCATCGGTCTTCTCCTCATTGGGCTGACCATTGCCGTTTTCTTCATCCTGGCTAACCCGACAGTTGCAGCGTCGATCGTCGTGCGACCCAAGTTGCTCACCGCTCTGACCTGGGGCTTGCCGAGTCTTGCCGTCGCCTTGGTGGCATTGCTGACCTTCTCCCACCTCGATCTTCGACCTCAGGGCATCACCCGCGGACAACGCTGGGTCTCGACCATCCTTGTCACCGCATTGTGTACCACCATCGCAACGCCGCTAGCTGTCGCTGGCCGGTATGCCTACGATCAAGACCACATGCTAGGCCGGATCTTCACCGATAAGCGGTCCGGCACCCGCCCATCCATCAACTACAACCAGGACGTCAAGGCGATTTGGGCGGCCAAGCCGCGAGTCAACGTCCTGCTCGTCGGCGCCGACGACAGCAAGGTGCGTAACTACCGCGCCGAGAACTCCATGAACACTGACACGATCATGGTGGCGTCGATTAATACCTCCAACGGTGATACCTCGATCTTCCAGATCCCCCGCAACACCGCGAGAATGCCATTCCCGCCTGATTCGCCGCTGCACAGGGACTTCCCCAACGGTTTCGTCGGGAAAGACGGTGACGGTGACAACCCCGACTACATGGCTAACGAGATCTGGTCGACGGTGAAGGCCCACTACGTCGACCGCATGGGCGCGACCGACTACCCCGGAGCCGACGCCCTCAAGCTAGCCACCGGAGAGGCCCTCGGTCTCAAGATCGACTACTTCGTCATGCTCGACATCGACGGCCTTCAGAAACTCATCGACGCGCTCGGCGGAGTGTCGGTGAACATCAACGAGCGCCTGCCCATCGCCGGCAATACCGAAGGCAAGAGGCCGGACGGTTACCTCGAGATTGGCCCCAACCAACACCTCGACGGTTACCACGCCATGTGGTACGCACGGTCGCGCTCAGCGAGCACCGACTACGACCGGATGGGACGCCAGTCTTGCCTTATCAAAGCCGTTCTTGACCAAACCAGCCCGCAGACTGTGTTGACTCGCTTCGAATCGATCGCTGATGCTTCCGGGCAGATGGTAGTCTCTGACATACCGCAGGGAATGCTACCGGCCTTCGTCGACCTCGCCATCAACATGCGTGACGCCAACATCAACCGCGTCGTTTTCACCAATGGCAAGCACGGATTCTTCTCTTCCCGCCCGAATTACGATCTCATCCGCAAACAGGTGGAGGCCGCCATCCATGGCGTCTCTGCGTCAAAAAACAAGAACAAGCCGGTAACGCGGGCTTCGTCTGCTAACACCCACAAGACCGCCATGGCGCCGCCGAGCCACAGCGGGTTAAAGAAGTCCCCGCAGACCCCCGCTCCACGCCCGTCACCCGATAACCACGACGTCTCCCAATCTGTGACTGACGCCTGCGCCTATAACCCGCAGCAGCCCTGACGCCTCTCCTGGGGCCGCGCCTGTGCGGTTCGTAGGTGTCGCTCGGGGTCAATGTCGCGGGGGTGCGGTACTCTCCCGAATCACCAACGGGGCCGGGACCATGACCGACTTCCTCGGAGCACCCTGCAACTGGGCTAGGAGCTCCTCGGCGAGGCGTTGACCGACCGCCGCGAAGTCCTGTCGCACCGTCGTCATCGTCGGCCACACCGTATTTCCCAGGACGTCGTCGAATCCCACCACAGACATATCGTCCGGGATCCTGACACCCATATCGTGCAGACCGATGACGGCTCCTGCCGCCATTTCGTCATTGCTGGCCAACACGGCTGTTGCTCCGGCGTCCTTGAGGTAGCTTGCCGCATCGCGTCCTGACGAGGCCGTCCAGTCCCCGATGATGACATCGGGGATCTCGCGGTCGTTGGTCTCCAAGCACTCTTGCCAGGCCTGGCGGCGTACCACAGCCTGGCGGGAATAGTCCGGGCCGCTGACGAGGTGGACTGTGCGATGCCCCAATGCCAAGAGATAGTTAACGGCGGTACGCACACCGGAGGCCTGGTCACATCCGACGGTCGAGAAACGACTGCACGGAGAGCCAGCCATCACGACTGGGGTTCCCGGCGGTACCTCAAGGTCCTCGGGATGGTCAAGCTCAAGCCCCTCAATGATGAAGCCGTCGACTCGCCCCGCCATCCGCTTCATCGCGCGCCGGTACGACCTGACGGAGTCGTCAGCAGGCTCAAGACGATCAAGGACGACGGCAAGCTCGCTGCGGCGGGTGGCATCGACAATGGCTTGAACGGTCCGCAGCTCTCCGGTGTGTGAAAGGTCGGTAGCAAGGACGCCGATGGCACTCGTGCGGCCCGAGCGCAGGCTGCGAGCAGCCACATTGGGCGAATAGTCGACTTCGGTCATGGCCTTGAGAACCTTGTCGACAGTTTTCTTGCGCACGGCGTCGGAGTTGTTGACGACCCGCGAGACGGTCTGTTGGGATACCCCGGCAGCCGCGGCGACATCACCCATTGAGGGGCGAGACGGTCCTCGGCGCTGCCGCTCGGTCATATCACTGCACCCTCAGGGCAGCAGGGCCAGGGGTAACGACGTAGAACTCGGGGTGGGCGAAACCGGCCTCCCGGAAGGAGTCCGCGACCTGCGTGGCAACCTTGTTACGAACGTCGCGATCGACCAGAGCGATGGCGCAACCGCCGAATCCGCCGCCAGTCATCCGCGCGCCAAGAGCACCAGCAGCGCGGGCCGCGTCGACAGCGGTATCCAGTTCGGGACAGGTGACCTCGTAGTCGTCACGCAGGGAGTCGTGGGAGGCGTTCATAAGCGGCCCCACTTCGCGGATTTGGCCGGTATCGAGGAGCTTAACGAACTGGGTAACACGGTCGTTCTCAGTGACGACGTGGCGGACGCAACTAGCCATCCCTTCGTCATCGAGGGCGGCCACGGCGGCCCCCAAGTCACCGACGTCACGCAGGCTACCAACTCCGAGGATGCGTGCGGCATTCTCGCAGGCCCGCCGTCGCGCCTCGTACTGGCCGTCGACCAGCCGGTGGGGAGCACAGGTGTCGATGACAAGCAGTTCTAGGTCGGCGGTGGCCAGGTTGAAGGGGACTTGACGAACCGACCAGTCGTCACAATCGATGAGGAGGGCGTGACCCTCGGTAGTACGCAGCGAAGCGGT
Organism: Cutibacterium sp. 37298; assembly: GCF_023838685.1. Taxonomy (NCBI): domain Bacteria; kingdom Bacillati; phylum Actinomycetota; class Actinomycetes; order Propionibacteriales; family Propionibacteriaceae; genus Cutibacterium; species Cutibacterium sp. 37298. The sequence goes on from NZ_JAJNRJ010000001.1 coordinate 216,687, forward strand.
TTGATCGAGCCCTCCAGTGGGAGCCTCAGCAACCTCGTTCTCCGCAGCGCGGGCAGCATTGACGAGGTCAATACGGCCGGAGTCAGAGTCGGTGAGATCAAGGTCGTAGAGGTCGGCGAGGGCCAGACCGACGCCACACTCGACGGCCGCCGACGACGACAGTCCCGCACCCAGGGGGACGCACGTGACCAGTGCAGCCTCGAATCCCCCGAGGCCATGCCCGGCCTGACGCAGCGCCCATGCGACACCACCGGTATAGGCCTTCCAGCCAGCAACCGCCCCAGGAGCGATCTCGTCGAGGGTTCCCTCCCAGGTGAGAACGCTGTCGTCAAGCTGGGAGACGAGGATGACCTTGTCGTCATCACGGCGTCGAGCAGCGACGTAGGTGCGATGGGGAAGGGCGATTGGCAGGCAGAAACCGTTGTTGTAGTCGGTGTGCTCGCCGATGATGTTGACACGTCCGGGGGCCGCCCAGACGCCATCGGGGCTACCACCAATGTGCCCGCCAAAGAGGTGCCGGGCGCGAGTGGCACCCTCCTCTACCGACCATGCTGTGCCGATCGTCGGGGTCTGGTGATCTGCCGCAATGGCGTGGGGTGTCTGCGACATAAATGGCTCCTTTGCCGGTCAAAATCCCGTGACAACGAGGCTGAGCGTACGACGATGCCAGTGGCGCTGCGTCGACTTCGCTCACTCAAAATGTTTACGTACTCAAAACTACCGGGTGCAGATGCGCTCATGCCGCACCGGGGTCTATGGTTCCCCACGGGGCGACGCCAACGAGGCCGTTCCTCCCCCCGCACCAACCGAAAGGACCACTCCGCACCATGCCGTTGGAGACACTCATCAACGCAGGGTTCGTTGATTACCTGATACTGCTCATTTACTTCGTGTTCGTTCTGGGAATCGGACTGGCCGCCAGACATCAGGTGTCCGACTCCCTCGACTTCTTCTTGTCCGGACGCAGCCTGCCCGGATGGGTGACAGGGCTGGCATTCGTGTCGGCGAACCTCGGCGCCGTCGAGATCATGGGAATGTCGGCTAATGGAGCCCAGATCGGCATCCCGACGGTCCATTACTTTTGGATCGGCGCTATACCCGCGATGGTGTTCCTTGGCATCGTCATGATGCCCTTCTACTACGGCTCCGGTGTGCGCTCCGTGCCAGAGTTCATGCTCAAACGGTTCGGCCCAGCAGCGCACCTCGTTAACGCGGTCTCCTTCGCGCTAGCCCAGCTTCTTATCGCCGGTATCAACCTGTACCTGCTTGGAACCATCGTCCGTGCCCTGCTGGGATGGCCGCTATGGGTTGCCCTCATCGTTGCCGCGATGATCGTGCTCGCTTACATCAGCCTTGGTGGCTTGTCGGCGGCTATTTATAACGAGGTGCTGCAATTCTTCATCATCGTCGCTTCCCTCCTACCCCTTGTCATCATCGGTTTGCATCGGGTAGGTGGCTGGAGTGGCCTCAAGGCCAAGATCACTGCTGCCGCCGAGGCTCATCCTGGCGTCGTGACGCCGGCTGCCCAGCAGCTTCATTCCTGGCCTGGCCAAGCATTGTCCGGATTCGGCAGTCCAGTGATGTCTGTCATTGGCATCACGCTCGGACTCGGATTCGTGCTGTCTTTTGGCTACTGGACGACGAATTTCGTCGAGGTGCAGCGGGCAATGGCATCCGATTCTCTGTCGTCTGCACGCAAGACGCCGATTATCGGGGCCTTCCCGAAGATGCTCGTGCCCTTCCTCACCGTTTTGCCAGGCATGCTCGCTGCGATCCTCGTCCCTGAAATTGCCCGCATGAAGGCTGGTGAGAAGGTTGCTGGTGGCGCGTCAGGTAGTTTCGTCCAGTACAACGATTCTGTGCTGTTTCTCATCCGCAACCTGTTGCCGACCGGTCTGACGGGCGTGGCGATCACAGGTCTGCTAGCTGCGTTCATGGCTGGTATGGCGGCGAATATTTCGGCGTTTAACACCGTTTTCAGCGTGGATATCTGGCAGCACTACGTCATTAAGGACAAGCCCGACGACTACTACGTCAAGGTGGGACGCATTGCCACAGTCATCGCGACCGTCGTCGCCATTGGAACGGCGTTTATGGCGTCCGGGTTCTCCAACATCATGGACTACTTGCAGACGTTGTTCGGATTCTTCAACGCTCCGCTGTTTGCAACGTTTATCCTCGGCATGTTCTGGAAGCGCTCAACCCCGCATGCAGGCTGGTCGGGCCTGGTCGTCGGCACGCTAAGTGCGGTGACGGTGTGGGTTATGAGCCTAGCGGGAGTTTTTACCTTGCCAGGCCAGGGGACGGCATTCCTTGCCGCTACGGTCGGATTCGTCGCAGATATCATCGTCAGCATTGTGGTGTCCCTGTTTACCGAGCCTAAGCCTGCAGCAGAGCTGGTCAGGTTGGTGTACTCGGAGACCCCGAAGGAGCACCTCGTCGACCCACAGGAGAAGGATCTCCCGTGGTATCGCCGTACGGTCCCGCTCGGCATGATCGTGCTCGCCATCACCGTCGTTCTCAACATCATTTTCTGAGGAGCTTGCCATGTCCAACGGAACTGCTACGGCTCGTCGCAATCGCAGTAAGGTCGCTCGCGCGATGGACATTCGGACCGTCATAGGTGTGCTGCTCGGCCTCTACGGAATCATCTTGACGATTACTGGGTTGGTAAAGGGATCTGACGCTCACGCCGACCTGGTGTCTGGAATGTGCCTGCTCGTCGCAGGGGCAGTATTCCTCGTGTGGGTGAGACTCCGCCCGGTCAAGGTGCCGGAAGTAGCCGAGGAGGCCAGCGAGTCGGCTGCAGGAAGGGGCTAAGCCGCCGCGATGTGGCCCGCAGCGATATAAGCCATGCACGTCAGACAACAGCAGTGGCGTTCCAGAGTATTTCCGGAACGCCACTGCCGGGTTAGATGGTAGGTTAAATATTTTGGCGGTATCCGCGTGATTCGTCAAGGCGGTGTGCGACGTCGACGGCGAAGTCGTCCATCTCTTTGGGGTCTCCGATTCCGGGACGGACGATGTGGGTACGCCCAACTTGGCCATGGTAGAGGGTGAGGCGAGACCGTGACTCGGTGAGCGCGACTTTCGTGACCTTGTCCCAGGTTCCGCGGCGATCCTGTCCGGCGCCGTGGATGTGGTAGCCCTCATCATCCAAATCGACGTAGAGCTTCATGTGAACCATGGACCATGCTGCAGTGACAGCCAAAGCGATACCGCAGGCGAGGACGGCGATAAAGATGATGGTCACCACCTCGTGCCAGCTCTTGGCGATGCTGACGATCATGAGGACGGCACCAACGATGGACAAGACGCCGGCAATGATGAAACCACGAATAGGAGGTTCCGGCGACATGACGTGCCTGGTCGTGCCGGGTGGAAGATCCGTCACGTCCATCCTGGGCATCCCCATCTCCCATCATTGCAAGGCTGACATGCGAGAGCCTGGCCCTCGGGTACCGCACCTGGGGACAGGCTCCGTGGCGGCGAGAGTGGGATTCGAACCCACGGAGGTTGCCCTCGGCCGCTTTCAAGGCGGCTGCACTCGTCCACTATGCGATCTCGCCAACCGGGCACGACCCGGTGGCCCCATCTTAGCCATAATTCATCGGGCATATTCATCGTCCCGGACCTAGACCCGCTCATACCTCGCCTAGACGTTGACGAATCCGAACGCGGGCATCGTCCAGTGACGCTAAATTCCGGCCCCTGGACGACGGCAATTACGAGGTTCGCCCTGTCCCGGCAGCATCTGTCAGCCATCACCGTCTTCCGGGTTGTGTGAGCACGCCAATGAGTTCGTTGACCTTCAGCGGCTTAGAGGACGACCGCCTCGTAACGATCTGGCCAGATTGATCACCTGAACGCCATCTCACCTGCCACACCTCAGTCATGCGCACGGTGTAATTTCCTGGGTGCTGGTAGATGTAACCGCAGTCCGGAGATTGGGCTCGCGGATCGGCATTTTTCGGGCGTGGGGTTGAATGAGCGCAGCGGACGGTTTTCTCGCCGGTGTTGTAGATGGTCTCGACTCGTGTGGCGTCAAGGGAAACGATAATTCTGCGCGAGGAATCGCTAGAGGTGTGACGTTCTGACCCGGGATTGTGGAACCATAACGACTGCCCCACTGCAGTAATGTTCCACTTGTTGGCCGAAGGTCGCGGCTCAACGTAGACAACTGGCTTAGCAAGGTGAATATTCGTCGCAAGATCGACAGACCAGTCACGGGCTTCTTCCCGAGTTGACACTTTAGGCCTTACGGGAGATGGAGATGGCGTCGTACGGTTAGGCTTCGGTTCCATTAGACTCAAGTTGAGTCCAAGCAGGTACGGAATCCTAGGACTGGCCAATGACAATATAGATGAGGCGATATAAGCGTCACTCACTCGCCGATCCACTGGCTCTGATGACTTGGGGGACGTGGGGGGTTGACGCTTACCTGCATAGGGGTTACTCCGCCTGTGATGAGAGCCACCATGCCCAGGCGTACCGCGCTTAGCGCCCTCCCGTATTTTGATCCCCGACTTATGATGAGAACCCTTACCTCGATATGTAACCGTCACATTCCCCGTATTTTCCATGTCCGTGATACTAATACCTTGCTCAGCAAAAGCCGGCGTGGACATGAGGCCGACATAAATCACAATAACCCCTAAGAATAGACAGATTACACGACGCATTTATCTACACCCTTAGAGCTAGCAGCAGTAATCACGAGCGACCCATTTTCCTTAGCCATCGACATAATAATCTGGCGTACATTACCTCGAGACACTTCCCCTCCAGACTTATCCACAAACACCCACTGACGCTGATCTACACACGATCTAAGCGTTATTAGATAGGAGTGCTCTGTCTTAATGCGAGACAGAGTTACTTTTCCGAACCCAGCAGACTGGGAAGTTACGTGATGCCCTCGCATTTCCACCTTTTTATAATATTCTTCGAGAACATTTTCCCATGGCCCGTCTACTGTTTTCTGGAGTTCTAGAGGTAAAGATTCACCCCCACCTTCTTGCTCAAAAAGCAGAGTCTGTTCCAGATACGTCTCATAGACCTTCTTCGCTTCCAAGAACAACGCATCCTGCTTCGTCCCTGGAGCCGGCGTTGCCGTCACCTTCACAAACTTCGGCGCCTCCGCACTCGGTGTTAGGGCCGGACTTGGTGTCGGGGCCACGCTCGCAACTGGAGTTATCCCGCCCGTCGCACCAGTGGAATCCTCATCAGCGCCACATGCCACTGTTGCTAGACCGACCATGACAAGGGCCATCATCAAGCACCAACAGCGTCGTCCAGCGCGATCCTGTCTCATCACCATGACGGAATCATGAGGGGCACCACTACCCGTTGAGAACCCTCATGTGTGGCATCTGTGGATAACGCCAGGAAACTGGGGAAAACTTCGTCTGCTTGCGTGAAGGATGTGGGAGCGCTCACCCCTGTGGCAGGCTTAACACATGCATGCGATCACCGTCCGCCCGACCGACAAGACAGACTCCAAGGGGCGCCATCGTCCCGGCCCTGAATGCATTGAATGGACCGAGGTCCCCGCACCGAAACCTGGCCCTGGGGAAGTCCTCGTCAAGGTGAAGGCGGCCGGCATTAATCGCGGCGACCTGTTGCAGCGCCAAGGCCTTTACCCGCCGCCGAAGGGCGTCTCGGAAACCATGGGCCTGGAGGTTACCGGCGTCATTTCCTCCCTCGGCCCAGGCGTCACAGGCTGGTCCGAGGATGATGAGGTCATTGCGCTGCTAGCCGGCGGTGGTTACGCCGAGTATGTCATCGTCCCAGCAGGCCAACTCCTGCCCATCCCCGAGGGCATCGACCCGGTAACCGCGTCAACACTCATTGAGGTTACTGCCACCGTCATCTCCAACATGGACCACGTCGGACTAGCCAGGGGTGAAACCTTCCTCGTGCACGGCGGCGCCGGCGGTATCGGCCAGTTCGCTATCCAATACGCCAAGTCGCTCGGGTGCACGGTCATCACCACCTGTGGCACCACCGAGAAGCAGGAGTTCTGCCGCGCCCTCGGTGCCGACGTCGCCCTCGACTATCACGAGGACTGGGTTGCCGGCATCAAGGAGGCTACGGAGGGTCGTGGTGCCGACGTCATCCTCGACGTCATGGGCGCTAAGTACCTCGACCTCAATGTCGATGCTCTCGCCATTGGCGGGCGTCTCGACATCATCGGAATGCAGGGCGGCGTCAAGGGAGAGCTCAATATTGCAAAGCTCCTCAACAAGCTCGCCTTCGTCACCGCTACTAGCCTGCGCCCTCGCCCCCTTGAAGAGAAAGCCAAGATTTGCCAGCGGGTCCGTGAGGTTGCATGGCCGCTCTACACCAATGGCAGCATCAAACCCGCCCCGGTTGAGTCCTTCCCCATGTCCGAGGCAGGCAAGGCCCACGAACGGCTCGAATCCGGTGAGGTGCTCGGCAAGATTGCACTGACCCTCTGACGCCCTAAGAATCCACAACGACCTGTCATGGCTGACCCATGGCAGGTCGTTTTATGTTCTAGAAGTAGCCCCGATAGTTACGCGGTCCAGCTATTCGCATCCCATCCGCCAGCCGATAGCCGGTACCTCATCATCTCCAGCAACGTTCAGCCCAACCAACCGCATATCCATTTGGAATGATGCATATATATACGCTAGAGTGATTACCGTGTCCAAGGTCATCACTCAGCTTCCCGTCGGCGAGCGCGTCGGCATCGCATTCTCCGGAGGACTCGACACCTCCGTCGCCGTCGCGTGGATGCGCGAAAATGGCGCGGTCCCGTGCACCTACACCGCCGACATTGGTCAGTACGACGAGCCCGACATCGCGTCAGTGCCGGGTCGCGCCCTCGACTACGGCGCTGAGATCTCCCGACTTGTCGACTGCAAGGCAGCGCTCGTCGAGGAGGGACTGAGCGCTATCGCGTGCGGCGCGTTCAACGTTCGCTCCGCCGGGCGCCCCTACTTCAACACCACCCCAATCGGTCGCGCCGTCACCGGCACTCTGTTGGTGCGCGCTATGCATACCGACGACGTCTCCATTTGGGGCGACGGCTCCACCTATAAGGGCAACGACATCGAGCGGTTCTACCGCTACGGCTTACTCGCCAACCCGCAGCTGCGCATCTATAAGCCGTGGCTCGACGAAAACTTCGTCGCTGAACTCGGTGGCCGTGACGAGATGAGCGCCTGGCTTACCACCCACAACCTGCCCTATCGCGACTCCAAGGAAAAGGCCTATTCCACCGACGCCAACATCTGGGGCGCCACCCACGAGGCCAAGAAACTTGAATCCCTGCACGTCTCCATCGAGTCCGTCAACCCGATCATGGGCGTCAAGTTCTGGGACCCAGACGTCAAGATCGATACTGAGGAGGTGACGATCTCCTTCGAGCAGGGCTTGCCCGTCGCCATCAATGGCAAAGAATACGACGATAAAGTCGCCCTCGTTCTGGAGGCCAACGCCATCGGCGGTCGTCACGGCCTCGGCATGAGCGACCAGATCGAAAATCGCATTATTGAGGCGAAATCCCGCGGCATCTATGAGGCCCCGGGCATGGCTCTGCTCCACATCGCCTATGAACGTCTCGCCAACGCCATCCACAACGAAGACACCCTGGAGACCTATCACAACGAGGGGCGTCGCCTCGGGCGGCTGCTCTATGAGGGACGCTGGCTCGACCCGCAGTCCCTCATGATCCGTGAATCTCTCACCCACTGGGTCGCCAGCGCCGTTACCGGATCGGTCACGCTCAAACTGCGTCGTGGCTGGGACTACTCCATCCTTGACACCACCGGACCGAGCTTCTCGTACCACTCTGAGAAGTTGTCGATGGAGCGCGTTGAGGGGGCTGCCTTCGGCCCGACCGATCGCATCGGCCAGCTCACGATGCGCAACCTCGATATCGCCGACACCCGCGAAAAGCTTGAGCTCTACTCTGCGCAAGGCCAGCTCACCAGCCACGCCGACCTCGTCGGACAACTTGAGACCGGCGGCGCAGCAGCTATCGCGTCCAACGGCGACGATGACGATGACAGCCAAAAGGCTCTCAACGCTACCGCAATGGAAGTTGGCGTCGACTGATCGCCACATGTTCGGGCCGCCCGGGATACCTGGTCGGCCCGAATGAGTTTTCTTGAGCCACCTCGCGCCATCAGAAAGGTGACGTCTAGATGGATCATCACGTGACGCGCTACCGCTACGAGCAATAACCCGACGTCTCCCAGCCCTATCCATTATTCTCGCCGTCATCTTGTGGGCTGCTTTCAGCATCGCCTCATTAGCGTCAGATGATAAAGGCAGCACCCCGGTTGCCACCATGGCGATCATCTTCGGTTGGATTCCGTCATTTCTCTTCATTGCCATGACGAGGATGCAGACCGAATTTGTCATCGCACTCATCAGGACCAGCGAGAACTCAGCGTCTATCCGCAACTCAGCATCTATCCGCAAAAGGCTGCACTGACCGCACTACTGTGAGCGGGACTTCGTATCGTCTTGCGCAACCCCACTCAAACTTGGGTGACGGCGAGGTACTAATACGCCACATCGTTATAGAGTGCTTAGGTGCACGGTTACCGGGATGTTATCGCTATTCGGGAGGTGTGGACGACCCTCCTGTTGTCAGCCCTTATCCGGATTCCGATTTTCAGCCTCGGAATCGTCATGAGCGTCCATGTCGTCAGCTCGCTTCATCTGGATTATGTGCGCGCCGGAGCGGTAACGACTGTGGTGACCGTCGCGACCATGATTTCTGGACCATGGCGCGGCAGCATGGTCGACCGCCGCGGGCTGCGGCGCACGATGCTTCCCTCACTCATCACCACCACGATCACGTGGGGACTGTGTCCCTGGCTAGGGTATTTCCCTCTTCTCGTGCTGTGCGCGATCGGCGGGCTGTGGAATTACCCCATCTTCACCATTCCGCGTCAGGTCCTTATGGCGGCTGTGCCCGCGTCACGACGCCGCGCGGCATTGTCACTCGATTCTGTGACCGTGGAGATCTGCTACATGATCGGCCCGACAGTTGCCATCATCGCAGCGACGACAATCGGAACCCGGATTACCATCACGGCATGCGGGTTCGTTGCCGCCATCGGAGCCATCGGCCTGATGGCCCTCAATCCCGCAACAACAGAGCCTTCTGAGGGCAGCCCAGCCCCGCCTGCTACTCCAGCCTCGGCCACGCCGATCGTCCCGGCGCCACGTAGCCGCAAGATGGCGTGGCTATCCCCCCGGTCAGCATCCATCCTCTTTGCAGTCGTTGCCACCGGGTTTTGTCTTGGGGGACTTGAGTTAACGGCAGTCGCCGAGATGAGGTCCATGGGCCACCCCGAAATGATCGGCTGGGTGCTGGCCGCATCCGGGTTTGGGTCAGCCATCGGCGGCACACTGTATGGAGCCTTGCCTCGAGGCGCGTCGACCGCACTTCTCCTCGTATTCCTAGGGACGCTCACCGCCTTACCAGCCTTGTCGCGCGGCCCAGCGTCAACAGCCATCCTGCTATTTGTGGGCGGGGTGTTCTGCGCTCCGACGATTACGTCCTCCATTGATGCGCTGACCGATCTCGTGCCCGCAGACTCACGAGGCACCATCATCGGATGGCAGGGATCATGTCTCAACGGCGGGACGGCCCTGGCAGCCCCGCTCATCGGCGCCATTATGGACGCCAACGGTTGGCAGTGGGGATTCCTAGTCGCTGGAATCGCAGGAGCCGTTATTGGAGCCACCGTGTGGACGGCGGAGAGAGTCGTCCGGAAGCGCCAGGCCGTGTGAGTGGAGCTGGGGACGGCACCAAGGGGAACGAACGTCCTCAGCTGTCCCTCACCACTCGCTCGGTGAGTCCGCAGAAACCGGCGACGGCCTTCCCGGGCTCAACTTATCGAATCGCGGCCGAACCGGATCCTCGACTCCCCCACTAGCCTCCGAGGTCTGCTCAGACTTCCCACCCTTGTCACCATGATCAACCGTGGTGTCAGCCGGATCACCAGCAGTCGCGCTAACGGCCGCTTTATTCTTCCCCTCAGCAGCTCTCCGGTCGGCGTCAATGCGATCTCGCACCGCCTCTTCCGAAGATGGCACCAACATCGTCTGTCGACTCGGCTGCTCCTCCTGAGCGGCAACAGGCTCCGGAGCGTCTTTCCACTCGTCACCCAGATAAATGATGGTGTAGTCCTCTTTGGGAACATTCATCCCGTTGGTGGCAACGTTCACCGAAGAAGGCTTAACGACAAACATCACCACAGCGTCCGGCATGGCCTCTCGGAACTTTTCCCAGTTGCGGTTCTCGTCCAGCTTGACCCGTCGTACCCGCTTGCCATTACGCCACATTTTGTCCATCGCCGAGTGCGAGGTCGGGGGGTCAAAGGCCGTCCTTGCTTTGAGGATCTGCGCGGTGCCGGTAGTGGCGTCACCGTCATCACTCTCATCCATCCGCTCCAGCTGGAAGACGTTCGCCCGTCCCAACGCACGCCGATAGTGCACGGACGCAATTGAATTGGTGTCGTCATCCGGCGTGCACGCCACCATCGAAGCGATTCCGGCAAGGTCCATATCTTCGGTGGCGTATTCAGATAGAAAGTCCGCAGCCTCGCATCTCAGACCGGCTTTGCGTGCCGCGTACAGGTCATACGCACGTCGGGTGACGATGAGAGTCGGCACATCGAGGTCGCGTAGGGTCTTGGCGGTATCGATAGTCCAAGCAGGTGACCCCGCGAACATCACTCCACGCGGGCTCGCAGAGGCCAACCCGAGTTTCTCGGCGAGTCTTCCAATACCCAGACCGTAGATAGCGACAGTACAGACGATCACGAGGAAGACCAGCGGTACGAGTCGGTCGACTTGGCTGGCCATACCAGCGATCTGGTTGGCAAAGGAGAACAACCGCTTGGAATGCTCCGGATCAGATGCGGCGATCTGCTTCGCCTGCTCGCGCACGTGGTCGGCGGATTCACTGAACTGCATGGCAAAAATCGACGCCACCGACGCCGCCACGATTCCTCGCGGGGCCATAAACGACATCAGGGTGCGTTCTTGGCGGGTCGTCTCGGTACCGACTAACCCTAACAGCACCGAAGCGGGCCGAATGATGAGCACAAGCAGCGCGACGAAAATCAGGCCCGTAGACAGAATGTCGAGGATCTGAGACGGGGTCACGCGTCCTGCAAGCATGATGAATAGGACGCCAACGAGGAGCACCTGCAGGTGTTCCTTGAACTCGATGACGGGCTCAAGCTCGAGGTTGCGCTGGTTCGCCAGGTAGATGCCGAGCATCGTAACGGCGACCAGGCCCGATTCCTCCCGAATGACGTTAGCGCCAACACACGTTCCAACGGCGACCCCAACGAAAATCACGCCTTGTAGGAAGTCCGGGATGAGGTGCCGTTTCATCATCGCGGTGACGATCCACCCGATGGGGCCAGCGAAGAGCAGCCCGACCAATAGGGTGAGCCCCAGATTCAAGACGCCTTGTCCGATGGAAGATCCGTCGATGCTGGTAATGGCCTGATACACCAGTAATGCCAGGATGGCGCCGAGCGGATCGACGACGATTCCTTCCCACCTCAACAGAGCACTCACTCGCCGAGTAGGACGCAACTGACGCAGGATCGGGTTAATCACCGTTGGGCCAGTGACGATGAGGATCGCGCCCAACAGCAGGGAAACGCGGCCATCAAACCCCAATACCATCGCCGCGCCGGTGATGAGAACCCACGCCAGCCCTGCGGTGACGGTGCACAGCCGAAAAATCGGTCGTCCGAGGTCACGGACTTCGCGAAGTTTGAGTCCAAGTGACCCCTCGAAGAGGATAATTGCTACTGAAAGGTTGACACCATCGAATAGCAGCTTCCTCCCGAAGATCTCATCGGGAGTGACCCACTGTCCGAGGGCGAAACCGATCACGAGGAGGAACAGCAGCGCGGGAAGGCGTAACCGCCATCCGAGCCACTGGGCACCGACCGCGAGCACCAGTACAAGTGCCATGTATGTTGCTGCATCCACCTAGGCACTCTAACCGGGACAACGGCGGTTTTCCCACGCGGGATCCACTACGGAGTGGACACCGTAGGCATATAGACGAAAGTCGACCATCCAAATAACGTCCTATCCAAAAGTACACATCAAGCTATTTTGAAAATCACCCTTCCCATTCGCCTCCAACAGCAAAAACTCCGCATTGAATCTGTGTACATCGGCCTGACAAGCGCGTTTGGACGTCCAATTTGATCACTGTCAACGTCAGATGAAGTTGCGAAAAGCACTTGTAATATCACTGGCAGTTGACGTCGAACAGCCGCCTTGGCCCATTGGAAAGGAGCCATCGTGAATCGGATGAACGATCGAACTCTTCCGTCCTGCGCCAACCTCAGAGCGGTCTTCCAACACCCCTTGCTCGAGGGCGATAGCACTGCCGCGACGCCCGACGAACAGCAACTGGAGCGCACTCTGCAGGCCCGCGCTCGCGCTGCCTGCTCTACCTGCCCTCTTTTCGAACAGTGCCTGGAGAACGCCATCCTCGATCACGACGTCGCTGGATTCGCCGCTGGGACAACGCCACGCCAACGCTCCCGCATCCGCTCCTACCTCGGCGTCAGGGTGCGCCCGGACGATGTGGAATCTTTCGCCGGAATCATCGGTCGCGGCCATCAAGTTGCCACTCAGGACGTCATGAGGCTTCGCCGGGCTCACCCCGACCAGCCCCTGAGCTTCATCGCAGACCGTCTCGGCTGCTCGCTATCTACCGTGAAACGGCACCTGCGGCGGGCACGCGACACCTCGCTGACTCCACGTCGCGAGAGGTCTTCGAGGGTCACTGCAACCCGTCTAGCTGCTGCCTACGAGTCAGTGACCGGCCGTCCCCACCCGGGCCGTGCAAGCTTGGCTGCCTGAGAACGTCACGTTTTATTCACCGCTTGATCATCACGTGGTGGCAAGCTGGCTGACATGACATTCACTCCTCGCATGGTGGCTCTCGATATTGACGGGACCCTCGTCAATCATCAGGGGGAACTTCCGCACGCGGTCCGTGAAGCGGTTGCCAAGATTGATGTCCCCGCCGTCTTGGCGACCGGGCGAGGTTTGTTCGGCGCGGTCCCGATCCACGAGGCACTCGGTCTGCAAGGCGGACACGCGGTCGTGTCCAATGGCGCCGTCACCGCGACGATGTCTCCGCTCAAGGTTCAAACCGAGATCACCTTTGACCCGCGTCCAATCATTGACCACGTTATGGACGTTTATCCCCAGGCGCTCATCGCCGTCGAAGAAGTTGGCGTCGGGTATCGACTCAACCAGCTCTTCCCCGTCGGGGAGTTGCAGGGCGCGCTCCACATCGAATCGATTGAGGAGTTGGCATCACGCCCTGCCCCGCGGGTGATCATCCGTGATCCCAACGGTTACGCCGACTCCTTCCAGGACCTGGCGCACAGCCTCGACCTCCACAGCGTGTCCTACGTCATCGGCTGGTCAGCTTGGCTCGACATCACCCCAGAGGGAGTCACCAAAGCTTCTGCCCTTGACCCTCTATGCCGCCTCAAAGGGATCGACCCGAAAGACGTCCTAGCCATTGGTGACGGCAACAACGACATTGAAATGCTGCAGTGGGCCGGGCGCGGCGTAGCCATCGGAGACGCCTCCGAACAGGTCCAAGCCGCCGCCGACGACATCGCACCATGTTTTGAGGACGGCGGCACCGCCAACGAGCTCAATCGGTGGTTCGCCTGAAACCACTATCGACGCGACCCTCAACCACCTACCACGAGGGCTCCCCGGACCTCCGCTGAGCGGCAACACCAGCGATCATCTCCCGTGTGTTGCAGTTTCAACCGGAATAACTGCACTGCCCACAAAGTGCAGTATCATGCACTATATGGATACGGGCGCAGAGCCATTGGCACATGCGATCGGCGCACGGGTCAAGCAACAGCGCATGGCCCGGAGATGGACGCTCGATCAGCTCGCCAGGTACGCCGGGGTGAGCCGCCGCGTGCTCGTAAACGTCGAACAGGGCGCAGTGAATCCACGCGTAGGCACCCTGCTGCGACTCTCGGACGCGCTCGGTGTCGGGCTCCCAGCCCTAGTGGAACCCCCGGCTTCGCGCGCCCCGAAACTCACCCGCAATGGACAGGGCGCTGCCCTCTGGACTGGCGAAGCAGGCGGCAAGGGCATGCTGGTCGCGGGCACGGAGCCGCCGGAAGTGGTCGAACTGTGGGACTGGACGCTCGCGCCAAGTGAGCGTCACGACAGCGAGGCGCACAGCGACGGCACCCGAGAACTACTGCACGTGCAGGAGGGGACAGTCACCGTCGAGGTCGACGGAAACCGCTACGACCTTGCCCCCGGCGATGCGTTGTCGTTCTACGGCGACGCAGCCCATGCCTACATAAACTCAACAGATAATTCTGCCCGGTTCTCACTGACGGTGTTCGAGCCGGACGTGGGAACCGCGCACTGAAAGGAAACCCCGATGCCTGAACCCATGGCTCCCGAGACGTTCCTCGACGCCTGCACAGTGGACAAGGCCGTGTTCGAACTGCGCCCAGACTACCGAGCCCTGCTGCTCGTGGTCGACGGCCTCACCCCGCCTGCGTCCGGAGAGGGCAACGACATGGTCGACACACTCATCGCTCAGGCGGAGGCCCACGCGCGTAATCTCCTGGCAGATTCGCCAGTGAATGAGCTTGCGCATATCGCCTCGTGGCGGGAGGCATTTCGGAGTTTCGGGGCGAAGCCACAGCGCACGCGCAACTGTCTCGAAGCCCTCACCCGCCGCGCCGAGAAAAGTCTCCCGCGGGTGAACGCGCTTACTGACGTCTACAACGCGATCTCGGTGCTGCACCAGATTCCCCTTGGCGGCGAGGACCTTCATCGCTACAACGGCCCGGCACGTCTGATCCGTGCCACGGGAGAAGAGTCGTTCGACACGACCGCGAACGGAGCGGCCGTGATCGAGCACCCTGAAATCGGTGAGGCCATCTGGTGCGACGACGCCGGGGTGACGTGCCGGCGGTGGAATTGGCGGCAGGGTCGACGCACCGGCCTCACCGATACCACTCGGACGGCGTTGTTCATCCTCGACGCCCTCGCCCCAGTTACCGACGAGGAATTGCACGCCACCGCCGATGCACTCACTGAGGCGCTGGCGAACCTGGGCGAAAACGTGCAGACCACAACACGGCTGATAGGCACGCAACCCAGCGGGAACTGACGACGAAGTCACGATCATCACACTCACTGTGCCCGATTCGACCGGCCACTATGCCTATCGCCTGGGCGACCATACCCACATTGCAGAGCTGACCGTCGAGCATACGAGATCAACACTCATGTCTGCCGGCATCAAAGGCCTCCGCAGCTCACACGTCCTCACCCATGTGAGATACGTCGCAAGCAAGCTCCCCCAGTATCGCTGACCGGATGCTTATCACCATGTTCAAAGTACGCGCATGTAATTCGTAACCTATGCAATGAAAGCAGCTGTGTGGGTTTTGGTGTGATTATTTTTGTTCGTGTCGGCAATCGGCATACGTGAAAAAGGCGAGCTGTCCTAGTGGTAGCATTTCAGCTTGCTAGCCGCAGGTTAGCTATCACTAAGTTTCTAACCCTTAGGAGACAACGATGCGTCGGACAAGGATCACCGTGGCAGCTGTGACAGCAACTGCCTTGATCGGCTCACTATCAGCTATCACCCTCCCCCCCGCGAATGCTGCTTCTAACGAGAACAGCTCCATAACCCAGACAGCCGCCTTCAGCCCCAGCGCCAAGACAAAGATTGACGCGGACTGCCGCAAAGCCATCATTAACGACCTGAAACTGCGCGGCGCGATCGTCGGAGCACTCGTCAAGGCCGGACTCAGCGCAGCCGACGCAGCCGCCTTGGCCCCCCGCATCGCCGCCGAAATGGCAGCAGAGGGTACCCTCACCCTCAACCACCATCGACTGAAAGTCCTCGTCGCTTCCCAGCTGGGCCTCGTAGCAGACGCTGCGGTCCAACACGCAGCTGCAGCCATCGACCTCAGCTTCAAGGCCATCCTAGGCGCGTCGATCATCCCCAACGCACTAGGATCAGCCGCGTTCAAGAGCGCGGTCATCGCAAACCTCGTCGCTGCTGGTATCGACAAGCACCTGGCACGAGCCACCGCCGTGGCGATCGTCGCCACCGCACTGAACCCCGCCCTCGGGCCCATCGCGAAGTTCGAACTCATCAAAGCTGAGATCGCCGCCCAAGCAGCTCTTCTCATCCAAAGGGGCGTCCATCTCCAGAAGGCAGCCATCGAGCACGTCATCGGCCGCGCCTTCGACGCCGCTGTCGCAACCGCGATTATCAGCTCTCCGATCCTGAGTGCACGCATCGTCACTCACCTGGTCAGGGCTGGAATAGACAAGTCCATTGCCATCAGCCTTGCACCGCATATCGTCAAGCGCCTGGCCAAGGAGCCGCTACTGGCGTTCAACACCGCCAAGCTCGTCAAGGACATCGCCCGGCAAATCGTCGACATCCGCAACACCCAGGAAGCCGTAGCAATCTACAAGCAACTCAAGGCTGAACTACCAACCCTGGACGGACTCGTGCAGAAGGCCTGCACCCCCGACTCCGACACCGACACCGACTCCAACCCCAACGCCGACGCCGACACCGACGCTCCAACCCCAACGCCGGCTCCAACCCCAACGCCGGCTCCAACCCCAACGCCCACTCCAACCCCAACCCCAACCCCAACCCCAACCCACGGGGCCACAACCACCACGCCGATCAGCCGTACAACGGACCGCCACAACCTCGGGTCTCATCACACCCACATCGCGGCCCCCGCACTGATCCACGCGAAGGCCCTCCCAGCAACAGGAACAGGAGCCTGACAGCCTCAGGAAACAACGCAAGGTTCCTCTCACAACTAACAATGGTCGTGGTCCACAAGCCTGTGGACCACGACCATTTACATTCCCCCAAGCAAAAGACTCGCATACGGGTGTTCTCCAGGAACAACCACAGCAAAACCACCAACCTACCGAGAAACAATGCTCGGATCCAGCTCCACATCCTTCGGATAGACTATCTCCAGGGGGTAATCAAACGCTCGTCTGCCAAGCGGAAAATATACCAACGCTGTAACAACAAGGCCCACGAGCCACGAGATGTCCGCTCCACCCATCGCTGCGGCGACCGGCCCCACATAAAAGGCCTGAGAGATGAACGGAATCTGCACAACGACGCCGAGCAAATAAACAACAACGGTCGGCCAGTGGAGCTTGCCATAGCGGCCCCTCGGAGTGTACAGCGCAGGAATGTCAATACAGCGACGACATATAAGGTAATAGTTCAGCAGGTTGATCGCCGACCACGGCAGGAAAAACATCAGCAGAGTCAAGATGAAAGACTTGAACACTTGCAGAAAATCCGAGGACGCCGCGAGCGCCGTCAGGACAACCACAACATTGAAACCAATCACGAAACCGAAACGAGTTTTCGGAGAGACGCTACTCTTACCGGTGAAACCCGAAAGAGCTGTCGACAACGCCATGACTCCGCCATACGCATTCAAGGTGTTGATAGTCAGCTTGCCAATCACAATGGAGATGAAAACCAAGATCGCCAAAACACGATTCTGGGCAAGGTTCCCCATAAACCCAACCTGATCGCCAATGAAAGCTTGACCACCAGCAGCAGCAATGAACACACCCAGCGTCATCGAAATCGTAGCTCTAAGTACTGATCCCGCGAAGGGACCAAACCACGCACTCCCAAACTTCGTGTCACGGGGAAGATAGCGTGAGTAATCACTGGCATACGGTGCGTAAGTCAACTGCCATCCTGCCGCTAAAGCAATCGACAGAAGGAAAGGTACCACTGAGAAGTGCACATCAGTCAGCTGCGGCCCAAAGGAACTCACTTGGAACAGACGAACCGCGACATAAAGCAGCCCCAGGAGACCAATTGTCGATGACACCTTCCCCAGCTTGTGGATTAGGTCATACCCAAACATGGCAATAATTGCCGTCAAAGCTGCAAAACCAGAATTCCGATCCACCTGGACTGGACACCAAATGCATTGTTAATGGCTTATCCAGCCAAGACAGTTCCAGTAGCGGCAAAGCCGAAATAGAGAAGCAGTACGAGAAACAGCGGGAGCGCAGCGCCATAAACGCCGAACTGTGCCCGCGAACTAATCATCTGTGGAAGCCCCAGCGCGGGCCCCTGAGCGGAATGGAGCGCCATGACGGCGCCACCGATGATCTGCCCGATGAAAAGACCAACTAACGCCCATACGACATCGGCTCCGAAAACAACCGCCAAAGCACCATTCACGACAGCGGTAATCTGCATGTTCACTCCGAACCATAGCGTGAACTGACTCTTCGGAGTACCGTGCCTTTCGCTGTCAGGCACCATATCAATGGTTCGCTTCTCAACACCGCGACCAGCTCCCGAAACGGTTGGAGCCGGATTTCCATGACGAACTTCATCCTGAGCACTATTTGGTGCGGACACCACAATT
The DNA here is from genome assembly GCF_023838685.1 of Cutibacterium sp. 37298. NCBI lineage: Bacteria > Bacillati > Actinomycetota > Actinomycetes > Propionibacteriales > Propionibacteriaceae > Cutibacterium > Cutibacterium sp. 37298. The sequence goes on from NZ_JAJNRJ010000001.1 coordinate 235,181, forward strand.
CCTCCTACCGAGCGACGGCCATGTCGCTTTACAGTCGCCCACAAGGACTTCATCCTTCTCTGAACGAAATACCCATTGCACCTGCGGGATAGTGCCATTCAAGCGACCCTGGCGCAGCAACCGCCAGACAAGTGCCACACTCCAGACACGCTGCGTACTCCACGGAAATAGTGCCATCGGGCTCCTCTGAGTACACGTGCGCCGGGCACACTCGTACCAATAGCTTTCCCGTCCCTGTTCTGCGCGCAATGTCTTGATTAACATGAATGTGGCTGTTGTCCTCATCCACGTCATAATGATTTCTTGCAAGACGACTGGCCACAGATCCGAAACCATCACTTTTTGCTGTCATCACAATGCCCTCATTGCCCTGAACCCGATTGAGGCGAGCTGGGAAAAACTCAGGTTCGATGACCTCACCGCAGAGGCTACCGTCGGAAGTAAGTGTTTTCGAGGGGTCATATCGAGACCATAAATCTGATACATCACGTCCGCCGCGAGTTTACCGACATCGTTGTACATTTCTGGAGATTCCAGGAATGCCGGGGCGTTCCGGTAAGTATTCATGTCGCGACCCACGAAACTTTCATTGCAAGTGGAGACATAACCATCCAGGGCCCCATGACCGACATCATGGTTACGCAAGGCTAGATCAACCGATTTCGCAGCGGCGAGGGCAGAACCTGCAGCGAGGTCCATCCCCCGTACCGTAAACCCCGTGTTCAGCGTAAAGCCAGCAGCGTCGCCGACGATCAAGAGCCCTGGTGCAACCAGGTCGTGCTGCATACTGGCACCACCTTCAGCTACAAGATGGCAGCCGTACTCCAGCAATTCGCCGCCCGCTAGGAGTGGCGAAACAACCGGGTGAGTCAAGAAGTGGTCGTGCAGCTGCGAGCTTGACTCCCCACTCCTTTCCAAATCATCCAACCGTAGGACGACCCCGGCTGACACGCTGTCTATATTCGTGTAAAGGAACCCACCTCCCCCAATACCTTTCGTGCAGCCGCCAACGACCGCGTACGCTGCCCCCTCGCCGTTCTTGACCTGGAACCGTTCCTCGATGACTTTCGGGTCAAGGCCAATGACCGACTTCACACCTACGGCCAGATTGTTCTTAGGCTCCGGTCCACGGAGTCCAGCGTCACGACTCAGAAATGAATTCACGCCGTCTGCAGCAATGGCCACGCGCGAATACAACTCATCGTCACCAGCTCGAACGCCGACGAACTGCCCATCACGCTCGATCAACGAGTCAACGCGAACACCTGACATCACAGTGACGCCGGCTTCCTCGCATTTTTCCGACAGCCACGAATCAAGTTTCGCCCGGAGGACGGTAACAGCGTTAACGGGGTCCACGAGTCGCGCATCTCGATAATCAACTGCAACAGATGAATCCCTATTCAGAAACATCAGTTGATTGCGAGTGATCTTGCGCTCGACCGGAGCATCTCGAAGGAAGTTCGGAAATATCTCCTCAAGGACCCGACAGTAAAGAACACCTCCTGAGAGATTTTTGCTTCCAGGTTCTTGGCCACGCTCGACAAGGAGTACTTCGTGGCCCTCACCAGCTAGCTCGTACGCCGCGACGGCACCAGCCACACCGCCCCCGACGACAATGACATCGAAATCAGGCTCAACGCCTGGGACATCCCACAACGGCGGCGGTGCCTCCGAAGGCTGGGCGCCCACACCCCGCAACAGTTCTGCGATCCCAGTCATCGCGCCAATGCCTTTGTCAGCTCGGGAAGAACTGCATAGAGGTCTCCGACAATTCCATAATCAGCCTGCTCAAAAATAGGCGCATCTGAATCCGAATTGATAGCGACGACAGTCTGGGACTTATTCATGCCGACAACATGCTGCAGCTGGCCAGAAATTCCCACCGCAATGTAGAGCTTAGGTGAAACCTGTGCTCCGGAGATTCCTACGTAGAGTTTCTTCTCAAACCAGCTCACCCCTTCAGCTAGAGGACGCGAGCACGCGAGCTCCGCACCTAACTGTGCAGCCAAGTCATGCGCAATATGAAGGTCTGCCTCCTCACGAAAACCGCGTCCACAAGCAACGATGCGTTTCGCAGCAGCCAGATTCGTGGCCTGGCTACCAGCCTTGTCACTGGAGACCACGGTGGCCCCATCTACGGTTGCGCTCACCTGCGTCAGCTCAGGGCATGGTCCCTCAGATGGCCCCCCAGGTTCGCACACGAACACGATCGGCATGGAAAGCGAGAGCGTCTGCTCCAACACACCACCCAACTGCAGCACAGTAGCCTTGCCAGCTTCCAGCTCTTGCAGACCACGATAAGTGGGTGCATCAAGCTGGACAGCCACCGCAGCTGCGAGAACACGGTCCGCAGAAGAAGTGCCAGCGAGGACCACATCGCCGGGCTCAGCTGCGACCTGTTCCGCCGCGAATCCAGCCACCGCCTCGACCGGCACCGCTGCCGGAAGTTCAATCTGAACAACGCGATCGGCCCCGGAAAAACGATCGGCAGCCACACCAACAGTCACTACGACCGTGCTGTCACCTCTCTGGCCAGCCAACTCCAGCATATGAGAAATGTTTGGCTGCGCAGTGACAATCCAACTCGTCGACATCAAGACTCCCTTTCACGCCTGTTTAATTCTTGTCAAATGACCGATGCATCACGGAGTGCAGCAACAAGTTGGGCAGCAGCACCATCCCCACTGAAAACTTGATGCTTCCGCTCCTTCACCGGAGCTGGCCCACGCGAGACAACATTCACCGTTGCCCGCGAAAGATCCAACTCGGAGCACTTCACATCCTCAATCGGCTTCTTCGCCGCCTTAAGAATGTCCTTCATTCCCGGCGCTTTCGGAGTCGTCGCATCTGGAGTGGTGGCAATAACCGCAGCACCATCCGTGCGGACAACACGGCTACCACCGTCGTAGTTTTGCGTAATTTGCCAACCCGTTCCAGAAGGCTCGACGTGCGTGACTTCCAGGAAAGTAGGAAATCCGAGGCGAGCTCCAACAAGCGCAGGCATCAATTGCGCACCCTCGTCAACAGACGCATCTCCAGTAACGACTAAAGTGACACCCCCGATTCGTTGGATGAGAGCCGCGAGCGCGCCCGCAACCTGGACGCTCGACCATTCACTCGTCTTGTCGTCCCCCAAGGTCATAACTCGATCCAGACCACGAGCCAAGACGTTTTTCTTCTCCTTGGCAGCAGTCGCTGCGACCGTTCCAACACTGACACCCACAAGTTCGGTACCAGAAACATCGGCCGCCTCTCTGGCAACCTGAATCGCGACCGGATCATAGTCACTGATGCCGAGTTTCCCGCGGGACCAATCGATCCTCCCATCCGGTTCTACACGTGCGTCCTGCGGATTAGCGGCTACTTTATATGCCACAGCAATTGTCATGGGTTTTCCCTTCTGGCCGACAGATAATATCGGTCCGATTATGGTCATCAGTCACTTAGCGGATGGCAGACAAAACTCCCGCGAACTTCACGAACCCCGCGTCAGACATTCATCTGTCGTCATTCGCCGATCGGCCCCACTCAGCGGCGACGGCTCCCGCTGTCTGTTCACCCAAACGAGGCGACGGTTCCGACGACACCTCCAGATCGCCGCACCCGAAGTCCGCCGGAAATCGTAGGTACGGCATCTTTCCGAGCTCCGGGTGTGTGAAGTGACCGAGCGAATGGCGCGCAACCACATGCTCACTTTCAAGCGCCTCTTTGAGATCCCAGATGGGTGCAGCAGGGACACCTGCTTCCTCGGTCTTCCGCAACAGTTCGGCAACGGTCATCGTCTGCGTCCACCCGGACACCAACTGCGTGAGCTCTTGTCGTTTATTCGCGCGGTTCATATCACCGAGATAGGCATCGTTGGTACCAAGGTCCGGCCTTCCCATGAGGTCGGCCAAGCGTGCCCAAATTCGATCGTTTGCCACTGCCAAGGCAACCAGTCCGCCCTTAGCAGGGTAGGTGTCGAATGGAACCGAAACCGGATGACGATTTCCGATTCGTCCCGGCAATTTTCCATCGGCAAGAAGGAGACTCAGATTAGTCACCTGCAACGCAAGCAAAGAGTTGAACATTGAAACGTCGACAGTACGACCGACCCCAGTACGCTCACGCTCATACAGTGCTGCACAAATCGCCCATCCGGCGAAAATCCCTGAAACGACGTCGCCCAGTGATTCACCGACGCGTGTCGGCTTTCCTCCTTCAGGACCCGTGGCAGCCATGATTCCGCTCATCGCCTGTACAATGAGATCATACGCGGGACGATTTCGGAACGGCCCCTCTTGACCGAAGCCCGAAATGCTGGCGTATATTATTCGCGAATTGGTTTTGTGCACACTTTCTGCATCCACTCCTAAACGCTTCGTGACCCCAGGTCGAAAGTTTTCCAACACGACGTCTGCATGCTCAACGAGCTTCATGAAACGCTCGTGGTCCTTGGGATCTTTGAAATTCAGGACGACGCTCCGTTTACCATGGTTCAATTCAGCGAAGTACACGCTCTCCTCGCCCTTGAAAGGTCCCAAATGGCGCGCGTCATCACCATTCGGTGCCTCGACTTTGACCACATCAGCACCTAGATCTGCAAGGAAAGCACCGCAGTACGGGCCTGCCAGGACACGCGAGAGATCGAGAACTTTGACTCCCTCGAGCACACCTTTGGACACGATCAAGTTCCTTTCTTACTCATCCCGGACACAGACGTCAGCGTGACCGGTTAAACAGCTGACGCGCGATAACGATCCGTTGGATCTGGTTCGTGCCCTCGTAGATCTGTGTTACCTTGGCGTCCCGGAACATCCGCTCGACAGCAGAATCCTTGGAATAGCCGATGCCACCGAGCAGCTGAACTGCATCTGTGCACACTGCCATCGCTGTGTCGGAAGCGAAACATTTGGCCGCCGCGCCGAAGTAACTCACATCGTCAGTCTGGCGCCCACTACGATCAGCTGCAGAGTATGTAAGCGCTCGCGCCGCCTCCAAACGCATTGCCATGTCTGCGAGCATGAACTGGATTCCCTCAAAATTGGACAGTGGCTGGCCAAACTGCTTGCGCTTCTGGACGTAATCCGTGGCAATGTCTAAAGCTCCTTGGGCAATTCCCACTGCTTGAGCAGCAATCGAGACACGAGAGTTATCAAGCGTACCTAGAGCAACACTCAGACCGTGCCCTCGACGGCCAATTACTCGTTCCTTGGGGATACGCGTATTCTTGAAAACCACTTCCCTGGTAACTGACCCGCGTATCCCCATTTTGTGCTCTGGAGCCCCGTAGCTAATGCCTGGGTCATCTGCATGGACCATCAACGCGCTGATTCTGTGGCGCGGATCGTCTGGGTCAGTAACCGCAAATACCACCAGGTACTTGGCCTCGCCAGCCTCCGTGACCCAAGCCTTAACGCCATTCAGGACGAAACTGTCCCCATCTTCGTCGGCTCGACACTTAAGTGCAGCTGGATCTGATCCAGCATCAGCCTCGGAGAGCGCATATCCGAAAAGTGCCTTACCCGAAGCAACTTCAGAAAGATAACGTTTCCTCTGCTCCTCGCTACCGTATTTGAGGAGAGGGACGGTACCAAGCTCATTGGACGATATGACGGTGGACGACGACGCACAGACTCGAGCGACCTCTTCCATGATTATTGCGGACGCAATCGCATCCGCACCGTCGCCACCATACTGCTCTGGGATTCCAGGAGCCGCGAAACCCGCCTCAACGAGAGCATCATACTGCTGCTGCGCAAATACTCCTTTATCGTCGACTTCTGCAGCGTTGGGAGCAAGCTGCGACTCAGCGAATTCTCGAACAAACTGGCGCAGCATTTCATGCTCTTCTGACAAGTGATACAGCATTCTGACTCCACATCATCATCGATCGCGCTTCCGGCTTCATTGCTTTCAGCATTTCTCTTACAAAAAGCAAGATACTAAGCAGCATCGAAAGCACGCAATACTGTGACACCGTCAGCTGTTTCACATAAGAAATAGTCAGTTCCAGATGAGAAACACCGCCACAATTTAGTGATAAATCTGACGCAATTTCTTGTACAGTGTGATCTTTATATCAATTTCGGCAGCTCAGCGCGCACCCAGTCGATACTGGATCGCTCGAGCAGCCGCGAAGAGATGGCTAAGGAGCGCCTGATCGAGCTGGCTGCTCTCAAGCGCCGTTCTGTACGTCGTAGCAAGCGAAGCCAACGGATAACCCGAGACATCTACAACTGGGACAGCCAGAGTCGACCATCCGACCGTCACCGAATCGATTTCGCGTGCCCACCCGCGTTTTCGTGTTTCAGCGAGCATCGCATGAAGCTCAGTAGTCGACGTCGGCGAGTTTGAATGACCAGCCGACAATTCAGCCGAACTCGGATATAACGCATCCACTTGAGTCCATGACAGGCAGGACAGCATCGCCCTCCCACTCGCAGTAATTTCAGCCGGGAGTCGAACACCGACCTCAGTTATGAGTGAGGGGGTATGAATACCACGCTGCTCCACAACGTATATGACTTCAGATCCTCGAAGTAATGCAAGATGAATACTCGAATGGGTTTCGTCCACAAGATGGTCGATAATCGGGAGACTCACACGGCGCAACGGCTCCTGCCGTTGGTACGCAGCAGCCAACTCGTAGGCCGCTGGGCCAAGCGAATACCTACCCAACTCTGAATCATGGACGGCGTAGCCCTCGCTCACGAGCGCAGCAAGTATTCGGTACGTCGTAGTTCTCGGAATGCCCAGCCGCCGCGCCAAGGCACTTGCATATTGTGGCTCAACATGCTCAGACAAAGCACCCAATACCTCAAGTACCGTAATTGTTGACCGGCTGGGTTCCATGAACACAGGCTAGCTACTTCCCCACCTGGTCTCGATGTGGGTCCCATGATCACTGCGCGCAGTGCTGGTGATCCATGCACAATCGAGTATGAGCTCGGGCGCTAAACTGCGCCTACCTCTCACCTCTCCCGGGTCACGGCTAGCACTCCCCTGGGGATCTCGCATTCGTCCCCCAAGTTCATCGCCGCGATTCGCCCAGCTGCCCGCGCCTCAAACAACTTCGGCAACAGCATGGCGGCCAACGTCGTCGGTGAGATGGTATTGACGTAAATCTTCGTCCCGCCCTCAAATCCGGCCAGGGTCGAGGTTCTCAGCTTAAGGATGATCCGCCACGGAACCGGCACTCCCGTACCCATCGGGCGGTAATGCCACTCCTCATTGGCAGGCACATCGTCGCTGACGGCTACGTGCGCGGCATGCAGGAGATCTGAGACGGCGTCAATTCCCTCATCGTCAACCCGCCAGGGCTGATCAACCCGGCTCGTCGACCACACCTCCACCGACGGGTAGCGATGCCCGAATCCAACCGTCATGACGGCGCCGTCATTGCAGGCCAGCACTAGACCATGCTCTACCGCAAAGTCGGGTCCCCATCGATTAAAAATGCCCGGGTCGAGGACAGCCTTCGGCAGCACCGACTCGTTATCGGCACCGACCTCGTCAATTGCCACCACCTGCTTATGCAAGTGGTCGATAGAAGCCCCAGCCGGCTTAAGCCAGTTCTGGAAAACCACCACATATCGCACATGTTCGTTGTGACGATGCAGCTGAGCCATTGAATCGACGGTCAGCGCCATGAACGCCCGATGCTCGTTGACGGTAAGACTCGCCGACCCAGCAACGTCGGCGGTTGTCGTGCCCTCATCGGTGTAATGGCGACGAGCGACGATGACGTCATGTCCGCCGGCAAAGAAGGCTGCGGAAGCCTCGCGTAATTCTTGGGGACCGAGGTCCTCGGCGCGCCGGTCTGACCCCACCGCCTTGAACTTGACGTTAAGGACCGACCTCACGTGGGCCTCCCCTGACGGGTTAGACAGGTATTCCTCCTGCCAGTCCCGCGCCGCCCGAGGCAAGCTCATCCCCCAGTTGAGCTGCCAATACCGCCACGACAGAATCTCGAAAAGATTGGGGACGCGTCGAAACTCCGGGACCGTCGCGTCGAGTCGGTCAGCCGGAACGCAACGGATAAGATCATGACCGCGCACCAGGCCGCCCGCTCGCTTCACCAGCCGGGTCTTCTCCGGCGGCGTAGACAAACAGTTATCGGGACAGAACACGCACGCGGCACGACGGTCATGGTCGGTCAATTCCCGAGTTTGCTCGGCTGGCTTACCCAGTGGGCGCGCACCGCGGCCCGGAACCGTCCACACTTTCGTTCCGGTAAACGGGTTAACCTGCTTAATCGTGCCGTCGGGCAGCTCCCGGTAGTACGGGTCGTCGTTCACTTCACAGGCTCAATGAACTCACGCCCACCCAGATAAGGACGCAGTGCCTCGGGTATGCGCACCGAGCCATCAGCCTGCTGGTGGTTCTCCAACAGCATGATGATGATGCGAGTCATCGCGCATAAGGTGCCATTGAGAGTGGCCAGGGGTTCAACGCCGTCAGGTCCGCGATGGCGAATAGACAGGCGTCGGGCCTGGAAGGTAGTGCAGTTCGACGTCGAGGTGATCTCACGATAGCGGTTCTGGGTTGGCAGCCAGCCGTAACAATCGAACTTGCGGGCAGCGGACAGACCCAAGTCACCGGAGGCAACGTCGAGCACCTGGAACGGGATTTGTAGCGCGGTGATGAAGTCCTTCTCGAAACTCAGCAACTTCTCATGCCAGGCCTCAGCCTCCTGAGGTAGGCAATAAACGAACATCTCGACTTTGTCGAACCAATGAACGCGAAAGATACCGCGGGTGTCCTTGCCATACGAGCCAGCCTCGCGTCGATAGCACGGAGAAAAGGCGACGTAGCGTTTGGGCAACTCGGCATCGTCGAGAATCTCGTCAGAATGGAAAGCCGCTAGAGCCACCTCGGAGGTTCCGACAAGATACTGGTCATCCTTAGGCAAGTAGTAAACGTCATCGGCAGCTTGACCGAGGAATCCAGTGCCCTCCATAGCCGACGGCTTGACGAGGGCCGGCGGAATCATGGGGGTGAATCCCCACTGAGCCGCTTTGGACATCGCTAGGTTGAGCAGCGCGAATTCCAACTGAGCGCCAACGCCGGTGAGGACATAGAACCGGGATCCAGAAATCTTTGTGCCGCGCTCCATATCGATAGCGCCGAGGGCTTCACCGATCTCGAGGTGGTCCTTGGGCTCGAATCCTTCAGCAGCAAAATCACGGGGAGTCCCGACGGTTTCCTTGATGACACCTTCATCCTCGCCACCAGCAGGAACCCCGTCAATAACGACATTGCCGAGAGTCTTGGCAATATCGGTGAACTTGGCGTCTGCCTCGTCCGCGGCCTTCTTGAGGTCAGCAACCTCACCGGAAATCGTTTTAGTACGGGACAGCAACTCCGCCTTCTCGTCACCGGATGCTTTAGCGATCCGTTTGCCGAGTCCCTTCTGTTCTGCACGCAGGTTCTCATGGGCAGCAATAGCCTCACGACGAGCCTCATCTGCGGCGACAACGTCGTCCACGACCGAGGGGTCCTCGCCGCGGGCGACCTGGGAGCGGCGAACGGCGTCCGGATCCGTTCGCAGGAGCTTGGGATCGATCATGTGGCCGATCCTACCGGCCTAACGGCATCCCGACGCAGACAGAGGCCCAGGTCGTAGGGACCTGAGCCTCACCCGTCGTCAGTACATCACTTGGTGTGCTTGGCGTTATCGATGTCGATCTGCTCCTTGGCAACCTTGCCGGACACGGTCTCGGTGTCCTGCACGGCCTCCTTACCAATCTTGATCTTCTCGACGCCGACAGTCTCTTTATTGACGACCGGGCGCTCCTCATGGGTCACGATGTCCTGGGTGCCCTCGGAGAGCTTGGCATCGTCAGCAGCGACCCTTTCGTCAAGGGGAACGCGCTCGACGTGGATCTCCTCACGCTCAACCGGAACCTCCACGGTCTCGGTGTCGTGAACGACGTGCTTGCGGATCCGCATGCGTCCAGTCTCGACTCGCTCCTTGCCCACGTTGAGGCGCTCCTCATGGCGGACGACCGAACCATCCTCGGCGACCGGGGACTTCTGATCAGCCGTGGTCTGAGCCTTGGTATCAGCGGCAGATTCGGTATTGGCAACCTTCTGACCAGCAACACCCTGGTTGGTGTTTGTATCGGCGGCCTTCGAATCCGAAGCGAAAGTGTCTGGGTAGTAACGGTAAAGCTCGTCAGTCTCGTCCTCAGAGAGGTGACCGTCGGGGTCAACGTTCGGGGCGTCCTTCACCTTGTCCTTGGTGTAGGGAGCGCGGATCTGGTCGCCTGAGGTCTCCAGGCCCTTGAAGGGGACGAAGGTCTCATTGCGTCCGAAAAGCCCGGTCTTGACGGTCACCCAAGCCGGCTGGCCTGAGGCGTCATCGAGGTATACCTGACCGATTTCGCCGATCTTGTTACCGGACTGGTCAACAACACTGCGGCCGTAAAGAGCGTCGATAGTAGCGTTCGTAGGCGTCTTGTCATTCGTCATTCTTATGTCCCTTCGTTTTAATTTCTACCACACCCCGCCGGGGAACCGAACGGGCTCGGTTGATGCCTTCAACGATACGGACCAGAGAGTCACACACAAACCATCCTGACGACCGACTTCTACCGAATTCTCCAAACCCTTGTTTCGACAACCTAACTATGATAAAATGCGCGACTTTCGGGAAGGCGAGGCCGTCATTGTTGTCCAGCAACCTGGACAATCTACTCCTCTACTGCGGCATAGTTCTCACCACTGAAACCACAGACCACGCTGGGCCCTTCTAGCAAGGTAAAACCCCTTGTGAAACAGCTTTTGATAGAACCGAAGGAAGATCACTACATCGACCGATTCGATACGTCCCTTTTCAGTGCATCAACCATCCTCTCGTCCTCGACATAGCCGATGGTATCGGTAGAGAAGCAGCACTGACCGAGGCGGTCCTCCGCGAGACGGGACTCAATTCTCGACACATTAATTTTCCGGAAAGTGAAATGCTGCAAGATTTCCAGCAAGGTACCCGGATGGCCGCTCGAGGAACGACGACAACAGCGGTTCGATCATCGCCGTTCGAGCCATCATCTGACCGCTTCTTACAAGCAGTACGAATCGCGTTACGGAGTCAGTATTATCGGCATTTTCTGTACTTAAGCTGTGAGCCCACATATCGTTTCCGCAGCCGCTGCGCATACTGCGGTCTCGAAACCGCGACTCCGCTAGTTGGGCATTTTTCGCAATCGCTCGAGTAAGTGACCGCCATTCCACGCTGGGTCATCTGGACTCGTCCACTGTGGGCTCGGACGCTCAAGGGCGTCGGAAAGAAGGGCAAGGTACTCAGCACGGTCCACCTCAATGACGCCAAGACTGGCCAAATGTGGGGTGCTCCACTGCACGTCGAGGAGACCAGGGCCGAGTTCGCAGACCAACCTCATCAGAGCCGTCTTGGAGGCATCACGGCCATACTCCGGGTCGTGAAACATAGACTCACCACTGAAAAATCCCCCAACATTGACGCCGTAGAGGCCTCCTACCAGACGGCCTTGCGCGTCCCACGTCTCAACTGAATGGGCCCACCCACGATCATGGAGATACCGGTAGACTTCCATAACCCGATCGTCAATCCAGGCATAGGGGCGCGTCGGGTCTGCACACCGCGTAATGACCTCATCAAAGGCACGGTCGACGGTCGTCGTGTGGTGTTTGGTCGTTTTGCGCAAGCTGCGGGCAACCTTAAGCCGGCCGGGCAGCAGGATGCCACGGCGCAGGGGAGACCACCACGCCGTCGCACCCCGGAGTTCCTGCGACACCTCATCGTCGGTAATGGGCATAGGAAAGACACCTTCATGGAGGGCCGCCAACACTAGGTGCGGGCTGAGCACTCCTGTGATCGCGATAAGGTCGTCGTCAGGCCATTGATCCGGGTCTCCGAAAAGTTCTGGAACCGTCACTGACCTGACCTCCTGAGTTCGCTGCCGGTCTATTGTCCACCCGGCGGCAACACATCAGCGCCTATATGTGGGGTCCCCTCACGCCTCGCCTGCTCCTGTACCCCTTTCCCACTCCCGACGGACACCGCTCTGCTACCCGGCGATTTTTGTCAGCCAACGTCAGAACCAGGCACTCCAGTGCCCCTTCCCCGGCTGTGCTGACATTTTTCGCAGCACGCCTCGGTCAGCACCGTCACCACCCCTATGAGGACTCAGAAAGCTGAACTCGGAAACGACATTGGTTGAAATTACATCCATGTGAGTTGTCCCCAGTTGGTGGATAACCCTGTGGATAACTCCCAAGGAAGCTTGTTTCGGACCCTCGGGTACCCCCGCTCGGCAAGGACCTCCGCCCATTTAAAAACTCAACCGTTTCGTAATTGCTGTAACCTGACCCCCATGGCCAAAACCCAATGTCTCGCACGGATCCGCGAGGTCCGCCATGACATCCCCCATGTCATTTCGATCGACTTCGGGCCATGCGGTATGCCACCTATCACCTCGGTCGACGACCACGTCAAAATCGTCCTGCCAGCTGATAGCTCTGACTTGCGCCAACCCGTCCGTGACGATGCAGCACTGCCGCTTCTACGCACATACACCCGGCGCAGGTGGTTCGAGGATGGGTCGTGGGGCATTGACGTCCTGCAGTTTGGCCCTGAGGCCGGGGCCGAAGCCCATCGTGGGCCCGGCATGCAGTGGTCCCAGGCCGTCCAGCCGGGAGATCAAGTCGCGGTTCGTGGGCCGGGCGGTCATTGGCAGACGCCCGACGACATCTGCCACCTGCTCGCCGTCGCCGACGCGGTGGCCCTCCCCGCGGTCGCGAATGCCCTCGCCGCGCTGCCGACATCGGCCCGAGCGACCATCGTTCGTGTCAACGGCCGCCATGATTATCCCCTCCCCCTGACCGACCGTGTCACCGTCGTGACGGCGCCTCGCGACCCCGACGGGATCGTCGCCACCGTCCAGGGCCTAGACCTTCCCCAGAACACCCACGCTTTCGTTCACGGAGAGGCCGCCATGGTCCGTCCGATGCGCCGCCATCTGCGGCTAGAACGTGGGTTGCCCAGGGACCGCATTCACCTGTCGGCCTACTGGTTCGCTGGTCGCGACGCTGACGGTTGGCGCGCAATAAAGCAGGACTTCAACCGCTCCATGGAGGCCGAGTCGGGAGACTAAGAGCCGTCCACCTGGGGCATTCCCTGCTCACACCAAACTTGTCGCATTTCAGGTCAGGCGGTGACGACGTTGGACAGAATCAGACCAATCATGATGAGCCCCACGACGACGCGGTACCACATGAACCCAGTGAACTTATTCGACGAGATGAACTTCAGCAGCCACGCGATGGAAACGTAGGCCATGATGAGGGAGACCATGGTCGCCAGAATCGTCGGTCCCCAACCGATCGCGACAGCACCACCTTGAGCGATGGAAATGTCACTAGCGGCGGAGACCGACTCGTAAATCCCGGCCGCAACCAGCGCCGGAATGCCCATGAAGAATGAGAGTCGGGTGGCTGTGGCACGGTCGAACTTGCGGAACAAACCGGCAGAAATCGTCGCACCCGAACGGGAGATACCAGGAAAGAGCGGGGCCAGAGCCTGGAAACACCCGATAACAATGGCGTCGACGATGCCAATCTCTTTCATGCCCCTGTTGAGGCCCAACTGACGATCGCCCAACCACATCACACCGCTCCAGAGGATAAGAGCAATGGCGACCACCCACAGAGAGCTCAGCGTGGTCTCGATGGCGTCCTTGAATACCAGCCCTACGACGCCTACCGGAATCGAGCCCAAGATGATTCCCCAGCCGAGGGTGTAGTCCGGGTCGTCACGGTCTTCTTTGTGGGCCAGACCCTTGCACCATGCGACGACGATGCGCACGATGTCAGACCAGAAATACAGAATGGCGGCAATGATCGCACCGACCTGAATGATCGCGGTGAAGGCAGTGATCCCGGCACCCTGGATGTCGTATCCCAGCAGCTTCTCCACGATACGCAGATGTCCGGTGCTGGAGACAGGCAGGAACTCGGTGATGCCCTCGACTATGCCGAGGATGATGGCGTGCAGCCAGTTCACGGATGAAAACCTCTCGATTGGGGGCCGTGCGGATGGGGGGCCAGTGCACCCGGGCTCACACATTAGACGCTGAGAGCGACAACGTCCGCATCCCTGTCACCTCATATTGGCAGCCGTGATCGGGACCGGGTTCCCGTTCGTTACGCGCGCCACAACCGCACAGCGACCATGGCGCAGGCCGCGCATATCGTTTCCCGAAAGAGGTCTAACGTCACCCTTCGTTTTCGGTGGACTCCACGTTGCGGGAACCAAGCTCGGCGTCGAGACGGAGCAACCCCGGGCCGTCGTCCCCAATGAGTTCAATGCGACCGACGATTTCGCCAACGGTCACCTCTTCCTCGATCTGCTCATTGATGAACCACTGCAACAGCGGAATCGCGTCGATATCACCAGCTGAGGTGCAGGCACGGTAGAGCTCGCGAATAGCCTCAGACACTTTTTCCTCGTGGGCCAGAGCAGCCTGGAAGATCTCCAGTGCAGAGAGGCCGGCTTCAACCTCAGGGGCCTCGATAGTGCCGATACGCGGATGGCTACCGCGATCGAGGGTGTGATCAATGAACTTGTTGGCGTGAACGATCTCCTCGTCAGCCTGATGGCGTAGCCATGCAGCCATCCCGGAAAGATTCTGTGCGTCGGCCTCGATAGCCAACTGGCGGTAGGTCATGTCGGCAGTGAGTTCGAGGGTGATCTGATCGTTGAAAGCTTTGAGGATGTCATCGGACATGTTCATGTCTCAATGTTATGTGGGCGATCCAAGCGCAGGCCAGTGACCGGTGGATAGGTGTCGAAAAAAGTCACCTCGGGTCACGCCGCATCATCTCAGTGACCCTTCTCTACTCGAGGCGACGTTTTTCGCACTTACTCACTCTCGCCCCTGGCTACGAGTCCCCAGCTCGGTGCCGAAGGCCTTCAAGGCTGGGTCATCCGCACCCGCTTAATGATTTCCCGCGGCCATGGATTCCTCGCCGCCTAGGCCCGCACCCAGGCGGCGATGCCCGGATAGCCCGCAGTGGCGAGGGAAATCTGACGGTACGTGAGATCGGCGATTTTCGCCGCCTAGTCAGGGCCACAGACGGTAGGTGTGGCCATCACCTACCCGCCAGACTGAGACCCCTGCCACCCCCACTTCCAAAGACCCCACGCCAGCGACAATTCTGACGGCTCGCCCTTGTAGTTCGGGCGGAACTTGATACCCCATCGTGACGTGGGGATTCCACCACTTAGGGCCGTAATAGTTGAAAGCGATGACCCCCGCCGCAGCCAACCGCCGGTGCAGCAACTCATGAGGTCGCCGGAGGACCTCCGGTAGACAGGTCAGCGCGCGAAAACTACCAACAGAGGGAGGTGCGGAACACAATTTCGGCTTCCCCTCGCTCGAGGTGTCAAAAATCGTCACGGGGTCAGAAGAGGTGGGGTCGTGAGGGCACAACCCGACGACGCCGTCGGAATTAGGAAGGCGACATGATTTCGTGAGCGTGATTCTCTCGGGCCACCCGACATCAACAAGATGAGAGTCGACTCCCTCCATGGTCGAAACCGCCGCGACCGTGATATGGGCTGGCTGGTGCAAGACAGGTACGCCAACTGCCATGAGCTGGTCCCGGATACCTTGAAGGATCTCTTGGGCCTTGTCGTCGAGGGTAAGGGACAAGGTGTGGGTGAACACAATACCGGGCTGCCAGTCGACGTCGTCTGTCACAACTCACCCCCTCACATGTGTTATAAAGCTGTGAACACTGTCACCTTTTCCTTCAAGGACGGGCCCCGTTCCAACCACGACGCTGAAGGAGGTGCCAACGGTGGCAAGTGAAACACAGCGCGAGGAGCACAGTGCCGGACGAGCTGCACTCAACACCATCGCTACCTGGGGTTGGCACATCATCTTTGGTATTGGCGGCCGCGCGCGAAACCCCTGAAGCACCGTAATGAGATTACTTCGTCATTTACTTTCGCCGGTGGTGACGGAGCAAAGGGAGGGCACCCAGTTGGATGCCCTCCCTTATGTCTGCGTGTACGTCAGATCACGCGGCGGGAACAGTCTCGACCGTGACGTGACCCTTAATAGCGTCATGCAGCTTGACGCCGACAGTGTGCTTGCCGATGGTCTTGATCGGCTTAGTGATCTCGATGGACCGCTTCTCGAGGGCGGGGCCACCGGCCTTCCTGACTGCCAGCGCAATATCGCCAGGAGTCACGGCCCCGAACAGACGACCGTTCTCGCCGACCTGGACAGTCACCTGGACGACCAGGTGCTCCAGCTGCGAGCGGATCTGCTCAGCCTCCTCCTTGGACTTGATCTCCTTAGCCTTACGGGCGCGAGTGATGTCCTTGATCTGGGCCTCAGCACCGCGCGTCCACTTGATGGCGTAATTCTGCGGCAGCAGGTAATTACGGCCATAACCGTCCTTGACCTCGACGATGTCACCGGGGACACCGAGCTTGGCCACCGGAGCAGTGAGAATGAGCTTCATGTCTTCCCCCTTCTCAGCGAGCCGTCGAGGCGTACGGGAGCAGTGCGAGTTCGCGTGCGTTCTTAATCGCAATAGCGACCTTGCGCTGATCCTGGACAGACAGCCCGGTGACGCGACGTGCGCGAATCTTGCCTCGCTCAGAGATGAACTTGCGCAGCAGGGCGGTGTCCTTGTAGTCGACCGCGCCAATATGCACGGTCTTGATGGGGACGACCTTCTTCTTGTTCACAGACTTGCGCTGTGGACCGGCCATTGTGGTGCTCTCCTTCGTATGAAAGCCCGGCTCTTGCCGGAATGTGCCTTGTCCGCGACCCCGAATAGGGGCGCCGAACCTGATGTTTGTTGATGACGCCGCTTGTCAGCGGTGTAGCCCTACCGATCAGAACGGGGGCTCGTCGGTCTGGGCTGAAGCCCAGGGATCGACTCCACCACCACGGTTGGCGTCACCGTTGTTATAGGACCCCTGGTTCCCGGGGTTTCCACCCCAGTTACCACCCTGGCCACCATTGCCACCAGACCAACCGCCTTGGCCACCAGCGGAGTTTCCACCCCAGTTACCTCCGCCGGAGGACTGGTTACGCGAAACCTTCGCCGCAGCGAATTTCAGCGACGGACCAATCTCGATGACGTCAATCTCATAGGAGGTGCGACGGTTGCCGTTGCGGTCCTCATAGGAGCGAGCCTTGAGGTTGCCGTTGACGATGACGCGCATTCCCTTGGACAGGGACTCAGCGACGTTCTCGGCGAACTGGCGCCACACCGAGCAGTTGAGGAACATGGCCTCACCGTCACGCCACTCATTAGTCTGTCGGTCAAAGGTTCGCGGGGTTGATGCCACCGTGAAGTTCGCGACAGGCACCCCGTTGGGGGTGAAGCGCAGCTCAGGATCGGCGGTTAAGTTGCCAATCACCGTGATGGGTGTTTCGCCAGCCATGTCAGTCTCCAGATCGCAGTAGTTCTAGTAGTTTGCAATCACTGGTTCCAGTGTGCCGTTCACCCTGGACAGTCTCCCATGTATCGCCTGGGAAACAGGGCAAACAGACTTGTGGGACCCGCGATCCTCAGTGGATCTCGGGACGCATGACCTTAGTGCGCATAATCTTCTCGTCGATGGCGAGAAGACGATCCAACTCCTGGATGGTCGCGGGCTCGCAGGTCGCGTTGACGACGACGTAGATGCCTTCCGACTTCTTCTGAATGTCGTAAGCGAGACGACGCTTGCCCCACACGTCGACATTGTCGACGGTGCCCTTCTCGTCAGTGATGACCTTCAGGTACTTCTCCATGAGGGAATCGACCTGACGCTCTTCGACGGTCGGATCAATGATGATCATGACCTCGTACTTACGCATACGCTGACTCCACCTCCTCTGGTCTCAGCGGCCACGGGTACATCCCGTGGCAGGAGGGCGAATGCCACCGATCGGGGTCTTCCCGATCGGCCAGCTGTCATGACAGGCAGCTAGTGAAGAAGGATACCGGGCTACCCGCCGTTCTCCGAATTCAACACATTGCTACGGCTATTGCAACATGGCGATCCCATCCGATCTCGCTCACTACCTGGCCACACCGACGGATCGAACCGTTCCGCAACCCCACACCGCCGCTACCAGCTGCCTTCCACCGGCGGTGATCCCGCGATCGGTCTACCCGGAATTGCCGGGATCGTCGGCCTGGGAGCAGTCATCACCACGACAGTCACGGCCACCCATAAGTCGCGCCGCTGACGCATGACGACGCATCTCCCCCTCACCGATCGGTAAGAGGGAGATGTTTTTGTGGGGATTGTTATGGAGTACGCCGGGGTGGAACATAGCCTCTGTTAAGGAGGAAGTGCGGCGCAGACGCTGACACCCGTTTCGCGAGGTTAGCTTCAGCGACCTCGTGGCGGACCAGGAATGAGAATCTCCCCACCCGCGCGCCAAGCATGCAGCCCGGAAGCGAGAAAGTCGCAGTTGTAGCCCTTTTCCCGCACCGGAGCTACCAGATGACCGGACCGAAACCCCGTGTCACACACCAGGATGAAATGGGGGTTGGGTTCAGCCAGCGGGTCATCGCCATACACAGCGGTGAAGGGGTCAGCGAGCAACTCCTTAGGATTAACGAGCCGGGCCCCGGGCGCATGCCCGGCTTCATACTCACGAGCTGTCCGCACATCAACGAGTACCGCACCCTTAGCGAGAGCGTTCAGGACGTCCGGGAGGTCAAGGCCGCCCTCGGCCATCCCATGATTCATCAGCAGGTCACGCAATCCCATGGCTGCACAGTTTAGGGAACCCTGCCGATCGGTGATTCACACCCCGTCCAACTCATCCGATGGCGAAAATTCCCGACACGGCACGGCCCGGGGAACGGTGGTGCCCATCCCCCAGGCCAGCTGACAAAAATGGTCACTCCCGCCCGACTTCGTCAAACATCGTTGGGCCGGAATATGTCAGGCGCTGATGCCAGCCAGCACCTCGCGAACTTCCTGAGGAGTAGGGGCAGCCAGGAGCTGGTTACGGAAATCAGCCTTGACTAGGGAACGCGCCAACGAAGCGAGAATCCGCAAGTGTTCATTACCAGCGGCAGCCTCGGGAACAGCGATGAGGAAGACCAGGTTGGCCAAAGAACCGTCCGGGGCTCCCCAGCTCACACCCTCGTTGCTACGGGCAAAAGCCAGTGCCGGGCGGTCGACACCGTCGCACTTACCGTGCGGGATAGCGATGCCGTCGCCGAGTCCTGTGGTGCCTGCCTCCTCACGGGCGCGGACCGCTTTGATAAGCATGCCGCGGTCAAGCAAGGCGCCACTAGCATCGACGAGATCGACCATCCTCTCGATAGCGTCGTCCTTGTCTCCTGAGCTGAGGGATAGATCGATAGATCTCTCGTCAAGCAGATCTGCGATGGTAGCCATGTCATAACTCCTTTCGAGGTGACTCACGCGGTGACAGCGCGATCCTTCTTGCGGGCGGCAATTCTCTTGAGGGCCAGGGACATGAAAGCCGTCACCAAAGCGCCAATGAGGATCGCCGTAAAGAACCCAAGCAGAGGCTTGCACGCTCCGAGAACACCGACAATCGGACCGCCATGCATGACGACGTCATGAACGCCAAACATGCCAGCCAGCACAGCGGCAACGGCTCCACCCACCATGTTCGACGGGATCACGCGGGCTGGGTCAGCCGCGGCAAGGGGGATCGCACCTTCGGTGATGCCAAACAAGCCCATAAAGAGGGCAGCAATACCGGCGTCACGCTCTTGCTTGGTGAACAGACGACGATCGATGAGAGTGGCCAGGCCCATGCCGAGCGGGGCAACCGGGATGGCAGCCGCGGCCAGTCCCATGACCTTGCCCTGATCAACGGCAATCATGCCCCCGGCGAAGAGGAAGGCGACCTTATTGACTGGACCGCCCATATCGAAGCTGACCATGAGGCCAATGATGATAGCGAGGACGGTTATCGACGACGTTGTCATGCTGGCCAGGAAGTGGGTTAACCCGTTAAACAGGGCAGCTAGCGGACGGCCGAGCACATAGACGTACAGCAGCGAGACGATCGCAGTGCCGAAAATCGGGACGATCAGGATCGGCACGATCGGCTTGACATACTCGTGCCACGGGATCTTCCTCATCCACTTGGCGACGTAGCCAGCGATGAAGCCGATAACGATGGCACCGATAAATCCGGTATTGAGGCCGGTCTTTGTGCCACCGGGGCCTGTTGTTGTCAGGTAGGGAAACTGTGCGCCGCTATTGGCGATGAAACCGGAGACCATACCGACGACAAGACCAGGACGGTCAGCAATGGCCTGGGCGATGAAACCGGCGAGTATCGGGATCATGAGGGAGAAGGCCAACGTGCCAACTTGCAGGATAGTCTGCCAGAAACTGTCCTCAGGAACGGCGACGCCACCAGCAGTAGGTTTACCACCGATGCCCAAAGCCAGAGCAATCATGATGCCGCCGCAGACCACAAACGGGATCATGTGGGACACGCCAGCCATGAGGGCGGTGTACAAGGTGTGACCAACGGACTCCTTGCCATCCTTACTGGCCGAGGTAGTTCCCGTTTCGGCGGCTGGCTCGTCGGAAGGTTCGGCAGCCCCAGCGCCCCCACGGGTCGGAGCGGTTAAGGCCTGTTCCAAAAGCTCGGCTGGGCGTGAAATACCGTCCTGAACGCCGGTTACCAGGACCCGCTTGCCGTCGAAGCGGGACAGATCGACCTCAGTGTCGGCGGCAACAACCACAGCATCAGCCTCGCGAATGTCATCAGCTGTGAGCTCGTTCTCAACACCAATCGATCCCTGGGTCTCGACCTTGATCTGGTTACCGGTCTCCTTGGCGGTTTCCTCCAGCTTCTCGGCAGCCATGTAGGTGTGGGCAATACCGGTCGGACATGCTGTGATTCCGACGTATTTCTTCATCGTTCTCCTTGTTGAGGGGGCGCGCTCGCCCGGCTGCCAGCGAGCGCTGGAATGGTTGCCGCCGACCTCCATGGCCGGCGTAGCCCCACCGGCACCGAGCCATCACACGGCGACGTGGGCGCCCGGAAAGCCACCTTGTTCAGCGGGGTCGGCACTCATCAAGATTCTACTCCTGGCCTTGTCACCGGGACCCATGACCTGGCGACGAAAAACCCCGGCCCAGGCGAGGGCGGGCCACAGTAGTGCTGCAACTACCCTCGTGCCGACAAAAATTGACACGCTCCACGGGTACCACCCAGCAGATGGATCCGATCGTGGTGCACCGCACCGACGCACTGCGCCAACGGAACAACGCCGAGCGAACCCGCCCGCGCCCCCGAATCAGTGCTTGGAGTCTCTTTTACCAGCCCTTCGTCGGGCCGCAAGCCGCGCGTACATCTCTTCAACGATCTCGGTGAATCTCTTCTCCACCTCACGTCGGCGTACCTTGAGGGTTGGAGTGAGCAGTCCGTTGTCTGTGGTGAACTCGTCCCACAACACTCGCAGATCACGAATCTGCTCTTGATGAGGCAATTTCTCGGTGATCTCGGCCACCCGGCGACGAATTTCCTCCGCTAGCTCCTCGGAACGTAGCATTTCCGGGCCCGTCATTGAGGTGATATGCAACCTCTCGGCCAACTCTTCTACCTGAGGCAGCGACGGCTTAACGAGCAGAGTCAGGCACGGACGGTTATCGCCCAGCAACACCGCGTGTTCGAAGAGGGGGTCCTTCATGAGCGAATTCTCGATCGGCTGAGGCGAAATATTCTTGCCGTTAAGGGTGACAATGATGTCTTTGAGGCGATCGGTAATGACGAGAAAACCATCTTCGTCGATGTGCCCAATATCCCCAGTGTGCAACCAGCCATCTTCGATTGCTGCGGCAGTGGCCTCAGGGGCCTTCCAATATCCTTTCATGACGTTGGGACCGCGGTAGAGAATCTCCCCGTCCTCAGTCGTTGTCATCTGACTACCCACTAGCGGCCTGCCAGCAGTGCCGAACTTGTATCCGCCTGGAGAGTTGAAGCTCACCAGCGGGGAGGCCTCTGTCAGCCCGTATCCCTGGCACACCAACAGCCCGCAGGCGGCGAAGAACTCTTCGACCTCTTTGCGCAGTGGAGCTCCGCCGGCCGCAAGCACAGTCTTGGGTCCACCGATGGCGTCACGGATGGCCTTGAGGACGAGACGATCGGCAACCCCGTGACGCGCTCGTAAAGATACGCCGGGGCGCCGTCCCTCCTGCTCGGCTTGCCACCACTCACGACCAATCCGTATTGACCACTCAAAGATTTTGAGCTTGGCCGGAGAATCAGAAACCTTCTCACGGGCCACGCTCATGACTTGTTCGTACAGTTTCGGCACTGAGACGAAAAGGGTTGGGCGGACCTCAGTCAACATTGCCGAGATCGTTTTCGGGTTGGGCACGAAGGTATTGAGGCAACCATGTCGAATCACCGCCATCGACCATCCCCACTCCAGAGCGTGCGAGAGCGGCAGGAAGCTCAGCGAGTGATCAGCTGAGGTGACGTCGAAGAAGGCGTCAAGTGCCTGCAACTCAGCCAACGCGGCCCGATGGCTGATCATGACCCCCTTGGGCTCACCCGTGGTTCCCGAGGTGTAAATCAACGCGGCAACATCGTCGGGGCATGACTGCCCCATGCGCTCCTCGACGACCGCCTGTATCTCCTCCGAAACCCCAGCCTGACGCACCTGTTCCAGGGACAGCACCGTCAAACCGTCATGATCACCAACCTGATCTGCCGGATTTATCAGGATCACCGTCTCAAGGCCGGGCATCTGATCGCGGGCCTCGAGAATACGGTCGAGCTCCTTGGGACCAGCCGTGACGATGACACGCACCCCAGCATCAGTGACGATGTGAACAATCTGATCAGGGGTCGACGTCGGGTAAATCGGCACCGGGATCACGCCAATCGTCATGCCCGCGAGATCAGCCTCGATCCACTCCGGGCAATTACCGGCGAACAGAGAAATACGATCCCCGCGCTGCAGGCCATCCTCGGTGAGCAGCCCGGGAGTGACAAAGGCTCGGGCGAGCCCGGCGACGCGACGCCCAGTCTCCACATAGGTGCGGATAATCCACTGACCGCCCTGACGAACCCGAGTAGCGGGACGGAACCCGTGGTTGGTAACCGTGGCGCGGAACATGTGGGCGAGGTGGCTCTCAATGAGGTTCTCCCCCGGTACAGGTTTACCGAGAAGCTCCCCGGCCGGGTCAAGTTCAGCTCTACCGGGCTGATGTGTGCTCGCTGCCATGACCATTCTCCCTTACCGGTATCGACCTAACCCCCCATCGTAATGTCCTGCGATCACCCCGCGCAGGTGCCGGTCACAAGCGCTCACGCAGCCAGGCGATGTCGCGGGCCTGGCCCTCAGCCTCCCCTGGGGTCTCGACGACGACCGGGGCCTCCGCAGCACGGATGACACCGACGAGGGTATCGGCCTCGCACTGACCCTCCCCCAGGTTGGCGTGGCGATCCCGCCCCGACCCGACAGCACCCTGAGAATCATTAGCGTGCACCAGGTTGATCCGACCCGTAATGCCACGCACATCGTCGACCAGACTCGCCATGTCGAGACCGGCCGCGAAAGCGTGGCAGGTATCCAGACAGAACCCGACGTTCTCGTGCCCTGACGCGGCACCGATGGCCTCCCACGTACCCGACAACCTCTCCAGGAACCGCGCCATCGCATTGTCCCCACCGGCGGTGTTTTCGACGAATAGCGGCACCGACATTTCAAGGCCGTCAATAGCCTTGCGCCAGTTGTCCTGACCTTTCTCAATCGGCTCCCCGGCACGCACGTGGCCACCATGGACGACAACCCCCATCGCCCCAACTTCAGCAGCGGCATCCAGGGTCTGTTGCAACAGTTTGCGACTAGGAATGCGGATACGGTTATTGAGGGAAGCGACGTTGATAACGAAAGCAGAGTGCACAACCAGCGTCAGCCCAGCCTCCCCAGCGGCCTCCCGCAGCGCCAGCGAGCCGCCGGGAAAGTCACACACCGGCTTCTTCCAAGACTTCGGATCGCCCAGGCTGATCTGAGCGATGTCGGCTCCACGTGCTGCCGCCTGCGTTACGGCGTCAGCGGTGTCAACATGACCGCCAATGATCCACTTCGTCATGTCGATACTGTGCCATGAGGTAGCGACTGTCCGACGTTCGTTATGACGGAACGCTGATGAAAGTCGCTGCGATGATGGTGACCATCCCCGCAGTGCCGTAGATTGGACGGTATGGCAACGAGCATGGTCACGGGCGGAACATCAGGCATCGGCCGCGAATTCGTCACCCAACTGGCTGCCCGCGGCGACGACATCGTCATCGTCGCCCGCGATACCGAGCGCATGGCCGCGATCAAGGCGGACGTTGAGGCCCGTTACGGAGTTTCCGTCGAGACCATTGCAGCAGACCTATCGCGCCGCGAGGACGTCGACCAGATCGCCACCCGGGTGGAGGACCCCAACCACCCCGTCGATCTATTGGTCAACAACGCTGGGTTCGCAGTGCACGCCAAGATCCTCGACCCTGAGGCCCTTGAACTACACGACCGCGCCGTCGAGGTCATGATGCAGGCAGTCCTGGTGCTCTCAGCAGCAGCAGGACGGGCCATGAAGGCCCGAGGGCATGGGGCCATCCTCAACCTTTCCTCGTCAAGCGCTTGGATCAACACTGGCAATTACTCAGCCATCAAAGCGTGGGTACTCACCTTCACCGAGGGCCTGTCCAACGAGCTGGCCGGCACCGGCGTCAAGGCCATGGCGCTGTGCCCGGGATGGGTACACACCGAATTCCACTCACGCGCCAACGTCACCGCCAACCATCTGCCGGACTTTTTCTGGATCGACGCCGAAGTTCTGGTACGCGAGGCTCTCAACGACCTTGACCATGACAAGGTAGTATCCATTCCTACCCCGCTCTGGAAGTTCTTCATCGCAGTGGCCACACATACCCCACGTTCCGCTATGAGATTCCTGTCACGAACTCTGTCCTCGTCTCGAGACAAGGACGACCATCCTCGACACACTCCGGGAGGCGAGGCCTGAGATGGCCAGCGTCAAACCCACTAAGGACCGGGGCCGGTACACGAATGATCTGTCCGCCGTGACGCGGCAGGCAGCGAACATGCTTCTGCTGCGTCCCTTGGTGTGGAAAGTCGTCAAAGTGAGCGTCCACGGAGCCGACAACCTCGACGGGCTCGACGGTGCCTACGTCGCCGTCGCTAACCATTCCTCCCACCTCGACGCGCCGCTCGTTTTTGGGGCCCTTCCCAAGCGGCTGTCAAAGTACCTAGCTACCGGGGCCGCTGCTGACTATTTCTTCACCGCCTGGTGGAAGGCCATCGCTCCGGTGCTCTTCTTCAACGCGTTCCCGGTCGACCGAGGCAAAGGCAAAAGTAAGCAGGGTGCCCGTAGTCCCCGTTCCCACCGCGGTATGGCTGGGTCACTGCTGACAGATGGCGTCCCCCTGCTGATCTTTCCGGAGGGCACCCGGTCTCGCACCGGCGCAATGGACACCTTCAAACCTGGGGCTGCCGCATTGGCTATTTCACGTGGGGTTCCGGTTATCCCGATTGCTTTAGTAGGAGCATGGGCGGCTATGCCGTCCGAGCAAGCCAGGTTACCAAAAGGACGTCCATTGGTCCACGTGGCTATTGGACACCCTATGGACCCTGTTCCCGGCGAGATCGCCCACCAATTCTCCGAACGGATTCGTCGCCAGGTCATTGAGTTGCACGACCAAACCGCCCGCGCCTACGGCATGCCAACCCTTGACGAATACGGACGCCACCGCGCGCTAAGCCAGGCCTCCGAGAGCGGCGACACCGCATCCACCAACCACTCGACGTGCACAAGCAAGGAGCCGGCTGAGCCACCTCGGCCAAACGGAGGTCAATAATGGATCGCACGGTCAATATCAGGGAGGTCGAGGCCTGCCGGGTCATTTCGATGATCCGGGTGGTGTCCATTGATGAGCTCGGCCCCTTCATGGACGAAGCCTTCGGGATTCTTGAGCGCCTTGCCCCCGGTGATCCCACCCTCGGCAAAGCCTCCCCGTTTGTCATTTACCACGATGGTCTCACTGCCGAACATGACGGAACCGTCGAGGTATGCCAGCCGATCCGAGGCACTATCGATGACGCTGTGCTCCCCCTTGACGTCGCTGTCCGCACCGTTGAGGCCCATCGGGAAGCGTGGGTCACCGTTACCAAAGCCGAACTGGAATACCCCGATATCGACGAAATCTACGATGCCTTTGACGCCTGGCTTGAAGAAGCTGGGCTAGTGCGCAGCGCCGCACCACGCGAGGCCTACTGGGCCGACTGGGACACCACCGGCATGGAGGAACCGGTCTGCGACGTGTGCTTTCCCATCGAATGAGGCGTCTCTTTGGTGCGAACGACTCAGGGATGCCGCAGCAGCACACCAAGCGCCGTCAAACAGGCTGTAATCAGCTGTAGCGGACGGTCACCAGACCCTGTCCGGGAGCGATAGCGTTCATCGCGGCCGTTGAAAGATCGAGGCATCGTCCACCGACGTAAGGACCGCGATCGTTAATGCGCACAGTCACAGTACGACCATTGCTGACGTTCGTGACGCGGATAGTCGATCCAAGCGGAAGGGTCTTCGACGCAGCAGTGAAGGCCGACGGGTCGAAGGTCTCACCGGAAGCAGTAGGGCCACCAGCAGTACCGTCACCCTCACCGTAGGTAGATGCCAAACAGGTAGTACCACTGGTCACCGGATCGGACGACTGAGATGCTGTCGAACGGTGCGAGGCGGAGGACGAACGCGTCGAAGGAGAACTCGACGACGCAGTCTTAGTGCCAACCTTGACGACCTGGGTCACAGGGGCGTTGACGACCTTGCTGGAAACCTTCTTCTCGGACACCTTCTTGCCGTCCTTAAAGACGACGGTCCAGGTTTCCTCGTTGATGCCATTGACACCCTTAGTGATGACCTTGATCTCGCCCTTGGACAGGCTGGAGTCCTCGACCTTCTTGGTGGAGAAGGGCACGGCGACACGACGCTTCTGAGACTTCTGGTCAACCATCGTCAGGGTAATCTTCATGTCATCGGACAGTGGCGTACCCAGACCCGGGTTAACGGCATCGCTCGAATCAACCTCAACCTTCGCCGCCTTGAGGGCGTCAGCAACGGTTCCAACCGCGGTAATCTTCTGAGTCTTGCCACCGATGGTGACCGTGACATCCTTAGCCGTCTGCATCGAGAAGGACAGCCCGGCACGCGAGATATCCAGCGAACGCGACACCGACACGAGGTTGTCAGGATCTGACTGGTTCAGCTGAGCCAAAACCTCGGCCACGTTCTTAGCCGTGGTCCAACGGACCACCTTCTTACCGTCAATAGTGACCACGACACGGCGACCGTAGTTAACGGTGATGACCTGGCCATCGTGAATCTCAGAATCCAGCGAGGGTTGCACATCGTCGTGCGGGCCAACTGGAATCCCCTGCTGGGCGAGAGCTTGCTTGACCGTGCCTGGCTTAACCTTGGCCTGCTGGGAGACTCCGTCCACGGAGAAGGTCACGGTATCTCGATCAAGTGCCTGGACCATCGTCAGGCCGCCAGCCGAGGTAAGGCTGAGGGCCCCGGCAATCGCGGAAGCTACAACTTTCGACATTCGACCATTTCAGTATCGGGGGCTCGAGGGCCCGGTACGGAGATCGGCGTCAGCCACACTGGCACGCGCCAACGTACCTCCGGTGGAAGGCACGGGCAACACCATAGAGCAGATCATCCGGAGAATCCAAAGATTTGCTGAGAAACTTAAGATTCGCTCGTTTTGAACGCATGCTCGGCGCGGATCACATCGACGTCGCCGAGGCCCCAGACTTCGTGGGAACCGTGCTATAAAGCCATTCTCCTGACGAGACCCCGGCGGTGGACCCATCCCAGGTTCTCAGTTTGAATCGCTCATCCCAGGATGCCAACGCACCAGCCTCATCGAGTTCGTGACAACGAAGATCGAGCTAAAGGCCATTGCCGCAGCCGCGATAACCGGGCTCAACAAGCCCACGGCGGCGACCGGAATAGCAATCACGTTATAAGCGAAGGCCCAGAACAAGTTCTGACGAATCGTGCGGTCCGTGGCGTGAGCAAGAGACAGGGCGTCAACCGCCAAACGCGGATCACCTCGGGTACAGATGATGTCGCTGGCAGCAATAGCGACATCGGTGCCAGTCCCCATAGCGATGCTCAAATCTGCCGTTTGGAGGGCAGCAGCGTCATTGACCCCATCCCCCATCATCGCGACGCGGGAGCCGTCCGAACGCAGCCGAGTGACAACGTCGACCTTGTCCGCGGGCATGACCTCACTCATGACCTCGCCAATGCCCAATTCTGACGCCACGTGAGCTGCAGCGCCGGAATTATCACCCGTCACCAGCACCGGGCGCACGCCAGCTTGAACCATCCGCTTCACCGCAACGACAGCTTCCGGCTTGATCTCGTCGCTCACCGCGATGGCACCGAGAATGTCGTCGCCTCGCCCCACCACAAGCACCGTACGGCCCTCAGCCTGGGCTCGCTCGACATTTTTCGACAACGCGTCAGGGATGGCGTCAAAAAGCGACACCCGCCCCGCCTTGGCCGGCAACCCGTTCACAGTCCCACTGACCCCAAGGCCAGGCAGAGCCCGAAAGTCCTCGGCGGAGGCCACACCTGGGCACGCCTCAACGACGGCCCGCGAAATCAGGTGCTCCGACCCCACTTCAAGCGCTGCTGTAACAGCAAGTGCGGGTGGGTTGTCAGAAATGTTCACCACACGTCCAGATTCATCCCACACCGCGACTACGGCCATCCGGCCAGTGGTGAGGGTGCCGGTCTTATCCATCGCCATGACGTCGATGCCGCGGGCCCTTTCCAGAGACCTCGCACCTTTAATAACGATACCCAACCTGGCACCGCGACCCGTGCCAGCAAGCAGGGCCATGGGGGTCGCCAAGCCCAGGGCACAGGGGCACGCAATGATGAGAACCGCCACCCCAGCGGTGAAAGCCGCCGTGACCCCCTGACCCAATACAGCCCACACAATCATCGTCAGGGCCGAGATGATCAAAACTGTCGGCACAAAAATCGACGAGACTTTGTCGGCGAGATCCTGGGTCTTAGAGCGACTGGTTTGAGCAGCCTCAACAAGGGTGGCGATGCGTGACAGCTCGGTATCTGAACCAACGGCGGTTGCCTCCACAACAAGCCGTCCAGAGGTGTTAACGGTGGCGCCGATCACCTCGTCACCGACCGCCACCTCGACCGGCAATGACTCCCCGGTAACAAGAGACGCGTCGATCGCTGAGCTTCCCTCAGCAACCCGACCATCGGTGGCGACCTTCTCCCCCGGCCGCACTACGAAGTGATCCCCCACCGTGAGGGCCTCGATCGGGACGGTGACCTCCTGCCCGTCACGGATCATCCGCACCGACTTGGCGCCCATCCGTAGCAACGCTTGCAAGGCCGATCCGGCCTCAGCGCGGTTACGGGCCTCAATCCACCGCCCAATGAGGATAAAGGTAATAACGCCGACTGATGCCTCCAGATATAGGGCAGAGGAAGGATCAGTGCGCTCCAGGGCCCATGTCATGCGGTGGCGCATACCGACATGTCCAGCACTGCCCCACATCAGCGCCCAGACAGACCACCCCAACGAGACCAAAGAGCCGAGGCTAATGAGAGTGTCCATTGAGGTTGCGCCATGCCGCAGGTTCGTCCAGGCGGCGCGATGGAAACCCTCCCCGCACCAAAAGACGACCGGGAGGCTAAGAGCCAGCGCCAGCCACTGCCATCCGTCAAACTGCAGGGCTGGAATCATCGAGAGCAGCATGACCGGCACCGCGAGAATGATGGCAACGATCAGTCTGGCGCGAATTTTCGCCGCGTGGTCCTCGGGTGGTGCGGCCGGCGTGGGGACACTAGCCCCGTAGCCAGCAGCCTCGACCACCCCGATGAGATCGTCGACCTCAATAGGCTTCGTGGTGAGGACATGAGCTTTGCTAGTCGCGTAGTTGACGGTGGCCTGGACCCCATCAACCTTGTTGAGCTTCTTAGTAATGCGGGCGGCGCACGATGCGCAACTCATACCTGTGATGTCGAGGTTGACGGAGGTAGGTTCCGTCGCGTCCTTCAGCTCAGACTGCGCGTCGGGGTGAGTCGGGGTAGACATGTGTTTCCTTCGTGGACGACCCACCGGAATCCGGGATGTCGGGGGCTACCGGCTCTCTTACCGGCAGCCCCAACGATCCAGGAGGCCGGGGGGTTGTAGGGAAAGTCAACGTCGGGGGTCGGGGTCTAACGGCGTCATGCGGTCCGAACCCGGGGCCCGACGTCAAGATCTCAACGGAGACTAATGGCTCAGGCTTGGTGACCGCCGCAGCCGCAGCCGCCTTTACTAGCGTGCTCGGCATGCTTAGCAGCAGCCTCCTCGGAGTGCTGGTGTCCGCCGCAGCCGCAACCCGATCCCTCAGCCTTCTTCCCGGCGTGGCCATGACCTCCACAGCCGCACTGACCACCGGGGTGACCGGCAGTGTCAAGAGATGAGGCTTCGGCGACGGTGTACTCTCCGGCCTCATCAACGGCATCGGCGACCTTACCAAAGGGGATCTCTTCAGCCGAGTCGATCGTCATTGAGCCTGATTCGAGGGAGACAGTGACGTTATCGACGCCGTCAAGGGCCGAGACTTCTTCGGTGATTGCCTTGACGCAGTGCTCGCAGGTCATTCCATTGATGGTGTAGGTCTTGTGCATTGTTCCTCCAAGTGTGCTTGCCATCAGGCTTTGACGAGGCGGGCAATGGCCTGATTGGCCTCGGTGATCTTATCCTCGGCCTCCTGCCCACCAGCTTGTGCCGCACGAGCAACGCAGTGGCTCATGTGCTCAGCGAGCAGTTCCAAGGAAACGGATTTGAGTGCCGAGGTGACTGCTGAGACCTGAGTCAAAATATCAATGCAGTACTTCTCCTCATCAACCATCCGCTCCAGGCCGCGCACCTGCCCTTCGATCCGTTTGAGACGGCGCAGGTGCATGTCCTTATGCCCGAGATATCCATGCTGGGGGTGGTTACAACCACATGCCCCGCAGGTTTCCCTCGGCGCCGAAGATTCGACGTCATGATCCCCCGCGACATGGTCACCGCCAGGGGCACAACAGCCGTCACCCGAGTTGGTCATGCATCCTCCTCTGCATCAGAGAGTACCCCGAGGGGGTATCTCAGACAAGGGCGCAATCTCCCGGTGACCTCACGTCACACTCGCCGGGCCTGCCGATGGTTTGACGGACCATCTAACCCGCTCCGGAGGCCACCATCCATATCCACAGCCCCTGTGGATAACGTGTCGCTAGATGGCACTCACGTCGCATTCAAACCCTACTTGTACACATCCCAGCTGAACACCGTCTCCCCCGCGACACGCCGAAAATTTTCGTCCAATAACTCACACAACGACTATAACCCCTAGTCAAAGAGTAGTTACTAGATAGTATTCCACGGCATATCCCCCGATCCACCGAGTTATCCACACATTATCCCCAGGCGGTCCACATCCATCCAGGCATTACCCACAAGACCTGTGGATAACTCTTGTCCGGGAGTACTTAAAACGTGGCACACTAGCCCCCTATCAGCCGTGAAGGAGCCGCCATGTCCTGCGCACCCGCCGAGCCGGGCCCGTCCTTGGACCGTAACCCTCCCCAGGACATTGACGCCGAAAAGTCCGTACTAGGTGCCATGTTGTCTTCCAAAGACGCCATCGCCGACGTCGTCGAAGAGATCAAGGGCGTCGATTTCTACCGCCCTGGACACGAGCTCATCTTCAACACCATCACCGATCTATACGGTCGCGGCGACCCTGCCGACACCGTCACCACCGCCGATGAACTAGATCGCCGTGGCGAACTCGAGCGAGCCGGCGGACGCCTGTACCTCGCAGAGTTACTAACCAATGTCACCGTCACCGCGAACGCGGCATACTACGCCAAGATCGTCGCCGAGAAAGCCGTCCTTCGTCGCCTCGTCGAAGCGTCAATCCGCATCGCTCAGATGGGCTATCAGGGGCAAGGAGAGGTCGCCGACATCGTCGACGCCGCCCAGCAGACCCTCTACGACGTCTCCACCCGCAAAACCAGTGAGGAGTACCACCCGCTCTCGGAATTATTCGAGAGCACCTTTGACGAGCTTGAGGCCATTGAGGCTCGCGGCGACGCCATGGCCGGCATTCCTACTGGGTTCACCGACCTTGACGAGCTCACCAACGGGTTCATGCCCGGCCAGATGATCATCGTCGCCGCCCGTCCGGCCATGGGAAAATCCACTCTAGCCCTCGACTTTGCCCGCGCCGCCGCCATCAAGAACCATCTCGCAGCTGCAATCTTCAGCCTCGAGATGGGGCGCAACGAGATCGTCATGAGATTGCTATCTGCCGAGGCAGGGATCGAGCTGTCCCGGATGCGTGCGGGGCACCTGTCCGAAGAGGATTGGCAGCGCATGGTTGACAAAACAACACAGATCTCGTCAGCACCGTTGTTCATCGATGACTCCCCTAACCTGACGATGATGGAAATCCGCGCCAAAGCAAGGCGGATGAAGCAAAAATTCGACCTCAAGCTCGTCATCATCGACTACATGCAGCTCATGACCTCTGGCAAAAAGGTGGAGTCGCGTCAGCTGGAAGTCTCGGAGTTCTCTCGCCAGATCAAACTGTTGGCTAAGGAGCTCGAAATCCCTGTCGTGGCCCTTTCCCAGCTCAACCGTGGCCCCGAGCAGCGCACCGACAGGAAACCCATGATGAGTGACCTGCGCGAGTCCGGGTCACTCGAGCAGGACGCTGACGTCGTCATCCTGTTGCACCGAGAGGACGTCTACGACAAAGAGTCCCCGCGCGCCGGCGAGGCCGATATCATCGTCGCCAAGCACCGCAACGGGCCGACACGGACCGTGCCAGTGGTGTTCCAAGGCCACTACTCGCGTTTCGTCGACATGCAGCGCTAACAGCGGTACCCAAGCAACCCGGTCGGCACTACCGTGGGGTCATGGAAAGCATGCACGCCGTTGCCATCACCGGGCCCCTGCCGGTCTCCGATCCCGAATGTTTCGTTGACGTTGACCTGCCAATACCGGAGCCGGGCCCGCACGACCTGCTCGTTGAGGTCCAAGCCGTCTCGGTCAATCCCATCGACATCAAGCTGCGTAAGGGGGCTGGAACGCTCTCGCATCCCCGCGTGCTGGGGTTTGACGCTGCATCCGTCGTGCGCGCAGCCGGATCGGAGGTCAACGGTTTCAGCGTCGGTGACGAGGTGTGGCATTCCGGAAACCGCGATCGTCCCGGCACCTACTCGCAATTCACCCTGGTTGACTCGCGGATCGTTTCGAAACGCCCGCCATCGTTATCTATCGCCGAGGCCGCATCCCTGCCACTCACTGCTCTGACATCATGGGAAGCCCTCATCGACCACATCCGTCTGGGTACCCCCGAAGAACGCAGTAACAAAGCCTTCCTCATGATCGGCGGCGCTGGTGGCGTCGGGTCGGCAGCCATCCAGCTAGCTCGTGCTATTACCAGCGGGCCGGTCGTTGCGACCTCCTCGCGCCCAGAGAGTGCACAATGGTGTCAGGATATGGGAGCCACCGGAATCATTAACCATCGTGAACCGCTCGCCCCGCAGGTCAACGACTTCGGGATCACCGGGTTCGACGGCATTCTCTCGGCTTATACGCCACCAGCATCGACTTTGGCTGAGATCATCGCACCGTTCGGACATCTGGTCATGATCGACGGAACCGACTCATTCGATCTCATGGCCTTCAAGTCAAAGTCGTTAACGGTGACCAGCGAGTCGATGTTCAGCCGTCCACAGTTCGCGACGCCCGACGTCGCCGAACAAGGCCGGGCACTGGCCAGCATCGCCGACCTCGTCGAGAAGGGGCAGATCCGTCCGACGATGACCCGCCATATCGAGGGTCTGACAACCCAGCATGTGCGTGAGGCCACCGCAGCCGTCGAGTCCGGCACCATGATCGGAAAAGTCGTCATTACGCTGTGATCCTTCGATAACATACTCGCCCCGGCTTACCGGGCACCAGTACGTCTAGAAGATGGGCGGTTCGCGACGCCTTGAGGCGACTGACGATCTCGACCCGAATCGGGGTTTACCCGGGCGTCCTAAGCCGCCCAGCTAGACTCGGGTCATGAAGCTGAACAGGGCAGAAAACGTCAACACCGCCGAGGTGGCCGGCCTCGGGCTCGTCGGAGGATGGCTCACTGCTCGCACTACCGGGGTCCGGCCACTGGGTGGAGCCGTGCTCGCGGCTGCTGGCTGCTGGGCTGGCCGCACCTGGCTCGCTAAGAGCGGACCGACGATTGCTGGCCTGCTGGGCGCAACCTACCTGGCAGCTCTCGGAGCTTCTCACGGATTGGCAAAGAAGACCGGTGCCTGGCCAGCGGTCATCACCGTGACCGCCGCTACCTGCACCGCGTGCCACTTCCTGTGCGACACCAAGGCATGATCGACCTCTCGGCTCCCGCTATCGAGGTCGCCCCGCTCCTACTCGGAGCAACGATCTGGCGCGGCCCGGTGGGGATCCGTCTCACCGAAGTCGAGGCGTACATGGGACTCGACGACCCAGCATCCCATGCCTTTCGTGGGCCAACCCCGCGCGCCCGCGTGATGTTCGGGCCGCCTTCTCACATATACGTGTACTTGTCTTACGGCATGCATCGCTGCGTGAACCTCGTGTGTTCACCAGATGGGGAGGCATCTGCCGTGCTGCTGCGTGGCGGGCAAGTCATAGCAGGCCACGATGATGCTCGTCGGCATCGCGGGAACGTCGCCGAGAACCGCCTTGCCTGCGGACCAGGAAATATGGGGTCAGCTTTGGGTGCCAGTCTCGAAGAGTCTGGAAACCCGGTGAGCATCATCGGCAATGATGCGATATCTGCCTTGGGCTGGCGCCTCGAACCCGCACCGGAGATTGCCGAATTCCGACAGGGCCCGCGAGTAGGGATCAGCCGCAACGTTGACGCCCCTTGGCGGTGGTGGGTTCCCCAGGACCCCACGGTCTCGGGCCCCCGAACATAAGCCACAACGGTCGCGCGGTCAGCACCCCCCTGACCTGCCGTGCCTTCCCAACCCCCCCGGTGACAAAAAATCCCGACCCACAACAGGCCACATCACAGCAGTGATCGGACCCGCCTCGAACCGGCAATTTTTGACCAGCCACGGCAAGACGACCCTCGACGGCCGGCCGGCGACCCCAGCCGGAAGTTGTGCCCGACATCGCAGCAGCACGTGAAAGGGCCGGGGCCCGCCCCCACAGCAGGTCCCGGCCGACTCCGGATCGCAGGAGGTCCGGCGAAGCTGAGCCCCCACGCCACCGAAGAGCGATAAGGTTCAGCAGGCTTTGATCAGTCGAGCAGGTTGTTCGACAGTCCGAGCGAGTGGTGCAGCAGCCACACCGGATGCACGATCTTGACACCCGAGGACTTGGAAATCTGCCAACGGCACGTCTCGGTATCGCACACCCCAACGCCCTCGTTGTGATCCTGCATGTGCTTGAACACACCCGCACCGATCTTCTGAGCGACCTCATAGCGCTCGGCCTTCAGACCGTAGGTACCGGCAATACCACAGCACGGCTCGTTAGACTCCAGCACCTTGACACCCGGGATGAGCTCCATAAGCTGAACTGCCGGGAATCCCATGCCCTGGCTCTTGACCTGGCAGGGCTGGTGATAGGGAACCGTGATGTCGATCGGACGGAATTGCGAAGCGTCGAACTCACCATTGCGGTACTCGTCCATGAGGAACTCTGAAAAGTCCCGGGAACGTACCGACACGTCGTGCAGACGAGGATCGTCAACACCCATAATCTCGTGAGCCTCGTGCTTCATCATGCCGACACAGGAGCCGGACGAGGACACGACTGTCAGACCCTTGCCGAGGCTGATGATTTTATCGCACAAGCTGAGGATGTCCTTGGTGGCACCCTCGAACAGACCGTTCGACTGCTTAGCCAGACCGCAACAGCCCTGCTTCGGGACGAGCACTTCATAGCCCAGGTGCTCAAGCACCTCGATGGACTTCTTGGAGGTCTCGGTCTCGAAGTAACCGCCGGCGCAGCCTTGGAAGAAGACGATCGGACCCTTGGTAGCTGGCTTGGCGGGCTTGTGGTGGCGCATCCACTTGCTGAGAGTCTCGGTCTGAGCGGTTGGCATCGGGGCATCACGATGGACCTTGATGATCTTCTCGACAGCGATGCGGATCGGCTTCTGATTGAGGCCCCAGTTAGCCAGCGGGGCGATCGGGGACAGCACACGTCCTTCAAGAGTGGTCAGCGGAATGAGGCGATCACGCAGCGGAACACCATTCTGGTGCTTCATCTTCGCAGCGGCCTGCTCGTTGAGCTCCGCGATCTTCACCCCTTGCGGACAGTGCAGGGTGCAGATGCCGCAGAAGTTACACCACTCGAGGGAGTGGTCAACGGAAGCCCCGTCACGGTAGCGCTCGCCTTGCGGGCCATTGTACTTCGGACCGGTGTAGAGCGGGGTGGCCTTGGCGACCGGGCACATCGTCTCGCAGATAGTACATTTGACGCAGGCGTCGAGCGACTGGCGCGAGACCTCGTGTCCGGCGAATGTCTCCTCGATAACACCCATGATCAGTTCCTTTCCTTGGTCGCGACGCCTGCCCTGACCGACGACAGGATGGCATCGGCAGCCTTGATGGCCGAGCCGAGGGCGATGCCCTCACCCGACTTTTCCTGCCACCTGGTGGCACCGGCGATCACGCCGCCGGCGGCGTAGACATTGGAATGGACAGGTTTACCCTGGTAGGTGACAAGCATGGTCTCATCGACCTCGACGCCGCACAGGAAGAGCGGCTGCGGGGAACCCCAGTAATCACCGTGGATGAGATCCTCCTCTTTGACGCCTTCCGGCATGGTGACCGGCAGGTCGAGGATGGTCTCATGCAGGTGGCCGTGAGAGTCAAGCTTGAGGGCTCCGGACTCGAAGCCACCGCCAGCGAGGACGATGGCGTCAGCCTTGATCTCCTTGCCAGCACCAGCGGTTCCGACGGTCACGGAGACAACCTTGCCGTCGGCCACCGTGCAGCCGGTGACCTTCGAACCAAGCACATAGTCAACACGCTCGTTCTTAGCGGTCACGACAAGCTTGTTGTTGAGGCGCATGCCGGGCACGCAGGGTGGCAGGGATGCGATCTCGAACACCTCTGCGCCGAGGATCTTCTTGAAGTCGGCAAGGACCTCGCTGTGGTTATCGATGCCGAGCACGGCCGGCAAGGCGACGATCTCACCGGGATTGACAAATCCCCTAAGCCCCTCAGCCAGCATTCGACGGGTACGAACATCGTCGAGGGAGCGAGCAATCGCCAAACCGGTGGCGTCGTACTCGCCCTCGCGGGGCTCAAAATCGACCACGACAGCGCGGGCTGAAGCATGGCCACCGCCAGGCAGCGTTGTGCGGTTGATGTTCTGAGCGATGAGACCAGCGTGGAAGTCTTTGTACTGGGCCAACCCAGTGACGACGACCTTGTCACCGTCCTTGAGGTTGCCGTTGATCAT
The DNA here is from genome assembly GCF_023838685.1 of Cutibacterium sp. 37298. Lineage (NCBI taxonomy): Bacteria > Bacillati > Actinomycetota > Actinomycetes > Propionibacteriales > Propionibacteriaceae > Cutibacterium > Cutibacterium sp. 37298. The sequence continues at coordinate 272,743 of NZ_JAJNRJ010000001.1, forward strand.
CGACGGCGGGACCAGGGCCGTAGGACGAATCGCACCGACGGCGGTCGGCATGTTGATCGTGGCCTCCCCGTCACCAAGCAGGTAGGAGTCACCGACAATCTCGCGCAGGAAGTCGATGCCCTCCTTCAGGGCTTCAACGCCGATCTTGGCGTAGGGATGAGCGGGGTGTTGGGACGCGAATTCTTGGACAGCCTGGTAGGGCTTCTCGACGCGATCCGGGGTGTAGCCGAGGATGTCGATAGTGCCCTGACCCAACTGCAGGCCGCCGACACCCTTGGTGACGAGGGTCACCCGGGCGCCACCGCGGCGCAGGCGCAGGGCGGTGGTGAGGCCGGCGAGGCCAGATCCAATGACGACGACGTGCTGAGCGCCGAAACGGTCGGCAGTAACCGACTGAGTGGGAACGGTTGTGGTGCTCACAGCTCAACCTCCTGCTGCGGGGTGGGAAGGTGCTCAACGTCGAAGGTGCCCTGGAAGATCCAGTCGTCAAGGGCGGTCTGACGAACCTGCTCGCCGTAGAGAATCGGCCACAATCCGATCCACCGGTTCTTGAGGAACAGACGCAGCAGACCGGTGGCGCGCTCGGCGTCAATGGTGCCCTCCTCAACAGCAATGCCGGTAGCGCGCATCGAGCAGAAGCCACCCTGGCAGGGACCCATACCCAGACGCAGCTGGCGACGCAGGTCGTCGAAGGTGGCGTCGGGCTGCTCGGCTAGCAGATCGGTGAACATCTTGCGGCTCATGAGCTCGCACTCGCAGATGACCTGGTTGTCAATCTTCTTCGATGACGGCACGGTCTTCGGGTCGCCACCGCGGACCAAACCAGTCCCGGCACGACGCTCTTCGTTCTCGCCCAGACGGTGGGTGATGAGGTAGTTCTTGCCGACGGTCGATCCGGGCACAGCCTCGTCTGCGGTACGGCAGGGACGGTCGTCGCCAAGTTGCTCACACATGACGTCGACAACATTCTTGGCCATCAGACGATAGGTGGTGAGCTTGCCGCCGATAATGGAGACGATGCCGTTAACACCGTCGCGAGAACCGTGGTCGAGGACGCTCATACCGCGGGACATGTGGCGGGTATCGGTGGCAGAGACTCGCTTGTCTTTGAATAGCGGGCGGGCACCGGCCCAGGCATGTACGGCACGGGCATCGCGGAATCCGGGGATAAGGGCCTCGCCGGAATCGAGCATCTGCTGCACTTCGTTGCGAGGAATGGCCAGCCGCTCCGGATCGTCAGCTTTGACGTCGGTGGTGCCGATGATCGACACGGTGTGCACCGGCACTAGGATGTCGCCGTCAGCAGGGTAGATACAGCGGTTGACTACCGTGTTCACCAGGCGGTGGTTCATCGCGATCATGATGCCGCGGCCTGGCACAACGTCAACGTCATAACAGCCGACAAGCTCAGCAATGCGTCCCGCCCACGGGCCAGCAGTGTTAATAACGAACTTGCAGTCGATGCGGATCTGCTCGTCGTGCTTAAGGTCGTGGGCGACCACGGCGGTGATCTGGTCTCCCTCGCGAATGATCTCGGTGACGGCAGTGTAGGTCATGACTTTGGCGCCGTATTCGATGGCGGAGTGGGCGGCGCCCCACACCATCTGCCAGCCATCGACCGAACCGTCCTGAACAGCGAAGGCGCGCTTAATGCCGGGGTTCAGACGAGGCTCGCGACGCAGGGCCTGCGCGGTGGAGATTTCCTCGAAGGGAACCTTGGACTTCTTAGCTCCCTCAACCCACTGATCAGAGAACTCCAAGTCATCTTCTGGGGTCACCACGAACAAGCCGCCGGTCTTCTCAACGGCGTCAGCGTGGATCCGAGTGACGATCTCATTTTCCTCAGCGCATTCCGTCGCCGATCCGGGGTCAGAGACGACGTATCGTCCACCAGAGTGGAGCAGGCCGTGGTAACGACCGGTGGTTCCTTGGCCGAGGTCGGCCTTGTCCAACAGGACGGCGCGGTATCCACGCATCGCGACGTCCCGCACGACGCCCGCACCGGTGGCACCACCACCGATGACAACGACGTCTGCGTCCATGGTCCTCATTGAATGCTCCCTTCGAAACCATCCGGCGTGTGGGGGGGTGGCTCAGGGATCTCGATGCCCCGCCACCGTTGCCAGGTACGTGACAAGGTTAGGGAAAGCGATGTGTAACAACCACCGAAAACGGCTTTCGTGCATGTTCGTGCACACCCCCTAGAACAGACGTGCAAACCGCGCTATAACGCGATTTCCGTGTCACAAGACCCCGTCTTCAACACCATGATTTAGATAACTAATCGGTTGTTTAAATACAGAAAACAGGACTTCGGAAATAGCCACTTCCACACGCTTTGAGACAATTCTGACCGCGTCATTGCGTGCTTTCCTTCACGTCAAAGAACACAGCTGGGCCCGGCTCTCTGCGACGAAGTTCCGCCAACGAGAACCGGGCCTACCACATCAACGCTGTGAGCGAACGAATCACTCCACCGGGGTTTCAGCCGGCTTACCGTCAAGGACCTTGGCGATATTGCGAGCAGCCAGACGACTCATCGCTTCGCGGGTCGGCAGCGCAGCCGACCCAAGGTGGGGCAGCAGCACGACGTTCTCCAACGTCAGCAAGTCCGCAGTAATCGTCGGCTCCTCCTCGAAAACATCCAGACCTACACCAGCAATCGCACCCGTCTTAAGAGCCTCCACCAGGGCAGCCTCGTCGACACAGGCGCCACGAGCGGTATTAACGAGGTAGGCGGTCTTCTTCATCGCAGCCAAGGCGTCAGCGTCGACGAGATGACGGGTCTCATCAGTGAGTGGACAGTGCAAAGAGACAACGTCGGAGGTTGCGAACAGTTCGTCGAGCTCGACGCGACGAGTGGGCTGGGTATTGAGATTGACGGCGTCAATCGCCGCGACATCCTTCTCATGGCGGGCGTTGTAGATGACATTCATACCGAAGGCTGCTCCGCGTCGAGCCATAGCCTCACCGATCTGCCCCAGACCGACAATGCCGAGGGTAGCCCCCTGTAAACCAGCGCCGAGCATGAAGGTGTGATCGTAGCGCCAAGCCCTGCCTGCACGCACCCAACGTTCAGCTTCGCCAGTACGACGAGTGACCTCAAGAAGCAACGTGAAGGCAAGGTCGGCAGTGGCCTCGTGGAGGACGCCTGGGGTCGATGTGACGACAACCCCAGCCTGCCTAGCGGCGTCAAGGTCGATGTTATTAAAACCAGCGGCGCACTGACCGATGACCTTCAGGTTCTTGCCTTGACCAATCATCTCGGCGTCGAGGGGATCGGACAAGCTCGTCAGTATGGCATCAGCGGTGGCGATCTGGCGCGACAGTTCCTGGCGGTCCATGAAGTGGTCGCCACCTACGACCTCGTGACCGGGGAGCTCCTCGTTAACGACGGACATGAGCTGCGGTGCGGTGACAATAATGCGGGCCATAGCATCACTGTAGGTGACCGCGCCACCGGCACACAGCGCGTCGCCAAAACTAATGCAGTGTGCAACAATTCCGCTGTGCAGATGTCGCGGGATGCAACGAACGGGCTGACCCCCGATCACACTGATGTTGAAATCGCTTTGCAGGCATCGTGGGCGCTCGTCGACGTAGCAGCCCGCTCCCTGGCGGAACTTGCCGAAGACGTCAGCGCGCCGCAATACCGACTCCTCGTCCTCATCGACGCTGGAGTGACGCGCGGAGTCGATCTGGCTCGTGACCTCGACGTCCACTCCTCAACCATCGCGCGTATGGTTGAGCGCCTCGTCGCCAAAGGGCTCATTGACCGTTCTCCCGATCCCGACGATCGTCGCGCCAATGTGCTCTCCCTGACGAACCGAGGGGCCACACTCGTGCAAAACGTCAATGAGCACCGTCGTCGTCAACTCGTCGACTTACTCAGCTACCTCGAGCCAGGCGAGATCGACACCGTCGTCACCGGATTCACCTTATTTACCCGCGCAGCCGAGGCCAGCGGACACGGCACCCCCAACCGCTCTTGCGCAGAGGATTCCAACCAGCAATGACCGAGACCGCCATCCACCCCGAGACCCGAGCCGCATGGGCCAAACGACTCAGGCGCCTGCGCCGTGCCCTCGTTCCGCACCGTCCCAAGGCCTTCCGAGACTCCCTGAACCGTTGGCTGCTTATGGGCACAGTCATCGGCATCGTCTCTGGCGTCGGTGCCATTATCTTCTTCTTCTGCCTGAAAACCGGCACGCATTGGCTACTCGAAACGTTGGGCGGCTATACCCCACCCGGCACCTTGGGGGAGGGCGGCGGTGCCGCCGGCACCAGGCTCACCCGTCCCTGGGCCATCCCGCTCGTCGTCGCCGGAGGCGCCCTAGTTTCGGGAACCCTGGTGTACTTCGTCGCACCTACCGCCAAAGGACATGGCACTGACAACGCCATTCATGCCGTCCATCACGACCCGACAGCTCTCAAAGGAAAAGTCGCGGCAGTCAAGATCATCGCATCTTCCCTCATGATAGGTTCCGGCGGTTCGGGTGGACGTGAGGGCCCCACTGCCCAGATCAGCGCGACCGTCATCTCTTCACTGTGCAAGAAGCTCAAAATCGCCACCCCGGACGCCCGGATTGCCGTCTCAGCAGCCACTGCCTCAGGCATCGGTGCCATCTTCCGCGCCCCACTGGGCGGCGCGTTACTAGGTGCGGAGCTGCTCTACCGCGACGATATGGAATCCGACGCGATCATGCCTTCCCTGGTGTCGTCGATCGTCGCCTTCGTGGTCTTCGGGTCGGTATACGGATTCGAGCCAATCTTCGGATCGCTCAGTGGAGTGCAGTTCTCCCAGCCCTTGCAACTCATCTGGTTCGTCCTGCTGGGCCTCACTGCTGGCCTCATGGGCAAGCTTTACGTTGAGGTTTTCTATGGCGGCACCACGTTTTTTGACCATCTCGACAAGGTTCCTGGCTGGCTCGTCCCGGCTATCGGTGGTCTGGGAGTCGGGCTGCTTGGACTCCTCATCCCGGCAGCATTGGGCACCGGTTACGGCTCAGTGCAACAAGAGATGTTCGCCAGCAACCTCGTGCGGATGCCGCTGCTCATGGTGCTGGCAATCCCCTTCGCCAAGATCCTCTCGACGACCTTGTCCATCGGATCGGGCGGTTCCGGCGGCGTCTTCGGCCCTGGCATGGTCATTGGCGGAGCCACTGGCGCGGCACTGTGGCGCCTCCTCGAGGGGCTGCCAGGTATCCCATCCTCACCGATGAGTTTCGTCATTGTCGGCATGATCGCCTGCTTCGGTGCGGTTGCCCATGCCCCACTCGGCGTGCTGCTCATGGTTGGCGAGATGACCGGAAACCTGTCGATGCTCGCTCCTGGCATGATCGCCGTCGCCGTCGCTGGCCGAGTTGTTGGGGATACTTCGATCTACACCTCCCAGCTCAAGGATCGCCTGGAGGGCCGACGTGTCCATGCCATGGGCCGCGTCACGAAACTATCAGAGCCTAAATCTGACGACGAAGTGGCTAGCCCGAAGCCCGCTATCAAGAAGCCATCCGGAAAGCAGGCTTCCCTCTCGAAGCCTGCTGCTGAGCCGCTCGCCAAACCGCAATCCAAGCCCGCAACAGTTCCCTCCCCCCATCCGACCACGATTCCCACCCCAGCCGCTCACCAGCGTGATACGCCTCGGATCGTCCCGGAAATCATTCGGGCCAAAGACCGTAAACACGAGCTGCTCGCTCGGCCCCCCAAACCCCCCGAACGACCCGGGACCGTCATCCGCTTGAGTTCAGTCGGTCGTGGGACGGAAGGGGCTGCGTCCGGCGTGATGGGACCATCCCACCCCAATGACATAGAGGATGACGACGAGCGCGCCCGTTGACATCAGCTGAGCTCGAACGTCGGGGGAAAACATGCCTAGTACAACGATGCCAATCAGCAGGATCATTGCAGCCCAGTTCACCATCGGAAACCCTTTCAACCGCATCGGCAGCGGGGTGCCCTCCTTCTCAGCGCGGCGACGCAGCACGTACTGAGAGCAGATGGTGAAGAAGTAGGTGACGATGATGGTTGAACCGACGATGTTAAGCAGGGTACCGAGTACGGCGTCGCCCCATTCGAAAGTAGCCAGCACACAACAGAACCCAAAGGCCACGCTGGCCAGCACCGCGACCGTCGGCACCGAGCGACCCCTGGTTCGCATGGCGACGCGAGGGGCCATGCCGCGTTCCGCTAAGGAGCCAAGCATCCGGGCAGCCCCATAAAGATTGGCATTGAGGGAGCTCAGCAAGGCCAACACAATGACCAAGGTCATGACCTCGGAGGCTGCCGGGATACCAGCCCGGTTAAGGACGGCCACGAAGGGGGAGGCGCCGAGCTCGGGGTCATCCCAAGGCACCGCAATAACCATGATGGCTACTGAACCCATGTAGAACACCAGGATTCGCCAAACGATGGTGCGCACAGCCCGGGAGACATTGTGGGCAGGGTCTTCGGTTTCGGCAGCCGCCACCGCCATAATCTCGATACCGCCGAAGCTGAAGGCGACCAAAAGCAGGGCCGTCGCCACCCCAGACCACCCATTGGGCAGGAATCCGCCGTGGCCGACGAGGTTGGATGTTCCCGCTGCGGGAGCCGCCAAGACTCCGCAGATAAGCAGCACACCGATGGCAAGGAAGACGACGACGGCGACCACCTTAAGCAGGGCAAACCAGAACTCGAACTCTCCGAATCTGTCAGCTCCCAGCAGGTTGATTGCGGTGAGGACGACCAGGAAAATGAGGGTGAGCAGCCAGACGGGGGCTATTGGCCACATGGCAACAAGGGTCGACGCCGCCGCGATCGCCTCGGCCGCGACGACGACGACTAGTTCAATCCACCAGACCCACCCCATCGCAAAGCCAGCTGCTGAGCCCATGGCTCGGGACGTGTAGACCGAAAACGCCCCGGAGTCGGGATGGGCTGCAACCATTTCGCCGAGCATGTACATGATGGCGATGACGAGTAACCCGGCGACGATATATGCCACCAAGGTTGCTGGTCCAGCTGCAGCCACACCCTTGCCAGACCCTACGAAGAGTCCGGTTCCGATGGCCGAGCCAAGGCTCATCATCACCAGGTGACGGCCCTTCATGCGGGGTTTGTCCATAGCGGGTTCGCCGGATTCCGCCGGGATGCCCGTGGCCACTACTGCCATATGTGCTCCTCATCTGCGTCGGTGGGGCTGATGATAAAGCTGGTTCGGTTTCGCGAATGTGACCGTTTCCCTAGGTGGGACGAGACGTGACATGACACGGCGAGGTGAAGTACCTTCAACTGTGGTCTGTGGGGTTGGCCTTGTCTTCTTCAGCAAGACTCTGGCAAATTCGCGAGAGAATAGCTTCGAGGTCGTTGAGGTGGCCGTAATTAAGCCCGCCAAAAACGACGCGTCGGACCAGAGCAGCGTGGCCCGGGGCGGCCTGTTGTAATGCCGCCGTGCCCTGATCGGTGAGGTGAATGATGGCCCCTCTGCCGTCCGAACAGCAGACGCGACGTTCTATGAGGCCTCGCTTCTCCATACGCGTGAGGTGATGGGACAGCCGGGAGCGTTCCCATCCCATGTGCTCTGCCAGGGCCACGACTCTCATTTCGCCGCCGTCGGTCTCAGAAAGACGCACGAGCACCTCAAAGTCCTGCACCGACAATTGCGAATCGCGGGACAACTGGCGGTTAAGCACGGCAGGCAAGGTGGTCGATACTTCCAGCCACAAGCGCCATACGCGCTGCTGGTGGTCGTCGAGCCAAACGGCGGAGTCCTCAGTCACAGTGCCTCCTTTGTTGCCGAGTATAAGGGCGGTAAGCACATCTTCTGCCACCGAAGCACTTTCTTGTTGACACGTCCAGCGTCTCCGTTGAGGTGGCTGCCCAGACCGCGTCCTTGGCCTCCGGTAATGCCGATCGCGACGCCCACGTGAAGTCCGCTGATGTCCTCGACGTCGAGAACGACCCGACGACGGCCTTCCGCTCCACCTCCGCCGCTATCAGCGTTATCAAGCAGAGCTGAGCGTCAGATCATCGCTGAAACTGGCCCTGACAAGCCAGAACATTACCGGAACACGCGTACACAAACAGTATCGGAGTCATTTCCTATCATGCTGCTATGACGAGATTTCTCCACACCTCAGATTGGCAACTGGGGATGACTCGGCACTACCTGTCGAAGCGCGGCGACGACGACCCGCAGGCACGGTTTACTGCCGATCGGATCGAGACGGTGCGCAGGCTGGGCGACGTTGCCCGGCAGGAGGGCTGCGAGTTTGTCGTCGTCGCCGGAGATGTCTTCGAAACCCACAATGTCTCCACTCAGATCATTGCCCGCGCGTGTGAGGCGATGGCCTCCATTGATCTCCCCGTGTACCTGCTGCCCGGAAATCACGACAGCTTAGAGCCGGGGTGTCTCTGGGATGGGCCAGAATTCGCACGGCGCTGCCCGAGCAACGTCCAGGTGCTGCGAAACCACGCAGAGATCCAGATCACTGACGGCAACGGGGTCGTCATCGCTACGATCGTTGCCTCTCCGCTGACAACCCGTCACCCGTCGACCGACCCCCTCGCCGACCTTGTGAAGAACCTGGAGCCCGCCCAGACGCCACGCATCCTGGTCGGCCATGGCCAGCTTGAGGGGCTATCGGGGGATGCTCGTGAAGCCCTCATCTCGCGAGCTCCTCTCGACGATGCGATTGCCCGGGGGGCGCTGAGTTATGTCGCGTTGGGCGATCGTCATATCGCGTGGCCGACCAACGATAACCACGCCGCCATCCGGTACAGCGGAACCCAGGAGACAACGAGCTTCAACGAGGAGAGTGTCGGCACTGCGGTAATCGTCGACCTCGGTGATCCTCTTACCTGCCAGACGATCAATGTTGGCACGTGGTTGCATGCCCGAGTGAGCCAGGAGGTAGCCAGCGAGGCAGACCTACAGGCCCTGCGCGATAGGTTCGACTCCTTCGACCACCGAGATCGCACCATCATCCGCTACGACCTTCACGGCCAGGTCACTATCTCTCAGAAGGCAAAGCTCGACGAGATCATCGCTGACTATGAAACTGTCTTCGCAAGCCTTGAACCGAGTGAAAACCGCCATGACCTCACCGTGGTGGGAGACGATGTCAGCCTGACTGAGGCTGATGTGCCCGGCTGGGTACGAGATGCTGCCGAAGAATTGTCGGACATATGCGCTACCAGTGAAGACGCCGTCGCTGCGCTCACCCTGCTGCACCGTCTCGTCAGCGCTGAAGAAGTCGGTACCGCAACTACTGCACACACTGCGGAGGTATCACGATGAAGCTGCACCGCATCCACGTCGAAAATTTCAAAGCGATTGACGAACGCACCCTCGAGTTGCCCGATTGTGGGGTTGTCATTGCAACCGGACGCAACGAGATCGGCAAGACCTCCATGGTGGAAGCCCTCGACCTGCTCCTCGATACCGGCACCAAAGCCTCATCGAAATCCCGCAAAGTCCGAACCGCTCAGCCCTATGGCACATCTCTGCAGGTGGTCGTCGAAGCTGAGATGACGATCGGCGATCACCACTTCGTTCATCGCAAATGCTTTCTCAAGGACAAGGAGTCTTCACTGAAATTCCTTGCCGGGCCTCGTGCTGGCCAGACCATCACCGGCGACGAGGCTGTCGAGATGATGGAAACTCTGTTGTCTGGCGCAGATATGACTCTGTGGAACGCGCTGCGTCTCATGCAGGCCAGCGGACTATCCCCGTTGCGGCTGGATTCTTCCCAGGCCCTCACCGCTGCCTTGGAACAAGCTGGCGGGCAGCAACCTGACGAGGGTTCCGGAGGCGGACTCATGGATCGGGCTCGAGCGGAGTATGACAAGTACTTCACACCCGGGGGATCAGAGCGCCGTAACGTCTTCGCAGATCGCGACGAGCTCGAGGAGATCCACAGCAACCTTGCCAAAGGACAAGAGAGACTCGCAGAGGTCGACGAAGTCGTCGACTCCCTCAGCAGAATCAACGAACAGATCAGCCACGATCAGACCGTGGTGGCATCCAAAAAGTCCGACTGCCAGAAAGCCGAGGCTGCCCTTGCGAGCCTCACCGACCTCGAGAAAGAAGTCGAGACCGCCAAACGTACTGCCAAGGAAGCAGCGCAGCGTCATGCCGAGGCCAGGGCGGCCCACGATATGAGGGCCAAGCTCATCGACGATCTCGCGACGGCCCAGGATAAATATGAGTACTGCCAGCGCGTGGCCGCAGAACTATCGGAGCTGGGCCGAAACGTCGCCGAGGAACGCGAGGAAGCCCAGACAGCTGTCGATGAGGCTCAGAAGAAGGTTACCCAGGCCGAAGAGGCCGAAACTCAGGCTCGGCAGACCCTTACAGCCGCGCGAGTTAGTGAAGAGTCGACCAAGGCTCGACAACAGCTCGACAGGATCCATGAACTCAAGAAGCGCATAACGGCCGAGCAGCAACGCCTTGACACCGAGAAAGTGACCAGCGAGGCACTATCCGCGCTAAGGAAAGCCGTCAAGGCCGACGACCTTGCCCGCGATAAGGCATTGATGGCTAGCCCCCAGCTAGCCATCGAACACCTCGCCGACGGGGTTTCACTACGCATTGACGGCGCCGACCTCGATGTACCGATCGGTGCGACGAACCAGCGCCGGGTAGATGACGAGCTCGTCATGGAGATGGGTGAGGCTTGGCGGGTGCGGATCTCCCCCACCTCTGAGGTCATGACCTTAGGAAACGATGCCGTGAAGGCCCACCAAGACGTAGTGTCACAACTCAAGGACCTAGGTGTGACGAGTCTGGAGCAGGCAGAGTCTCGTCTAGCTGAACGCAAGGTCATGGAGACCCACATCTCTTCCTGGCGGGAACACCTCGAGGAGGAGCAGGGCAAAGTCACCATCCAAGAGCTTGAAGTCATGGCTGAGCGCACCACCGAAACCGTCAGCGTCACGGCCGCCGAGGCTCAGAAGCTGGAAGAGGAGGCTGTCGCCGCAGCGAATGAAGCGCGTACCGCCCAACGTCAGGCTGACAACCGGCTAAGAACGGTGGAAGAGCGCCACATCGAGGCTCATGAGAAGGTCTTCCGGGCAAATATCGACGCTGAAAAAACCGCCGAAACGGTCACCAGGCTCTCTACCGAACTGACGGCTGCACGCAAAATCACTAGCGATAAAGCCCTCACCGAGACGCTCACAGCCGCCCAGGAGCAGGCTCGACTCACACAGGCCGAGGCCGACCGCGCCCACGCCGCGCTAGCGGAACGCAACCCCGAGCAGGTCCACACCGAAGCTGAAGGAACGCAGGTGGCACTGACGACCGCAACGGACCGCCTCGAGAGCAACATCCGTCGTCGGGCAGAACTCAACGGACAGCTGCAGGGACTTGGCCGCCAGCAGCGTCAGACCGAGGTCGACTCCCTCACTATCAAGGAACACCAACTGGCTCGACGAGTGACTGGATTGGAGCAGCGTGCACGGTCAGCCAAGTTGCTGTACCAGACTCTGTTAGCCCACCTGGACCACGTGCGACAGTCTTACGTGGCACCTTTCACCACCCAAATCGACCGGATTGGACGCGGGGTCTTTGGCCAGGATCTTCACGTCGAGATCGACTCCACCTTGTCGGTTGTGGCACGTCAACTCAATGGCTCCCGACTGGAATGGGACCAGCTGTCGTCAGGGGCCCGCGAACAGTTGGGACTGATCGTCCGGCTGGCCGCCGCTCGGCTCATCGACCCCGACGATGGGGTGCCGGTAATCCTCGACGATGCTCTGGTCTACTCCGATCCCGTGAGGGTCAGGCACGTCCTCGCTGAGGTAGCCCAAGGTGCCCAGACTAGCCAGATCGTGGTGCTTACTAGCGCCCCAGAGAGGTACGACTCCGTACCCGGAGCGCAGCGCGTGGACTTCGAGTGACTCTAGGGTGGCTCGTCGGCCATAGGCCGCTCAACCCCCTCAAGCTCCCAAAACCCGCTCAGGCGCCCGTCCTCATCCAGGCGTCTCCGCGCGCACGCCATGCCAAGATTGCACACCGCACGATCATGAACCCGCTGAAGGCAACCCACAGCCACACCACTGCAGCGGCCGGGTCTGACGGCGCCAAGAGGTGCACAGCCCAGGCCATCGGTAGATACACCAGGAGCATGACAACCTGAGCACCCGACAACCATCGGCCGTCACCAGCCCCAATGAGCACCCCATCGAGGACGAAAGCCGGGCCAGCAACGATCTGCTGAGCTGCCACGACAAGCAAACCAGCAGCGACCGCTCGGTGTACGGCGGGGTCGTCGGTGTACAGGGCAGGAACCACCTGATGGAAAGCCGCCAGCACGATGCCAATAACAACGCCCGCCACAAGCCCCCATCGCGTCATCGTGGCCGTCAGTGACCGGGTACGACGGACGTCACCAGCTCCCAGGCTCGACCCGGTGAGGGCCTGGCCGGCAATACCCAGGGCGTCCATGGCCATGAGTAGCAAGTTCCACATCGTCATCGTCACCTGATATGACGCCATGGTGATCGCTCCAGACCGCGCGGCGACCCAGGTTGTCACGTAGAGAGCGGCACGCAACGCCAGGGTTCGAATGAGCAACGGAATACCATCACGCAAACTTGAAGCAATGCCGCTCAGGTGCGGCACCAAACTTAAGTCGAGGCCGCGAGTTCGTATCCGCAGCACCCACACCAGAGCCACCGCCATGGCTATCTGGCAGACGAGGGTGCCCATGGCGGACCCCTGGATGCCCCAACCCATACCAAGCACGAACCACAGATTGAGCACCAAGTTCGCACTAAAGGTGACGACCGTCACAACTAAGGGCGTGCGAGTGTCTTGGAACCCACGCAACACTCCTGTGATCGCCATCGTGGCGAGCATCGCGGGCACTCCAAAACCGGTGATGCGCAAATAGCGTCCCGCCTGTTCTGCAACCGCACCGCTAGCTCCAAACCAACCAGCTACCGTCGTCGGAATAGCCACCAGCATGATCGCCACAAGCAGGCCAATGATGACAGACAGCCACAAGCCATCCACACCAGCCTGGGCAGCTCCCTGACGGTCCCCCGCCCCCATTCGACGTGACGATGTTGCCGTCGTCGCGTAGGCAAGGAAAACAAAAAGCCCTGTGAAGGTCGTCAAGGCCGCCGAAGCCACACCCAGGCCTGCCAACTCGGCGGTGCCCAGATGCCCGACCACTGCGGAGTCTGCAACGAGGAACAGCGGCTCAGCAATCAGGGACAAGAAAGCAGGCACTGCCAGATTCAGAATCTGACGGTATCCGGCCCCAACCTCGGAGCCCGGATCGCGACCCCCTCGAACCATCAAGCTCGTGCTATCGCACCGCGCAGGGACGCACGAATGACATCGAGAACCCGATCAGCCCACTCAGGAGTTTTCTCACCACGCAGGGGACCAGAAGTCGACAGCGACGCAAAACCGTGAAGCACGGACCACAGAAGAATGACGAGGCTCCGGACGTCAACCCGATCAGAAAGCGTGACCTCTCGATCTGAAAGGACATCTCGGATTACCGAATCGGGCAGATTCGGTGCTTTCGACCGGTCCACGTTAAGAGCGTCAAGCCCCGTATCCGAAATACGATACGCCACGTCGAAGAGCCCCGGCTCAGTCAGAGCGAAATCAAGATATGCACGGCAGGCAGCCACGAGTTGGGAAACTGCCATGCTCTCATCGTCGATGGGCTGGGCCTCAGCCACCGCTTCACGCATGACGACACCGATTTGGTCGGCAGCCGCCAGACCCACCTCATCAAGAAGGGCCTCGCGATTCGCGAAGTGACGGTACGCGGCGTTAGGTGATACTCCTGCGCGGCGAGTAGCCTCACGCAGCACAACAGCCTCGGTGCCACCGCTGCGAGCCATCTCCAGACCCTTCTTTACGAGGACTTCGTGAAGATGACCATGATGGTACGTCTGACGTGGTTGCGACGAGTGATGCGTCTCCGTCATTAATGATCCCCCGGTCCGTTAGTAGCATGGCGCCAACCTGACTGGCTGAACGCTGACGCCCAACCATACGTGACATCTGTGGCCCCGGCTGACAGCCCTTATGACCACTCAACCATCACTCAACTAGGCTGAACGCATGAATTCAAGTGTTCCATACTTGCTAGCCATCCTCGGTAAAGGGGTCGTGTCACCATCCACGATGGTGTGCCATGCAGACGATCTCGGGCTGGTGCGTGGGGATGGCGTTTTCGACACAACTCGTATCGTGACCGCGCAGGATGGAACATCGCGAATCGACCACCTCGACGAGCACCTGTCCCGGTTCGCCCGCTCTATCGCTGGAGTGAACGGCCCCACCCCCGATTTGGACTCCTGGAACCACCTCATCGAAGAAGCGGCACGCACCTGGCGTATCCCCGGCGAAGCTGCCCTCAAACTCGTCTACACCAATGGTCGTCAGGTCGTCCCCGGACCGCCTCGAGGTTTTCTCATCATCTCTCCCCTTTCCGAAACTGCAATCGAAGAACGGGAGGGAATCGACGTGCTGTGTCTATCCCGTGGGGTCACTAGCGACGCCTTCGCCGATGCTCCCTGGCTCCTCGGTGGGGTCAAGACCCTGTCCTATGCCGTCAACGTCGCAGCTCTGCGCTATGCCCGATCCCAGGGCGCCGACGACGCCATCTTCACCTCTACCGACGGTTACCTGCTCGAAGGACCAACCTCTGGGTTAGTCATCGCAGCTGACGACAGACTGTGGACAACCCCCACCGGTCCCACCGGCATCCTGAACTCCATTACCGTCAGTACCGTCTTCGAGGCCGCTGGTGAAGACGGGGTCCAGACATCTACCTGGCTCATGAAACACGGTGAGGTGTTGCGTGCCCAGGGGGCTTGGTTGTTGTCATCGGTGCGTGGCGTCGCCCCCATCCTCAGTATTGACGGCCACCCAGTTCCCCAAGACGAGGACACGACCCACCGGTTGCGGACTTGGGCGGGATTTGAGAACTGATGCCTGCGTCTGACTCTGCATCTGCGGCAACCAAAGCCCTTGCCAAGGCCAAGATCCCGCATGTCCTGCACAGCTACGACCACGATCCGTCCAACCATCATTTCGGCGATGAGGGGGCCGCGAAACTTGGGTTCGACCCGTCCATCATGCTCAAAACCCTGGTCGTCGAGTTGGTCCCCTCGGGCAAGCTTGCCGTCGCCGTCGTTCCGGTGAGCCGCCAGCTTGATCTTAAGGCTTTTGCCTCAGCTGTAGGTGCGAAAAAAGTCGCTATGGCTGACCCAGCGGCAGCAGAGCGCGCCACGGGGTACATCGTCGGGGGAATTTCGCCTTTGGGGCAGAAAAAGCGGCTACCCATCTGCATCGACGAGTCGGTGCTAGGGCAGCCGCGGGTGCTGGTTTCAGGCGGGCGTCGAGGTCTGTCGGTGGAATTGTCGCCGTCGGACCTGGTGACTGTCACCGGAGCGGTGACGGCAAAAATCTCCTGCTAACGCCAGCCCCGGTCACTTACTGGAGTTCTTGCCGATCGACTGAGGGAGGACGAGCAGGCCGATCACAATGACGACACCAAGTACCACGTGAATCCACTTGATGGCGCCACCATTGCTCAGCTCACCGAGGACATACTGGACAAGGATTAGCACCGCCATACCGACGGCGTGACCGACAACCGCCAACGATCCGCCACGACGTTTCCACATCACGGCCAAAACGGCCGCGACGATCGCCGCCAGCAGGGTCACAATGCCGAAGCCCATGTGCGCGTCACCGAGACCGTGAACCCCGGAAAGCATGAAACAGGCCAAAACAGCCTGGACGATCACGGACCCAATGGCAACCCAAGCGGAGATTGTGAGGGCCTTAGGGGCAGGCGGGATAGTCGAGGTGTGTTGCTGTGTCATAAGCCACACTCTACGCTAGGGCTACAGCTTTATCGTGAACTCCGCCCCACCATTACCCATGGCCCCCACCAGTATCCCAGCGCACTGGCTGCCACAACGGCTGGCCATGAGACCTCCACCACCGCAGACAAGTCCAAGATGAGGGCGTACAGACCTGCTGCTCCAACCAGAACTGTCACTGCCCCGACGGCCCCGCCAGCGATGCGTTGGCTCCTCTGCCGGACGAGGCGTCCGCCCAGCAGAGCCGCCATGAGGACGACCGGGATGATGAGAATTACCGTTACTCCCATAGCGTAAAGCAGCCCGATCAGAAGGCAGCCAAACCATCCTTGTACCGGCATGCCCGCCCTGGTGCCGTCAGCTCCAGGGCTCGTCGCCCAGATCGCCAAAGTCAGCCCCCACACCAGTCCAGTAATGGCCATAGCAGCGGTGAACACACCAGCCGACCTACCTACCCGCGCTGACTCAGTGGTAGCACCCAGAATGTCCGAGTTGCGCTGATCGACGTTGTGACCTAACCGCGCCCTCGCATCGAGGGTGTTCTCCTCGTTGCGTCGACGGCTCACCGCACTTTCACCTTTGTGCCCTCATGAGCAAATCTGTAGAGAGCCTCAGAATCTTTGGGGGCCAGCCGAGCACAGCCGTGACTTGAATATCCGGGCAATCCCAAGGTGTAGACAGGCTGGGCAGGTTTCTTGGTCTTTTCGTCCCAGGGAATCTGGTGGAAACCGATAGTTCCCGTCGCGCCGGGGCGTTGATAAAAAGACAGGAAATTAGGTATATACCAGCGGATGCCATCCTCAGTAAAAGCCGCGTGCCGCGTCTTGTATTGAATCTTGTAGTTCCCAACAGGGGTCTTCCACGGCTCAGCAGTAGTGAGCATGACCCGTTTCACTAGACCGTGAGCTACGAGGTAGATGCGATTCTCCGCTTTGATCCACAGGACGTAGCTGCCAGGTCCAGCTGAGGATTTCGCACCGACGGTAAGAGATGCTGCCGGTGGGGTTGGGGTAGGAGTCACCGGGGCTGAGTCGTCAGCCTTCGGGCCCGTAGAATCTTCGGGATCATTGACGCCCTCATTGCTTGACGGCCCATCTGGATCCGGTTGTTTATGCGCAGCCTTAGCGGTCGATTTCGGGGACGCCGTAGGGCACGTCACCGGATATTGCTGACGGGAACGCATATCGCCCGCACCAGGGACGGAGTCGATACATGGCTCTGAAGCAGCGGGCATTGACGATCCGCAGCCAGCAACTAGGCAGACCATTGTCACTAGGGCAGCAAGAAAACCGCCACCACGCCACGGGCCTGAGCCGACGCGCGGTTCCGGGTTCGAGGTACGTCCGGGGGCATGCATCGGGTTAAGTTTAGAGGCCCCACCGTAACCGTACGAATACAACGTCGGTAGCAGAACTGCGAAGCTCCCCTCAAAGCCCGACGACTCATGCCTCGGGAGAGACGTGTAGGGGCCGACAGGGAGGAGAGGACCATGCCGGGGGCACTTGTTATTAGGGAGTCATTGATTGATGTTGTCAATGATGGGGCACAAGGGGTGAGCATCCTGGGGGCTCCCCGATGAATGTCGCGATTACCGTCTCCCACACCGGCGCGAACCCACCGCGCACCGCCGAATTAGGGTGACCGAAGATTCCTCGCCCCCGCGTCAATGTCTGCGAGACTGGCATCATGAAGGGGAACTTCCACTCGACCTATGACCAAGGATTTGCGCGAGTCGCCGCCTGCACCACGACGGTGCATATCGGTGACCCCGCCTCGAACGTGGCGGGGATTCTCGACACCTGTCGGGAACTCGACTCCCGAAGCGTCGCGATCGCCGTGTTCCCCGAGTTATGCCTGACGGGCTACGCCATCGACGACCTGCTGCTTCAAGACGTCGTGCTTGACGCCGTACTCGACGCCATCGAGACGGTGCGCCAAGCATCCCGTAGCCTCTTCCCGGTCATCATCGTCGGGGCGCCGTTGCAGCGTGGCAACCGGCTTTACAACTGTGCGGTCGTGATCCACCGCGGGCAAGTCCTCGGTGTGGTGCCAAAGAGTCACCTACCCAACTATCGGGAGTTCTACGAAAAACGTCATTTCGCCGTCGGCGCAGGCACCACCGGGATGATTGACCTATCAGGACGACAAAAATCTCACGCGGCTTCTACTGAGATCCCCTTCGGACCCGACCAGCTCTTCCGAGCCACCGATCTGCCTGACCTCATCTTCCATGTGGAGGTGTGCGAGGACCTCTGGATGCCGGTCGCCCCGTCCTCACAGGCCGCTCTGACCGGGGCCATCGTGGAAGTAAACCTCTCGGGCTCCCCCATCACCGTCGGAAAATCCCGCCAGCGCCACGAGCTGTGCAAAGTCACGTCCTCGCGCAACCTGCAGGCCTACGTCTATGCGGCCGCCGGTCCCGGAGAGTCCAGCACAGATCTGTCTTGGGATGGCCAGACGATGATCTACGAAAACGGTTCCCTCCTTGCCGCCACCGACAGGTTCTCCCCAGAACCGGGCTACTGCCTGGCCGATATCGACCTCGACCTGCTGCGGCAGGAGCGGTTGCGTCAGGGGTCCTTCGACGACAACGCCCTCGCCCAGCCCACTCAAGCCCCGTGGCGCACCACCACCTTCACTCTGGACCCGCCCCATGACGACATCGGCCTGGAACGCCCTGTTAACCGCTTCCCCTTCGTCTCCAACGACCCTGACCAGCTCGCCCAAAATTGCTACGAGGCCTACAACATCCAGGTCTATGGACTGCGTCGTCGACTCGAATCAATGAGATCACCGCAAATCGTCATTGGGGTTTCCGGCGGTCTCGACTCCACCCACGCCCTGCTCGTCGCCGCCAAAGCCATGGACCAGATGGGCCGGCCGCGCACCGACATCCTCGCCTTCACAATGCCGGGGTTCGCTACCACCGACCACACCAAAAACAACGCCCTAGATTTATGTCGCGCCCTCGGCATCCCGTGCGAAGTGTTGGACATCCGGCCGGCTGCCACCCAGATGCTCAAGGGAATGAGCCATCCCGCCGGTGACGGCGCCGAGGTATACGACGTCACCTTCGAGAACGTCCAGGCGGGGCTGCGCTACGACTACCTCTTCCGGATAGCCAACCAGCGCGGCGGCATCGTGCTGGGCACCGGTGATTTGTCGGAACTAGCACTGGGCTGGTGCACCTTCGGGGTCGGCGATCAGATGAGCCACTACGGGGTCAATACCGGGGTACCCAAGACCCTCATTCAGCACCTCATTCGGTGGTGCATTTCGTCGGGCCAGTTCAACGAGGCCACTAATGTGGTGCTCGAGTCGGTGCTGGGGACAGAAATCTCCCCCGAGCTCGTCCCCGCTCATCCCGGCGAGAAGATCCAGTCCACTCAAGCGAAGATAGGTCCCTACGAGCTGCAGGACTTCACCCTGTACCACCTGCTGCGCCACGGGATGCGCCCCAGCCGGATCATTTTCCTGTCCCACCATGCCTGGCGGGATGCATCGGTAGGCTCCTGGCCTCCCGGGTTCCCTGACGAGGACCGACACTCCTATGACCTGTCAGCAATCAAGGACTGGACGCGGCTGTTTCTGCGCCGGTTCGTCGGAAATCAGTTCAAGAGGTCAACTCTTCCCAACGGTCCCAAGGTCGTCGCAGGAGGTTCACTGAGTCCGCGCGGTGACTGGCGGATGCCCTCGGATGCCGTCGTCCGGGCCTGGCTTGACGACCTTGAGACAGTTCCCGACGAGCGGTCCTAAACCGTTACGGTCTGCGCCCCAGGGATAACCCTCGCCCCGAGCCCCAGTTTTGGGGCACCTTCTGCGACCGGTGACGAAAAATCCCAGCAGCCAGGACGAGCAGTCACAATTCACCCGGTACCCACCCGCGCGCGGCAATATTGATCTGTGCATGTTGATGACGAGATGAGGCTCACCCCCACTCTCCCCGACGGTCATGGTCTGCGCATTGGCATCCTGACCAGCGGTGGCGACGCTCAGGGCATGAACGCTGCTGTGCGGGCTGTGGTGCGCTCTGCGCTAAGTGTGGGAGCCGAGGTCTATGCGATATACGAGGGCTACCAGGGAATGATCGATGGTGGCGATGGCATCTGTAGGTTCGGGTGGGACGACGTCGGCTCGATCCTCAACCGTGGCGGCACCGTGATCGGAACCTTCCGTTGCAAGGGGATGCGCGAACGTCCGGGGCGCCTGAAGGCTGTCAGAAATCTCCTCGAACACGGGATCGATCGTCTCGTCGTCATCGGCGGTGACGGTTCGCTCACCGGCCTGGATGTGCTGCGCACCGAGTGGACAGACCTGGTCGCTGAACTCGTCGACACCGGCCAGGTGAGCGCCGAGGTAGCCCGGGAACACCCCGCCCTCATGATCGCCGGGCTCGTCGGATCCATCGACAATGACCTCGTCGGATCCGATATGACCATCGGTGCCGATACTGCTCTGCACCGTATTGTCGATGCCATCGACGACCTCGCCTCCACCGCAGCCAGCCACCAGCGATCCTTCGTCGTTGAGGTGATGGGCCGCCACTGCGGCTATCTCGCCCTTATGGCAGCAGTTGCCGGCGGGGCTGACTATGTTCTTATTCCGGAACGGCCGCCCGAGGACGGTTGGGAGGACCGCATGTGCGCCGAGCTCAAACGTGGCCGTCAGGCGGGTCGACGCGACTCGATCGTCGTCGTCGCGGAGGGCGCCACCGATCGTTCCGGGAACCGGATCTCCTCGGAGTACGTCCGCCAGGTGCTTGAGGACAAACTCGGTGAGGACGCCCGGGTTACCATCCTGGGCCACGTCCAGCGCGGCGGACGACCGTCAGCCTATGACCGCTGGGCGTCGACCTGGTTGGGTTATCACGCGGTTCACGAGGTGCTCTCGACCACTCCAGAGGCCGAGGGGCGCGTTATCGGTACTGGGTCCAACCGCATACATCGCCTCCCCCTGGTCAAGGCCGTCGCTGACACGAAGTCGGTGCCCGGTCTCATTACGGAGGGCCGTTACAACGAGGCCATGCGGATGAGGGGACGTTCCTTTGTCGAGATGGACGCGATCTTCACCGAACTCAGTGAACCAGCTCGTACCACTTCCGACACCGCTGGTGACGCCGACCGCAAGCGCGTCGCGATCATGCACGCTGGCGGTCCGGCCCCGGGCATGAATACTGCTGCCCGTGCTGCAGTGCGACTGGCGATTTCCCGCGGTCATACCGTTGTGGGAATCCATAACGGGTTCATCGGACTAGCGACCGGGGACATGTCGGAATTGGCCTGGAGCGACGTCGAGGGCTGGGCCGGGGAAGGCGGCGCTGAGCTGGGTACCCGCCGCGAGATCCCTAGCACTCGCGACCTTTATGCTGTCAGCCGCGCTCTGGAGGATCATCACATCGACGCGTTGCTCGTCATTGGTGGCTACTCGGCCTACGAAGGTATCTACACCATGATGACTGAGCGGGACCGGTACCCGGCTTTCCGTATTCCGACGGTGTGCATCCCGGCTTCTATCGACAACAACCTCCCCGGTTCGGAACTGTCCATCGGCACCGACACCGCTCTCAACGTCATCGTCGAGGCGATGGACAAGATTAAGGAGTCGGGTATCGCGTCCAGACGCTGCTTCGTCGTCGAGACGATGGGTCGTGACTGCGGATACCTCGCGTTGATGTCGGGTATCGCAGCTGGCGCTGAGCGGATCTATACCAACGAGGACGGCATCTCCCTGGACGATCTAGCCAACGACGTCCATTGGTTGCGGGAGTTATTCGCCCACGGACGACGACTTTTCCTTGCCGTGCGCAACGAGAACGCATCGCACAATTACACCACCGACTTCATCGCGCGGCTGCTGGAGGAGGAATCACACGGCATGTATGACGTACGCCAGGTGGTACTAGGGCATATGCAGCAAGGCGGCTCGCCCTCACCTTTCGACCGCTTGTTCGCCAACCGACTCGGGTATCGCGCTCTCAATCTCATCGACGACGAGTTGGCGGCGCATCAGGACGGTTCATGGTTCATTGGCGTCAACGAGTCAGGCATGCGGCCCTGTTCGATGGACACCATGCCCTCTCTCATTGACGCCGCTCATCGTCGTCCCCGCGAACAGTGGTGGCTGCAACTGAGGACTATTGCCAGGATGGTCTCGGACGAGGTGCGGTAAGTCGCGACGACCTCTAGCGAACTCTAGGTAGGTGGGGGGTGGTGTGGTTTCACCCCCCCACCACACACCTCACAACACCTCAGACACAGGCACACACTCAATACCCAACGCCTCACCCACCGGCGCACTCAACAACTTCCCACCATGAGTCGCCAAACCACACCGCAAATCACCACGAGACCCACACGCACCCCTCCAACCCTCATCAGCCAACAACAACACATACCGCATCGTCGCATTCGTCAACGCATACGTCGACGTACACGGCACCGCACCCGGCATATTCGCCACACAATAAAACACCGAACCCCCCACCACAAACGTCGGATCCGCATGCGTCGTCGGATGAGAATCCTCAAAACACCCACCCTGATCCACCGCAATATCCACCAACACCGACCCCGGCACCATCCCCAACACCGTCTCATGATCCACCAAATGCGGAGTCCGAGCACCAGGCACCAACACCGACCCAATCACCACATCAGACTCACCACACGCCTCCCGAACCGCCAACGGACTCGAAAACCGCGTACCAATACGCCCACCCCACACCTCATCGATATAACGCATCCGCGCCACATCCACATCAAACACCGTCACATCAGCACCCATACCCGCAGCCACACGAGCCGCACACAACCCAGCCACACCACCACCAAGCACACTCACCCGACCACGACGCACACCCGAACCACCACCAAACAACACACCACGACCCCCAGCAGACTGCAACAAACAATTCGCACCCACCTGAGCAGCCAACCGACCCGCAATCTCCGACATCGGCGACAACAACGGCAACGAACGATCACCCAACTCCACCGTCTCATACGCAATCGACGTCACCCCCCGCCCCAAAAGCTCACGAGTCAACACCTCATCAGCAGCCAAATGAAGATACGTAAAAAGAACCAAACCCTCATGCAACCGCCCATACTCCTCCGCCACAGGCTCCTTCACCTTCAACACCAAATCAGCATCACCCCACACCGACTCCACATCACCCACAACCCGAGCACCAGCACCCACAAAATCCGAATCCGAAATACCCGAACCCACACCAGCACCAGCCTGAACCAACACCTCATGCCCACGACCAACCAACGCATGAACACCCGCCGGCGTCACAGCCACACGAAACTCATTATTCTTAACCTCAGTAGGAACACCAACACGCATCACACACACTCCTTACAACAACACCCGCCAACAACATCGTCGGGGGACCAGCATCGGTGCTGATCCACAATCGATCTTACGCGTCGCCCTATGACATTGTCTCGGTTATCCCATCACCAGTGACAGAGACCTATCCCTCCCTATCCCTCATCCCACGTATTGTGATACCTGCCACATCTGAACATCTTTTTATCGACTACTGGCCCCAGTGAACCTATGCAACGTCTAAACTTGCGTTGGTCCTTTGTTCCGCAATGACGCGAGCAGGGGCACCGTTGATACCGGGAGGGTGTAGATGAGTCACATGGATAGCGCCACCCAGGCCACAACTCCAGCTGAAGGGCCAACTGAAGAACCCCAGCTTCAGCGCGGCCTCAAGAACCGGCATCTCCAGCTCATTGCCATCGGAGGCGCCATTGGAACAGGACTCTTTCTGGGATCTGGAAAGACCATCTCCCTAGCGGGTCCGTCTATCTTGCTGGTCTACCTCATCATCGGAGCAATACTCTTCTTCGTCATGCGGGCCATGGGGGAGCTACTGCTGTCGAACCTGGCCTACAAGTCCTTCGCCGACTTCGCAACAGACCTCGTTGGCCCCGGCGCCGGGTTCTACATGGGGTGGACATATTGGATGTGTTGGGTCGTCATAGGTAACGCCGACACCATCGCGATGTGTGGATACTTGGCCGCTTGGTTCCCTCATCTCGATAAATGGATACCCGCCACATGCATCGTCTTACTATTGACATGTCTTAATATGGTCGCCGTAAAACTCTTTGGCGAGATGGAATTTTGGTTTGCGATGATTAAGATCGTCACCATCATCGCATTAATCCTTGTCGGCGGCTACCTTGCGATCACCGGATTCCAGCCACCCCGCAGCGAGGTTCCGGCCGCGTCATTTTCTCATTTGTGGGACCGTGGCGGATTCTTCCCCACCGGATTCATGGGATTCATAGCCGGCTTCCAAATTGCCATTTTCTCGTTCCAAGGTATTGAAATGACAGGCACCGCAGCAGCGGAAACGGCAGACCCTGAGCATAATCTTCCTAAGGCTATCAACTCAATCCCGGCTCGTGTCCTTATCTTCTATGTTCTGGCCCTAGGGGTCATCATGGCAGTTCAGCCGTGGGATCTCATCAATCCGCAGGCAAGCCCTTTTGTCGAAATGTTTAGCTTTATTGGGATCCTTATTGCCTTCCATATCGTCAACTTTGTTGTGCTCACCTCCGCTGCATCTTCAGCGAACTCGGGAGTTTTCTCTACTTCCCGAATCATCTACGGGCTAGCACGCGAGAAAGACGCCCCACCAGTCTTCGCCAAGTTGTCCAGTCGTCACATTCCTCGCAATGCCCTCATCCTCACTGCGATGTGCATTGCGCCAGCCATCGTCCTCGTCACCCTTGACGACTCAGTCATGGATGCTTTTTCCCTCGTTGCAGGGGTCTCCTCGGTGCTCTATCTGTCGGTGTGGGGACTCATTCTGGTCTGCTACCTCAAGTACTTGGGTAAGCATCCCCAACGCCATGCGGAATCAGCCTTCAAGATGCCTGCTGGCCGTGTGATGTCGTGGATCGGCATCCTCTTCTTCATCACCATCCTCATCATGTTGGGCTTCTCGGCAGATTCTCGTCAGGCCCTTATCGCCGCTCCTGTCTGGGTGATATTTATGATGGTGCTGTACCGCCTTTTAGCTTCCACTCGTGCCGATCACACTCGTATCGACTTCGACGCCGAGCGAATCCGTGCCCTCGAGGAGCTCCACCGCACGCAAGAGGATGAGCACCAAGCCTGACCGCAGCAATCTGGTCTACGGCCGCTTTCAGCCTCGGCATAAACAGCGAGGGGATCGCAAACCTCCACCGCAGCAGCCTCGCGACTCATGACCTCCTAGTTCTACGACCATAACGGAGTTACTTCGAGTAGACCGGAGGGTGCCGTGACAAAAATCCCCACTACATACATGGGTCCGGGCTCTCGAGCGCCGCGGCCATCGCCACGACGCGAAAACTGCCCGATTCGAAGCAACGATGCCCCCGTATTCCCGCGACGTCGCATGGCACGTGCACGGCAGGCTGCCGGTACTCCTCGCCGGGAGGATCTCGACGAGGAGATCGGCCCCGGCCGATCCTCGTGAGCCAGTGGCTCGACGATTTTCGCCAGGCCCATGAGGGAAGAGGCTGTTGTGAGACTCGCCGACCCTCTTCGTGATTTTTCTCAACCCTCTGTCGAACCCTGCGTGGCGTATGTGTCCGATCCATTACCTATGGCAAGGCCGGACGACCTCGTGCTCCTTAGCTTCGAGACCTCCGTGGATCGTTCCGACAACCCTCTTGGAGTCGTCGAGCCAGTAGGTGGCTTTTACGCTCTGGTTAAGGGCGGCCATTGCCTCTCCCCGAGGCATTGCGATGTTCATGGAACGATCCATGCGATACGTCGTCATCTTCTTCAAGCCGTTAATCAAGGCGTTAGAAAAATCGTTCTTATTAAGCTTTCTCTTGATGAAAAGCAGATCAGAGGAGGGGCTAGAGGTAGCACCAGCGACACTCACCGCCCTACCAGCGACCTTCGCCCCGTCGTCACAACCACCGCATGCCGTCAAAGACAGACTCGCCGCAGCACTCATGACGAGGGCTGCAACCTTCACGGAAATTCCTGGAACAAGTTGCATAAAAATCACGGTTCGGAACATGCCATCTTTTGCGTAAGCATACTTCCTATGCGTACAAGGTATGGCGAGCCCCAAGATTTGTATCGGACAGTCCGCCGCTTCGTAAAGCTATCTCGCTGATTCAGTTCAGCAGGCAGTACCACCAAAGGGCAATGATGGCGACACCGATGATCGTCACAACAACGACGATGAGCCACGTCAGCCAGTCAGGACGCTTACGCACCGCGAGCTGCTCGTCACTGTCATCACGCATAGGAAACCTCCAGGACCGGGTCGCATGAGGGGATGCAGATGCCAGAGTAGCTTCACGTCACAACTCCCCCGATCCAGCCGGTTAGCGTTTAGTGAACGGCGCTCCAGATGACGTATCGACGTTTAGGGAGGCGCCAGCGCCGCGCTGTATCATGTATCCCGTTCATCTTCCCCTAAAAAATGAATCAGAGTTCTCATTTCGCGCACACAATCATGGAGGTACTGTGCCATCGAGACTGACCCGTCGTTCGGTTCTGGCTACAGGTGCCGTCGCTTTGCCAATGACAGCCGCTGCCTGCGCCAAGACCTCCGTTGGTAACGGTTTTGGCTCTAGTGGGAACTCTGCCACCCCGACGCCTACTCCGACCCCAACCCCCGCCACTCTGACAATCACCGCAGACCACCCGATCACCGAGCTCCAGCCAGGTGATGCGCTGAAGTTTGCTGTCGCCAATGGAACCCTCAAGGACGTCAAAGTCACGGATTCCGAGGGCAGCGAGGTCACGGGCACTCTCAAGGACGCAGTGTGGACCCCGTCGAAACCTTGGAGTCTCAAGACCTCTTACACCGTCGCTGCGACCCTCTCGAATACCGACCCCCATGCTGGCCCGACAACGACGGTGACCAAGAACATCAAGAGCATCGATGGTGCCGTCAACGTCGTCGAGATGCTCTACAACGATGCTTCGGTTGGCATCGGCATGCCGGTCATCATCAAGTTCGGGCACGAGGTCATCGACGCTGACATGCGCGCCAAGATTCAGAAGGCCATGCACATTGATGTCTCCCCACAGCAGGAGGGAGCGTGGGGATGGCTCGACCACTCCCAGTTGATGTGGCGCCCCAAGGACTTTTGGAAGGCCGGCACGAAAGTCAACGTGAGCGGCAACCTCACCGGTCTCCCGACCTCCAGTCACCGCTGGATCACCCATGACGTCAAGGGTTCCTTCCAGGTTGGTCAGGCGCGAATCGTCAAGATCTACATCAACAAACACAAAATGGACGTCCTCCAGAACGGCAAAGTTGTGCGCACGATCCCGGTAACCACCGGGAAGCCCGGTGCAAGCACCACTACTCGGTCTGGCACCAAGGTCATCATTGAACGCGATGTCACCAGAATCATGGACTCCTCGACGGTTGGCATCCCTAAAGGGAGCTCGGATTACTACCACCTCAAGGTCAAGTACGCCATGCGCGTCACCTACACCGGTGAGTTTGTCCACGCTGCGCCGTGGTCCGAGCGCTCTCAGGGCAGCGCCAATGTCTCGCACGGTTGCGTCGGTTTATCCACCGAGAACGCCAGATGGCTGTTTAACTTCTGCGCCGCCGGTGATCCCGTCATCAACTCAGGTTCGAACCGTATGTTCAAGCCGGACGAAGGTATCGGTTGCTGGTGCTACGACTGGAGCGGCTGGCAGAAACTCAGCGCAGTGTGAGTTAGTCCCCTCACACCTGCGAAACCCTCTACCTCGATGCAAGGTAGAGGGTTTCATCATGTCTAGGTGTCCTCACAGTTTGACGGCTTCTTTTCGGCTCCATGACGCGGTTTCAGCCCTCGTCGGCGGTGGCCTATCACCAGTTGACGCGACACGCTCAAACCCTCAACGTCCTTGGGACGACCGGTGGTGAATTCCTAATGTCCCACCCGTCCCGGAAACGCCGGGATCGAAGCCCCGATGCCTTTAATGGCGAGAGGAAGTCACACCGTGATCCGCCCCAAGCGCTCAGTCCGAGGTGCTGCCGCCACCATCGCCCTCACCTCCGGTATCAGCGTTGTTGCACCGGCCGTCATTGGCTCGGTCGCACACGCAGCAAATACGCAGACGATGTACACGACCGCGGACGTCAACGTGCGGTCTGCCTCCTCCAACTCCGGCAAAGTGCTCACCGTCGCGGCACGCGGCCAGTCGGTGAAGGTCACCGGCGAGAAGGTGCGCGGGTGGGTCCCCGTTGCCGTCAATGGCACCAGCGGCTGGATCTACCAGCGCTACCTCACCGAGGAGAACGTCCACCCGGTGCACTTCGGCTCCGACCCTCTTCCCGACACCATGATCGCCGCTGTCCCGGTTAACGTTCGTAGCGACTCTGCTAATGCTGGCAAAGTTCTCACCGTTGCCGAGCGTGGTCAGCAGGTGCAGGTCACCGGGCGTCCTGACGGCGGTTGGGTCCCGGTCTCCGTCAACGGCAAGTCCGGATGGATTTACGGACGCTACCTCACCACGGGGAAGGCAGCTGCGACCCCCGCCAAGCCAAAGACAAAGACTGACGCTAAGAACGACTCTTCGACGAGCCGCGACCAGGGTCGTCCAGCCCTTGGCAACGCCGCCACCCGCACCACCAGCGGGCTCAACATGCGCACCGCCCCTTCGCCGTCCGGGCAGGTCATCAACCAGCTTGCCAGCGGTGCAGGCGTCCAAGTTACCGGCGAAGTCCACGGCAACTGGGTCCAAATCCGCACCAACGGCTACACCGGCTGGGCATACCGCACCCACCTCACCGGCAACGTCCCAGCCGCCCAGCCCATCAAACACGCCGAACCCACAAAACCCAGTACCCCAGCCAAACCACGAACTCCAGCCAAGGACGACGCCCCCATCCACACCACCAGCGACGTCAACGTGCGCACCGCTCCCAGCCCCACAGCCAAGGCCATCACCGCCCTCGCGCAGGGAACCGGAGCCCGCCCCACCGGCGAAGTCCACGGCAACTGGGTCCAAATCCGCGCCAACGGCTACACCGGCTGGGCATACCGCACCCACCTCACCGGCAACGTCCCAGCCACTAAGGTGGACACTCCCTCTCGTAACACGCACAGGGGGAGCGATACCAGCCGCGACAAAGCCCGTCCGCCGCGTCAGGATTCGAGCAACGGCGATTCGGACAAGGGTTCCGGCCGCATCGCCGGCCGCTGCATTGCTTCGTTTTACGACGAGCCGCAGACGACCGCCTCGGGCGAGCAGTTCAACCCGAACGCCATGACCGCGGCCAACAAGACTCTGCCGCTGGGCACCCGCATCCGCGTCACCAACGTCCGTAATGGCCGTTCGACCGTCGTCCGGATCAATGACCGTGGCCCGTACGTCGCCGGGCGTTGCGTCGACCTATCGCGTGCTTCGTTCGCCAGGATTGCGGATATCGGTCAGGGAACGGCCCCGATCACCTACACCATCCTCGGCTGAGCTCAACGCCTTGTAGGGGCGGTTCGCTATTAAGCGGGCCGCCTCTACGCACGTCTACCGGGTCTAAGTTGGTCGCTCCAACCCAGTGACGAAAACTGTCAGCCGACGCCCGAACACATCTGGACCATGAGAAATATGCCGGTTTCTTGGTGATTTGCATTCGCTAGCCGTAGCCTTGGTTGTGCCATAGTTCACACCGTGGTGACGCTCGGGAACGAACCCGCAGTGCCACCCGTCCACGTATGTCCGGCCACCGGTGATTGTCCGACGAGGCCGCCAGGAAGGAACGCACGATGGGTTCGAGTGCAAGGTTCGTCGACGAAGACACCCACCTCGATTTCAGCAAGGTCGTCGCCACTGACGGCCAGGTGGGTTACGACGTCGCGGGTCTGCTCAACAAGACCGGCAACGTCATGATCGACCCGGGATTCGTCAACACGGCATCCTGCGAGTCACAGATCACCTACATTGACGGTGAGCAGGGAGTTTTGCGTTACCGCGGCTACCCGATTGAGCAGCTCGCTAAGCAGTCGACCTTCCTTGAGACCGCCTACCTTGTCCTCTATGGGGAACTGCCAAGCAAGGCCCAATTGGACGGCTTCGAGGAGCGTATTCGTCGCACTACCCTCATCGACGAGCGGATGCGTGACCTCTTCCGATGCTTCCCCCGTCGGTCCCACCCGATGCCTGTGCTGGCTGCAGGCATCATGGCCCTGTCGACCTTCTCACAGAAATCCTCCGGCACTGATCCCGACCAAATCGAGGCGGCCACCACTCGCCTCATCGCCAAGGTCCCCACCCTGGCCGCCTTCGGCTACAAGAACTCGATGGGCCAGCCGACCCTCTACCCCGATAACTCCCTGAGCTACGTCCAGAACTTCATCCGGATGAGCTTCGGCTTCCCGACTGAATCCTACGAGTTCAATGACGAAATCACCCGCGCTCTGGAAACCCTGCTCATCCTGCACGTTGATCACGAGCAGAACTGTTCAACCTCAACGGTCCGTATGGTCGCGTCGTCGGGTGCCAACATGTACGCGGCGGTCGCCGCAGGCGTCAACGCCTTGTCCGGCCCGAAGCACGGTGGCGCAAACCAGGCTGTCCTCGAAATGCTGCAATTTATTCGCGACTCCGGCATGACCACTAAGGAGTTCGTCCGTAAGGTCAAGGACAAAGAATCCGACATCAAGCTGATGGGCTTTGGCCACCGAATCTACAAGAACTACGATCCACGCGCCGCCATCATCAAGAAACATGCCGACCGCATTATGGAACTCCATACCGGTCGTGAGGACCTTCTCGAGATCGCCAAGGAACTTGAAGAGACCGCGCTAAACGATGATTACTTCAAAGAGCGCAAGCTCTACCCAAACGTTGATTTCTACACCGGCCTCATCTACGAGGCCATGGGCTTCCCGATGAATATGTTCACCGTGCTGTTCGCACTGGGACGTCTGCCCGGGTGGATCGCCCAGTACCGAGAACAAGTTGCCAGCGGAGGCAACAAGATTTGGCGTCCGCGTCAGATCTTCACCGGGTCTGACAAGCGAGATTACGTACCACTCGACAAGCGTGCCTGACGTAAACCGGCCTGGGAGGAAACTCGACCTCCCAGGCCGGCGTGTGTCTGGGGACTCGTACGTGTCTCTGGCCCTCGCATACGCCCCGTGCCTATATCCGATTCCCCTAACCATTTTTGTCGGTTCCGGGCGCATCAGGCCATCAGGGTGCCCCGACCACCCTTCGCTTGGGATTTTTGTTCACCAGACTTCGGGCTACTCCGCGCTTCTCCCCGGTGCGACGCCGATAGACTCCAGCGCGTGGATGTGGCCGAAGCGATGAATCTCCCCAAAGTCGTGCTACACGATCATCTGGACGGTGGGCTACGTCCGGCGACAGTTTTGGAACTCGCCGCACAGCGAGGCCGCCCCGTGCCTGCACAAACGCCCGAGGACCTCGCGACCTGGTTCTTTGAGTCAGCCGATTCTGGCTCTTTGGCCCGTTACCTCGACACCTTCACCGAAACTGTCGGCCTCATGCAGGATGCTGATTCCCTCCGGCGCATCGCACGGGAATTCGTGGTTGATATGGCGACTGACGGTGTTATTTACGCCGAAGCTCGATGGGCTCCCCAACAGCATTTAACAGGCGGGTTGTCCGCTGCGGCGGCCACCGAGGCAGTCCAGGCCGGCCTAGTAGACGGGATGGAATCTGCATCACGGTCGGGCGCAACGATTATCGCCCGCCAAATCCTGTGCCTCATGAGGCATCTCGACGTCCCCGAGGACGTGGTAGATCTTGCTGTCAACCATGCTCCGGGGGTCGTTGGCGTCGACATTGCTGGGCCGGAGGATGGTTTTCCGCTGACCCCGTTTACCAACGCACTCACGCGCATCCAAGCGGCCGGAATCCACCTCACCGTCCATGCCGGCGAAGCTGCTGGGCCGGAGTCGGTTCTCGACGCCCTTAATCATGGGGCAGAGCGTCTTGGACACGGAGTGCGGATCATTGAAGACCGCGACGAGTCCGAATGGGGCCCGATAGCCCAGCGGGTGCTGTCGAATCAGGTGCCGTTGGAGGTCTGCCCAACGTCGAACACCCAGACCGGCATCTGCCGCAAGGTTGCCGAGCATCCGCTATCGACGCTGTGGTCTGCCGGATTTAACATCACGGTGAGCTGTGATAACCGCCTCATGAGCCGTACGACGACGTCTCGAGAGATATCGCTAGTCTCCCAGGCATTCAGCTGGAACCGCGACGACGCCCTGGCTGTCCAGCGCAATGCGCTGAAAGCAGCCTTCTGTTCCCAGGACGATAAGCAGTCTCTCGTTCCCCTGCTGGTCTGAGCGCACGGTAGGTGGGGGGTGGTGTGGTTTCACCCCCCCACCACACACCTCACAACACCTCAGACACAGGCACACACTCAATACCCAACGCCTCACCCACCGGCGCACTCAACAACTTCCCACCATGAGTCGCCAAACCACACCGCAAATCACCACGAGACCCACACGCACCCCTCCAACCCTCATCAGCCAACAACAACACATACCGCATCGTCGCATTCGTCAACGCATACGTCGACGTACACGGCACCGCACCCGGCATATTCGCCACACAATAAAACACCGAACCCCCCACCACAAACGTCGGATCCGCATGCGTCGTCGGATGAGAATCCTCAAAACACCCACCCTGATCCACCGCAATATCCACCAACACCGACCCCGGCACCATCCCCAACACCGTCTCATGATCCACCAAATGCGGAGTCCGAGCACCAGGCACCAACACCGACCCAATCACCACATCAGACTCACCACACGCCTCCCGAACCGCCAACGGACTCGAAAACCGCGTACCAATACGCCCACCCCACACCTCATCGATATAACGCATCCGCGCCACATCCACATCAAACACCGTCACATCAGCACCCATACCCGCAGCCACACGAGCCGCACACAACCCAGCCACACCACCACCAAGCACACTCACCCGACCACGACGCACACCCGAACCACCACCAAACAACACACCACGACCCCCAGCAGACTGCAACAAACAATTCGCACCCACCTGAGCAGCCAACCGACCCGCAATCTCCGACATCGGCGACAACAACGGCAACGAACGATCACCCAACTCCACCGTCTCATACGCAATCGACGTCACCCCCCGCCCCAAAAGCTCACGAGTCAACACCTCATCAGCAGCCAAATGAAGATACGTAAAAAGAACCAAACCCTCATGCAACCGCCCATACTCCTCCGCCACAGGCTCCTTCACCTTCAACACCAAATCAGCATCACCCCACACCGACTCCACATCACCCACAACCCGAGCACCAGCACCCACAAAATCCGAATCCGAAATACCCGAACCCACACCAGCACCAGCCTGAACCAACACCTCATGCCCACGACCAACCAACGCATGAACACCCGCCGGCGTCACAGCCACACGAAACTCATTATTCTTAACCTCAGTAGGAACACCAACACGCATCACACACACTCCTTACAACAACACCCGCCAACAACATCGTTAACCGGCTGCGACTAGTTACCACGAGAATAAGCATCGATACAGCCCCAATACCACGGCATGACAAAGGAACTTTCGACTTTTCCACATTGACCCCGTAAACCTCGGGATCCATCCATCTGAAACCGGCAGTGCTAGTGATCGGCCCTCTCGAATGCCCCAATGAGCGGCGGGCAGACAAACTCTCCGGTGGCGCGGCCGTCCCGGTCCAAAACCCACCCCATGGACTTGTGGCTGCGCATATACACAATCGTCTCCGCAGGAGCTAGGCCCGGTATTGCCTCAGCAACCGCGGACTCGATCATGCCGATTCCGCTCTGACGCTCCACCCGAAAGTTGACCCGTAGGTTGTTACTACCCGTGATCCACATACATGAGCGCAGTCCCGACTGCTGGCGCAACAGCTCCAGCACTCGAGTCTTGTGGTTAAGAGGGATGGTGGCGGTCCACGTGCACTCCAAACTCCACCCGCCCAGCTCCGGGGCGACGTCACACCGCAATTCGATCTGCCGGTTGGTTAGCAACTTCTGCAGCCGACGATGCAGGGTGCTGGCGGGGATGTCGAGGGTACGGGCAAGTGAGGTGGCGCTGGTACGTCCATCGACAGCGAGCTCCTGAGCCAGCTCCCGGTCCAGGTCGTCAGGAGGCAGCATCCATAACTCTCCTGGTCGGTGGCCCCTGGCAAGGATTTTCTCCGCTTTACTCAGTGCATCGATGCGCCAGGAATTCGAGCCGATAACAACCGATGTCACCAAGGCGCTGCGCGAGCCATGAACCCCACGCAGCCCTCCGATCCAATCAATGACCATGTCTGACAGGGTGGGAAGATCAGGCGCAACGACTGTCAAGAGAAGGTCACGGTCCCCCGTCGTCTCGTCAATGCTGACAATCATGGGGTTAGCGCATAGTGTCTTGATGACTTGGGGGAGACTCTCGGTATGGCAGTCGACCTCAACAATGGCCGTCATCTGCTGATTGAGGTTCGGGCACGCAGTTATCCATGCGATTCCGTCATCGACCAGGCGCTGCCAACGGTGGGCGACGGTCGTCGGAGAGACACCCAAAACTTTGCCTACCTTGGCCCAACTGGCACGCGGGTCGATCTGCAAGACGTTGACGAGTCGTCGGTCAAGCTCTTCGTACATGTGGCTCCTTCGCCGACGCTGAGAAGATCCTTAAAAGTGTCTCACTTCAATTGGAAATAATGTGCACCTACCCCGCCAATTGTGCGCACATCTGTCGCAAGGATCGCTGCACGAACTCCCAGTGCCAAGGTAAGGACCACACGGATCAGCGAAGAGCCGTCGGCCTGCACAGCTGCAGGTCAGGGCAGGCCCCTTGGACCGCAGAAATGCCGCTAGCACAGCGCTTGTGACTGACAGTGACGCCAAGGAAGCCGGCTCTTCAGCATCAGACATCGTCGTCAGGAGGAACCACAATGACCGCCACCAATCCCATCCGAGTCGTCCAGTGGGGCCTGGGAGCGATGGGCCAGGGCATGGCCAAACTCATCACGGCCAAAGACGGACTGGAGCTTGTCGGGGCTATCGACGTCAATCCGGCTCTGGACGGTAAGGATATCGGTGAGGTCCTCGGCATCGATCCTCTCGGAGCCAACGTCACAACCGATCCCGCCTCCATCCTCGATTCCAATAAGGTCGACGTCGTCACCATCGCCACAACCTCGTGGGTCCGCGACCAGATCGCCGATCTGCGCACCATCATCACCGCTGGCATCAACGTCGTGAGCATCGCCGAAGAGATGTCCTGTCCCGAGGCCCAGAACCCCGACATGGCCAAGGAACTCGACGAACTCGCCAAAAAGCACAGCGTCTCGGCTGTTGGTGTCGGTGTCAACCCCGGATTCGTGCTGGACCACCTTGTCGTCGCCCTCAGCTCCGGAAGCCAGGAAGTCACCCATATCGAAGCGCGCCGCGTCAACGACCTCGCCCCCTATGGCCAGACTGTGCTGCATACCCAGGGGGTTGGAACCACCCCCGAGGAGTTCAAGGCTGGAGTGGCAGACGGATCCATCGTTGGCCACGTAGGTTTCCCCGAGTCCATCCGGCTCATCAGCGACGCCCTCGGACTGGGAGTCGACTCGATCGAGCAACACATCGAGCCCATCATCGCCAAGGTCGCCCGTCCCGCCCGCGACCGTACCGTCGAGCCAGGCCAGGTAGCTGGCTGCAACCACACCGCCGTCGGTCGCCGCGCAGACGAGGAGGTCATCCGACTCATCCATCCGCAGCAGGTCGCCCCAGAGGCCGAAGGCCAGGAAACCGGCGACTTCATCACCATCACTGGTGTTCCGGACATCTCCATGTCAACAGGCCCAGAAATTGCCGGCGGCAAAGCCACCGCGGGAATTTGCGTCAACACCATCCCGCGCATCGTCGCTGCCACCCCCGGCCTCAAGCGCATCATCGACCTGCCCTCGCCGTGTGCCCTCATGGGACCGTCGGCCTACGAGCGTCGCTGAGCGAGGTCACCATGGCAGATATATCTCACACCGCCCCGCTAGCGGACAGCCCCATTCCGAAGGGCACCTGGGTCGAGGTCCGTACCATCATCCTGCAGCCCTCCGAACGGGCCGCTGCCGTACCGGAAGACACCGCCGCCACCCCTCTCGTGCAGTGGGTTAGCGGATTTCTCGACGAAGAAGCACACATCGGCGACGAGGTCACCATCACCTCGATAATCGGACGACGTCACACCGGCGTCCTCGACTGCGTCAATCCCAGTTACAGCCACAGCTTCGGCAACACCGTGCCCGAGCTGCTGACCATCGGCACCACGCACGAACCCATCACATTTCACGGGCAGGAGGACCAGTCATGAGCAACTCATATGACGACGTCATGGCCCGCCGCAGCGACATCATGCGGCGCGCCCTCGCCCTGGACTATGACAGTTTTCAACACGGTGACCTCATCTTCGATTACGACGCCCTGATGTCCTCCACTGGCTACGGCCTCGACGACGTCGCACGCATCCAGGCCGAGACCAAAGTTGGCGACACCCTGCTGTACGAGTTGCACCGTCTCACCGAAGCCGTCCGTGAGATCGCCGGCCCTGGAAAGGGCGCCCGAATTCTCCTCAAGGACGAGGCTGCTAATGCGTCGGGCAGCTTCAAAGCTCGTCGTGCCTCCCTGAGCGCCCATGAGGCCCAAGCCAAGGGGTTCGCCGGCATAGTAACGGCAACCAGTGGAAACTACGGCGCTGGCGTTGCCTCCCAAGCCGCTCAGCGCGGGCTGGCCTGCATCGTCATCCAAGAAATCTACGACTCCCAACACGTCGGCCAACCCGAGATTGTCGAAAAATCCCGAGCCTGCGAGGCCTACGGCGCAGAAGTGATCAAGCTGACGGTTGGACCGGAACTTTTC
Organism: Cutibacterium sp. 37298; assembly: GCF_023838685.1. Classification (NCBI taxonomy): domain Bacteria; kingdom Bacillati; phylum Actinomycetota; class Actinomycetes; order Propionibacteriales; family Propionibacteriaceae; genus Cutibacterium; species Cutibacterium sp. 37298. Next base: position 309,468 of record NZ_JAJNRJ010000001.1, read on the forward strand.
TACGTGCTGCTGCGCACCCTGGAGGACACCGGATACTTCAACGCCAGCCTTTACACCCCCTACGGCATCGCCGGCATCGAAACTCTCGGCGCCGAGATCGGCCGTGAGGTGCAGCAACGCTACGGACGCCAGCCCGACGCCGTCGTCGTTACTCACGCCGGTGGCGGAAACATCACCGGGACCACCCGCGGCCTGCGCAAGGTGGGCTGCAACCAGACCCAGGTCATCGCCGTATCGGTAGATCTCACTGGGCTGCACATGGCCTCCGACCACGACTTCAACAACAAGTCGTTTACGACCGGCCACACCGGCTTCGGCGTGCCTTTCGCAACCTGGCCGGACCGCGTCGACGTCCCGCGCAATGCCGCACGTCCGCTGCGTTACATGGACGGCTACCAGCTAGTGTCCCAGGGCGAGGTCTTCTACATGACCGAGCTTCTCACCAAGATCGAAGGCCTCGAGCGCGGACCGGCCGGCAACACCAGCCTGACGGCCGCGGTTGCCATGGCTCGTCAGATGGAGCGCGACCAGATCGTTGTCGTCCAAGAGACCGAGTACACCGGCGCTGGAAAACACCACAACAGCCAGCTGTCCTTCGCACGGTCGCGCGGCATCGAGGTTCGGCGCGGGGATCCAGCCGGCAACGTCCCGGGCAAAGCGATCATCATTCCTGAACGCCTCGATCAAGTGAGCGTCCACCCACTCGACCTCGACAAGCTGCGTCACAGCTACTTGCGCCACGCCAGTCAGATCGTGGCACCCGAGCAATGGGGAGACGCCGAGTTGGAGTTCCTGGCGGCTGAGACCAACACCACCACTGACGACGTCCGCCTGATCGGCACTGAGCTGGCGACGCACACGAAAGGAGCATGATGTCCAACCCAGATCAGGAGCGCGTCGAGCGCTACGAAGCTCTGCGCACCGAACTCGCCGATCTCGACGACGCCGCCCTCAAGGAACGCTTCTGGCAACTGTGCGAAGAGGTTATGACCCCGGTCGTTGACCTCGCCCGCACCCACACCACCCCATCCATTGAACGGTCCGTCCTACTGCGCATGGGCATCGACTCGGTGACAACCCACGCCGTCGTGGAGAACGTGTTCGCGGCAGGTCTGGGTGGCAAAGGGGCTGGCCACGCCGTGCTGCGGCTATCACGTCGTGACGGCATTGGTCTGCGTGACGCAGCTACCCGCATAGCCGAGGACCTCAAGGCCCTCGACGAACTATTCGACGGCAGCCCGCTGCCGCCTGCAAAGACAGCAACCACGGGTTCCAAGGAAGGAGCCTCGGCATGACTATCCAAGACACGTGCCTGCACCACAAGCACGTCCGCGAACGCGAGCAACTCGGCCCGAATAACAAGTCCGCCGTGACGTCTTCGGAGCCCGTCGAGCCCCGCACCGAGCAGGACCCCCCAGGCCCGAATACCAAACTCAATGTCGAGGAGATCCTCACCGACTTTGAGCACTACCACCCCCGTCGCAAGGGATGGACCTGGCGGAACGTGCCGGAAGAGGGAATCGACATGGGCGACTTCCATTACCGGAACATGTCCACCCCGTTGAAGCAGAGCATGCCTCTGCCCGCCGCAGAGTACTTCGAGAACATTGATCCCCAGCCGGCACCCGTCGTCACCTCCGAGATCGCTTCGGGGCACTTCGAGGACGACCTGCGCCGTATGAGGATGGCGGCCTGGCACGGAGCTGACCACATCATGGTCATCCGCACCACCGGACAGAGCCACATCGACGGACTACTAGAGGGCACCCCGGAAGGTATCGGCGGCGTTCCGATCACCCGTAAACAGCTGCGCGCTAGCCGCAAGGCCTGCGACCTCATCGAGGACGAGGTAGGGCGCCCCATCAACTTCCACTCCTACGTGTCCGGAGTCGCCCGCCCTGAGGTGGCCGTCCTCTTCGCCGAAGAGGGGGTTAACGGTGCTCATCAAGACCCGCAATACAACCTGCTGTACCGCAACATCAACGCCTACCGCAGCTATGTTGACGCCGGTGAAGCCAAGAAGGTGATGGCGGGAGCTCAGATCTTCCAAATCGACGGTGCACACAACGCCAACGCCACTGCCCGGCACGGTTGGAAGGTCATGCCCGAGCTCATGGTCCAGCACGGCCTCAACTGCATGTACTCAGTGCTGGTAGGAATACCGAAGGACCTCATCGGCCTGTCGACGGTTCCGCCCAGCGCTCCCCCGGCGCCGAAACTCTGGTACGACCTGCCGTACGCAGTGGCCCTGCGCGATCTGTTCAGCGAGTACAAAATGCGCGCCCAGCAGAACACCCGGTACATCGAGTCCGACCTCGCCGAGGCCATCCGCACCCACACCATCGACACTCTCATCTCAATGCTGACCAGCGCGGACATCCAGAGCACCATCACCCCTGATGAAGGCCGCAACCTGCCCTGGCACCACAACTCTGTCCGCGGCGTCCAGACGGTCAAACAGACCTGGGCCGCTCTCGATGGCATCAAGGAGATGGTGACCATCAACCGCGAGGGGCCACTCGGCCACATGGTGCGTGACCTCAAGGAGCGGGCGATCGGTTTCCTCACCGAGATGCTGCACGTGGGTGGCTACTTCGTCGCCGTTGAGGACGGATTCTTCGTCGACTCGGCAGAATTCCCGGAACGCAACCACGACGGCATCGCCCGTGACGGCCAAGGCGGAATCGCCGAGGGAACCGTCGTCGAGCGTGACCCCGACTACCTCGCCCCAGTCTGCGACCATTTCGGCAACAACAACCTGCCCGAGGGCCTTAACAAGCCGTGCGACCTCATCGACGGCTGCACCTTGTGCGAACCCGAGAAAATCGTCTACATCGATGAGCTCGACCCCAACGACTCGGCCGCGACCCGCCTGGCCTGCACCCGCCCGTTCCGCGACGGCACAGCGCTACGGCCCGAGGCTGAATGGGCCGGTGACGGTGTCGTCCTGGTACAGATGAACATCGCCCGCGAGGCGGCCGTCGAGATGGCACGCAAGATGGGCATCACCGACCCACAGGTATGCAACCTGCAAGTGCTGCACCCCGCCGAAGGATGCTTCGTTGAGGTCAAAGGCCAGGCGACCCACGTCGACGTCAACCCATCCAAGCTGACGATCCCCGAGAAGATCGAACTGCTACCCGCCGACGAACTACGCCAATTCGTCACCGACCACGAGTTGTCGGTGGTGGCCGGCACTGTCGGTGAGGACGAGCACAGCGTCGGGCTGCGCGAGATCCTCGACATCAAGCACGGTGGCATCGAGAAGTACGGGGTGAAATATCGCTACCTTGGCACATCGGTGCCGGTGGAGAAGATGGTCGATGCCGCTATCGAGAGTGGCGCCGACGCCATCCTCATCTCCACGATCATCAGTCACAACGACATCCATCGCACCATGATGCGGAAGTTGGCTGATCTGGCCACCGAGAAGGGCATCCGCGACAAGGTCGTTCTCGTCGCCGGCGGCACCCAGGTGAACCGGGAGATGGCAGCAGAGACCGGCTTGGACGCCACCTTCGGGCGCGGTACCAAGGGCATCGACGTCCTTGACGCCATCGTGCGCACTATGCGGACCCGCGCGGAAGCCTGATCGATATGACCGTGCTCACGACTCTGGAGATCGGCTCCACCATCACCAAAGCCAACGCCTTCCGCATGGAGTCCGGGCTACTGCACCACATCGGGCAGGGATTCGCCCCCACCTCGGTGGCCGCCGGCGACGTGCGTATCGGCGCGGATGCCGCGATCGCCCAGATGCGTGAGCAATGCGCCTCACCTCCGGCCGCCGGGGAGATCTTCGTGAACTCCTCGGCGGCCGGTGGACTGCGTATGAGCGTCCATGGCCTCACTCGGTCCATGACGGCCAGGGCTGCCCGCGAAGCGGCTCTAGGCGCCGGGGCCATTGTCACTATGACCACCGTCGGGGCAATGGACGAGTTCGACCTGGAAGATCTCCATGAGAACCGCCCCAACATCATCCTGCTGGCCGGTGGAGTCGATGACGGAGAGAAACGCATCGTTGTCGAGAACGCGGAAGTCATTGCGTCCGCCCAGCTTGGGGTGCCAGTGGTCTATGCCGGAAATTCCCGAGCGAGGCGGCGGGTCGAGCACATTTTTGCCGATGCCGGCCAGCCGCTGACATGCGTTGACAATGTCTTCCCTGACGTCGACGTGTTGCGTGTCGAACCGGTGCGCGCTGTCATTCATGACGTCTTCAACGATCACATCACCGCTGCCCCAGGCATGTACGGCCTAGCCGAGCTGACCAACCACGAGATCCTGCCAACCCCAGGAGCCGTACTGCTCGCCACTGAGTTGTTCGCCGATGCTGTGGGCGATGCGGTGGTGGTCGACGTTGGCGGTGCCACAACTGACGTTCACAGCGTCACCGACGGGTCCTCGGAGTGGTCGGCTCGGGTGATCGACCCCGAACCACGTACCAAGAGAACCGTCGAGGGAGACCTCGGCGTCTTCGTTAACGCACGTCGCGTTGCGGCGATGACTGACGAAGGGGAGGACGAGGAGCGTCTGGAGTGGCTGCGCGCCATTCCCAGCGACGAGCGGGAAGCCGAGGTAACTCGGTGGCTTGCCCGGGAGGCTGTCGAGACCGGGGTGGGCCGTCACGCCGGGACGGTGACCGAGATCTTCACCCCGACCGGCAAGACCCAGGTGGTGCGTGGCAAAGACCTCAGCGCGGTCCGCTGGGTGGTGGGAACCGGTGGGGCCCTGACTCGAGTGCCGGGCGGTGCGGATATTCTCCGCCGAATCTGTACCGGAGCTGGCGCCCAACTGTTGCCCAGCCCTGAAGCCACCATCGTAATCGACCGCGACTATCGATTCTCCGCCCTCGGGACGGTAGCCCAGTGCTATCCCGACGAGGTCCGTCCTACCTTCGCGGCCTGGATCGAATCCCTCACTGGCAACACAAAACTGCCCAGCGACGAGGGGGTAGGTGTCAATGATGACGCTGCCCCACCCGACGTGACAAAAAACGACACCCCACACGGGTTGGAAAGCACATCATGAACCGCTCCACTCCCCGGTTGGAGATTTTCGCCGACCGTATCCGCGACAACGCGCGAGCAATCGTCACTCAATGCGCCAAACACGGCGTTCAGGTCGCAGCAGTCACCAAGGTGTTACATGCCCACCCAGTGCTCCTCCAGGCTCTGGAGGACACCGGCGTCACGATGCTTGCTGATTCTCGACTTCAAAACCTGCGTCAGATCGCCGAATGTGGCACCTCGCTGCCAACCATGCTGTTGCGAGCCCCCGGGCGTCACGACATTGACGACACTGTTCAGCTCGCCGACATTTCTCTCAACTCCTCCCTCACGACGATGACCGCCTTATCGGAGGCTGCTGTCCGGGCCGGAACCCACCACGGAGTCATCGTCATGGTCGATGTCAGTGATCTGCGTGAGGGAGTGTGGCCCGACCATCTCGTCGATGTTGTCTCCTCGGCAGCCGCCCTGCCCGGCATCGACGTTAAGGGGGTCGGTACCAACCTGGCCTGCTACGGCGGAGTCCAACCGAGCATCGAAAATATGACTCGCCTAGTCCAGCTACGCGATATGGCGCGCGCGGCCACCGGCCTTGAGTTGGGTCTTATCTCAGGCGGGAACTCGGCAAATCTTCCGCTCATGATGAGTGGTGCCATGCCGTCCGAAATCAACAATCTGCGCATTGGTGAAGCCATCATTCTGGGGCGCAACACCTTGGATCGGTCACCATGGCCGCAAACTCGTCAAGACACCGTCGAGGTCGTCGCCGAGATCATCGAGCTCGAGCGCAAGCCGTCGATTCCGCTGGGACGCACCGGTGAGGACGCATTCGGTCAACATGTCACCTTCACTGATCGCGGTATTCGACTGCGTGCCATCTGTAATCTCGGGCGTCAGGACGTCAATCCGTCCGATCTGGCGCCCGTCGACCCCGGCCACATCGTGCTGGGAGCCAGTTCGGATCACCTCATCGTTGATATGACTGATTCTTCCGAATCCGTCGAGATCGGCACCGAAGTGAGGTTCTGGCCTACCTATGCCGGTTTACTCGCCACCGCCACCTCCTCTGCTGTGTGGAAGGCAGCGGCCACTCCCCATCGCCTATGAGGCGACCGTCACCACCTTCACCGAACAAAGGAGTTCCTGTGAGTGCACGAGAAACGCAGTCCGTCGACGCACCGCGCCGCAGCGCCTTGGCCAGACCCGTGAAGAAACCGCCAGCCACTCTCGACCTGGAAAGCCCCACAGAGGAGCGCGAGCTACAACGCGGGCTGACCAACCGTCACCTACAGCTCATTGCTTTGGGCGGTGCCATCGGCACCGGAATGTTCATGGGATCCAGCAGCACCATCCACCTTGCTGGCCCGTCTAGTGCTCTCATCTACGCTCTCATTGGGTTTTTCCTCTACTTCATGATGCGAGCCCTCGGTGAGATGCTGCTGTCCAATCTCAACTACAAGTCTTTCCGAGATATCGCTGAGGATCTACTTGGCCCAGCTGGTGGTTTTATCGCCGGCTGGACGTATTGGTTCTCGTGGATCGTGGCCGCCATGGGCGACATGGCCGCTATTACCGCCTACTTCCAATATTGGTGGCCAAATATCCCGAAGTGGCTACCCGCAACCGCCCTGGCCGCTGCCCTCCTCGCCCTCAACATCATTGCCGTGCAGTTTTTTGGTGAAGCCGAATTCTGGTTCGCCCTCATCAAGCTCATCGCAGTCGGCGCACTGGTCATTGTCGCCATCGCGCTGTTGGCAAGCCGTTTCGTCTCCCCTGACGGTGACCCCGCTACTATCGCCAACCTGTGGAATGATGGCGGTTTCTTCCCCAACGGCCTGATGGGCTTCCTTGGTGGCTTCCAAATCGCGTTCTTCGCCTTCGTTGGTATCGAACTCGTTGGTACTGCTGCCGCTGAAACTAAGGATCCTTGCACCACTCTCCCAAAGGCGATCAATGCCATCCCGGTGCGGCTTGCCCTGTTCTACGTGTTCGCCCTGCTTGCTATTACCGCTGTCATTCCGTGGCGCAAAGTCGTGCCCGGGGTGAGCCCCTTCGTGTCGCTGTTCGGCTTGGCGGGATTCGGCGCGGCCGCCAGTGTGATGAACTTCGTCCTGCTTACCGCTGCGGCGTCCTCGGATAACTCTGGTCTGTATTCGACCTCACGAATGATGTATGGCTTAGCTCTCGACGGTCAGGCTCCCTCGCGGTTCCGAAAACTGTCGAGTAACAACGTGCCGCGCAACGCACTTGTCGCTTCGTGCCTGCTGCTGCTAAACGGCATCACTTCCCTCTACACCTCGGATTCGATCATGCAGGCCTTCGCCCTGGTGACGACAGTTGCCGCCCTGCTGTTCCTTTTCACCTGGTCACTCATCGTTGTGTGCTACATCGTGTACCGCCGCAAACGCCCACAGCTCCACGAAGAGTCCATCTACAAGATGCCTGGTGGCGTCCCCATGTGCTGGGTTGTGCTGGCCTTCTTCACCATCAGCCTGGTCATTCTTACCTTGGACCCAACCACTCGGATCGCAGTGCTCATCACCCCGATCTGGTTCGCGTTCATCGGATCGATGTACTTCGTGCACCACCGCCACGAACAGCGTAAAGAGGCGCTGCGCTAATTTTACCGTCACCCCCGGCGTCGCAGACACGCCACATGCTCGCCGGGCCGGGGCTCGGGGATTTTCACGTGAACCGAGGTGACGCGGTTGACTGCGCACTGCAACATGCTGGCTCGACCACCTCAGCGCCCCGTTACACATCGGTCAACACCTGCGCGAAAATTTCATGGACATGTTCGCACAGACAGCCGTGAATCCTCCTTAGATTACCATTATCCTGCCCCGACCATATATCAAATCCGTCGCACGTAAACCCACCGGTGTTACACTGCAATAAATCGCGTCGCGGCAAGTTGAGTCATCGTCGATTCAGCCTCATCGCGCGCCCCCGATCTTGGTGATCGTTTTTAGGAGGCGATTGATACGACTGGTTTTAACCGGATTCCAGACGGGGAGCGGCACCCGCACGCATTGGCGTCAAACGAGCACCACGGTTTAACCGCACAGGAAGCTGGATCGTCGCCATCCAGCCACCACCCACAGGCCCATCTGCATCGCAACCTGAACAACCGCCACATCCAGCTCATCGCCATCGGCGGGGCTATCGGAACCGGACTGTTCCTAGGCTCTGGCAAAGCCATCCGCGCCGCCGGCCCCAGCATCATCGTGTCGTACCTCATCATCGGCACCATGCTCTACTTCGTCGTCAGGGCTATGGGCGAGTTGCTCATGTACAACCTCGACTACAAGAGTTTCCAAGACTTCGCAGCTGACCTGGTCGGCCCCTGGGCTGGATTCTTTCTAGGGTGGACGTATTGGCTTTGTTGGATCGTCACCGGTATGGCCGAGCTCATTGGAATTACAACCTATTGGGACTTCTGGGTTAAGAATAGAGGGACTGCAGCTCTGCTCGCAGCCGCCACATTGTTTCTCCTACTCTGTTTAAATCTGCTCACCGTAAGGATGTTTGGAGAGTTAGAATTCTGGTTTGCGCTCATCAAGATCATCGCGATTATTTCCCTCATCGTCCTCGCCATCGTGCTGGCGGTCATGAAGTTACAGTTTCCGTCGGGAAGCATGGCATCCGTAGCCAACCTGTGGAACCGTGGCGGTTTCATGCCCAACGACTGGAGTGGGTTCTTCGCTGGTTTTCAGATGGCAGCATTCGCGTTTGTGGGAATCGAGCTCATCGGGACTACCGCCGCCGAGACACGGAATCCCGAGAAGACCCTGCCTCGGGCTATCAGCGCCGTCCCCGCTCGAATCCTCATCTTTTATGTCGGTGCCCTGCTCGCAATCATGACTGTCGTTCCGTGGGACGAGGTCCGGGCAGATTCCTCCCCGTTCGTGCAGGTTCTCGGGCTAGTTGGATTCGCTGGTGCAGCTAGCGTGATGAATTTCGTCGTCCTGACATCGGCAGCCTCGTCGTCTAACTCTGGGATTTACTCCATCTCAAGAATGCTTTTCGGACTCGCTCACAAGCGCATGGCGCCGAAGGTTTTCGGCCGACTCAGTAAGAACGGCGTCCCCCGCTGGGGCCTCGTCATCACTGTCCTGGTCCTGAGCACGGCACTGCTCCTAGCCTCATCAGAGTCGTTTGTCGAGGCATTCACCCTCGTGACGACAATTTCGTCGGTACTATTCATCTTCGTCTGGAGCATGATCGTCATCAGCTACATGAAATACCGCAGGGTTGCTCCCGCAGCCCATGCTGCATCGAAGTACCCCATGCCTGGAGGTCGCGGCATGTGCTGGGCCGTGTTGGTGTTCTTCGTGTTCATCCTCGTGTTGCTGGCCCAGGAAGCCGACACTGCGCGAGCTCTGGCCCTCACACCAATATGGTTTGTCATCCTCGGCGTCGGCTGGTTCTTCGACCGCCACCACGCCACCCATGACGACGTAGGCACCGACGAGGCCCATCCGAAGGGAGATAGCTAAGTGACGATAATCGTCAGGCACGGTCCCACCTGAACGCCGTGCCTGCGCCGCAGTTCTCTACTACCGACCCTCAATCCTCAGGTTTTACTTTTCTATCCCCTACTCGCCGCTTCTCAGCCAATGTCCCCAGCCTTTCTCCGAAGCGTCCCGGCCCTGCTCAACCCGGCCCGGCACCGGACCAACCCGGCGCTTCGCTATTTCTGACAGTTCACAGGAGTTATGACACATGCCACGTTGTCCATCGCCTTCTCACGCCATTATTGATCTATCTGCCATCGCTGCAAACCTCGCCGTCGTGAGGAAACGCGCAGGCGACCGAAAGGTCCTCTTTGCCGTCAAGGCCGACGCCTATGGACATGGGGCAGTCGAAGTCTCGCGTTATGTCGAAAAACACCGGTATGCCGACTGGCTCGCCGTCGCCACGGTCGCTGAAGGCCAAGAGCTGGTTGAAGCCGGCATCACCCTGCCCATACTCAAACTCTCCCCCGCCGATCCTTGGGACATGGATGCAGCCATTACGTCCGGGATTCGTCTCACCGTGGTGGATTTCGACACCCTGGAGGCGGTAAGCAAAGCCGCTGTACGACTAGGAGTCACTGCCAAGATTCATATCGCTGTTGATAGCGGCATGGGACGCATCGGGCTGTGTCCTGAACGCCTTGCTGAACTCACTGCTGCCGCTGACCGCGCCAAAGGCGTCGAAGTCGAAGGCGTCTTCACTCACCTGCCCATCAGCGATGTGCCGGAGGGGGCGGAGTTCACCCGCCGCGAGATCGACACTTTCATGACTGCTGTCTCGCTGGTAGAAACACATCGTGGGCCGTTCCCCCTTGTGCACCTGGCCAATTCCGGCGCCATCCTCGGGCACGATCTGGGGAAAACCTCCATGGTGCGCGCCGGCATCGTTGGGTACGGATACGATCCCAACCCTCACGCCGACCGTGCCGACCTACACCCTGCCCTGTCCTGGATCAGCCACGTCACCTTCGTTAAAACTGTCAGTGTGGGTGATACCATCGGCTACGGCAGAACATGGACCGCCAGCGAAACGACAAAAATCGCCACCGTCCCAGTCGGTTACGCCGACGGACTGTCCCGAGGGCTGTCAAATAAAGGATACGTCCTCATTAGAGGGTCCGTTCATCCCATCGTCGGTCGGATCTGCATGGACCAATTCATGGTTGATCTTGGCCCCGATTCGAACGTCACAGTGGGAGATGAGGTGGTACTCATTGGAACCCAGGGGGACGAAACTCTGACCGCTGATGACATGGCCGAACTCCTCGGAACCATTAGCTACGAGATCACTTGCGCCATTTCCAAACGCGTGAATCGGTGCTGGGTCGGGCAGTGACGAGCCCAAGCTCGTCATCGTGCAATGGCTGGAGGAGAGTATTGCCCAACCACTACGCGCCGCCGTATGCCTCGTATTACTAAAATCCCCGATTCGGTTGGGAACCGACCACGTGAGGGCCGGGACCATGCTCCGATCGGGAGAAATCGTCACCAGGTTGCTGCTCTCCCCAACCGGACAGGACGTGTGAGGAGAGCAGCGCTGGTTACTCACTCGAAGTGGTAGTGCTTCACGACCTTGTCGATGCATTCGCGAGCCATCTGCGCGACAGGCATCTCGCAAAAAACCCGCAGGAGAGGCTCCGTGCCAGAAAACCGAACAATGATCCACCCACCGTTAGCGAAATAGACCTTCACCCCGTCCATGTCGCTGATGTGATCGACCTCTAGGCCGAAGTCGGGCAGGTCCTTGTCCTGGTAGATACGCCTCTTGAGGTACTCCTTGTCCTCAGGGGCGAAGGAGAAGTCGTCCTCCACCATCTCTAGACGACCGTAACGCTCCTCGATGTCGGCGTAGATCTGCGAAAGCTTCTTATCCCGCTTGGCGATCATTTCCACCAGCAGGGTACCGGCATAGACACCATCCTTACCTGCAATATGCCCCTGGACGGTCAAACCACCGGAGGACTCACCACCGATGACGGCGTTGGTCTCGGCCATCTTGGACGACACCCACTTAAATCCGACCGGTACCTCGTAACAGGTCTGCCCGTGGGCCTCGGCGACACGGTCAAGCAGGTGGGTCGTCGCGAGGTTACGCACGCAGGGCCCCTGCCATCCCTTGTCCTCCAGAAGGTAGGTGTACAGCAACACGAGGATCTGGTTGGGATGCAAGAAATGCCCCTGGTCATCAATGATACCGAGGCGGTCTGCGTCACCATCAGTGGCAATGCCGATATCGGCTCCACGCTCGACAACCTCCTGGGCCAGAGTCTGGAGGGTTCGCGAATTCGGAGAAGGAAGGCGCCCACCAAAGAGGGTGTCGCGACGTTCGTGAATAGTATCGACGTCGCACCGGGCCGTCATAAGGATGGTCTGGAGGCAGGTGCGGGAAACGCCAAACATGGGGTCGAGGACGACCTTGAGGTGAGCGTGACGGATGGCCTCCAGATCGACGTGATCAAGGATCGCGTCGATGTACCAGTTCATTGATGTCTGCACCTCAATTACACCGTCACGAAGGGCATCAGTGCGGTGCATGCGCCTAATGTCCTTTGGGCTGATGGAATTGGCGCGGTGCTGAATGGGTTCGGTGATCTCGACCTTGGCATCACGGCCACCCTCCGTGAACACCTTGAGACCGTTATAAGTGGCAGGGTTGTGGGAGGCGGTCACCGCCATACCGTAGGCACAGCCGATGTCCCGAACGGTCCACATGATCATCGGGGTCGGAGCAGGCCGGTCGATGATTCTCACGACGATGTCGTTACCGGCGAGTACCTCCGCTGCCCACCAAGCGAATTCTGGGGAAAGGAAGCGCTGGTCGTATCCGATGACGACAGGGCGATGTTCCTGATTTTCGTCGTGTATACGGTCGGCAAGCGCCTGAGCGACCCGCTCAACATTTAAGCGAGTAAACGTGTCTGCGATGATGGCTCGCCAGCCGCCGGTGCCAAATTCTATTTCGTCCGCCATGGCTCACAGGTTAGGTCGAAAAAGCCTTCATGGTTCGTAAAACCCAGCCCCATGGCAACTGCGCTCATCGCTCCTGCGCGATAGCAGGAATACGATGAGCGGGCTGCCGAACGAATCAGTCCAGGCGCCGGGCGGAGGGCCCCGGACGTGTGACCACGGTAACGGCCTCTCCAGCCTCCTCCGGGTACTCGTCGCGGTACTTACCGAGCCACATACTAGCGAACTCCGGAGCCTCGGCATTAGGCACGAGAGCCCACACCGAGCCACCGAACCCTGCCCCGAACGAGGTGGCCCCAGTCGCTCCAAGTTCGCGAGCGATGCGCGCGAGAGCCGATGTCTGTGGCACTTGATTGCCAAGAAGATCCTCGGCCGCACGCTGCGACTCGTCAGCCATTCGACCGAATCTTTCGAGGTCGCCACACGCCAGTGCTTTCGACGCTTCTGGAATGATGCTTTCAGACTCGGTAAGGAAGTGATCGAGGCGCCGAGTGAGATCGGCGCGATCGCTCACCACCTCGTGCAACTTCTCAGCATTAGGGTCGGTCACTAGGGCATCCCCGAGGACAGCGTCCTCACGACCTGTGGTCGAATTCCACCGTTCGATGATCTCGCGCGTCGCCAACGATGCCGCGTTGTAAAGGTCACGAGCAGCTCCAGTCTTCTCGGCCGCAACCCCAGAAACGATGACGACAAAGGACATGTCTTCAGGGAATGGGACCCGTTGCTGCAATCGAATCGGGCAGAAGCGAAATTGACCGAGCTGCCCGTCCTTACTGCACACCATTGCGGTGTGGTCCTCTGAACCGCCAAAAGTGCCCACACCTGCGGCCCCTACCAGGTTCTTGAAAGTCATACCGTTCTCATGACAGGCCAGATACCCGGCGAGATCGGCATCGTCGGTGATGTTGTCCTGCCAGGTGCGGGTATCAGGCAGCCCATTGAAATCAGCCAGGCCCAACACGATCGCGCTGATGAGGGCAGAGGAGGAACTCATCCCACTGGCTAACGGCAGGTCGGAAGTGAGCCGAATCCTGGCGGGGGCCAAATCACCAAAATTTGCCGCCAAACGGTCAACAACGGCTTGTGCGTACCTACCCCAGTGACCAGCCGGCAATTTTGGATCATGACCCGCGGCTAAGGACAGCTCACCGGGAGCGGCGTCCGTCGACACCGCTATCCCACTGTCACCCGGCTCGATTGAAATCGTCACCCCGCGATCCACGGCAGCCACCAGCGTGGACCCGCCAGCGTAGTCAGTGTGCTTGCCGAGGACCTCTATCCGTCCCGGAACGAACCAGCGTGTCACAGTTTCACCTCACGGCTGCTGAGAGCCTCCACTACAGACGTAATGTCGCCGCGGTTCGACATGTCGAGAACTCCCGACTCGACCGGAACGACATCAAAATGCTCGCCATGCTCTACCATCCAGCGCACTGCATCGACAATCTCGTACTCCCCGCGCTCCGACTTGTCGATCGAGCGGCACGCCTCGAAGATTCTCGGGGTAAGAAGGAAACAGTTCATCGACACCAGCGCAGTCTCTCCGGCAGCATCAACGATGTGGGGGTCCGGCTTCTCGATGATATCCGTAAGTTGACCTGAATCATCAGAATCCAGCAGGGCGAAGGCACGAATGCGCTCAGGATCGATGTTGGACTGCGCGATCATGGCGCGCTTCGTGAAACCTAGGGTTCCTGAGGCGGGAACCTCGCGAAGCCTGGCGACCGCGTCCTCCGGGTAAAAATTATCAGAGTTCACAACCAGCACACGGTCATCACCGGCAAATTCCTCGGCGGCTGCGACGGCGTCCGCAGTACCCAGAGGATGCTCCTGGACCGCATAGACAATCGACAACCGCGATTTTTCGCATGAGTCGTAGTAGTCCCGGATTACGTTGTGTTCAGGGCCGATCACCAGACAAAATTCGTCAAAGCCAGCGTCGGCTAGCGCTGAGATGACGTAGTCGAGAAATGGACGATCATCAAGACTGATCATTGCCTTGACGCCGGCTGAAGCAGCAGCTGCTTGGTCTGCCGTAAGGGAGACTCCCTCGACAGATTTGCGCATCCGCGTTCCCAAACCACGCGCCATGATGACGACCTTGTGAGGAGCCGTTTGTGCCACGGGATCGTGTGTCATGTGGGTAATCCTAGGAATCAGTTCGAGTCCGCGCGCGGGTAGGGCAACATCCGGTCACTTAAGATGATCCTTTTCCATTTCTACCCGTCCGTCAGGGCGACGCATCAATCACATATCCTAGCGACATGGTCACCGGTAGTAACGGCACCTCAGGCAAGAAATCGCAAGCTAGCACGCACACCTGGGCAATCCTCTTCTTCTTCGCCCTCATCGTCGTTATACGGCATAGCGCCTTGGGTGCGCTCCTCAGCTTGGTGCTGGTCATGACGATCATCATGTGGGTCGTTCAAAGGCAGAAGGCCCAGGCCAAACGAGTCAAAAACGGCGAGCACCACGAGTCCACCTCGGACAAGCAAAACCTGGGGAACCTGAACGCCAACCCCACAGACGACAAGAAGGTCATTGAACGTAGACCTCGATCATCAGCAAACAGGGCCGACAGCTTCTCCGCCTCTCCGGACAAGGGCCTGTTCGGTGGCTCCTTCGCTGCTCTGACCGATGCGTTGCCCAGCAACGTTGATGAGCCCGGTAAGCACATTGAACCCGCGCAACCTCAGCAACATCACCCATCCCCGGAACTAGGGTCTTCGCAGCATCATGCTTATGCACCGCGCCCCTCCCATCAGCCTCCGGATTCCGTGAGTTTTCACGACCCCGAATCCCTCCGGCCTGAGATCTCTCGGCCTGAAATCGAGCCGGCGACCAAGCCTGCCTCCCGTGTTCCGGCACCCGCCCCACCGATAAAAACCACAGCCCCGGCTCCTGTTGTCACTCAGAAAGCCGCCTCAACCGCTGCCCCGGCAAAAATCGTCCGCGGCAGCCGATTCGACGACAACCGAGGCGGATCGGCAGCTATTTCCATGACCCGTGAATCAGCTACGACAAGCCTGCACGAGGTCCCCGAATACAACGGTTCGTGCCTATCCACGTCTTCCCTCTTCGCGCAACAATGACTGAATTAGCACGGCGGTAATCGGAGAACCCACTCATTCGCGGTCCCGTCGAGAAGAACAGCAAAATATGTCTGGCCTCCGGCGGACCGGGCATGATCCAGCCCCAAACCCCAGCGTGCTGACATTTTTCGCAATCGTGCAACGCCCGGATCCGACAAAAAGACGGACCCCAACACAAGCGGCATGCACCTGGCCACAGACCCGACTTGCCGCTTCATGCCGCTGCAACCACACCCCTATGGCGGCCCCAGAGCGCTGACCTGACGGTGTCGAGTACCAGCTCCGGATTATCCCGAATCATATTCGGCGTGACCCGAATGACGCGCAATCCAGCTCCAACCAACAGCGCGTGGCGCCTAGCCGTCGCCTCGTAATCTGCCGGCCTCCCGTGAAAGGCGTAGCTATCGACCTCGACGACCACGTTCTCCTTCTTAAACCAGAGGTCCGGGAAGATGACGTTCCCGTCAATCCACAACCTCTCGTTTGCCTTCCATCCACTGATCCGGTGGCGGCGGAACAACGCATGAATCTCCCGTTCAGCGACAGACCATGGACGGTCTAACAACTGCCGCAACACTCTTCTGACAACGCTGGATGGAGCCTTCCTTGCCACCTTAGGGCGAACTCCGCGAAGGTCTTCGGTAGCCACGTAGCCTTTCCGAAGGCATTCCGTGGCGGCCTCCCAGTCCCCACGCAACGCCAACCAAAAGCACGTGTAGGCACAGATAGTACGCACACCGTACCGGTCCTCAATGACGGGCTCGCTCCCAGCGCGATGGAACCTTAGCCATGGCCGACGCGAGCACCGGGGCATCGAATGTGGGACGATGACGTCAATCTCGGTCATCTTGAGGTCTCTCATCCCCGCCAGGTACAAAGCAGCTCTGCCAGTGAAGATCGCGCTCGGGCGCCACAACCTAACGGCTCGCATCCACGCCTCTGGGTGCCTAGCGGCCATAGCAGTCATGACGATTCTAGGCAGAGGTCTAATAACGTAGCCTTCCCGTGCTGCCCGCCGCGCCTGCCGAGCGACTCGTCCCACTGAACTGATTTTGGCCACACCACCGTTGGCCTCCAGAATGTCAACTAACTCCATATCTTCAGTTGTCGTTTGAAGCCGGGTATTTTCGTCACCCAATTCGACATCTGTGGATAACTACCGCGGAAACTATTGGAGTTGTCCACAGGTTCCTTAAGGCGCCGCCCGCATCTCGCAAGCCCAAGCTCACAGCCTCATAGACCGAATCCCTGGCCGCACCCTCCCCCTATGTGTCCGCGACCTCCCTGACCAAAAATCCCACCACCCCGCCACCTGTGACATCCCCGTGCAAAGTAGGCTTGCGACATGGCAGAGATGCGCATTGAGAAAGACAGCATGGGCGAGGTCGAAGTACCCGCCGAGCATTACTGGGGAGCCCAGACACAGCGTTCCCTCCACAACTTCGAGATCGGCCGTGACACCTTCGTTTGGGGCCGAGATATGATCCGTGCTCTCGGAACTCTCAAGAAGTCCGCGGCACTAGCCAACAAGGAACTGGGTGAGTTGCCGGGCGACGTTGCCGACCTCATCGTCCAGGCCGCCGACGAGGTCATCGCCGGAAAACTCGATGACGAGTTCCCGCTGGTGGTCTTCCAGACCGGTTCGGGCACCCAGTCCAACATGAACACCAACGAGGTCATCAGCAACCGTGCGATTGAGTTGGCCGGTGGCGAACGCGGGTCGAAGAAGCCCGTCCACCCCAACGACCACGTCAATCGTGGCCAATCCTCCAACGACACCTTCCCGACGGCCATGCATATCGCCGTCGTGTGTGCCCTCACTGAGCGCCTCTACCCCGCCGTCCAGCAGCTTCGCGACACTCTCGACGAGAAGGCCAAAAAGTACGACGACGTCGTGATGGTCGGCCGCACCCACCTGCAGGACGCAACGCCGATCCGTCTCGGCCAGGTCATTAGTGGCTGGGTCGCCCAAATCGATTTCGCCCTCGACGGCATCCGCTATGCCGATTCACGCGCCCGTGAACTAGCCATCGGCGGCACCGCCGTCGGCACCGGCCTCAACGCCCACCCTAATTTCGGCCCGACCGTCGCTAAGCACGCGACCGAGGAGACTGGCATTGAGTTCAAGCAGGCCGACAACCTTTTCGCCGCGCTAAGCGCCCACGACGCCCTAGTGCAAGTTTCGGGGTCGCTGCGTGTCCTCGCCGACGCCCTCATGAAGATTGCCAATGACGTCCGCTGGTACGCTTCCGGCCCCCGCAACGGTATCGGCGAACTCCTGATCCCCGAAAACGAGCCCGGCTCTTCGATCATGCCTGGCAAAGTCAATCCGACCCAGTGCGAGGCCATGACGATGGTCGCCACCCGCGTGTTCGGTAACGACGCGACAGTCGGCTTTGCCGGTTCTCAAGGCAACTTCCAGCTCAACGTGTTCAAGCCCGTCATGGCCCATGCCTGCCTGGAGTCGATCCGCCTTATCGCCGATTCGTGCATCAGCTTCGATAAGCATTGCGCCTACGGCATCGAGCCAAACCCCGACAAAATCAAGGAGAACCTCGACAAGAACCTCATGCAGGTCACGGCCCTCAACCGTCACATCGGTTACGACCTGGCTTCGAAGATCGCTAAGAACGCTCACCATAAGGGCATCAGCCTGCGGGAGTCCGCTCTGACGGTCGGCGGCATGAGCGAGGAGGATTTCGATAAGTGGGTCGTCCCCGCCGACATGACTCGTCCCAGCGCCGCCGAATGATTTCCATCGCCACGACGACACGTCGGGCCGGGCACTGCATTGACAGTGACCGGCCCGACGTTTTTGTGCACGGAGAGGAGGAAAACTCGGGACACGGACCGTTTCGGGGGCACGATGTTCCGTCGGAATTGCACACCGAGCACGGCCACCGAGAATGGGGAAACCCGCCCCGACAAACACCTACGTAGCGTGAGTCCATGCACACCTGACGTGTGGGACATCACCCCTTGACAGCTCCAGCAGCAAGTCCGGACTGCCAGTAACGCTGGAGGACGAGGAACAAAATCACCAACGGGACCACTCCGATGACGGAAGCGAGCATCACAGCGCCCTTGTCCGGAGCGAAATAGGCCATCATGCCGTACAGTCCCTGAGTCACCGGCTGCAAATTCTCATCAGTGATCATCATCAGCGGTAGCAAGAAATTGTTCCACGTCGCAACGAAAATGAACAGAAAGATCGTCACCATGGCCGGAGCCAGCAGACGCAGCACCATAGTGGAGAAGATCCGGAGCTCTCCCGCCCCGTCAATACGGGCGGCTTCGAGGAGCTCCGTTGGCACCGACGAATCGGCGTAGACATTGCCGAGGAACACCCCAAACGGGCTGACCATCGATGGGATGATCATTGCCCACATGGTGTTGACCAGGTGCATCTTGATAAACAGCAAGTACAACGGAACGGTAAGCAACGCCACCGGCATGAGCAGGCCAATCATGATGACGACGAGCAACACTCGGCGCCCCGGGAACCGGAATTTAGATATCGCATATCCACAGGAGACAGAGATAAGCGTCCCAACGACTCCTGACACCGTTGAGTACAGCAATGAGTTGAGCACCCACCTCGGAAACATCCCCTTGGTCCAGGCCATGAGAGAATGCCAGTTGGCGGCCCAGTTGAACTCGCCGAAGGCGAACCCAGAAGTGCTCACCAGATCGGTGTTGTTCTTGGTAGACGCGATGACCAGCCAGATGATAGGCAGCAAAAAGTAGCAAGCTACAACGGCCAAGATCACCAATGTGATTGTCCGGGCCGCCTTGGAGGGGGCAATCGATCGAGGAGGGAGACCATCCAATGAGGGGCGGTAAGGGATGCCATCCTTGGTGACGGCGGTCTTGCCGTGCGCCATGTCAGTCCGCCTTCCTCTGGACCAGGGCGTAGATCATTGCGAGCACCCCAGCGACCAAGGCCATCATGATGGACACCGCCGAGGCCGGACCGGCCCCGCTCGGGCTGATATTTCCGTTCATAGTGTTGTAAGCCATCATCATGGGCGTGTAATCACGCGGCATCCAAGTCGCGACGGTGGCCAAAACGGTCGGCTCGTTGAACAATTGCACAGTACCAATGATGGACAGTAGGACTGCCAACATAGCCGCGCCTCGAACCATTGGGATCTTAATTTTCGTCATGATCTCCCAACCGGAGGCGCCGTCGATACGTGCAGCCTCGTAGAGATCCGATGGAATCGCCTGTAGGGCAGCTAAGAAGATCAACATGTTGTAACCGGTAAAGGTCCACGTCGTCATATTGGCCATTGATGCGAGGATGACGTGAGAACTTAAGAGACTGAAGCTCAAATGTCCCGCGAAAGGGGAAATCTCGGGCACGTAGAGGTAGGTCCACATAATCGCGGCCACAAGCCCTGGGATCGCGTAGGGCAAGAAGTACGAAAGGCGCCAGAACCCGAGATGGCGCACCAAGTACGAGTCAATAACCAGAGCGAGGAACAGTGCAGCAAGGATCATGATCGGGATTTGGAAGACCCCGAATAGCATGACGCGACCGATGCCGTGCCAGAAGGCTGGATTCGTGCATACGTCCTGGAAGTTCTCTAGACCGACAAATTTCTCCACTGTCCGGCCTCCGCCATAAAGGCCGCCTCCCTCGGCAACCTGCTTGTGGAACCCAGCCCGGATGCTCTCAATGATGGGAGCAACGAACACGATGATGAAGACGATGGTGAATGGCAGTGCGAATAACCAGCCAGTTAGCGCCTCGTGTCTGGCCTTGCGACTAGCCATCGTGGATGAGGACATGCCGTCTCCTGTGAAGAATTGTCACGGTGCGGATCTTCCCGCACCGTTCGGCGACCTTGGCGATCGCCGCGGACTGCGTCAATGACAGATCAAAACTGTCAGTCGAGGTGGGCTTTGGGGCCTCCTGAGCCATAGGAGACCCCAAATCGGCAAAAATGATCGGTCCGGACTGCGCACGCCGCTACCCTCGCCCAACCCGGAGCCGACCACCTTGCGTGAAAATCACCCGTTCACGGGGAGTCCAGCGTCCTTAAGCGCCTGGACCGAGGTGTCTTGCGCAGTCTGGAAGATGTCACCGACCTTAGCCTTGCCGGCAGCGGCACCAGCACCTTTCTCGTTCATCTTCGTGCCCACGACAGTGAAGCCAGGGATATACCCGAACTTCGGGGCGAGCCTCTCATTTGCCTTAGCAAGCTCGGCCATGACGTCTTGGCCACCAAACTGCTTCTTCATCTTCTCAGGAGTAGTCACCTGCCCCTTAGCGGCGGGGACCAAACCTTGGGTAGCGAGGTCGTTGACTTGAGTGTTGAACCAGTCGTTGAACTGCATCGCCTGAGCGGGGTACTTGCAGCCCTTGACGACGGCGACACCGGAGCCGCCGTCAGGTCCAGTCATGTCTGATCCGCCGAAAGATGGCAGCTGGACGATGCGCCACTGACCGTTGTAGCTGGTCTTATCGAGGGCGTCCAGCATGAAGCCAGTCTCCCAAGCAGCAACGATATTGCCGATGAGTTTCCCGCTGACAAGGTCTTTCGTGTACGCGTCGCTCCAACGGGCGTCAGTGACAGCGCTCTTGTCGTCGAGGGCTTTCTGCCAGAAATCGGCAACAACTTTGCTCTTGTCGCCGTTGGTATCAACCTTCCACTTATCGCCTTCGGCGGAGTACCACACAGCGCCCGCAGCAGCAGCCTGAGCGGATAGCCAATTCTGGGCTTCATCGGGCTCAAATCCGAGGATGTACTTGCCCTTAGCAGCAGCCTTCTTGGCGGAGGAAAGCAACTCAGAAGAGGTCTTCGGAACCCCAATGCCAAGCTTCTTAAACTCGGCCTCATTGTAGACGTACACCAGTGGGCCAGTGTCTTGGGGCAGACCAACGACCTTGCCGCCAACAGACATCTGCCCGCAGGCACCCGAGAAATGGCCTTTATATTTCTCAGCCTCGTTGGTGACGTCCTGCACCAAGCCCTTGACGTACATGTCTGGGACCTCGGAATATCCCGACTGGACCAGACAGGGGGCAGTCCCAGCCTTTACGTCAGCCTCCAGCTTGGGCATGAGCTCATTGGCCTTGCCCGGGAATTTCGTGGCTTCAACCTTGATGTCAGGATGCTCCGAGTTCCACTTTTTGACGATATCAGCGACCTTCGTCATCCCTTCCCCGTCGGGCAAACGGTGCAAGTACTTGATGGTGACCGGGCCGGAAGCTGCCGCGGACTGCGACGCAGCCTTACCGGACGACCAGGATCCCCCCGAGGAACTACCACAGGCGCCGAGCACGAGTGTTCCGGCGACGATCGCAGCAACAGAGGCCATCCGACGAGTACGGCGTGTGATCATGTCAACCCTCTTCCTTGAGTAAATGGGCCACGAGTGGACCCGTAGCCTGCCGACCGGCGTGTATTGGATACCGCCCTAGAATCCACCAATCGCTGTGTACACGTGTACATTACGACTCGTGGCCCACCTCCGACAAGTGGGGTCGCACAATCGAGCGTCACCGATGGTGGACCGGAATAATGAGGAGGATTGTCGATGAGTGCGGAAACAGGCCGACCCACTATGCACGAGGTAGCTCGGGTCGCCGGTGTCTCCCATGCCACAGTGTCACGGGTTCTCAACGGCCACACCAACGTTGCCCCCGCAACCGCACGAGCTGTCGCCGACGCGATCATTATCACCGGTTATGTACCCAATCGAGCAGCACGGTCGCTACGAGTCCAGTCCACCGACACTGTGGTCCTCGTAGCCCGCGAAAAAGTCGACGTTTTCTACAGTGAGCCAACTCTGTCGCCGATGGCATCGGGAGCGAATCTTCGCCTCTCTGAGCACGGGTACCAGATGCTGCTAGCCCTCGTCGATTCTTCCCGATCCGCTGAGCGGGTCGGGTCATTGATTGCCGGGGGATCTTTCGACGCGGCAATTTTGGTAGCGATGAGCAACGACGACCCGCTGATCGCGCGTCTTATGGCCACAAATACTCCCCTCGTCACCTCATCCACGCCGTTTCCGGGCTTTGACATCCCTTCAGCTGACACCGACAACGTCGGAGGTTCCCGGGCTATCACCGCGCGACTCGTAGCCACTGGTCGATCAAAATTAGTCGCTATCGGAGGGCCATCGTGGGCCCCGGTCACCCAGCTGCGTCTCGACGGGTTCCACCAAGGTGCGAAAAATGCCGCCTTAGGGCACACCACAGTCAATGAATGGACCCTCACCGCCGGCAAGCGGGCAATGAAGGAACTCCTTGAGCTTCACCCGGACCTCGACGGTGTTGTCGCGGCCTCAGATCTGCTGGCGGCGGGAGCAACCCGAGCCCTCAACGAGGTCGGTCGACGGGTCCCGCAGGACGTCGGTGTCGTCGGGTTCGACGATGCACCAATCGCGGCTCTCAACGATCCTCCGCTGTCGACGGTGCGCAGCGATGCCAGGGCAACGGGAATTGCCTTGGCCGACATGGCTATCGCGCAGATTCGCGGCCAGGAGCTCCCCCAACCCCACCTCCTACTACCCAACGAAGTAGTTTGGCGAGAGTCGGCCTGACCGGTCCGTCAGACCACCGACGGGCGTTGCAGGTCGGTGTAGTTAACGGCCTTGGCATCAAGAAGTTCGACAAAAGCGTCGAACCCGTTGGCCTCCAGCCACTGACGCTCAGCCTCGGTGATCGGTACGCCAAGTAACCAGTGGACCTTCATGTCGCCAATGTCCACCTGGTCTAGCTGGGGGGTGGTGAAGGGATGGCACCACATGAGATGCGGGGTAGTGGAATTCGGCGCGTACATCGACACAACATCGCCGAAGACGATCCCGGGAGCCATCGACCAGTGATCACGGAGCACCGCGAAGGCGCACGATCCCAGGACCTTGCCCATGACGTCAGAACCGGGAGCGCCAACCACCATAAGCTCCGCGCGAATGTCGCTGCTGGTGCCGTCAACGAGAGCGACGGCATTGGGTTCAGCGTGCAGACTCACCGTCGACCAGGTCGACCAGCCCGGCGCGGGCGCATCAGCAAAAGCCAGAACATCGATGCGCACCTCTTCGGCGGCGTCTACCATGCCATCCGCACGGGGTGTACCACCGACCGCCTCGACTACGGCCTGAGCAACCTGAGGGCCGGTTGAAGGCATCTGCGTTGGCTCGGCCAGATGCTCAGGCAGGTCTTGTGGGTCCAGCGGTCGCTCAGCCGCTAGCTCATCACCGTCAGGAAGGCGTGCTGCTGGGGAGACGTTTTCGTCGCTCATACATCGATCCTGTCACGTTGGTGGCTCGGGCGTGTCCGGGGCGGGGGTTTTCTTGCCCGACGTGGGAAGGTGGAAGTGTTACTGAGAGCACATCCACCGCCTGTACCCGACCGCGAAGGGAGACCATGCCTCCGCTGAAATCCGACGTGTGGACATGGGACACACTTATCCACATCGCCATCATCATCGCTGTAGCGATCATCGCCCGTTGGCTGCTCCGCAAGGGCGTTGATTGGACGATTCATCTCATGGTGTCGCGCTCCGAGAAACGCGAAGCGACGATGCCAGGCCGCACACGTCGCATCCTCGCAGAGGCGACCGGCGCGAGGATCGATCGACAAAATCAGCGCACCGCAACCGTTGGCGGACTTCTTTCGAATGTCGGTGTGACGATCATCATCATCGTCGCCCTACTTTCGGGATTCAGTACCATCGGCTTCAAGATCACCCCCATCCTCACCTCCGCCGGAATTGTTGGCGTGGCGCTAGCCTTTGGCGCACAGACGCTCGTCAAAGATGTCCTGGCGGGACTTTTCATCATCTTCGAGGACCAGTACGGCGTCGGTGACGCGGTGAAAATCAATGAAGTGGAGGGGCTCGTTGAAGATGTCGGCCTACGTGTGACGCGGATCCGGGATTGGAATGGCGCAGCCTGGTATCTACGCAACGGTGAGATCACCAAGGTGGGCAATGTCACTCAGGGCTGGACGACCTCGTTTACTGACATCAACGTGCACGCTCTGGAAGATCCCAACCAGGTGATCCGCGTCATCCGTAAGGTTCTCGACAACCTCGAAGTCGAATTTGAAGGAACCCTACTCGACAAGCCGCTGGTGCTGGGCGTCGGCGACATCACCGGCGACACGATGACCTTCCAGGTCATGACGAAATGCATCGCCAACCAGCATAATAATGTTCTGCGCGCCCTACGCCGCGAGTGTAAGGACGCCTTCGACGCGGCTCGGATCCGCAGGGCTTTCTGATCGACAGTCCGGCCTTCCTTTTCATCACGATCCCAAGTTTCCTCGGCCCCGGCCATCGCCAGATACCACGTGGCACACCTTTCGTGGGCAGAGAACTCGCCTCTCCCCCCAGGACGTGACAGTTTTCGACGCCGCAGACGTCGGACGCTTTTCCGGCGGGTTCACCGGGTCAGCGACCGAGCTCCTCCCGCACCGCCTGCTCCACCGCCCGACTCAACAGCGGCCCAGCTTGGGCCATCGATGCCTCAACATCAGGCTCAATGTCGGACAAGCAGATGATACGCTCGAAAACACGACGCTTCTCCTCGGGCAGGTCGCACCTCCCACACACCGCCCATACCGGCACTCCTGCGTCGAGAGCAATCTTGCGGATCGTGTCGGGAAGCTTGCCTAGCAAGGTTTGCCCGTCAAGTCGACCCTCGCCAGTGACAACAAGTCCGGCCCCAGAGATTTTTGACACTGCTTTGGCCCATCCGAGCACTGCAGCTGCCCCCGGGCGGTATTTAGCTCCCAGACAGCGAAGCGCCCAACCAACTCCACCGGCGGCACCGGATCCCGGATCGCCCCGGTAAGTACTGCCGATAGCTGGTTCCATCAGGTCGGCAAGCCTGGTCAGACCGGTCTCAGCAACCGCGATGCCTTCGTGGTCCAAGCCCTTCTGAGGACCAAACACGGCAGCCGCACCTTCCGGTCCGAGCAACGGCGAGGTGACGTCACACGCAACTGTCAGCTCTACCCCCGACAATTTTCGATTGAGTCCGGATAGGTCGAGGCGTGTGAGTTCCGTCAACCCTGCTGCCCCAGGAGAAATTGGCGCGAGATTTTTGTCGAGCAGACGCACACCTAAGGCTTCCAACATTCCTGCGCCGCCATCAGTGGATGCTGACCCACCGACCCCAACGGTGATGTCGGTCGCCCCTTTACGCAGGGCGGCTGCGATGACCTCGCCAAGGCCGCGGCTGGATGCCACGAGGCCACGCCGGGGTGTCGGCGGCCCGGATACCCGGTCGGCCCTCTCTAGACCACAACAGGTAGCCATTTCAATGACAGCATGGCGGTCACGCATTGCGTAGTCGACTTCCGCGAGGTCTCCTGTGGCACCGTGACACTTGACGGTGACAGCATGACAACCGGCCGCTAGAACTGCCTCAACAGTCCCCTCCCCACCATCAGCAACCGGGATCGTGATGACCTCACGATCCGGATCAGCCGCAGAAAACCCTCGCCGGACTGCTCGACAAGCTTTCCCAGAGCTCAGTGAGCCTTTAAACGAGTCAACGGCTACGACGACCGGCGCATTCGGATCGGGACGCATGGTCTCAGCATGGCACGCCACCATGTCGTGGCTCGAAACCGGCTCCCCTATCTCGATGACCATTTCTCCCGCCTCGGGTCCCGTATCCTCACTCCTTCGCCCCGACATGCATAATGTCGGCACTTTTCGTCACAACCCGTAAACTCGGGGTCATGGTAAATCGCGCCTACCTGTCCCTGAGCGTTCTTGCCCTCGTGCTGTGGGTGGCCGCGTACCGTCATTTACCCGGCTGGGCAGCTGGGATAACGCTGGCGTGCATCGTGCTGTTCTCACTGTTCTGCGAGTGGTCGCGGGTGCGTACCCTGGCACGCATCGGCAAATCTCGCGGTACCGCTGCCCAGAGCTCGCGCGGTCGTAAGCTGTCCTGATCAGGCCCCCGGCAGCCTTTACGACACGACCGATCTGAATAAACCCTGTGGTGTTCCTACTACCCACCAGTCTCGACGCCAATGTCGCGTAGGCTATTTGCCGCCATGCCTGAAAAAAACATCAACAGCACCACCACGCTGCCCACTGTCCTGCGTCCTACCCCCGACGAATCCGGGATGACTGTGCCGCAGTTGCTCGAGCACCGCATCAATACGCTCTTCGAGCAGATCCCGCTGGTGGCCGAACTAGGTGAGGCCTTCGCACGGGCTGGTCACGATTTGTATCTCGTTGGTGGATCTGTTCGCGACGCCCTTATGGGCCGACTGGGTCACGACCTCGACTTCACGACCGATGCCCGCCCCGATGACACTGAGGCGATCCTACGCCAACACACCCACGCGACCTGGGATATCGGCCGAGCTTTCGGAACGATCGGCGCCCAGATTGACGATTGGGTGGTTGAGGTCACGACCTACCGCGCGGATGCTTACCATCCGGACTCACGCAAGCCCGAGATCGTCTACGGCGAGACCCTCGAGGATGACCTTATTCGCCGCGACTTCACTGTCAATGCGATGGCCCTTCATGCCGCTACCCGAACCTTCTCGGATCCTTACGCAGGCCTGACCGACATCGTGTCGGGAATTTTGCGCACCCCCTTCCCTCCGGAGCGGTCTTTCAGTGACGATCCTCTCCGGATGATGCGGGCGGCACGTTTCACCTCTCAGCTGGGTTTTACCGTCACGAACGAGGTACGTGCCGCCATGACCGACATGGCCTCTCGCATCGAGATCATCTCAGCCGAGCGTGTTCGCGATGAGCTCTCCAAGACTCTCCTCACTGACCACCCCCGTGAGGGACTGGACCTCCTCGTGACTACGAGGATTGCCGACTATGTACTCCCCGAACTCCCCGCACTGCGTCTCGAGCGCGACGAGCACCACCGTCACAAAGATGTCTATGAACACTCCTTAACGGTTTTGGACCAGTCGATCGACCTAGAGAAACGTCGCGGCCACGATCCGGACCTCACGGGTCGTCTGGCGGCCCTGCTGCACGACATCGGTAAGCCCTCGACGCGCAAGTTCGAGCCCGGCGGCAAGGTGAGCTTCCATCACCACGACATCGTCGGGGCGAAGATGGCACGCAAACGCCTTAAAGCCCTCATCTACCCCAGCCAGGTCGTCAAGGAGGTATCCAAGCTCGTCGAATTGCACCTGCGCTTCCACGGCTACGGTGATCAAGGTTGGACTGACTCGGCGGTTCGTCGTTATGTTCGAGACGCCGGCGACCAACTGGAGCGCCTCCATATCCTCACCCGATCTGACTGCACGACTCGCAATCGGCGCAAAGCCGAGCGGCTGGAATTCGCCTATGACGATCTTGAGGCGCGCATCGCCAATTTGACCGCTAAGGAGGAGCTCGCCGCCATTCGACCCGACCTCGACGGCCAGCAAATTATGGCGACCTTAGATATCAAGCCGGGACCAGAGGTTGGCAAGGCGTACAAATTCCTGCTCAACCTTCGCCTGGATGAAGGCCCGCATACTCTCGACGAGGCGAAAAACGCACTGCTGGCCTGGTGGGCCACGCAGGATCGCTAAACCTTTCTGATGGTCACAGCTGAAGCAGGTCGGCCAACTACCATGACAGACGTGCCTTCTCCTTCCCGCCTTCGCCCAGCCGCCTGGCTACTAGGCCTGTTGATAGTTTTGGCGACCGTTGTGACGGGATCATCCCCTGCCCAGGCGCGCACCGCCTCCGAGTTAGTCAAGGTGGCGATTACCTCCGTCACGCCGCCGACGGGTGATCCCAAAACTCCCATCACGATTAAAGGGACGGTCACGAACACCTCCTCGGTGTCCATGACGTGGGTACAGGCGTCTTTTTGGCGTTCCCAGGACGAGATCAACGACACTCGGGACCTCTCTGACCTCCTCGCTTCCCCGGCTACCGTGCCAGTGGGGATGCGCTGGTTCCGCGAGCCGAAAGAGGCGTCAATTTTTAACATCACGGACCCCGAGGCCAACCAGACCTTTAAGCCAGGAGACACCGGGTCGTTCACCGTCACCGGTACACCCGCTCAGATGGGTCTGACGACGCCAAATGCTGTCTATGCAGTCGGGGTTCACGTACAGGCGTCCCCGGGAAATCAACCGCGGAGAACCGTCGGACGAGCACGGGTACTCACGGTGCTCTCGGACGCTCACACCAGCGCAAATCTGGCCCCTGTTATCGTGCTGTCCGCCCCACCCTCGCGACGCATTGACGGTACCTTCACCGACGAATCCCTATCCGATGACATCACCCGCCGGTTGAAACCCCTCGCCGAGGCAGCACATACCCGCAATGCCACCGTGCTCGTTGATCCGAGTCTTATCGACGAAGTTCGTGCCATGGCGTCGGGTTATCTGGTAGCTGGCAAGGGCTCACACACTGTCGCCGGAACTGGCCAAGAGCAAGCCAAGGAGTGGCTCAATCTCGTCGAGCCTCTCTTATCGTCAGGCCGGGCATATCGCCTGCCCTACGGAAATGCTGACGTCATCGGGGCCGCCCGGCAAGGACGCTCCAGTCTTTTACTGACGGTTAAGCACGCCGTCGACCCTTCCAACCCCGCAGCGCATTTGCCCTTAGCTATCATCGATCCCACCGCTGAACTGGACAATTCGTCGCTCAAAACCTTGGCTAAAGAGCTCTCCCCCTCCGTCATACTGACTTGCGCAGCATCAGTTCGTAAGGGGGTTCGTGAGGACTTTGGGGTGAAGATCATCGGGTTGGCCAACACGGTCCGAACCGGCGGCCATCCCCAATCAAACAGTGATTCTCAGCGACGCGGAATGCTGCTGTCCCAAGCCCTCCTCATGACTCGTGAGTCGATCCCTGCTGTCACCCTCGTGACCACCGTGAACGACGTTCGGGCCACTGCTCCCATCGGCTGGCTCCACCTGCAGAACCTGTCGACAATTCTCAACGGGGCTAAGCCAGTGCTACACCTGCCAGAAAGTCATGCCGGAAACACGATCCTCAAAGATTCGTGGTGGCAAATCCAGCACGACGTGGGCGTTGATGCTGACGGCTGGTCAGATTTGGTCGGGGCCTCGCCGGAGACGGCTTCTTTGACCTCGGCGAAATTTGTCAGCCGGACGCTGTCGGCGTCACTCAAGGACCGGGAGGCGTGGGCTACCGACGTTATGCGCCCGGCGTCGGAGGTCATTGCCGGTAACGGTCTGGTCCTGCACTCGGCATCCCATTTTGTGATGTCGTCGTCACGTAACGAATTCCCACTCACGATCACGAACTCGCTAGCGCAGACGGTTCATGTCAAGGTCGTAGTCACTTCAGAAAACCCGCAACGCATTGACATCCCAGACACCCAGGTTGTTGCGATACAGCCCAAAGAAACGCAAACCATCAAGTTTGCTCCGAAAGCGAGTTCAAACGGTGTCGTTGAGATGCAGGCTCACCTGTCGACTCCGTCGGGACGGCTCCTGGGTTCTCAGTCAACTTTCGTCGTCAAAGCTACCCAAATGGATGATGTGGGCTGGATCATCATCGTCGTGTCGGCATTGGTGCTTATCATCGCGACGGTGCTGAGAATCCGACAAGTGACGGCAAATTCCCAGCGCGGCACCGAGACCGCAGCCCGAGATGCTAAGCAACCTGCAACGAAGCTTGATGACATTTCTGACAGCACGCCAGCCACCCCTGCACAACAGGATCAGGAAGCAGCCTCAAGTGACGATTCTGCACGGAGCTCTCACACCGACACTCGCGACCTCACCGCGTGACAATCCCAGAGTTCCAGGCCCGGATCGGTATCGTTGAGGATGCACAGTCGGATCGATCGGGTAGGAGGTGGCAGTGTCTTTCGAAGACCCCGCCGACCGCTACCGCGATCCATATGACTCGGGCTCCTATGAGATAAACAAACTTCCTCACCTCTCCGCGGGGTCTTTTCTGGGCGGGCGTTACCGTCTCGACCAAGAGATTTCATGTCCGGAGCCTTCGCTTACATGGCGGGCCTTCGACACTAAGCTGCACCGCCCGGTTCTTATCTACGCCCTGGCCCCACATGGTCGTCGCACCCCTGCTGTCCTTGACGCTGCTAGGCGCGCCGCTGTTGCTACCGATTCGCGCTTTTTACGGGTCCTTGACGCTGTCGTCGCCGGGCCGGGAGAACCAGCCTCGTGGGTCGTCAGTGAATACGCACCTGGCAAGTTGATCGAGGAGCTGCTAGAAACCGGCCCGCTGTCAGCGCTGGAGGCGGCGTGGATCGCCCATGAGATCGCTGATGCTATGGCCCCGTTACACGCCCAGGGGATCTTCCATGAACGCATCAGCCCCGGGACCATCCTGGTCACCTCAACAGGGAACCTTAAGATCAGTGGTCTCCTCATTGGGGCCGCATTGCATCCCCGGCCGGGGGATATTTCTCGCTCTTGGCCGGACCGCGAAGTCGCTGACGTGACGGATATTGGTCGCGTTCTCTACGCCTGCCTAGTATCTCGATGGCCCAACGGACAGGGGCACCGACCTTTCGTGGAACCGGCGACGGCCATGTCGTGGGGGCTGCCACCGGCACCTACAGATGCTCATGACTGGCTCACCCCGTGTGAGGTGCGAGCCGGGGTCTCCCCCGCCCTCGACGTCCTTTGTGACCAAATCCTCTCGCGGGTTCCTCACTATGACGAGGTCCCATTGCGTACAGCCAACGAGATCGCGCAGTCTCTAGGGCGGACCCTAGGATCCGCCGATGTCGCCGCTGACTTGGAGCGCCGCATCCGTTTCCCCGTAGGTCAGACGTCTCGGACCGAAGAAGACCCGTGGTGGTCAGACGAATCCTCGGTGTCGATGGCACCGCAGGACCCCGATGAACTTGAGCGAGCTGAAGAATACGGTCCTGATGAGGAGGGTTACTGGTCTCCGGAAGCTGCTGCCGGCGAATGGGGCCGTCACCCAGGGCCGTTACCATGGTCGGGCCGTAACGACCCTCACGCCACTCAGCTACCCTCTCAGGACTGGTCCACCGACGCTGAAGACGAGCCGGTATTCGCGAAAGCCCGTCCACATAACCGGCGCTGGCCACCGATCCTCGTGGCTGTAACGGCTGTGGTCATGGTTGTGTGTCTCATCGCTGTCGGGATGCGCCACTCCGACAGCGGCGCCTCACAAACGTCCAGTAATCCGACAACTGTCAAGCTGACGCATGCTCAGGAGTTTGATCCTTCCGAGGACGGTGGCGACGCCAAGGAGAACCATAACCAGGTGAAGTTCGCTATCGACGGTAACCCATCGACAGCGTGGCACACCGTCGTTTATCGCAACTCGGCGAAGCTCGGGAATCTTAAGCCCGGGGTCGGACTCGTCGTCGACTTGGGCCGAATCACGAAGGTCACCTCGGTCATGGTACGGCTGGTGGGTTCCGGTACGGATATCTCGCTATGGGAGCCGACGCATGACGTGTCCTCGGATCAGCCGCCGATGAAGACGATCAAGGAGTGGACGCGCGTCGCGGCGGTGACGGGGGCTGGGAAGATCGTGACGTTGAAACCGTCGAAGAATACAAAGACCAGGCACCTTTTGGTGTACCTGACCGAGCTTCCTGCGAAATCAGCTACCCGGTTTCAGGGCGGGATCGCTGATATTACAGTCATCGGCTCCCCATGAGGTTTGAGGCGTCCCGCTCCGGCTGACGCATCCCAACGCGGCCACGTGGCCACAGCCGCGTCGGCCCATGCACTTGGTCTGCAACCCTGACCACACGCCGCCCCGTACAAAAATTCCCGCCCCACGAATACATCCAGCCCAGGATTTCCCGACCCCTACCCGAGTCGGCATTTTTCGTCACGGGTAGCTGCCATGTTCGGCTCGTGACGCAACGGGATCTATGAGGCAACCGAATCGATGCAGCGAGGCGAACCACGTGCCCGGCAACGATACAAAGAACTGAACGCAGTGGTGCCCCGCGCTCAAAGGCACGGGGCACCACCTATCAACGGTTCATCAGGATCAGAGCAAGATCACTCCTTGACGTCGTCGTCCACCCAGTCGAAGGTCTTAGTGACGGCCTTCTTCCAGTTGCGGAACAGACGCTCGCGCTCACTCTCGTCCATCTTAGGCTCCCAGCGCTTGTCCTCGGCCCAGTTGTCGGTGACGTCATTTTCGCCCTCCCAGAAACCGACAGCGATGCCAGCGGCGTAGGCGGCGCCCAGAGCGGTGGTCTCGGCGACCACGGGGCGAACCACCGGCACATTAACCTGGTCGGCCTGGAACTGCATGAGGGTTTCGTTGGCGGTCATGCCACCGTCGACGCGCAGCTCCGTCAGCGGCACACCGGAATCGGCGTTCATAGCCTCAAGAACCTCGCGAGTCTGGAAGGCGGTCGACTCGAGCACGGCGCGGGCAATGTGGCCACGGTTGACGTAGCGAGTCAGGCCCACGAGGGCGCCACGGGCATCCGGACGCCAGTACGGCGCGAACAGGCCAGAGAAGGCCGGCACAAAGTAGGCGCCACCATTGTCCTCGACGGTGTTGGCGAGGGCTTCGATTTGCGGGGCGGTCTCGAACATCTTGAGGTTGTCGCGCAGCCACTGTACCAGCGATCCAGCGACGGCGATCGAACCTTCCAGGGCATAGACGGTGGGCTGGTCACCAATCTTGTAGCAGACGGTGGTCAGCAGACCGTTCTCGGAGAAGATGGCCTCCTCACCTGTGTTCATGAGCATGAAGCAGCCGGTGCCGTACGTGTTCTTCGCCATGCCCTTTTGGAAGCAAGCCTGGCCAAAGGTGGCGGCCTGCTGATCGCCAAGAATGCCGGAGATCGGGGTATCGATCAGCAGGCCGTTCTTGCGACCATAGCCGTAGATCTCGGAGGAGGACTTGATCTCAGGAAGCATGGACTTTGGAATTCCCATGACCTCGCACATCGAGTCGTCCCACTGCAGCTTTCGGACGTCCATGAGCATGGTTCGGGACGCGTTGGTCGGATCGGTGATGTGCACGCCACCGTTAGTACCGCCAGTCAGGTTCCACAGCACCCAAGTGTCCATGTTACCGAAGAGCAGATCGCCGGCCTCGGCCCTCGCACGGGCTCCCTCAACGTTGTCGAGAATCCATTTGACCTTCGGGCCAGAGAAATAGGTCGACAGGCCCAGACCACAGATCTCCTTGTAGCGGTCGGCGCCCTTGTCACCAGCTAGTTCGTTACAGATCTTTTGAGTGCGCGTGTCCTGCCACACGATGGCGTTATAAACCGGCTCACCGGTGTTCTTGTCCCACACCACTGCGGTCTCGCGCTGGTTGGTGATACCAGCAGCAGCCAGCTGGTGGCGGTTGATGTTGGCCTTGGTCAGGGCGAGCCCAACGACGTCGCGAACGGCCTCCCAGATCTCGATCGGGTCATGCTCAACCCATCCAGCACGCGGGAAGATCTGCTCGAACTCCTGCTGGCCAACGGCCACGATCTGGCCGGCGTGGTTAAAGATGATGGCACGGGCGGAAGTAGTGCCCTCGTCAATGGCGAGTACAAACTTCTCATCGCTCATGTTGGTTGCCTTTCTTATCTGCATTGACGTGTCTGACACATTACGGCTGACGCGCAATCAGTGTGTCACGAGAGGTATTCCCACTCACCAGAAAATGGAGTAGGTGAGAGCGGCCAGGACAGCGCCGATCATCGGGCCAACGACCGGGACCCAGGCATATCCCCAATCGCTGTCACCCTTGCCCTTGATCGGCAAAACGGCGTGGGCGATACGGGGAGAGAGGTCACGGGCCGGGTTGATGGCATATCCGGTGGGGCCACCAAGGGACGCACCGATGGAGACAATGAGCAAACCGACAGCCAGGGGGCCAATTTTCACTCCCTGGGTGAAGCCGGAGAGGATGACCCACAGCACAAGGACCCAGGTGCCGATGGCCTCAGTAATGGTATTCCACAGCGGATTGCGAATCTCAGGACCGGTAGCGAAAGTGCCGAGCTTGAGGGCGGGGTCGCAATCCTCGTCATAGTGCTGTTTGTACGCCAGCCAGCACAGCACCGCACCGACAAAGGCACCGGCGAACTGGGCGAGGATGTAGATCGTGATGTTGCCAGCCGTAGCAGGGATACCAGGGGCCAGATCCTTGCCGGCGATGGCCAGACCGACGGTCACAGCCGGATTCAGATGCCCACCGGTCTTGTAAGCGGCGTAAACACCGAACATCACGCCGAAGCCCCATCCCCAGTTAATCTGGAGGGAACCGGGGGCGTTAGCGTGGCCCTTGCTCTTGGGAAGGAGGTTATTGGCGACGACGCCACAACCCAGGAGAATGAGGATCAAGGTGCCCAAGAACTCCGACCCGAAGATCGTTGCACCGGGCACCGCGGTTTCGAGAAGCATGAAGACTCCTTCGTCGTGGTGTCATCCGTTGACACCGGTTTACTCGCCGGTGGCAGTCGATCCCGTAGAATTTAGGAACGGGGACCGTCGTCCCGCCCCCCATCGGGGTCGGACGTAGCTCACAGTCAAACATCAAGGGCCCCACGGATTCGCGATTCTGCACTCATGTGCATGGCAAGGGGGGAGGCATGAACGAATTGTCCAATGATGTATGGACAGCTGCGTCCATGTATTACATGCAGGGCGAGACAATGGATGCCATCGCCAGCCATCTCGGTACATCTCGCTCGACCGTATCTCGACTTCTCAAGCAGGCACGTCTGTCCGGAGTTGTGCGCATCACTTTGTCCGAGCCAACGGGGCTACGAAGCGGACTGGATTCCACCCTGACGAGGATGTTCGGGGTAAATACCACGGTTGTGCCCGTGAAATCAGGAACCACCGAGATCCACCGCCTCGATCAAGTCGCCAGGATCGCGGGACAGATGGTGACAGATATGGTCGAGGACAATTCCGCCGTCGGTATCGCCTGGGGCACAACCCTTGATGCCGTCACCCACTACGTAGTGCCTAAAGACGTCAAAGGGGTCAGCGTCGTCCAGATGAATGGGTCGGCAAACCCCGCTAGTTCGGGAATCCCCTACGTCGGATCGATCCTGTCAAGAATGGCTGCTGCATTTGGTGGCGAGGTTATCCATTTCCCGGTCCCAACCTTCTTCGACAGTGCGTCAACAAAGGCCGCAATGTGGCAAGAACGTTCCGTTCAGGCCGTCCTTAAAGCACATCGAGAGCTCGATCTTGCTGTTTTTAGCGTCGGAGCCCTTGACAGCCCGGTCCCCTCCCACGTCTATTCAGCGGGTTACATGACCGATGAGGAAAAGGCGAATTTGGTACATGCTGGAGTCGTCGGTGACGTCAACACCGTCTTCCTCAAGGCTGACGGTGCTTACGACGTCGAGTTCAACAAGAGAGCAACCGGATTAGCCCCCTTCCAATTACAGCGCATACCGCGTCGGCTCTGCGTCGTCGCTGGGCGCGCCAAGGCCGTCGGACTGCTGGCTGCCCTGCGCGCCAGAGTTGCAACTGACCTCGTCGTTGATGACGCCACTGCCCGAGCGGTCCTCGACCTCATGTGAGAGCGCAGGTAGAAATTCAAACTCTCCGCAGCACATCGGCTGCGGAGAGTTGGTTGTGTTACTGCCAAAATCAAGCCTTCGCCGTGCCCATTGTCACGTCAACCGTCCCCTCCTGGGAACCACGGATATAACTGATTTTCGCCTTCTGCCCAGCTTTGAACGAACGAATAAGACCTACTAGAGACTCCCCCGAGGCGATATCAGTGTCGTCAATCCTGGTGATGACGTCGCCTCGGCGCAAACCGGCCTTGCCGGCAGCCGAACTCGGAATGACCGTCGCGATTCCGGCACCCCGAACCTTGACACCAGCCTTAACTGCAGCCGCGTCACGAACCGAGATGCCTAGGAAAGCGTGAGTGACCTTGCCGGTCCGGATGATCTGGTCGGCAACCGACTTGGCCAAATTCGATGGGATGGCGAACCCGATGCCGATATTGCCCGACTGGGAGCGGTCCGCCGACGGCAAACTGGCGATTGAGGAGTTGATGCCGACGAGTTCACCATTGGCATTGACCAGCGCACCCCCGGAATTGCCTGGGTTAATCGCGGCGCTGGTCTGGATGGCATTGGTGACGACGACCCCCGACGAGGAATCATATGACCCCAACACGTCATCTGAGTCATCGCGGCTCATGGTCGTGACCGGGCGGTTAAGAGCGCTAATGATGCCGGTCGTCACCGATCCGGACAGTCCTAGCGGGTTACCAACAGCCATGACCGGGGCACCGACGGTCAGCTTGCTGGAATTGGCGAACCTCATCGGCTTCATGGATTCGGGCGGATTCGTTACCCGGATGACAGCCAGGTCAGTTGATGGATCACTACCCACCACCTTGGCGTCATACGTCTTGTTGCCCATAGATACCGTCAGTTGACCGCCGGATGCGGCGTCAGAGACGACGTGATTGTTGGTGACGATGTCGCCGTTGGAATCGACGACGACACCGGACCCCTCGCCGCCCCCATTGCCGGTCGTCACGGTGATAGAGACCACCGAGTTCGAGATGGCGGAGGCAGTGGCCGTCCAGTCCGGAGCAGATGACGATCCCTGAACAACCTTGGTAACGGTATTCGGGGCGGCAGACTTTGTGGCCACGGCAGGAGTGTCATTTTTTGTCAAGGAACGATCGACAAGACCACCTGAGACTCCACCCACGGCCGCGGCTAGCAGCGCAGCAAGGACAATAGTCTCGCCTCGGAAACCCTTGCGGCCCGATCGAGACGAGGGCTGCGGCGAGCCGGCATTTTTGTTACCAAGGTTCGGATCAATAGCAGTGGGCTGTTCAGATGATTCCCACGGCTGCCGTTGGGTAGTCGGCGAATCTCCCGAACTAGACCGGGTATCGTCACTGTGCGACCAATATGACTCCTGTGCCCAGCCCTGACGGGCATCCTCAGAGTGCGAGGAATATCCGCCCTCGGCGCTAGCACGCGGGAAAGAATTAGGTTCACGAGGCTCTTGGGGACCATTCGTCGACTCACTCATGACTTCCAGTGTCCACGATCCCGTCAAGTGTTCACCCGATCGCCGAGGGAAACATGCTGTCGGCGGAGAGGGAACGACGCTGTAGTGGCACGCGACCGGCCAACCCCATCCGACCATGGTCAGGTAACTAACAGGAGAGATTAGTCCGGGGGTCCGAATCCCGGTGCACGACGATGCGGGTCCTGCCGACAGCAACCACGCCGAGACGGATCAAGCCGTCGTCGATCGGTTCGTAGTAGGCGTGGCCGACACCAGGTCCAGGCTGTCGAATGCGACATCGGCGACGATGCGCTCCCGGCGCCCGAAGATGGGCATGGAGCGGTCC
Organism: Cutibacterium sp. 37298; assembly: GCF_023838685.1. Lineage (NCBI taxonomy): Bacteria > Bacillati > Actinomycetota > Actinomycetes > Propionibacteriales > Propionibacteriaceae > Cutibacterium > Cutibacterium sp. 37298. The sequence goes on from NZ_JAJNRJ010000001.1 coordinate 347,303, forward strand.
GAGGAACCACAGGTAGCCACAATGGGATTGTCGTCGAAGCGGTGGGAAGCGTTGGACACCTCGGTCACGGTCCGGGCGTATTCCTCAGGTGTCTTGTGGCCCATCTGCCACGGCCCGTCCATCTCATTGCCGAGGCCCTATTGCTGACACGCCAGGGATCCTCCCAGCCGTGGCTTCTGTGCAACGTTGCCATAGGTTATAACAACGATATAAAGAGAGGTGCAAAGCCCGCTTCACACGTCGTTCCCCTGACATTGCTGAACCCCCGCTGAAGATCATAAGATCCTGGCCATGACAGCGCGCCTTGTGGATGTTGCCAAAGCAGCCGGGATGCCCGTCAACACTGTTTCTAACGTTGTACATGAGAGTCCCCACGTACACCCTGACACTCGTGCTCGGGTACAGCACCTCATCAAGATCGGCTGCCATCGAATTGCGGCAATCGGAAGCGGACCAACCAGGAATCGACGTCCCCATACCGTGGCACCTCGTCATGAAAGAGAGCACCGGAAGCCCCACGCCGGGCGTACAAACCTCCGGGAATGCCGTAACAGCTTCATGCGCTAAATAGGTTGATCCCCGAACCAGTCACTAACCAGGAGACGCCATGACCACTCAGGCCCTTGCACCCAACACTATCCTCGGCAACATTTCGCTGTCCGATCCCTCGGAAATCGACACCACCCAGCCCTTCCCTGAGACCGTCGGCGCCGACACCCACGGTAATGACGAGCCGCGCGACGTCATCATCGTAGGGTCTGGGCCAGCCGGATACACCGCCGCTGTCTACACCGCCCGCGCCGGACTGAAGCCGCTGGTATTTGAAGGGTCAATGGATGCCGGCGGCGCCCTCATGCAGACCACCGAGGTCGAAAACTACCCGGGCTTCTCCGAGGGGATCATGGGCCCCGACCTCATGGCGCAGATGCGTGCCCAGGCCGAACGGTTCGGAGCCGAGCTCATCGCCGACGACGTCACCGATATCGACCTCACCGGTGAGATCAAGAAGCTCGTCGACACTGACGGAAACACCTACAGGGCGCGCGTTGTTATCCTCGCCATGGGATCGGCCTACCGCAAACTCGGACTTGAGGATGAGCCTCGGTTGTCCGGGCGCGGCGTGTCGTGGTGCGCCACTTGTGACGGGTTCTTCTTCACCGGCAAAGACATCGCCGTCGTTGGTGGCGGTGACTCCGCGGTTGAGGAGGCCACTTTCCTCACCCGGTTCGCCAACTCGGTGACCCTTGTGCATCGCCGCGACCAATTGCGCGCCTCTCAGATCATGGCCGACCGTGCCGCAGCCGACCCCAAGATCACCTTCGCGTGGAATAGCGAGATCGTCGCCATGCAGGGCGAGTCGAAGCTCGAGTCGATCACCCTGCGAGACACCAAAACCGGCGAGGAGCGTCAACTCGAAGTTGCCGGCGTTTTTGAGGCCATCGGCCATGACCCGCGCTCCGAACTGGTGCGCGGCCAGGTCGATCTGGACGATGCCGGCTACGTCGTGTGCGCTGAGCCGTCCACCCGCACCAATGTGCCGGGAGTTTTCGCCTGCGGCGACCTGGTCGACTCCCACTACCAACAAGCCGTCACCGCGGCCGGGTCCGGGTGCCGCGCTGCCCTAGACGCCGAAAGGTTCCTCACTGAACTAGGTCGCTGAGGCACTCGACAGTTTTCGCCGCACCACCCGCGCGCAAGGTAGTGCGGTGACATGCTGTCCGGATGCCATGGACGCGACGTGGCATAGGTAAGCGGCATGCGGCGCAGGTTTCTTCTCGCTGTCTCTTTCCCCCCTGACGTTTTTCGTCAGGTCACGACGGGTCGGGGCATCGCTGAGCCCTTGACCAACCTGACCCGGGACAATTGCCGGCCAGACGATGTCGTAACGTGCATGTCGTGCGGCAGAGCACCATGCCCCGGTACTGGCCCCACCTCCGACACTGAATCCCTCGATACTGAGCCATCCCTGAACCAACCCCATATCTTCACGTGACGATTTCTGTCAGCCCCCGAAGGTCTCAAGCACCCCAGTGGCACCGCTCCCCACGTATCGGAAAAAATAACCACGGGTTGGCAGTTCACCCACGCTGAGCGAGACCCACTGCGGGGAGAATGGGTACGGCCGGCGGGAAATCAGGGCAGGCACATAGGCAGTGACAGGCCCGGTACGTGGGGCGGCGCTTGAAAAATGGCCAGAACACAGACAAACCCCATGTCGGTTGGCATCACGTCAGGGGCATGACTTTGCCCTCACTGCCAAGCGGCTAACCCTAATCTCGAGGTGAAGGCTCTCGGGTCGCCGGAGACGGGGTCGGTAAATCCCATCCGCCACGCCTGCAACTGCAAAGGATGGGTGAAATCATCGACTGGGATGTCGAGAACTACCGGGTAAAAGGGGTCATTCACAATTGGAGCGCCCAAACGTTGCATGTGGAGACGAATTTGGTGGGTGCGACCAGTCCGAGGGCTCGCCTCGTACAGCCCCCACCCGCCGTGCTCACCGATCAGCGCAATATCGGTGACAGTATTCGGTACGCCGGGAACTTCACGTGCCTGCAAAATCCCCCGCTCCTTAATAATCCGGGACCTCACCTGCCAGCCACTTTTTGTCGCGGTAACCCCCTCCCCAGCTGGATCGTGCACCACGGGTGCCACCAACCGATACTTTTTGACGACCTCACGACGCTCGAATATCTCTTGGTACGGGCGACGCCATTTTCGCTCCCGGGTCAGCAGTAACACTCCAGCGGTAACACGATCGAGGCGGTGAGCGACCGTTAGTTCTGGCAGCCCCAATTGGGTGCGCAGTCGAACAACAACCGATTCGAGCACATGGCGGCCCCGCGGGATCGAGGACAGGAAATGCGGCTTGTCTACCACAAGAATGCGTTCATCGGAATAGAGAATGCCGATCCCGGCCGGAACGGGAGTCTCTGTAGGCAGGTCTCGGTGGAAGAAAACGAAGGTCTGCGGGGTGAAGGGGGAATCCCGCCGGAAAGTACGCCCTGACTCGTCGACGAACCTTCCCTCATCGAGCATCTCATCAACACGCTGCCCACCCACCTTCGGGAGCTTCTCGACTAGGTATTCCCGCATGGTAGACCAGGGCCAGCCATCGACTCCACGCTCAGTTGCCAACCGACGGCACGCCCCATGATCGGGGGTGTGAACCCACGCTGACTCCAGACCATGACGTTGGCGTAGCGGAGACCTGGGCACCGGATTAGCTTACGGCCAACGACGCTTCCCCTCCCCGGCCTCCTCACCCCATAAACAAAAATCCCGCCTCGCGGAGGGTCAAGTCAAGGGGGTGCTTAGCCCTCTCCGGAACGGGATTTTGGACCCCGCAGCGTCCGATCGGCCCTATCGACCACACCAGAGGGTCGCGTCCTACAATACCTAGTGTTACTAGGGTTTTGTTAAGGGCGGTCCGACCCGCACCTCACCGCAAAGGAGCAGACCCCATGACGACAACCCCACGAGAGGGTGCTCAGCCCCGGCACAAGCAGTGCGCCAGTACCGGTCGCCTCAGCGCAGTGATGTTCATCGGACAATTTGGGTGGGCGACGGTCGGAGCTGCCTGCGGCACGCTATTGGCAGCACTTGCCGCTGAGGCCAAGCCCGAAGACAAAGTCGACTTACTCGCCCTACTCACGACCACCGGCGCCATTGCTGCTGTTATCTGCATGATCCTGGCCGGGACGCTGTCAGATCGCACTCAGTCCAAGCTCGGCCCGCGCAATCCCTGGATTATCGGGGGTGCCATCGTCGGCACTCTGGCTTTCGCCTGCATCGGCTTAACCCGCAACCCTGCCCTCCTCGTCGTCGCGCACATGGTGTACCAGGGCGGGCTTAACTGCATGCTTGGCGCTTTCAACGCCATCCCACCGGACTACATCCCCGACTCCACTCTCGGTAAGGTTTCAGCGTTCGGTGGCGCGGGCTACCTCCTCGCCCAAATCATCGGGGCAGTTATCGCCGGGGCCTTCGTAACCCACCCATCGCAAGGGTTCCTTATGGCGGCATGGATAATGCTGGTATCGAGCATCATCGTGGTAATCCTGCTTCCACCCCACCCGTTGCGTCACCGGTCGCCCCGTCCACCCGTCATCTGGCGCCAGTTCGGTGCTCAGATGAGGCCACCCTCTGACGGCCAGTTCTGGTGGATCCTAGTAGGCCGATTTCTCTTCGTGATCTCGTTGTTCATGGTGATGCAATTCCAGCTGTACATCGCCACCGATGAGATGGGCATGACACGAGCAACCGCCGGAAGGCTCATCGCGATGAACTCCGCAGTCCTCGCCGTCACGGCAGTCGTCCTTGACGTTATCACGGGACCGTGGTCCGACAAGATCAAGCGCCGCAAGCCCTTCACAATGATCGCCCCGCTCGTGGCCGGGGCTGGAGTCATTCCCCTCTTCCTTGTCAACGAGCCGTGGACACTCACCATTTTCGCCGCGATGGGCGGGGCCGCGTTCGGCACCTATATGGCTGTCGACGGGGCTCTCATGGTCGAGGTGCTGCCCGACCGCGACGATGCCGCCCGTGACCTGGGCTTCCTCAACGCCGCCAATTCTCTACCGATCGTCTTCGCACCGGGCATTGGTGCGGCCCTCGTAAAGACGGTGGGCTATCCCGGACTGTTCACTGCAACGATCATCCTGGCCATCCTGGGGTCGTTGTGTATCACACGAGTGACGAGGGTGAAGTGATATGAAACTGGATCCACGACTGGCAGAAATCCTGGATCGTCAACCGAAGGAAGAACAAACGCTCGCCGAGCAGCGGGCGCGTGACAATGACGCGGCCGCCCGCCTGCGGGGAAAAATAACACCTGCGGTCCCTGACTCGGTGATTCTCGAGGACCGCACGGTCCCCGGACGGACTCACCCGATCCCGGTACTCATTCAGCGGCCGAAGGGGCTCCCCAACCCCGCTCCAGTACTGGTATGGGCCCACGGCGGGGCGTTTGTTCACGGTTCCCCACGCACCGTGCTCTCCCGCACAGCCAGCATCGCCAAGCGAGCCGGGGTATGTGTCGTCAGTGTCGATTACCGATTGCTGCCCGAGCACAACTACCCCGAGAACCTACATGATGTCGTTGACGTCGTGCGGTGGGTAGTCAAAACCGGACCTGACAAGGGGTTTGACACTTCACGCATTCTCGTAGGGGGCGATTCCGCGGGTGGAAACCTCGCCGCTGCGACGGGGATCATGTGCCGCGACGAGGGCAACCCCGCAATTCTTGGGCAAATCCTGGAGGTGCCGGTTCTCGACCTTTCTGACACCTCCGAAGCAATGGCCGAGGCTCGTCGTGACGCCCCTGACCTAGCGGCCGCGCTGCACCACAGCCACGTGCGTTATCTGTCTCACGGAGCAAGTCTCGACAACCCGCTGACTAACCCTGCCTGCCTGGAGAACGCGCACGGCCTTCCGCCGACATTTTTGCTCAACTGTGAGGTGGATCCGCTGCGTGACGACTCGATCGCGTGGCAGCACAAGCTCCAGGACGCCGGGGTGCCGGTAGAACTGACAACAGTCCGCGGCATGGCTCATGGCACCCAAAGTTTCACCCTCGCCTTCCCCCAGGCCCGCGACGCCGAAGACAAAATCATCACCTGGCTGCGAGATCTCATCTCCTGATGCCGTAAAGCGGCCGAGCCCGGGATTTTTCGTCACCGGGTCCAGCCGCCTCATGTCCTGTGGAAGACCCTTCGTGAACACACTCCGCGTAAAACGCGGCGAGAGCGACCCGCCAGGAAACCTCAGTCCAACGGCTCGCCGGCGATGCTGAAAGCCACCGGAGTCTGGGCCTCGACGGTCCGCGAGACGGTGCAATTTTTGTCGCGTGACATCGTGACGACCCGGTTCACCAGCCCGGCGGCCTCACGTCCTTCCTCAGTATCGGGGAAGCTCAACTGGAAGTCGACGGCGACGTCGCCCAGGGACGCCCGTCCTTCCTCGTCGCTGTGTTTGGTGCCCGAGACGGAAACGGTGAACTGGGTAGGCTCACCGCGACGGCTTGTCACGGTGTCGACATCAATGGACGAGCACCCGCCGATAGCGGCTAGCAGCAGCTCCACAGGAGTGAACTCGGCGTCCTTCCCGGCCCCAAGCCGAATTTGCCCACCACGCGCATTGGTGGCGGTGTAGTGGCCTTCACTACGACGGACCAGGGAAACCTTCTTAGTGGCAGACGGCATGATCCTCCTTAGGCGACAAATTCTTCGATGATTTTGACCAGCGCCTTCTTTGACTTGCCGCCTTGCAGCGACTTGACGAGCTGGCCACCTTGCCAGACCTGGATGGTGGGCAGTGACATGATCCCTTGCTCCGCGGCAACCCGGGCGTTGGCGTTAGTGTCGACCTTAGCGAAGACCATCCGGTCGCCGTAGGTTCCAGCTAGCTCCTCGATGATCGGGGAGAGCTGCTTGCAGGGGGCACACCAGTCGGCCCAGTAATCGATGAGGACCGGCTTGGAGGCACCGAGAACCTCGGAAACGAAGGTCGCATCAGTGACCTCGATGACGTTGTTCATGACAGCCTTTCTAAGACGACCAGACGAGTTTAAGTCGTGGCGGTTCGAACGGCACCTCTCGTTCACGGAAGGCAAGCGGACTCTCGGACTGCCGCATGAGGCAGCCTTCACCGGGTGCGAAAAATCCCGGTCAAAGGACGCGTCGTGCACCACAATGCCCGGTCCCCACCTAGGCCGGTATTTTTCGCACGCACATTACTGAGGACATCTGAGTACCTCGACACGGTGTTCCGACTCCGATCACCCAACGTCACTTTTCTCCGCCGAAGAACTTCTCCCAGGGCAAATCGAGGGGAGCATCGTGGGCAACGATGTCGTAGAGGGCGCGCACCAATGGGTAATCGGTCTCAGCGATCACTCCGCGCCGAGTCAACTTGTCGATCGCCTTACCAACCACGCCGATGGCGGCGACCCCCTCCAGGGTGATGCCTTTCATCTTGACGTTACGGATTTGCGAGAACGGCACTCCGGCACCGACATAGGTCCCGGCACGCACATTGCGTCCGCCCATCGTGGTAACGAACATATCGCCGACACCGCCCAAGCCGGTCGCCACCTCCGGGTCACCGCCCATGAAGGCAACCATCTGTTTGAGCTCGCGGGCACCTTCGCCAAACAGCGCCGCGGTGTAGTCGTACATGACGTACTTAGCGTCGGTCTGCCCGGCCTTGTCCAGCATGCCGGCGGCGAAACCTCCACCAAAGGCAAAGACGTTTTTCATGCACGCACCGACTTCATGACCGACGAAGTCGGTAGACGTCCAGACGTGGTAGTAGTCGGTGCGGTATGCCGCCGCCAAGCGGTCAAGGACCTCCTGCTCCTCGCCGCAGAATACGACGCAGGTGTCACGATGCACCGCCAGCTCACCGGCAATGGACGGTCCAACAATGGCCGCCCAGTGGACCTCGTCGGCAAGGTTCCCCATGTGCTTCTTCAATACCTCGGGCAGGATGTGGAGGGTGCCGTCCTCATCGGCTTGCATACCCTTAGTTACGCACAGGATGATCTGCCCGGGCTTGGCTAGTTTGGCCAGCTGTCTACCCGCCCAGTTGACTCCGAATGAGTTGACGCCGCTCATGATGACGTCAGCCCCCTTGACGGCCTCGGCGGCGTCAGCGAAATGGTACGCCTTGACGCGCTCGTCAACCTTGAGTTCAAGGACCGGGTGCTGCCGGGTGGCCTGAATGGAATTGATGATGTCGTCATCGAGGTGGGTGCCAATGAGGCGGACTTCGTTACCGTTTTCGACAGCAGGGAAGGTCAATGCGGTGGCCATGACACCCGCACCAAGCACGGCAATCCTGAGCATCTTCGTACCTCCGAAGGTGGGTTGTGGCCCGGCTGTGGGCCCGACGCAATTCACGCTAGCCCTGGGCCGCGCGCGATCCCCACCTCCGTCGAGAACCTGCACTTGCGTGCATGACGGCCGCGGCTCCCTCCTTCACCCAAGAGCGAGCTCCGCAACGCTGGCATCGACAACCAGGTCAGTACACAAACCACCGCGCAGGGCTACCCCCAGAGCCTCTGCTTTTTCGGCTCCGGATGCGACGACCAGTACGCTCCGAGCCCAGGGACGACCGTGGCCCCCGTCATTCCTGACCTTCACACAGTCCAGGTCTACCGAGATCGTGCGAGCATCCAATTCTTCATCGACAACGCGGCCATGGACGTCGACATAGTGGCTCATGATGTCTGCGCTAGCCCCTTTGCTTCGCAGCTGGTCAATACCGTTGGTTGTCACATGGCCAGCCGTCACCAAAATCGAGTCGGCGCTCACCGCCCCTGGCGAATACACCACGAGATCCGCGTTCTGGGCAGCCTCCAGGGGACGCGAAACGGACACGTCCTGACGCAGCATCTCCCCGAGATCTGCTGATTCCACGACGGTCGGGGCTTGCAAGGTGAGGGATCGGCCCGGGCCTAGCTCGGCCATTCTCACGACGGAGCGTCCCACCAAATCATTCCTGGTGACGGCGACTCCGCCATTGGTCTGGGCAATAACAACGTCAGGATTCCAACCCGACCCCAAGTGTTGGGCCACATGGGCCGTCGTTCGACCCCAACTCACCGCGACTACCCGCGGTCGTGGCCGCCACTCGGATAACCGCTGCGCTGCCATCCGAGTGACGAACTCCATCGTCAGTTCGTCATTGGCCTGAACGGGCACGACGACGGCCGACTGCAACCCGAAGGTGTCAACTAACTCGGTTTCGAGCCGGTGATGCCGGGCGAGGGGATGATCAATGGTGATCTTGACCATCCCCGTACGGCGAGCCTCCTCGAGGATCCTGCCGACGGTCCAACGGCTTATTGAAAGTCGCTGGGCAATGGCGGCATGGGTCATCTGCTCGAAGTAGTACATCTCCGCGACGTGGAGCATCTCCTCGTCTTGATTTGCCCGGCGTCGGTTCGACATCGGTATGCCTCACTCCGTGTCACAACACGGTGTGAGCGACCTCCGCAACGTGGTCAGCGGTAAATCCGAACTTCTCGAACAGCAGTGCCCCAGAGGCCGAAGCGCCGAAGTGCTCAAGGGACACCGAGGCGCCCTTGCAGCCGACATACTTTGCCCAGCCCATGGCGATGCCGGCCTCGACGCTCACTCGGGCGGTCACCGAGCTGGGTAGCACCGACTCGCGGTACTCCTCGTCCTGTTCGTCGAACCACTCTTGGCACGGCATCGAGACGACGCGGGTCGGGATCCCGTCGGCCTCAAGCTTCTCGCGTGCTTCGAGGGCCACTGACAGCTCGGACCCAGTACCGATGAGGATGACCTTGGGCTCGGCGCTGGCCTCGCAAACCACGTAGGCACCCTTGGCGACACCTTCGGCAGAGGCGTATTCGCTGCGGTCGATCGTCGGCAGGTCCTGACGCGACAGCACCAGGCCGGCGGGACGGTCAGTGTGCTCCACGATGGTGCGCCATGCCACGGCGGTCTCGTTGGCGTCAGCGGGACGGACAATGTCGAGTCCTGGGATAGCTCGGTAGGAGGCTAGGTGCTCGACCGGCTGGTGGGTAGGTCCATCTTCACCGACGCCGATAGAGTCGTGAGTCCACACGAAGATCGACGGGACCTTCATGAGGGCCGCAAGACGCGCCGACGGACGCATGTAATCGGAGAAGACAAAGAAGGTTCCGCCGTAGCAGCGGGTCAAACCCGACAGGGTGATGCCATTGAGGATGCCACCCATGGCGTGCTCGCGAACACCGAAGTGGATGGTACGCCCGTACGGACTCCCTGGATCTTTCTCGGAGCAGCGATCTTCAGGCAGGAAGGAGTCGGCCCCCTTCATGGTCGTGTTGTTCGACCCGGCGAGGTCGGCCGATCCGCCCCACAGCTCGGGAAGCTGCGGACCCAGAGCGCTCAGGACAGCTCCCGAAGCCTTACGGGTGCTCATCTTGCCCGGCTCAAAGGTGGGAATGTCGAGGTCGTCGGGCAGCTTGTGGGCGAGCATCCGCTCGAGCAGGGCAGCGCCGTCTGGGTTGGCGTCATGCCAGGCGGCGAACTTCTCGTCCCAGACTTCGCGCAGACCCTTGCCGCGCTCAGCGAAAGCAGCACGGACCTGTTGCACCATCTCAAGGTCGATGGCAAACGGCTTGTCTTCAAAGCCAAGCTTCTCCTTGAGGGCACTGACCCCCTCAGTGCCAATCTTCGCACCGTGTACCTGGGCCAGACCGGCGAGCTTCGGAATCGGCCAACCGATGACGGTGGTGAGACGGATGAAAGACGGCTTGTCGGTAACAGCCTTGGCGTTGTCGATGGCCTCCATGAGGGCTTCGACATTCTCCTCGTAGATCGTTCCGCCGTTGGTGAAATCGACGTGCTGGACATGCCAACCGTAAGCCTCATAGCGGGCCTCGACGTTCTCAGAGAAGGCGATGGCGGTATCACCTTCGATGGTGATCCGGTTGTCGTCGTAGAACATGATGAGGTTGCCCAGTTCCTGGGTCCCCGCCAGAGACGAAGCCTCAGACGCAATGCCTTCCTGCATACAGCCGTCACCGGCAATGGCGTAAATGTAGTGGTCGAAGGGGCTCGTACCGGGAGCGGCGTCCGGGTCGAGCAGGCCGCGTTCACGACGAGCTGCCATGGCCATGCCGACGGCGTTGGCAACACCGGCGCCCAGCGGGCCGGTCGTGGTCTCGACAAACTTCGTCAAGCCATATTCGGGGTGGCCGGGAGTCAGGGATCCCCAGGTACGCAGGGACTCCAGGTCGGACAGCTCGAGTCCCAGCCCTGCTAGGTATAACTGGGTGTACTGGGTCAGCGAGGAATGTCCTGCCGACATGATGAAGCGATCGCGTCCGAGCCAATTCGGGTCGGACGGATCGATGGACATGACCTTGTGGTAAAGCAGATAGCCCAGCGGCGCTAGGGAAATAGCGGTGCCGGGGTGGCCGTTACCAGTCTTCTCGACGGCATCGGCCGCCAGCACTCGAGCGGTGTCGACAGCGAGCCTATCGGTGTCGGTCCACGTCAGTTCGGTTGCCACGATATTCCTCTCGTATCGGCTTATAGGCCTGATGTGTGTGATGTGTTTTCGCTCGTCAGGGCGGTAGGTGGGGGTCAGGTCATCATCACAACCTTATTCGTACCCCGGAGGTCATGTACGTGTGGCGTTATAGCTGTCACAAATGTGCACCGTTGCCGCTATTCGACGTTTCCGTCGATTCCTGCGCCCGCAGATGGGCCTGGCATCGAATCTCTTTGAGGCGGTGCATCACCTGGTTGCCACCGCGGCCGAAGTAATCGTGGAGCTGAGCGTACTCGGCATACAGGGCGTCATACTGCTCAGCGCGTTGCTCGTCGATCTGGTAGACCCCCGCTTCCTTCGCCCCCATCGCAGCAGAGGCAGCCGTAACGTCGGGGTACAGATCGGCAGCGACAGCCGCGAACACCGCAGATCCGTGCGCGCCTGGCTGTTTGATAGTCCCAACGCTCAGAGGAACTCGCCAGATATCGCAGAACAACTGCATAAGGAATGTGTTCTTCGTCAGTCCGCCGGCCACCACCAACTCGTTGATCTCAACCCCGGAGTCCCGGAACGACTCGATGATGGTACGCGCCCCGAAAGCTGTCGACTCCAGCAGGGCCCGGTACTGGTCCTCGGGGGTGGTGGTGAGAGTCTGACCCAAGATCATTCCCGACAGGTTGGCATCCGCGAGCACCGACCGGTTGCCGTTGTGCCAGTCCAGGGCAATGAGACCATGGGCCCCAACCTCCTGCCTCGCACATTTCTCGGTAAGCAGGTCGTGGACACTGATGCCCCTGTGGTCGGCCTCGTCGACATACGAGCCCGGAACGCAGTTGTCGATGAACCAGGCGAAGATGTCGCCCACCGCCGTCTGCCCGGCCTCGAATCCCCACGAACCATCGACGATCCCACCATCGACGACGCCAAACATTCCGGGGACTTCCTTGAGCTGGGGCCCGGGAACGACGTAGCACGCCGAAGTGCCCATGATCGCAGTCATCTGGCCGTTCTTCACTGCTTGCACGGCGGCCGCGGTGACGTGGGCGTCAATGTTGCCGCTGGCCACCGTGGTGCCGGCTGGTAACCCCAGACGCTCGGAGAACTCCGGCGTCAGGCCACCGACCCGGGCTCCCAGGGGAAGCACCGGGGCGTTCATCTTCTCGGCGAAAACATCGGCGAACTCTGGGTTGAGGTTCATCAAGTAGTCGCGGGACGGATACGTCCTATCCTGGTACATACGTTTGTACCCCGAATCGCCCGCCGAAAACGTCAACACCCCGGTCAGCCTCCACGTCAGCCAATCCAATACGTTGCAGAACACATCGGCAGCCCGGTACACCTGCGGGGCCCGTTCCAGGGTCTCCAATACCTTGGGCATGAGCATCTCGGAGGACAGGATTCCTCCGTACCGTGCCAGCCACGGTTCCCGGCGCACCTGGGCTAGCTTGACGATGCGGTCAGCCTGTTCCTGAGCACCGTGGTGCTTCCAGAGCTTGACCCAGGCATGAGGCTCGTTTCGGAACTCAGGTAGCTGACACAGTGGAGTGCCGTCCTTCGTCGCAGCGACGACGGTGGCAGAGGTGACGTCTAACCCGATACCGACGATGTGGTCGGGATCGACCCCGGCGTCCTTCACGGCCCCGCGGACGATCGTCTCGAGGGTCTCCAAATAGTCGGCAGGATCCTGGAGGGCGAAGTCCGGCGGAAGTTTACGGCCGTCGGCAGCGCTCAGGGTGCGGTCCATGACCCCATGGGGATACTCATGGACGGTGGCCCCCATCTCGGCACCATCACTGGCCCGTACGACGACAGCGCGTCCGGACAGCGTGCCGAAATCCAGTCCCACCACATAGTTGTTGTTCATGGTGTCCTCCTCGCGAGGAGGTCAGGTGGTGCTGGGGCGAGTGGCCAGCCCCACCCGACGTCGTCCTGGTACTCAGTCCTGCGGCCAGGGGCGCCGGCCCCAAAATCCGTCAGGCTCGAACAGCGACTCAACGAGATCGCCGATGGTTCCGGTCTCGACGAGCAGGTCGAGAAGGGTGTAGCGCGACCGAATCATCTGGCACCGGTAGTAGGTGTCGTGGAAGCGCTCTCGAGTCAGGCCGATCTGCGCCGGGTGGTAAATGCCACCAACAGTCTTGATGATCTCCTCGACCTTGGCAGCCGGCATGACCTGGGAGCGGCAGCGTTCTCGAATGGTCGGCCACGTTGACTTGACCAGTTCCAGACGCTCTCGCAGCGCATCGGCGTCGAGGTATTTGTCCATGGTCTGTCTGACAGCAGGCTCGAGCATGTCGCCCGTGAAGTTGGCGCGAACCTTGGCCTCCATTTCCTCGGCCGACGGCCACTTGGCGACAGCCGCGTCGACGTCGAGGGTGGTGAAATCATGGTTGAGCGTTCTCTCCCACAGAGCGAGCACCGAGATCGTGCCGAGTCCCACCTTGAACCCGTGGGTCAGTGGCGGGTCTTGGTCCATACCGAGATGCTCCATCTCCCACAGGTGGGAGAATTGGTGACCGGCACCCGAGGCCGGGCGCGACGAGATGCGGTACTTCTGCATCGCTAGACCGGACATCACGAGGCCTTCGATGAGGCCATCAAATGCCTCCGGTTTACCGTTGGCCAGCCCCTCTGGATCGCTGATGGCACTGGTGAGCGGGCCCTGGACGAGATCCCACACCTCGTCGTCGATCGGCTCGATGCCCAGTTCGTCGGCGACGATCCAATCGGCACCGGCCGGGACCTTTTCAATGAGATCGCCCAGGCCGGTAGCGGTGCAGCGTTGCGGAGCCCCGGCCATCGTCGGCAGGTCGGCGATGAGGGCTTGCGGGGCGCGGCAGCTCATGGTGTGCTTGAAACCGTTTTCGGTAATCGAGGCACCGAAGGCGGCGTAGCCGTCCATTGAGGCGGCGGTACATACGTTCATGTAGCGCCGACCCAGTTCGTCGCTGGCTCGTTTGGTGATGTCGTTGAGGGTGCCCGAGCCGATTGAGCAAGCGATCACCCCGTCAAGGTCGCGCATGTGATCACGGATCTTCTCAACGTTCGCGTAGCAGGCGTAAACGGCTGGACGCCCTGGGAAGATCATCGGTTCGACAGTCTCGACTCCGGCGCCCTCGAGGGATGCCTTGGTCTGTTCACCAGCGACGGCCCAGGTGTTCTCGTCGGCGATAATGATGACCTTCGCATCACCGAAGAGTTCCTTGAAGACGCGCCCGGTTTCCTCGAGCACGTTGCGGCCCATGACCACGACGTCCGTGTCGCCGCAATCGGCCAACGCTTTGTCAATCAATTCGGACATTGCTTCTCCTCTGATCAGTGTGATCGTCAGTTTTGTCGGCCTCGTGATCGACCATGTCATGAATCATGGGGCACAGTTGCGGGTAGGTGTCGCAGTACTTGTCTACGTAATATTGATATTCCTCGTGACGCTCCTGGTCCGGCTCAATGAAGTCAATCTCGTGGACCATCTGTGTGGCCGCCTCGGGGAGATCCTTGAACAAGCCAGCGCCGACAGCAGCTACCATGCAGGTACCGAGCACCACAGCGTCCCCGACCTCAGTGAGCACGATCGGCACACCAGGTACATCGGCGTGCATCTGTATCCAATCACGGCTCTTCGTGGCGCCACCACAGGCGACCATGCGGTCTACCTCAAATCCAGCGGCCTTCATGGCGCGCAGGTTGTGGGCCGTGCCATAGCAGACCGATTCCTGAATAGCGTGGTAGAAATGCGCCGGAGTGTGCATAAGGGATAGACCCCAGATAATGCCGCGAGCTTTCGAGTCAGTGTACGGAGTGCGGTTGCCCTGGAAATACTCATTAATAATAAGACCGTCGGAACCCGGTCTGATGTTTCGCGACTGCTCGTTAAGGACGTCGTACGGATTGAGGCCGATTTTCTCGGCAGCAGCGGTGTAGTCGGCTGCAAAATTGTCCTTGAACCACTTGAGCACTGAACCGGTCGAGACCTGGCTGCCTTCGACGGTGTACTGGCCGGGCATCACGGCGTCGGAGTAGGCACCGAAGAATCCCTCACCGTGGATCTCGGTGTCGGACTGGCCGGTGAGCACGTGCGAGGAGCCGGTGATGAGAGCCATCGAACCGGGCGCAAGCACGCCGAGACCGATCTGACCGGCCCAGGCATCACCAAGTCCTTGGGCAACCGGGATGCCGGGACGTAGACCCAATAACTGGGCCGGGATAGTACCGAGGGTACCGACCGGTGTGCCCAGGTCGAGGACTCTTCCCGGGATCTTGTCGAAGACGTCGTCGCAGCCGATGGTCTCATAGAAATCCTCCGGCCAACCGCCCTTGTCTCGGTTGTAGTACATCCGGATGGCGGCCGAGTTGATGTTGGTCGTCCATTCTCCGGTGAGCTTGAACGTCACCCAGTCAGGGGCATCGACGAGGTGGGCGGCCCTGCGATAAGTTTCCGGCTCGTGCTCTCGTAACCACGCGGCCTTGAAGGGGTACCACTCGGCGGTAGCCGGAGAAACGCCAGCACCGTTGTAGAGGCGGGCGACCGAATCCGAGTTCTCAGCGCGTGCAGCCTGCTCGGTAGCACGGACATCCATCCACATCATGGCGGGACGTAACTCGTTGCCGCGCTCGTCCATGGCAACCATCGTTAGCGTCGTAGCGTCATACGAGATACCGGCGATAGCTGCCGGGGAGATTCCAGCAGCCGCAATAGCGCGATGGCAGGACGCTTGCAGCGCCTTCCACCACTCTTCGGGGTCCTGCTCGGCCCAGCCGGGACGAGGGTGAGTGGTCTTATAGGGGGTTGCCGCGAAAGTAAGCGGACGTCCCGCAAGGTCAAAGATCGCAACTCGGCACGACTCGGTGCCATAGTCGATGCCCAAAAGGTAGGGGCCGTTGTTCAACATCGTTGTCTCCTGTGAAGTGTCTCTGCGGCAGCGGTGCACGCAGCTCGGTCGTCTTGTCAGTCATCGTTATCTTCAGTCCAGCCGAGTTCGCGCCATGCCGAGGCTGGGATAAGCCGGTCGATGCGATCCAGAGTCCAGGTGGGACGATGCTCAGCGTCGAGAGCTGTAACGTCGTCAGCAGTGGCCTCGCCAGTCAACACACAGGCCGATTTCATTCCGGTGTCGAGGGCCATCTGGATGTCGGTTTGCAACCGGTCACCGACCATGACGCAGTCTGTCGGGTCAACGTCGAGGCCGGATAGGGCTTCGGTAAGCATCACCGGCGACGGCTTGCCCAAGCTGACCTTGCACCGTTGTCCCGTGCATGCCTCGATAGCTGCGGTGATGGCAGCGCAGTCGGGCTCGCCCCGACCGCCCGGGAAGGGGCAGAACCGATCTGGGTTGGTCTGGATGAGGAATGCCCGCTTGTGGAACCAGATGGCGTCGAAGGCGATCTGGAGTTTGCGGTAGTCGAAGGTGCGGTCATACGAAGCGATGACGATGTCTATCTTCTCGGGGTCCTCGCACAACTCGATCCCGGCCTCACGTAGGCTCCGCTTGAGGGGCTCCTCAGCGATCGCAAAAACTTTAGCGTCAGGGTGGTTGTTGACCAGCCAGCGCGTTGTCGTCACGACCGTATTGGAGATGTCCTCGATGGCCGTGGGCAGACCCAATCTCGTGAGCTTGTCGACGTACTGGTCCGGGTCCTTAGTCGGGTTGTTCGACAAAAACCTCACTGGGATCTCACGACGGCGCAATTCCTCGATCATGCGGCGAGCACCCGGCAGTAGGTGCTCACCGAGGTAGATAGTGCCGTCCATGTCGAACACGTAGGCCCGGGCGAAATCAGTAGGTACGTCGATGACATCATGCATGGTTGCTACTCCTGAAGCGAGGTCACGAGAACAGGGTGGCGAGCGAGACGACCACGGTGTTACCGAGCCAGATAGCAGCGGCGGGCGGATCGATATGGCTGGTGCCGCGGTCGTACCAGAGGCGGGCGCAGAACTCGCCAAGGCCAGCAGTGAAGACACCGAAGAATGCGGCGATGACCAGGGCGACAGTGGCCATTCCCCAGGTGTGGGAATCCCACGAGGACGTGTACGTCCAGTGGTAAGTGGTAAAGGTCTTACCCATAAGCAGCGGGAAGAACTGCACCGCGGCCAAACCGGCGATGTTCGTCACGTGGTGTTGGACCGGCATGTTCCGATTGGTGATGAGGAACAAGATGATGACGGCCGAGATGCCGAAGCAAAAGCTGTTGGCGTTAGCAGCGGCCAGAGTGTTGGCGAGTCCCCGTGTAGTCAGGTAGGCGCCGACATTGGCGGCCAGGAAGAGAGAGGCACCGCCGGCGAAGATGCCAAACAGTGAGCCAATGGTGAGGAGCTGGCTGGGTTTCTCCTGCCACTCCAGCCACCGTCCGTTGGGGCCCGGCTTAATTTTAGCCGGGAAACTGGTGGCGTTTTCGTGGAAGAGTTCCGGGTTGTGCAGGGAACCGTGGAACAGTCCTTTGCCGGGTACTCCACCAAAGATGAGGCGAGCCAACAGTCCGGACAGCAGCACCGTCAGGGCGACTGGGTCGGTGTGCTTGCCGAACCACGGGATGTTTGAGATGCCGATCTGGCACACGTAACCGACAATGCCGAAGGCAGCACCGACGCAGAGGATGTCGGGGTGGCCGATGCCGGCAAGCGGGGTGTTGACGTCTTTGCCGTCACCCAGACGCCCTCGGTACCGGGCATAGATGGCAGCCGCAACGCCACCAGCGAAGGCGACGTGCGGACCCATGAAGGGGCCGAAGGCCAGGTAGTCCAAGCCGAAGGTGTTTCCGGTTGCAGCAAACACTCCCCAAGAGGCCAGCACGCAGAAGCCGGTGAGGACGAAGGCGTAGTTGCCGCCGATGGCAGCTCCGACAGCACCGCCGGCGATGGCGGCAAGGAGTCCGAAGACGAAGACTCCGATAGAGGTGGTGAACATCGGTGTTCCTTTGTGAGGGCGGGGCGTCCCGCGATCTGTTATCCGCACGCAGCGACGGGTGCGGCATTTTCTGGACATCCCTAGGCGTTGACCCAGGGGTGGGGTGGTTCAGACGTGTGCCGGCGCACGTCTGAACCATCCGGTATCAGCAGGTGCCAGGGACGGTTTCCCCGGCACCTGACTCATATGCGTTGATGAGATCGATGTTGGCCTTGGAGTGGGAACTCGGGTCGAAGGTGTACCCGATGAACTCGTGGGCTAAGCGACGGGCGAGCTCGCGACCGATGACGCGTTGGCCGAGGCATAGCACGTGGGCGTCGTTGGACATGATGAGCCGCTCCACGGAGAAGGAGTCGTGGGCGGTGCAGGCGCGAATGCCTGGCACCTTGTTGGCCGTGATGGCCATGCCCATCCCGGTGCCGCAGAAAAAGATTCCTCGATCGGCTTTTCCGTCCTTGATGACGTGAGCTCCCTTGATGCCGATGCGCGGGTAGAGGGTGTCGTCACCAGCCTGAACGCCGACGTCGATAACGTCATCGACTCGCGAATCCGCTTCCAGGTCAGCCTTGACGACATCCTTGTACTCGACTGCCGCCGGATCAGCGGCGACAACGATCCTTAGTCCCATGGTTCCTCCATGTCTCGCTGCCGTGTATGGGGAGTCCCACTCGCAACCGCGAGCAACAACGACTCATGACGTTCATATTAACAGCAATTATGTGAAAAGTGATGGATTTGAATGTGAATTGTGCCACCTTGGACCTATCCGTGACCCGCGAAGGGCCCTCCTCACAACCCTTGGCGCTGTGACACTTCGACCATAAGGAATCGTGACTGAGGCAGTCAGGAGGTCACCCCGGTGGACGCAGCAGCCGTGCCGTAACGGTTGATGTAGCGATCATGGTTGGCGTCGATCTCAGACTGCGGCAGCGACGAAATGTCACCGATCATCGTCGCGTAGGCCAGAGTTCGTGCGACGTCCTCCACCATGACGGCCGCCTTGAGGGCTTTCTCGATGGAGGCCCCGACGGTAAAGACACCGTGCTTCCTCAAAAGCACTGCCGGACACTGGTCGATGAACCTCATGACCTGCTCCCCGATCTGCTCGGTGCCAATGTGGGCATAACCAGCACAAGGTACGGGCCCACCGAACTCGTCAGCAACGGCCGTCAGGGAACACGGGATGTCCTGACCGGTGGCGGCCCACGCGGTAGCAAAGGTGGAGTGAGTGTGGACGATGCTGCGAATGTCATCATGCCGGCGATACACATAAAGGTGAGAGGCCGTGTCCGAGGACGGTCCCCGGACCCCTTCGATGATCTTGCCCTCAATGTTGACGACGACCATGTCATCGGGAGTCATACCGTCGTAACGCATTCCGGAGGGTTTGATCACGACCAAGCCAGTGCTAGGGTCCCGAGCCGACAGATTGCCCGAGGTCCACGTCACGAGTCCGTGACGCGGTAGTTCAAGATTGCCCTGACAGACCTCGGCTTTGAGTTCTTCGAGCATGTGTAGTCCTCCTCCACTGCCGTAGGTAACGTCCGAGGACGTCACGAATTAGGGTTTGGTCAACTCGCGACGTGCCCCTGCCACAACGGTAGGTATGAGGTCGTCACACCGTCGAATCCGGCATCGAACAAGTCGTCGACTAAGCCACTAGTCCGAATGAAACCTCCCGCCAGCAGCGTCCGGTTAGGACCTGATGCACGAATCTGACTAATGGCGGCTTTCGCCATCGGCCCCGGAAGGACCTCGATAGCGTCAACCTGGATATTGCTCAAAGTGCGGTTCGCGGTCCGTAGAGCTATCGAGTCAAGCAGGAACACCCGGAATATCGTCCGCAGATGACTTCGTCTGGCTGTCTCGACAACCCTGGCATTGGTGCTGACGATCGTATCTACTCCACAATGGCCCTTAAGGAATCCGAGCCCAGCTGAGTTGGGATGCAGCCCAGACAGCATGTCGGCGTGGACGATGACCTTCTTCCCGGCTCGCGAAACCCGCTTCGCGAGCCCGGGGAGCGTGTCGAGAGTGACATCGGCTAGCAGTACACTCGGCGATGGGGCTGCGATAGCTATGTCCAGGGTCTGACTCGTAGCAGACGGTATGACCACACCGCGCCCGACTTCTGGCATCAGCGTTTCCCTCCTGCCACGGGCATGTATTGAGCAATGTCGGCCTGACGGCGGCCAGGGTGCCCTTAGGCCTCGTCCACGACCTTCGGCTTATAACCGGCAATGCCTCGGGTTGCGTCGACGGTTTGCTTGTCATCGAGCACCTTAATCGGGTGTCCAGTAGACATTGCCCGAAGGTGCACCTCACAAATGTACTCGAGATAGGGGAGCAGGGAGAGTGCCTTGTCAACCGTCGGCCCGGTAGTGATAGCGCCATGGTTGGCCATCAAGGCCGCAGAACGGCCGTCAAGTGCCTCGGTAACATTGCGGGCGAGTTCATCGGTTCCGAACTCGGCGTAAGGGGCAACCCTGACCGCGCCACCGAACATTCCAGAATAGTAGTGCGACCACGGGATTTCATCGACGACGAGCCCCAATGCCGTTGATGCCGGGGCATGATTGTGCGTGATAGCATCGGCGTCACTGGCACGATACACGCTCAGGTGGAGCGGGAGCTCCGAGGACGGCTTGTACCGAGCTTCGATCGCCTTACCGTCCATGTCGTGAACGCCGACGTCAGCCGCGGTGAGATTCTCGTAAGGAACCGCCGAGGGAGAAATCACCACCATGTCGTCAACCCGGATTGACACATTCCCGGCAGTCCCCACGACAAGTCCTTGTTCCTGCATCATCCGACAAGTGTCGACAACGGCCTGCCGCTGTTGTTCCAAAAGCATGATTTCCTCCTGTGTCAATCGATAACGTCGGGGTTGGCGAGGTATTTGGGTATGCGTCCCTGCATAAACGCAGCGACATCATCTGCCGCAATACGAGCCGCGAGCTCAGCGGCTTGCCTGGACGCCCCTGCTATATGCGGGGTAAGAACCACCCGCGAGGTCGCCAACAGTCGGGAATCCTCAGGCAACGGCTCCTGGGGAAGGCAGTCGAACGCAGCAGCGTAGAGGTGACCGTTCTCGAGGGCGTCGCACACTGCGTCATAGTCGACCAGCGAGCCACGGGCACAGTTGACGAGGACGGAGCCATCAGGCATCTCAGCTAATTGTTCAACGCCAATCATGTGACGGTTGTCCTCGTTGGCACGAGCGTGGAGAGTGAGGATGCGGCTGAGCCTCAGAACCTCATCGAGATCATCACATGCCATCACGCCAGCTGGAAAAGAATCAGGAGTGGCCCACGGGTCGAAGACACGCACGGTCGCACCCATGGCCGCCATCACAGCCGCAACCCGGCACCCGACCGCTCCGCATCCGACGATACCGACGTCATTCCCTTTGATTTCCATACCAACCTGGTCGTACCGATATGCGTCCCCCTCCCAAACCCCTGAAGCGAGTAACTCATGGTGGGCGGGGATCTGTCGCACTGCCGCCATAATCATGGCGATAGTGTGCTCTGCCGTTGCCGTCGCATTGCGTCCCGGTGTATAAGTCACGCGTACGCCATGACGGGTCGCTGACTCGATATCAACGTTGACAGGACCGCCACGGGTGATGGTCACCTGCTCCAAGTCTGGGCAGGCCTCAAATACCTCGTTGGTGAACGGGTAGGTATGACTTACACACACCTGTACCCCTTGAAGCGCCCGAATGAGTTCCTCGACGTCACCGACCGCCTCATGGACCTCGTCAATGTCGCCCATCGGAGTAATCGGCCATGAGGACGACAATTCCGTGATTCGCACATCGGGGACCGATTCGCGCAACGCATATTCAAGCACCTGGACAGTTTCGAACTGGTCTCCTGCCACGAGAACCTTGACGGGGGCGTCAGACTGATACATTGGCGGTCTCCTCCATTTGGCGAAGTGCCCGCATCTGCGGCCACACCGGGCAAACCGCAGAGCGAGAGTCGGAATAGACGTTTGCAACGGCCCGATAAATCTCGCCGCGTACCGGATGCGGGTCGAAGCACTCAAACGAACACGTCATGGCTGTCGAAGCATCCTCAACCGTGTCGTAACGACCGCCCGAAACCAACGCGAGAACCGCCGCGCCGCGGGCCCCAGCCTCCGGAGCACTCTGACGCACTACACACTGCCCGGTGACATCGGCCAGAATCTCACAGACGAGATCGGACCTGAATCCGCCGCCTGATACGACGAGATCACCGGTCATCGCCAAGTGTGCAACGCAGTCGGCCAACGACAGTGCCACCCCCTCGTAGACGCTTCGCAACACGTCCTCGGGAGTCGTGGTGAGAGACATCCCCATCCACGAGGCGCTAGCATTGGTGTCAACGAACGGCGCACGCTCACCTCCCGGTGACGCGTAGGGCAGATACACAACACCGTTCGCCCCCGGACGGGAAAGTCGCGCGCGAGCCTCGATGGTCTCCCAACTCTCGTCGGCCAACCCAAGAGTGTGCCGTATCCAGTCAAGGTTCGGGGTCCCAGTCATAGGAGCCATGAACTCCAAAACTTGGGTGCCGCGTCCGGTCGCCACCAGCATGGACTCCTCAGAACGGCGGTCGTGGATAGAAGGCAGCAACGTTCCGACGAACCCAGTAGTGCCCAAGATCAGCCAGCCGTCTCCATCATGAGCCGCCCCCCAGTCCCACCCCCGTCACCGCGATGTCGAGCATTCCGATACCGACAGGAGTCCCGACTGGGAGTCCCACCCTTCGGGAAGCCTCCTCGGTGAGATAACCACCGATCTCCTCGGAGCGACGTATCTCGGGGAGGAGATCGAGCAGTTCCGTCTGCCCTAAATCCTTGGCCAGGGGGAAGGAAAACCCTTCTGCCGTGGCCGCGTCCAGGTATGACCTAGACGCCTCCGTGTAATCGGTAAGGCGCTCCCCAGTGAGCTTGAACCGGATCCAGTCCTTGCAATTGAGGTGGGTGGCGGCACGACGGGTATTCTGTGGATCCGTTTCCAATAGCTCCTCGATGAGAAGGGGGAACAAACCCCCGAAGATTTTGGTTCCCGTAACCTCGAATACCCGAACTGCCCGGCCGTCATCATTCCACTGCTCGGCACGCTGACTGGCACGGCCATCCAGCCAGATGGCTGCAGGGCGAACGGGAGTTCCCTTCTCGTCCACGAGCCATGCCCCATCCCCCTGCCCAGTTAACCCAATGGCGACAACGTCGTCGGCAGGGTCCAGAACGTCAGCAACACTGCGAATACAAGTCGCGACCGCCTCCCAGATCTGATTCATGTCTTGTTCAGCCTCACCGTGATCCCCGTACGTGACAGACACTGATTCACGCCGCGTGGAGACGACATCTCCGGAAAGGTTAAACGCGACCGCCTTAACTGCAGTGGTTCCCCCATCAACTCCTATAACGATTTCAGCCATGACCACTTCTTCCTGATGACGTTCGCCGGTACTGGTCGACAGGTGCGAACCATCCACATCGATGACCGTTGCTTTCGGGAGGCGCTCATGCAGACGTACCTCACTACGTGCCCTTCGCAAAACCAACAACCCAAGGCGACAGGGCCACCCGCCAACCGGCGATACGATTTATCGTCTCACCATCCAGACATCAGATCAAGGGCCTAAGTCGATCTGGCGTCCGTTCGGGTCAGGATTTCGGTGCAGGCGTTTCGACCACCATGAGGTGGACACCCAGATCGCTAAGCTGGCCGAGGATTCCGCGCGGAGTGTGTGCGTCGACGACGACATGGTCGAACTCAGTGAGATCTGCGAACTTGAACAAAGCACGGCGTCCAAACTTGGTGTGGTCGAGCAGCAGGACGCGCGTCTCGGCTGATTCCAGCATGGCCCGTTTCACCTCGACGACCTCCTGGTATGGGTGATAGCAACCTGCCTCGAAGATCCCCGACGCCGACAGGAAGCACAGGTCAGCGTGCATACTGCGGATCATGCGCACGGCAGCGGGCCCCATGAGGGACTGCGCCCAGGACTGGTACTCACCTCCGGTGACGACGAGTTTGTCAGAGCTGGTGGTGATGACCTCCTTGGCAACTAGCAGGGAGTTCGTCACCACCGTCAGAGGGGTGTGCTCGGGTAGGGAACGCAAGACCCACACCCCGGAAGTAGAGTCATCGAGCATGATCGAGCTGCCCGGGGCGATGAGACCGCTTGCCAGCTCGGCGACGGCCTGCTTATCGGAAGAGCTCTGCTCCAGACGGAAAGCAGCGTCGGCCTCATGCAGACCGTTGGCCACCGCCACAACTCGCCCCCGGTGACGTTGCAGCACGCCGCTGCTTTCGAGGCTCGCCAGGTCGCGGTAGATCGTCATGGCGGAGACGCCGGTTGACTTGACGAGGTCCTCGACGCTCACCGATCCGGCCCGGACGACAGCTTCCGCGATGGCGAACTGACGCGCCCGAGGCCCACCTCGGAGGGCACCTTCCTTCTTGCTCACCCACTTCTCCCGTCGTCACGGCGGCCGGTAATAGCCCGCCATCCCGAAACCGATCCTAGTAATAGGGATCCGAACGTGTAGGCCGCAGGGTTTTAGATGCCCAGACGAGGAAAACCACCGACGACTGAGACTCAACCCTCGACCAGCGCCACAGCACCCAACGACATAGCCTCACCGCCAGCAGGCGACCGAATCTGCCCTCGCCAACGACCTTCATCCCACGAGTACGGCACGGCCGCGGAGGACATCTGGTTATCTCCCGTGGTGCTCAGGTTCAGTACGTGGAAGCTTTCTCGATAGCCTCCCACAGGCCATTGAGGTAGGTGATTCCCAGAGCACGATCATATAGCGGGTAACCAGGACGACCCTTTTCACCCCAGATCATCCGACCGTGGTCGGGACGAATATAAGCATTTGAGCAATGATCGTGAATAGACTTCATGATCGCGTACATGTCGAGGGACCCGTCGCTGGAAAGATGCGAGGCCTCCTTGAATTTCTTCGACCCCAGAAACTTCACATTTCTGACATGAGCAGCAGCTACCCGCCCCATGTCTCCGTATTTTGCTAAGATCGCCGGCACGTTATTGCCGGGATTCGAACCCAGCGATCCAGCGCACACGCACAGTGAGTTGGCCGGGGAATTCACCAGATCGATGATCTTCTGCAGGTCAACATCACTGTGCACGATACGCGGAATTCCGAAAACATCCCAGGCGGGATCATCAGGGTGGACGGCCATCCGAATACCGGCCTTCTCACAGGTCGGCACGATTCCCTCAAGGAAGTAGCGGTAGTTATTGCGCAGCTGATCCCGGGTCATGTCGGTGTACTGTGCCATAACCTCGTCGAGATCGGCCAGTCGCTCGGGCTCCCATCCGGGCAGTGGGAAGGCCGACGAATCCAGGGTGGCCTTGACGATGTCTTGCGGAGTTAGACCCACAAGCTCCTCGTGGTCGTAGTACAAGCAGGTTGAGCCGTCCTCGTTACTCTGGAAGAGTTCAGTGCGCAGCCAGTCAAATACCGGCATGAAATTGTAGACAACGACCTTAATACCATGGGCGGCAAGGTTCTCCAGGGTCTTGCAATAGTTGGCAATGTAAATGTCACGAGACGGCTTACCAAGCTTGATATCTTCGTGGACGTTCACCGATTCAATGACTTCACATTCCAAACCAGCGTCATTGACTTTCTGGACGTAAGAAGAAATCTCCTCATCGGACCACACCTCACCGGCTGGGATCCAGTCCATCGCGCCCATGATTCCGCTGGCTCCGGGAATCTGACGGATATTCCCCAACGTGATGGGGTCGGTTTCTGGACCATACCATCGAAACGTCATCTTCATGATTACGCAAACTCCTCATCCAGAACCGACCTTACGGCGCCTGGCCCGGCCGTGAGACGGATAAAAAATCGCTCAACGACTTCAGATAAAGGTGTCATCGTCAGGTCTACGCCGAAGATATCGGCGCGACTAAGGATGGGGGAGATGACCTTGGAATCATCATCGCCAAAACGAACGCCTGACACAACAGACTCCAGCTGCTCACGCAGCGGATCGGGGGACAGCTCCACCGGTTCACCATCGTCAGCAATGCCCATAAGGTACCGACACCAGGCAGCGAAAACGAACGGGATCGCCCGCAATGACGCAACTTTAAGGGAGTCATCAGCGAGATACGACTTTACGGTCTCACCAAAACGGATCGGAATCTTCTGCGAGGTGTCGGTGGCAATACGACTCGGGGTATCACCAAGGAATGGGTTCGGGAAACGCTCTTCCTCGACTTCGCGCAAGAATTCCTTGGGATCAATAATCCCCGGATCGCTGACGACGAGGAGCCCTTCCTGCCACCCCAAACGGTGTACTAACCCTACTAAACCCGGGTCTTTCATCGCCTCGTCAATAGTGGGCTTGCGCAGCAGCACCCCAGTAATGGCTAGAGCAGTGTGGAGCGGGTTAAGGCAGGTCGTCACCTTCATCCGCTCGAACCGGTGGCAGGTATCGCGGTCCGTGAAGTAAACCCCGGCTTTCTCTAATTCCGGACGCCCATTCGGGAAACGATCTTCAATAACGAGGTACTCAGCCGGCTCGGTGTTGACAAACCCCGCCACCTCGACGTCGAGGTTGATCGCCATGTCCTCAAACCCCATCGACGCCAACTGCTCGGCAACCTTCTGGGACGGCGCCGGGGTGATTTTGTCGATCACGGAGATCGGGAACTCAACCTTTTCTGCAATCCACTCGACAACCCTGTGGTCGATGACGCCTCGTTTCTCCCACTCCGCAACGATCGTCAGCACCGAGGTGCGCAACATGTCACCGTTGTGGGAGAAATTGTCACAGGACACCACGGCCACCGGCGTCGCCCCAGCGTGGAAACGTTGCACCAGCAAAGCGGTGACAAGACCCATTGCCGTCGACATACGATCAGACTCGGGGTCGCGCCCCAGATCCTTAACAACAGCGTCCTGGTAGGAACCGTCGTAGCCGTTGAGCTGATACCCCTTCTCGGTGATCGTCAGGGTGATTAACTGCAGGGACTCGGCGCAGGCAATCTCGGTGATGCGACGAAAATCGTCATCTCGTCGGTAGGCCAGCCCCTCGCTGATCGACGCTATAACCCCGAAGTCGGTGTGACCATCGGCGTGGGAGGTCACACCAAGGGTCAGCAAATCGTGGTCCGTGAGGCCGCGATCGAGGCGTTGTGGATTGCGGGGCGCGATAGCAGCAATGCCGCACTGCTCAGCCCCGGAGTTCATAATGTCCTGGGCTAACCGAGCGATATGGACACGGAACAGATTTCCTGGCCCAATATGCATCCATCGCGGCCGATCATGGGCCTGGCTACGCATTTCCCCAACGTCAAAGAGGGGTAAGGCGAGCCCAGCGTCCGCCAACGCGGGCCCATGAAGTGCATCGAGATCAAGCTTCATGACATCCTCTTCGGATCACAGGCCAAACACCTGAGTGGGCTGCTCCACGACAAGCCGATGAGCTATCTCAACCGCCTCATCCAGGTCAAGCCTGCCCAAAACCACCAGCTCGGCGAGGTGAGCGGCATCAAGGCGCCGACTCATATCGTGACGCGCCGGAATTGAGCAAAAAGCACGAGTGTCGTCAATCATGCCGCTCACCCGACTGAACCCAGCCATCTCAGTAACGGCGTGTTTGAACCTCATCACCGACTCGGGTGCGTCGATGAACCACCAGGGCACACCGATATAGAGGCCGCGATACCACCCGGACAAGGGAGCGATTTCGCGTGAATAAAGGGTCTCATCGATCGTGAAAACGACCAGCTTGAGGTCCGTGTTGCCAAATTTGTCGAGTAAGGGGTGAAGGGAGTCGACAACTTCCAGCGTCACCGGAACGTCGGAACCAATATCGGCGCCAAATCGATGGAACGCGGCGGTGTCGTGATTGCGGTGCACTGCTGGATGGACGGTCATCGTCAAGCCGTCCTCGCTGGCCATCCTCGCCTGATCGGTGAAGAGATGCCGACGGAGGAGGGTCATCTCCTCGACAGTGGCCCGACCTGCCACCGAGGCGTCAAAAATCGACGCCGCACGATCGTGGTCAAGGATGATGGTGCCTAAGTCGCGGTGGCTGTGGTCACTGGACACCGCGCCGTGCTGTCTAAAGTAGGCGCGCCGGTCCTCCATTGCCTCGGTAAACCCGTCCAGCGTCGTCGCATCGCAACCACTTACCTCAGACAACCTCGCAAGCAAGCCCGTCCAGCCTCCGGCAGCCGGTTCCAGGTACTTATCTGGGCGGAAGGTGGGGGCAACGCGACGGGTGAATGTCTCGTCGGCAGCCAGTCGAGCGTGCCCGTCGAGATCGTCGCAAGGATCATCGGTGGTTGCGATGAAGGCAATGTCGAAGGAGTCCATGAGAGCGCGGGGCCGGAAATCCGGCTGGGCGATTCTTTCAGCGATGGTGTCGTAGATGCGGTCAGCGTTCTCAGGGCTGGGTCGTTCGGTGATGCCAAAAATGCCGACAAGCTGGTCAACGAGCCAATAACGCATCGCTGTGCCAGCAAAATCACGCCAGTGCTCGCACAGGATCCGGAAGGCCCTTCGGTTGTCCTCTTCGCTCATCGTCTTGCGCCCAACACCCAGGTCCTCAAGATCGACGCCATTAGCATGCAGCAGCCGATTCACGTAGTGGTCGGGGGTAATGAGCAGGCTCGTCGGGTCAGAGAAAGCCATATCGTCGGCGATCCATGACACCGGAACGTGTCCATGAGGAGAAATAATGGGCAGACCCTTCGTGGATCGGTAAATTTCGCGCGCAGCAGCCAAAGCGGAGGACTCGCGGGGCAGCAGACGATCCTCGGAGAGGGTGAGAGTCGGCGTTGACATGACGTTCACTGTGCCCCTTTGCAGGGTTTACCCGGAACGAGTTGCCGTCACTTGCCCCGCTTAGCTATCCAGATTCCCGCACCATAAAGGACACCGGGACAACGTCCTCGCTGGGTGCCTGGCGCTCATGATGACTCGGCTTCTCAACCATGTCGAGAAGCCGATTGACGGCCACAACCCCCATTTGGAACTGATTGACGCGAACCGTTGATAACGCCGGCGAAACCAGGGCTGAGAACGGGATGTCGTCGAACCCAATGACGGCGACGTCGTTAGGAATCCTGAGGCCACAGGCCATTGCTCGACGCATGAATCCGATCGCGATGAGGTCGTTGTAGGCGATGACAGCGGAGGTCGGATGGGCCCGCCACATATCGAACGCTTCTATGCCGCCCCTGATAGTGGGTGTCGGGCAGGCAAGCTGATGCACTGTGACTTTGCCGTAGCGGCGAGCACGCTCAAGCAAACTGCGCCACCTCACCCCCGATTGCCAAGACGCTGTCGGCCCGGCGAGATACGTCACTGTGGACCGTCCTTCGCTTACTAAATGGGTGAGAGCATCCCCGAGTCCTTCATCAGATGCTGGTGTCACCGATGACACTCCTGGAACCTTACGGTTGACCGTCATGACCGGCTTGATCCCGGCAAGGTGCCGCAAACCGGCGTCCGACATGCGCGAACCAACAAAAATGAAACCGTCGACAGTAGCCAAGGACCGTTTCGTGGTTTCAGACTCAATCTCGGACGACTCGTTGGAGTCAATGAGGACGACCATGTAACCGCGTTTGCGGGCACCTGCGAAAATCCCTTTGACGGTAGCCCCGAACACCGGATTCATGACGTCGGCAACACACACTGCGACGAGGTGATACATCCTACTCGTCGAAACTCTCGGCACCTCATCCTGACGGTAGCCAAGCTTCCGAGCGGCCTGAAAGATCCGTTCTGACGTCTTGACACTCACCCGCCCCGGACGAGAAAAGGCTCGAGAGACAGTTGACGGAGCAACATCGGCAGCCCGCGCGACGTCGCTAATGGTAACCGGTGCGGTGGACTCCTCGTCTACACCCATGGTCTGATTCTATCGCCAACCTACCTGGTCCAGGCCCGTAATACACAGGGTGCAAACCATGGCAAAACATCGCAATTCTTGACACTCCGGTGCGAATCTCTAGACAAGGCGATGCTGCCTGTCCACAATGCTGTGACGATAATCGTCGCAGCCTTAAATAGCATAGAGGGTTGTCAATGTCGACCATCACAACGAAAGGCCAGAAGGCTAAGGCGGTGAATGCTCGCGATTTCGATATTCGCGACATGATTGGCTACGCGCTTGGCGATGTGGGCAACAATTTCACCTTCAACTTGGTGAATTCGTTCCTCATGATTTTCTACACCAATGTTTTCGGTCTTGCCGCGGCGCTGGTGGGAGCATTGTTTATGGCTGCCCGTCTCGTTGACGCCTTCGTCGACATCATGGTCGGCCGCCTTATCGACAACTCGAAGATGACCAAACGCGGACGCTTCACCCCGTGGGTCATGCGCATGAAGTTTCCGCTTGCTGCCTCCGCCATTCTCCCCTTTCTGCCAACTGCCGGCCACCTTCCCATGACGACACGTGTGGTCTACGCCTTCGTCACCTATCTGGCCTGGGGCATCTTCTACTCCTTTGTCAATATCCCCTATGGATCCATGGCGTCAGCCATCTCCGGGAAGCCGCGCGACAAGACCTCGCTATCCACCGCACGGAGCATTGGCTCGGCTTCAGGCGCCGCCATCGTTAGCTATGTCGTGCCGCTCATTATGTACGGCAGCAACTCTCATCAGATCAACCCGCATCGATTCTTTATGGGAGCGGCTATTTTCGCCGTCCTCGGCTTGTTCTGCTACATCGGTCTGACGATGCTGGCCGTCGAGCGTATTCGCATTGATAAGACAGAGCGCGTCCCGTTGGGCAAGATGTTCTCTGAAATGGCGCACAATAGAGCCCTCGTCATGTTGGTCATTATCGACATCGTTGTTGTCATCAATCAGAACCTTTCTGGCGTCACTCTGACCTATCTTTTTAATGACTACTTCCAGAACAAGACTGCGATGTCTATTGCCCTGGTATTTAATTTCACAACTGTCATTCTAGTGGCTCCTTTCGCGCAGACCCTGGTTCGAAACTTCGGTCGAAAAGAATCGGCAACAGTGGCATTATTCTTCGGCGCCGCCATGTACGGTCTGATGCTCATCATCCACACCCACAGCCCCTGGATTTTCCTTGTTGGCCTCTTCTTCGGCTCGCTCGGCGCCGGCGTGTTCAACCTCATGGTGTGGGCCTTCATTACCGACGTCATCGATGCCCAGGAGGTCATGTCCGGGGAGCGTGAAGACGGTGTCATCTATGGCGTGAACTCCTTCGCCCGCAAACTTGCCCAGGCCATTGCCGGTGGAATCGGCGGAGCCATGCTGACGATGATCGGCTACCAGTCCTCCTCCCAAGGTGGTGCCGTTCAGTCGGAGTCCGTCGCCAATCACTTGTATACGCTCGCCACCGCCATCCCGACGATCTGCTGTCTCGGCGCTGCCCTGCTCATGCTGGGCTACCCGCTCACCCGCGACACGGTGGTCGCCAACGCCGACGAGTTGGCTCGTCGCCACGCAGTACAGGCCGAGCAGAACTCCTGACCCATAACGGAGGCACATCATGGACACGCTCATGAGGATCACCAACCACTTGACAACCTCGCCGGGTATCCAGTTGAAAATTGACAAGCGATGGTGTGCCTCCGTCACATTTGTGACGCGTTCCATCGCCCACGTGCGAATTTTCGACGCCGCCGGTCCGCAGCTCGACCGGACCTGGAGCATCAGCCTCGGTTCCGACGTCACCCCGCGGACCGGACTGGGGCCCCGTAACCTCCTCGACCATTCCCCTGCCCCGGCATGGGCGGGCAATTCTCGCGATGTCGCGCCCGTCGAGGACATGGAGGTGACGACAACTGTCACCGCCAGCGCCGAAGACACTGCTAGCCACCCGGAGTTTTCCGGGATTTACGCTGACGAACCGGTCGATTCCCCTGACCCAGATGAGAAGTCCTTCATCGTTGGCACCGATTCGTTGCGGGTCATCATCCGCGACTGCCCATTACGGATGACCTGGCAGCGCCGGGCTGACGACTGGGTCACCGTCAGCGAAGATCGCCCCACCGGGGCCTATGAAATCGGGACTCACACCGGGCGGGTCGCCCACCACAGAGTCCGCAACATCGACGACCGTTACTACGGCCTCGGTGAGAAATCGGGCGACCTGGAGCGCACCGGACGTATCTTCGACATGAGGTGCCTGGACGCCCTGGGATATGACGCCGGCAGCACCGACCCCCTGTACAAACACGTGCCTTTTCTCATGACCCGCACCGCCAACGGTGCCTTCGGGATCTTCTATGACAACCTGTCGGCATCGCGATTCAATCTGGGAGCCGAAGTCGACAACTACCACCGTCCTTTCACCTCGTGGCAGGCCGACCACGGCGACATCGACTATTGGGTCATGACAGCCGACCACCTCTGCGATCTCACCCCGCAGATCTTGCGTCTCACCGGCGACCCGGCCTTTCTACCGCGCTGGGCGCTGGGCTACTCGGGCTCGACAATGCACTACACCGACGCCCCCGACGCCTCCCACCAGTTGCTGAAGTTCATAGACCTGCTGCGCGAGCATGCGATCCCGTGCGACTCCTTTCAACTCTCGTCGGGCTACACCACCATCGGCTCGCGCCGTTACGTCTTTACCTGGGACCGTGACAAATTTCCCCAGCCCACCGACACTACGAGGCACTTTCGTGACGCCGGCCTCCACCTGGCGGCAAATATCAAACCAGCCCTACTAACGACGCACCCCTATTACCGCGATGTGGCAGAGGCGGGGATTTTTGTCACCAACTCCCGTACTGGGGAACCGGCGACGTCGATGTTCTGGGGCGGTCACGGCAGCAACGTCGACTTCACCAACCCGCGCGGAGTGCAGTGGTGGAAAGACAACGTCCGCCACCAGCTCATCGACATGGGCATCGAATCCACCTGGAACGACAACAACGAGTACGAATTGTGGTCAGAGGACGCCATTTGTGACGGTTTTGGTCAGCCTGTCGAGCTGGACCGCATTCGCCCAGTGCAGGCCCTTCTCATGAGCTGTGCCTCCTTTGAAGCCCAACGCGAGGCTGCCCCTGTCGAACGCCCCTTCCTTATTTCTCGGTCTGGGCCGCTAGGTCTACAGCGCTACGTCCAGACCTGGAGTGGTGACAATTCCACCTCTTGGCGCACCCTGAAGTACAACACCCGGATGGGTGTAGGGATGAGCATGTCTGGGCTAGTGAATTTCGGCCACGACGTCGGCGGATTCGCCGGTACCACCCGACCCAGCCCGGAGCTTTTTGCCCGCTGGGTGGCCAACGGCGTAATGCATCCGCGCTTCACGATCCATTCCTGGCACAACGATGGTTCGGTCAATGAACCCTGGATGTACCCCGAGATCACCGACATCGTCTGGGAGATGATCCGACTGCGCTACCGCCTCATCCCATTCCTGTACACCCTGTCATATCTGGCGGCGGAGCGACGCGAACCCATCGTCAACCCGGTGTTCAGCCTCGACGACACGCTTCATGAGGAGTCCGATGATTTCCTACTCGGTCACGACCTGTTGGTGGCATCCGTCGTCGAAAAGGACCAAACCACTCGAACCGTCACCCTCCCTCACGTCTCCGACGGCTGGTTTGAGTTCGATACCGGCGTCCATCATGACCCAGGCACCGTCACCCTCGAGGCCCCACTAGACCGCCTGCCACTGCTGGTGCGCGCCGGGGCAGGGATCCCACAGTGTGAGTTGCCCGCGCCTTCGGGGGAAATCATCACCACGCGGACGGTCGAAAACTCCCCGCACAGGATCGTTCTCTACCTTCCTGACGGTAACGGCCATTCGCAGGGATTTTTCTTCGACGACGATGGCCATACCAATGGTTACCGCCAGGGCCATGGGTACTGGCTCACCTGGTCCGCCGATCACACCGACACCACGGTGATAGTCCACACTCATGTCGAAGGTGACTACCAACCGTCATGGGGAACTATGGCCTTCGCTCTTCGCCCAGGAGATGACCGCGCCATCAAGGTCGTAGCCGACGCCGCCCAGGACTAGAAACCAAACGCCACAACCGGAAGGAGATCACGATGCTGCGACCACAGGATACCGCCACCCGGGACACGAAGTGTCTGTCGGGGATGTGGGACTTTGCCTTCGACGCCGAGGACCGCGGCCAGACAGAGAAATGGTTCACTCGACCGTTGCCCACGCGCACCGAGATGGCTGTTCCGGCGTCGTACCAGGATCTCTCCACTGATCCCGCCGCCCGCGATCACGTTGGCCCAGTCTGGTACCAACGTGAGGTTCGCATTCCGCGCGGCTGGACCGATGATCGCGTCGTCGTCCATTTCGAGTCTGCGACTCATGCCGCCACCGTCTGGGTCAACGACGTCGAGGTCGTCAGACATGTTGGCGGGTACCTCCCTTTCGAAGCCGATATCACCGATCATGTCTGCGCGGGCAAAAAATGTCGGCTCACAGTTCGTGTCGACAATCGGTTGTCCTTCCAGACCATTCCGCCGGGGGTTATCGTCGACTCTCCCGAGGGCCCGAAGCAGAAGTACTGGCACGACTTCTTCAATTACGCCGGCATCCACCGCGACGTGTGGCTGTGTCGCCGCCCCCAGGCCCACATTGAGGACGTCACCATCACCACTGACATTGACGGAAATGACGGAATCGTCACCTGGTCGGTTCTTTCGCACGATGCTGAACCTTTAACGACTCGGGTGACAATTTTCGACACCGAGGGCAACGTGGTCGCTGAGGGAACCAGTGCGAACGCCCATGCCCGCATCCCGTCGGTCCATCTCTGGCAGCCAGGCCACGGGTATCTTTACGAGGCCGAAATCTCCCTAGTCGACGGTGATCAGGTAATCGATACTTACCAGCAGGTCTTCGGCGTCCGAACTATCCGTGTCGACGGCGCCCGCCTCCTCGTCAACGGCGAGCCCGTGCACTTGACCGGATTCGGCATGCACGAGGATCACCAGACCATCGGCAAGGCCCACAACGATGCCCTCATGCTGCGCGACGCCGCCTGTCTAGAGTGGATCGGGGCGAATTCGCTGCGCACGTCCCATTACCCCTACTCCGAGCGTATCCTCGACTACACCGACCGTCATGGTCTGCTCGTTATCGACGAAACCCCTGCTGTCGGCATAAACATGGGTCTGGGTGGCGGCATTTTTGGCGCCCAGGGCTACCCGACTTTCTCCGCGGAGACCATCAATGACAAGACCCAAAAGGTTCATGCCCAGGTCATCCGAGACCTTATCGCTCGAGATAAAAACCACCCCAGCGTCATCATCTGGTCCATCGCCAATGAGCCAGAGTCTGAGACTGAAGCCGCCGAAAACTACTTCCTCCCCCTCTTCGATGTGGCACGCGCAGCCGACCCCACCCGTCCGGTGAGTTTCGTCAACGTCATGCTCGCTCCGTTCGGAAAGTGTCGCGTATCGCAGTACTCCGACGTTTTGCTGCTCAACCGCTATTACGGCTGGTACGTCGACACTGGCGACCTGGCTGCCGCTGAGCGTCACTGGCGAGAAGAGATGGCAGGTTGGGCCAGCGAGAACAAGCCGATCATCATCGCCGAATACGGCGCCGACACCATGCCCGGTCTGCACCAAATCCCCGCCCAGCCATGGAGCGAGGAGTACCAGGTCGAAGTGCTCAAGATGAACGAGCGGGTCTTCGACTCTTTCGACGCCGTCGTCGGTGAGCACATCTGGAACTTCGCGGACTTCGCGACCACCAGTGGCACGATGCGCGTCGGAGGCAACCGAAAGGGCATCTTCACCCGGGATCGCCAGCCCAAGTCGGCCGCCTTCCACCTGCGCAAGAGGTGGCGTGGCGTCGCGCAGTAACGTCCACACAAGTAGACCCGGTGGGCATGAGAGCGAGCGCCCTTACGCCCACCCCAACCCGGACCGCTTGCCCGTCTGGCCACTCCTCCATGGGAACCACTCGATGGCAGGCACAATTGGTTCTATGGTCACTCAAGCTCACATGGATTCCGTGAATCTAAGACTGGCGCTCAACGGTCTGCCACTGCCGACGGCTGCGCGCGCTTCCTACATTGACGTTGTCGCCCCAGTCTTGGCCCGGCAGCGCGAGCTGAGGAGGGAACTCCCCGAGCTCCTCTGCCCGGCCGACCGCCGTATTCAGGCATTCATCGACCGCTACCTGGGCGAGGACTCTTCCGTCCACCCCCGACTGCCTGACACCACCTTGACCCTCGACGAGCCCGGCCTCGCACGGGCCCTCTCGCTACCCGTCGACGGCGACGATTTCAGTTCCGACCTTGTCTCGAGCTACCGAGTGGCCAACGGCGTCCTACACAATCCCCGCAATGACCGTCGCACCACTGCTGGTGTATTCCACGTCGCCGAGGGCGGACTGGCAATCCCCGACGACAAGAAGGCCGTGCCGATCGACGTCTTCGCTCGTCTGCTCGACCTCGCCTTCCAGGCCCCGCCCGAGCACACCCTGCTGCCTTACACTTCTACCCAACCGGTCGACCGCCAGGCCCACACCTGGGTTTCCTTGTTGCTGAGGCCCCTGGTGGTGCCCGAAGTGCCCGGTTTCGTCTCCGAGCGCCGCATGGAGATTCGGTTCTTCGCCCCCGGCGGGCTGGTCTCCAACCTGGACTTCGTGGAGGGGATCTTTGGCAACAGTGGCGATCCCCTCCTGCCCGTGAACGACTCGGCCCTCGCCCCGTCAGGTTGGACTGGCCACAGCGGCTGCATCATCCTCGCCCCGCATCTCAACCTCATCCGCAAGGTAGACCTCGGTCTGCCCCATGTCGACCAGGCAACCGACCGTCAGCGTCGCGACGGGATGTGCTGGTCTGACGAGTCTGAGCTCTACAACGAGGGCAAGCCGTTCAAGCTGTGTGCCCGTGACGAGTCCGGGGTCATCCTCACTATCGTCGCCGACAACTACTTCGGCTATTGCAAGAAGGAGGTTAAGACCCAGATCTCCTACTCAGCTAACTTGTTCGGGCTGGCCGAGGAGGAGCATTCCGGCGGCGCCCGCGCCTACATCTCCCACAACGAGGGCCAGGAATACGCCACCCCAGTCTGCGACCAGACGGTTTCCGACGTCGTCATGGCCAATCCGGACCACTTCGAGATGCTTAGCGACGGCCAGGCCCGGGTACTCGATATCGACGACGTCGTCATGGTGCCAGGTGGGGCCAAGTTCAGTCTGCGTGACGGCACTGTCAGCTGGGATAACGGTGACCACTCGATCCGAATGCGCGCTGACACCGAGTACATCTCCCCCGCCGGTTACCGGATTCACATGGTCCACAACGATGCCGACGACCAGTGGTACCTCGAGGGCACCTACGGCGATTCGACGACCCTGCATAAGTGCTGCACGGTATCCGGTGGTGGAAAGTCGGAGATCTCCAAGGCCATATCGGACACCTTCCTGTGGGGCAATGCCTACTCTCCGGATTTCGAAGCCGACATGGATGCCGTCGATGACATCTTGCATCGGGACTACTCGACGCGGTTCGCCGATCCCAAGCTTAACGGCATCGACCATCGTCCGGTCCTCTCGACGGAGCGTTCGGTGGGTTCGGTCATCAAGCTCCTCACCCCATCCTCGGACTTCACCGACTGGTACAACGATTGGATCAACTCGATTCCGGCCTTCCGCAAGGAGCTGGTCTTCACCATCAAGCGCTACTACAAGCCGGAATGGGGTGATGACTGGCGCTCCCACTTCAGCGTCGCCCCCACGAATGGTCGCCACGGCAACATGGTCCGTCTCGACGGCCAGAAGGTGCTGGTGAGTATGGCGCGCGTGGGATTCCAGCCCGACGGTTCGTGGCGGCTGTTCACCCTGCGCCACGACTACGCTCCGGCCGTCAAGGTGCAAACCGAGGACGACATGACGGCGTCAATCGTCACATCTCCGGGCGTAGTCACCGGCCCTGAAGGCCTGTCGCGCAAAGTCGTCGCCAACTGCGAAGCGTTGCTCTTCCAGCGCCCTGACGACGCCATTTGCCGTGGGTACGACACCCAGACCGAACGTGATATGAGCGGGAGGGACTTGTTCATCTCGAACTACCAGCCGCTAACCCGCGAGGACGTCAGGGCAATGCGTGACGACGTGGTGGCCTTCTCGAAGTTCACCCCACCGATGCGCACCTTCCTGTCGAACTTCGCCGATTCCGATCCTTCTGAACAGCCAAAATTCGTCGTCTCCAGCGCCAATCCTCGTCTTATCGACGGGGTGCGTTCGCGCAACCCGCGCTACTTGCAGGTGCGTCCAGACATCGCCAAGCCGCGCGAAACCGCAATCGCCAATCTTGCCAGCCACCTGTATCACGGGCTGCCGATCGACGAACCGCTGCCTCTGCCGGTCGACGTGGTCGCCGCTGGGCGTCGCAACAATCCACCCGAGGGCAAAATCCCGGCCTTGTGCGCGTACAACCCGCTGCACTACATGGAGCTGCCGGAATTATTCATGGAGTTCATCTCCTCGATGACTGGTAAGAGTCCTTCGACGACGGGAGCCGGTTCGGAGGGAGCCCTGACGAAGGCACCGTTCAACGCCTTGCCAGCGGTCTTCGACCTCAACTCGTCCTTCCTGTCCTTCGTGCTATCGGGGTACGACGGTTGGTTATCCTCGGCTGGATTCATCGGCCCGAAGGTTGAGGTCGCCCACGACATTTCCCTGCTCGTCCCGGAAATCTTCTGCCGGATGTCCCCGGCTGAGAGGGATGCCAAGACCCTCATCGAGGGTGGCTATCTGGAGAAGCTGGAAGATTACGATAAAGACGGCGAACTCATTCTCGCCTCCCGTCTGGGCTACCGCATGACGGAAAAGTTCATGCGCACCTACTTCGGGCGTATCTTCTTGCACCCCGACACCGTCTTCACCCCTGAGATGCTGCGTCCGGAGCTGCAGGACGCCGACATCTTCGCTGACTCGGTGCGAACGATCTCGACCACTCACGCTCGAGTGGCCAAGGCCTATTTCGACGACGGGACGGTCTCGCTGGCGGTACCGCCCATCCGGGCTCTGCTGGAAATCATGGTCAACGGAGTTTGCTCGGAGGGTTGGACTCTCGACGATCCCGAGTTGCGGGAGATGTTCACTCGCGAGTCAGTACTTGCCTCCGATTGGTACGCCGAGCGTATCGACGCCAAGCAGGCCGAAGCCGTACGGCGCGCCGAGCGAGGAATCGCCCACCTTGAGCAGTTCATGGCTGATCCGCGTAACGCGTCCGCCTGCGAGGAGATTGACGTCCAGGCCCGTCTGGATCAAGTCCGCAAGTTCCACGATCGCGCCGTGACGGCTGAGTACCGCCAACAGTTGGTGGGCACTCTTGGTCGGCAGGTCAACTTCCGCTGAGGTTGGTCGGCCCCGCGTGTCATCACCTGGGGCCGATCGTCTGTTACCTAGGTCTCTAGGTTCCCGGTATCCCAGGCCCTTCGTGACGTATCCGGAATCTCTAAACCCTGAACATAATCTGGGCGCCGGATCCTTGTGACGAAAAATCCCGCCTCGGGTAGGGTCACAGCACTCGAGTGCTTTGCCCTTCACCGTGGCGGGATTTTTCGCACCTCATCCCCTGTCATTGGACTCGCGAAGCAGCATGAGAGGCAGCACTATGGGGGGTGTGGACGTCATTGATCTCGCTACAGCCGGTTTCGACGAGTGGGTCTGTGTCGAAAATCACCGGCCGAGCGATCCCCCCGCTGGTTCCTGGCTTCCGGCGATTCAGCTCATCGCTCCCGAAACCCTCATCCGCCGTGTCGACCACACCCACGAGGTTCTCCTGGCCCAGCGCCATGAGGGAAAGGCGGGCCATGGTCACGAGGTCCCTGCCGCAGATGGCCCGGTTGCCCATCGTGTCGCACTGTCGGCAACCCAACTGGGAATTGTCGCCAGGTTGGTAGTTCCGGCCGTCGCAGCCCGGGCTCTCGGCAACGATGTCGATTTCCCCCGGCTCGCGGACCTGTGGTTCCGTGATGTGCTTCCTGCTCCGGTTCCCGTGTCGGTGGCTTGGCAACCGGGACCAGCGAAAATCACCGGTTCAGCGGTTGAAGAGATCACTCGTGCCTTCATCGCCGCCGGGTTGAGCAAAATTGTCGCCTGGGACAACCTGGCCTCAGCAGTGAGCACTTCGGTCATCATGGTGACTCGCTGTCGCCCAGATTTACGCCAGGCAGCCATCGACGTCGCCACAGAGATATTGGCCATGGTCGACCCACGCCCCGGTATCACTGCCGGACCGGGCTTTCACCGCCGCAGTTGTTGCCTCTATTACCAGGTCAGTGGTTCTCGTATAGCTTGCTGCGGGGATTGCGTGCTGGTCTGAACCACGGTCGCCGGGGCATCGTAATCATGGCGGGCCGAACTCATCGGCCATCGCAATCGTCCAACATCAGCTGGAACTAACCCGTTGCCGCGCAACCACCCAAACCAGCGCTCCGTCCAACTTTCTTCCGTTTTAACTGTCCGCCGCAGGTCTAACCTCATGCGACGAATCGATCCGGCGCTCATAGGGTCAACCTCCTGGAATCCCCACGATTCCAACCAGGTGACGGGTGCGATACGAGGATCGGTACACGGTCCAATAACGCCACCAGCCTCAATGACCGGCACGGATCCGTGTAGGCGAGCTGCCAGGAAGGACGTGCGCACTCTCCCCCAAGAAGCGTCACTCCGATGGGGAAGAAAGCCCACTAGAACCGCTGCCCCAGGTGTGCGGGGAATTTTCGACATCGGATGGTCTGGCGGAAGACAGGTTTCAGCAGCGACGAGCAGGATGCCCTCGATCTCGTCCCTGTGACGACTTGCGACCCCAAAGAATCCCCACCGCTGGCAAGCTTCATCAGCCCACTCTGGCAAAGCCTTGTCAGGGTCAATTTTCCATTGCCGCAGCCGGGGGGCGGGTCCCAGAATTCGGGTGTCCTCCTGCTTCAGCGTTGTCAAATGCCTGACTCGCACAATGTCTCCTCCCGACGCGCCCTGCAGCGGGTCGACGACGGCTCCTCACCGCGCCCCGCTGTGACGTCCGATGGGTGAAATAGACCACACCTGGGTGAGTGTCATTCTAGATTTCCAGGTCTGCGGTGGGGCACAGTGGGAGGGTGAGCAGCACAAACCACATCACCAGGCAACCTGTTCCTCCGACCGATAGTGTGCGCGTCAACGCCGCCGTTGCTGCTCCCAAGGCTGCTGACGCCGCTACCGACCGCCGAGTCGACACCACCTTTGACAAGTTCCACGATCGGTATTCCACCCGCTCCTTGGGGTTGAAAACCTCTCCCGTCCGTGCCCTGTTCGCGGTAGTGAATCGCCCCGAGGTCGTTTCCTTAGCCGGTGGTATGCCCAACATTGCCGACCTTCCTCTTGACGTCGTCAGTGAGTCGTTGAAGGAGCTCGTTGACACTCGCGGCACTGTCGCTATGCAGTACGGGTCGGGGCAGGGTGAACCTGAGATGCGCAAGCACATCTGCGAGGTGATGGCCGTTGAGGGGCTCGTCGCAGATCCTGACGACGTCACTGTCACGTGTGGTTCTCAACAGGGCCTGGATCTCGTCACGCGCATTTTTTGCAACCCAGGCGACGTCATTATGGCCGAGTCACCAGCGTATGTCGGGGCGCTCAATACCTTCGCCTCGTATCAAACTGAGGTCATTCACGTCGACATGGACGACAGCGGGTTGGTTCCGGAATCCCTGCGTGAGAAAGCAACCGCAGCGCGTCAAGACGGTAAGTCGGTGAAGTTCCTTTACACGGTTCCTAACCACTCAAACCCGTCGGGAATCTCGCAATCGACCGAGCGTCGCCGGGAGATCCTGGCGGTAGCTGACGAGCTGGATCTGTTGGTGGTTGAGGACAACCCGTACGGGTTACTCAATCTCGATGGTGATCCGCTGCCGACGTTGAAGTCGATGGATCCCGACAACGTCGTGTACTTGGGGTCCTTCTCCAAGACATTCGCGCCAGGCTTCCGCATCGGTTGGGTTCTGTCGCCGTCGTTCGTACGCGACAAACTGGTTCTTGCCCAGGAGTCGGCGACCTTGTGCCCGCCAGTCTTTTCCCAGTTTGCTGTCTCGAGCTACCTGGCCCATTGGGATTGGCGTGCCCAGGTGGACAGCTTCATCAATATGTACCGCATCCGTCGTGACACTATGCTGTCCTCGTTGGCTGAGACTATGCCTGAGGGGACGACGTGGTCTCACCCATCTGGCGGGTTCTTTGTCTGGTTGACGATACCGGGAGCGATCGATTCTGCCGCCATGCTTCCTCGGGCTGTGACGAAGCTTGTCGCTTACACTCCGGGGACGGCATTCTACGCGGATGGTCGTGGTCAGCGCAATATTCGCCTGTCGTTCTGCTACCCAACTCCCGAGCGCATCAAAGTCGGTGTCGAGAGACTGGCTGGTGTGATGCGTGAAGAGCTGGAAATTGTCGAGACGTTTGGACTGGCTGACGAGCGGCGTCATTCCCGCGATTTGGGTCCTGGTCCGAACTTGGCGTGATTCTGATAGGGGTCAAGCCCTGCAGCGATGCGACTCCAACTCGCGTTCTATAGATATAACGTTATGTCGACTTAGCTATATATGGAAGACGGAGCTACCGGGAGCAACTATGAGCTCGGCCCGTAGCGGGTTTGCTTCAAACAATTATCGTTTATTGCTCACTTCTATGGCGGGCGCAGTTTGATAACTATGTGAGCATCGGCCCGGCGTGCTTCAACCACGTCCCAGGCGGACGCTCACCCAAGCTGCTCCTACGTTGCTGCCGTTGTCTTATAGATACCGGGAGGGTCGGTTATGCCATCATTGTCCCGGCACTGGTTGAATGGGGGCATGTTGCAACCAGTCGTCGTCCTTGCCGGAGGGCTCAGCCACCAGCGCGACATTTCTCTGAAGTCGGGTCGCACCGTTGCACAAGCGCTGCGGCGGGTCGGACACGAAGTCGTGGAAGCCGATATTGACTCCGCGCTCATTGAAACCTTGCGTGCCAACGACGGTGCCGTCGTGTTTCCCATGTTGCACGGTGGTCTTGGCGAAAATGGTGCCCTTCTTGAAGTGCTTCAGCTCATGGACATCCCCTATGTGGGCTCCAGCCCAGCAACCTGCCGTATCTCTTTCGATAAGTCCATCGCATCTCGCGCCGTGGCCGCAGCCGGGGTCGTCACACCACAGCAGGTCGCGTTGCCCCATAATGTCTTCCGTGAGCTCGGCGCTCAGATGGTCATGCGTTCGATCGCCGAAAAGTTTGGCCTTCCGGTCATCGTTAAGCCGGCACATGGGGGCTCAAGCCTCGGTGTCACAAAAGTCGATGGCGTCGACGATCTTCCTCAGGCCGTCGCGAACGCCTATGCCTATGACGACATGGTTGTAGTCGAGGAATTCATTGTGGGCAACGGAACTCGCAATAGGCATGATCACGACGTCTGAAGGCACGCGTGTGCTGCCAGCCGTCGAGATTCGCCCTGTCGGTGGTGTCTATGATTATTCAGCGATGTACACCGGTGGTGAGACACGACTAACAGCTCCTGCAGACATTAGCGGTACGGCGGCCCAAACCGCGACGGCGATGGCCCGAGTCGTGCAAAAGGAGCTCGATTTCTCCGGGATATCTCGTGTCGATGCGATCGTGGACGAATCCGGTCGCCCAGTCTTCTTGGAGGCCGGTGCTGCTCCCGGGATGACAGCTACTTCGCTCGTACCCGTGGCTATGAAAGCTGCCGGTCTAGACCTTGGCGAGGTGTGCTCTCGACTAGTCGATGACGTCGCTCGCAACCATGGCTGACAGTGTGCACACGAGGGGCTCGCGCCACGCCGTGCGCGTCAAGCAAGCATCTGTCGTCTTGCTCGGCGTCGTCCTTGCCAGTGTGATGGTCTTCCTCGGACTGTGGCAGATGAACGTTTTTGAGTCCCAACGTGACGACTCGACGCAGGCGCGTATCAACGAGCCAGTGATCACCTGGAATGAGGCGCCTAAGAAGGCCAGTGTCATGGCTCAGTACGGACGCCGGGTGACGGTGACGGGCACGTTCCAACCGTCGACCACAACCTTGATAGGCACATCGTGGCCAGTACGCGTCGTAACGGGAATCAAACTGACCTCCGGGGAAACGATGGCCGTAGTTCGCGGCAAGCTCTCGAAAGGCGAGAGAGTCCCTGCTGCGCCCACGGGGGCTATAACAGTGACGGGTGTGCTCGCGGCATCTGAAGCCGATGACGGTCGCCGAAATTCCCAGATGCCGGCTGCCGTGCTCCCCTCCTTGCGGCTGGAAGTGTTGACCCAAACATGGCCCCAACCCTTGGTACCAGCAACCCTGACCCTCGATGAGAAAAATG
Organism: Cutibacterium sp. 37298; assembly: GCF_023838685.1. Taxonomy (NCBI): domain Bacteria; kingdom Bacillati; phylum Actinomycetota; class Actinomycetes; order Propionibacteriales; family Propionibacteriaceae; genus Cutibacterium; species Cutibacterium sp. 37298. Next base: position 391,537 of record NZ_JAJNRJ010000001.1, read on the forward strand.
CGCACGCTCAGGGGCTCGCCCCAGCGCAACCAGTACTCCCGAAGGGTGATGGTGGCGAACGTAATCGCGGCTACGCATTGCAATGGTGGGTTTTTGCGATCTTTACTGTTGCCATATCTCTCGCGTTCGCCCGAGCAGCAGGCAAGCATAAGGAATGACGGCCTGCTTGACGCGGCGTCAGTTGACGTGCTTCGGTACTCTGTTTCACGTGAAACACAGCGACGACGTGACCAGTGACGACTTTTACATGACACCTGACAACATCTCTGACGACACTCGCGCTAGCAATGCGGCCCACGACCACTCGACGGACTCCCGTCACTCCGAGACTGCCGCCGAGGCTGAAACAGAGCCATGGATCGAGCCTGATGACATCTCAGGGGTTCGCAAAGCCCTGCTCTGCTACCGCGTTATGGCATACATTGTCGGAACACTCTTGGTTGTTCTCGTGTGTGTAGCGATGCCACTCAAGTACGCGGCGGGCACGCGAACGATGGTCAACGTCGTCGGGATCTCCCACGGATGGCTCTACCCCATACTGCTCATCACCGCCTATTTGTTGGGACGCAAGGCAGGCTGGCCATTAACCCGCCTGCTCATCATCGCTTTGGCCGGAACGGTTCCGTTCCTGTCCTTCGTCGCGGAGTATTTCGCTCATAAGGATGTCAACCGTCGTATTGATGACGCGAAAAACTACTGGGCTCATCATGGCGCACCAACTGAGTGACGAGTTGCATGTACTCTCCCGGTGCCTACTCCAGTACTGTGCTCCACGCATCACCTCATTGCAACTAACCTTTGGCGTGTAGCAGTGTGCTCACACGACACAGTGTTTTTCGCAGATTAGCGGCCGCTGTGAGCTACTCCCGTCTTTAACGCACGTACACCATCACGAGCAACATCGGTCCGACCGCGAACAGGGTTCAGTGTGACGCCTTCGACCACGCTCTCTTCCGTGGCCAAACGCATTCAGTGTCTTACCTCATCAGTCAGAAAATATGTTGATAAGTCGCTCTAGCTCCTCATTATCATTGAATGGGAAGGTTATGGTGCCTCTCCCATTACGGCGCCGCACTTTGACTGCGGTACGGAACCGCTGAGATAGCTGTTCTCCCAGCTTCACGGCCTCAGTATCCCGACCGGGTTTTTTTCGCTGATGCGGCTTAACTTCTGTCGTGTCGTCCAAAGTCTGACGAACCAGCTCTTCAGTCGCGCGTACAGATAAACCTTCGTCTACGACGCGGTTTGCTGTGCCGACTTGTACCTCAGGATTATCAATCGCCAAAAGGCATCTAGCGTGACCAGCGGTGATCTCACCATCAAGAAGTCGTTTCTGCACGCCCGCGCTAAGTTTGAGCAACCGAATGGTGTTCGCAATCTGTGACCGGGAACGCTGGATCTTCTCCGAGAGCTCATCCTGAGTGCATCCAAAATCGTTGAGCATCTGCTCATAAGCGGCTGCTTCTTCGAGAGGATTTAACTGTACGCGATGGAGGTTCTCAAGCAACGCATCCCGCAGCATGTCCTCGCTCGCCGTGGTGCGCACGATCGCAGGAACCGTTGCGAGGCCGGCCTTGCGAGCAGCGCGCCACCGACGCTCACCCATAACGAGTTCGTAGCCGTTGTCGGCTGGGGTCACAACTACAGGCTGCAGAACTCCGACCGCCCGGATAGACTCTGAGAGTTCGGTCAGTTCTTCCTCGTTAAACGTTTTACGCGGTTGGCGCGCGTTCGGAGAGACCTCGTCCACGGAGATGAGCTCGAGTCGAGAGCCTCCAACAGGTTCGTTTATCGCGTCGCCGTCAGTACTAGCGTCATCAACGCGCTCTTCGTCATCATCATCGAGATCCGTCCGTTGAAAAAATTCTCCGAAACCCCGCCCTAAACCGCTGTGCTTGGCTGCCACTGTCATCCCTTCTTAGTGTCAGAAACATCGGGGTGCTTCACACCGCTGGTATTTGTACTGTGCTCATCGCCCGCATGCCGCTTTGCAAACTCAGCAGTAGCTTCCCGATACGCAACTGCCCCCGCTGATGTCGGCTCGTAAGTCAAAACGCTACGGCTATAGCTCGGTGCTTCCGAAACTCGGACAGACCGTGGTATGCGCGTTGACATCGTTTCACGTGCGAAGTGGGTACGAACCTCTTCATCCACTTGGGTAGAGAGGCGTGTTCGACCATCGAACATTGTCATGAGGATCGACCCTAAACGGAGCTCTTTATTCATCGCATGCCGAACCGCTTCGATCGTTCGCATCAGCTGCGTGACGCCTTCTAGGGCATAGTACTCACATTGAATTGGCACCAACACTTCGTCGGCAGCCACCAGCGCGTTGAGGGTCAAAAGCCCAAGTGATGGGGGACAGTCGAGAATCACGTAGTCCACGTCATGATTCTTCAAATACTTCCGCAACGCCTTCCGCAGGCGGCGTTCACGCCCCTTCACGTCTACAAGTTGAAGCTCAGCGCCGGAAAGGTCAATCGTGGCTGGGACCACTTCAAGACCGGGAGCTTCCGGGCTTGGCTTCGCGACAAGACCAATGTCCTCCTCATCTATGAGAACTTCGTATGTTCCTGGCGTTCCCGCTTCGTGGTCGATTCCAAGCGCCGTCGAAGCATTACCCTGTGGATCGGTATCAATTACGAGCACCTTAAGTCCACTCATAGCCAGCGCAACCGCGAAGTTAATTGCAGTAGTCGTCTTGCCAACGCCGCCCTTCTGGTTGGCCACCACAACAGTTCTCGGCGACGTCGGACGCGGGAGAGTCAAGGGCACGGTTGGTGTCGTCGAGCTATCGATACTATCGGCAGAAGATTCCGCGACCTCGGGTACATCGGGACTATCGAATGCCGCGCGCTTGGGCGCTCCGTCATAGATGGGGACCTCGTTGGTCATGCGCATCCTTTCAGTCGCGAGCGGAGTGACGTTTCACGTGAAACACCGATACTCGGTCACTTTACCGGCCACATCGTTCAGTGCCAGAGTCATCCTGCAGCTGTGGATAACTACCTATGTTGATAGCAGTAGCCTGTGGATAACCACTTCCCACCGGTGGACAACCCAGATCTCCATACCCGTACGCTGATCCTCCGTTCATCGACACAACGTTGCAGCCATCAACGTCACGTTCATAGAACCGCCACGCCATTACTCACGTGCCTGAGTCAAAACGAAACACAGCCGCCCCGTTAAACCCCAGCCCTACGGTAATCTGCAGCCAACGTACCGGCCGGGCTGGCACGCTGAAATAGCTCGTGGTCAGGTCGCAGCATCAAGCGCCCGTGACCGCTTCATGCGACTGGTCCCGCACCGACCCCACATGACTCTTTGGTCTGGAGCTCACGTCAGTCACCAAGCACGTTAACGGCGTCGTCAACTGCACGCACCCACAAAGGGGAAACGGGTCACATTCTTGGCCTGGTCTGTCCAACCAGTTCCGTAGAAGAATGTCGCGGCTTCCGGCCACCTACGCGCCTAGCTCCTCCGCGAGCTCTGTCTCCAAGCTGCTAACACGTTGACCGGACGTGTTGGACATAATTCTTGAACGATATTTCGGTGAATTCACCTCAACTCGACGGTTCATACCGCCGATTTAATCATGGTGATGTGGCATTCGGACCCTGATTCAACCAAGGCTGCTTCACCAAGCCGTCGACTTCCTACGACCATATAGCTGAACGCATGACCGGGTGGAGCCCCATTGCCTCGGGGTCGGGTTGAACACCTTTGGAGGCGGGGTGGTGTCTTACTCTTGACCGGGGCTCCTCCTCAGCTCAGACATGCTAAGCGTCCCGTGATCAACTCACTCCGCGCGTCATGCCAATTGCACGTCCTTACCCGGTTGCAGATCGTTACCCCCTGTGCTGCGACCAGACGAGCACAGACGTTCGAACTTGGATGCTTCACTTAAAACCGCGACGCCGCCAAGTCGGGCCACCAGTTCAGGTCAATCGCTAGCCCGAGCACGCCAACCGGCGGGCTGCTGTATACGTAACCGGCAACCTATCAGCACACCTTCGCCTGGATGTAATGGCCAGATCACTCCGTATGTCTGCTCGAAGGTACATACGGCGGTGTGTCGTCCCAAGCTGGGAACTGATGTCTCGCTGTTCTTTCGCTCAAGCTTCCACTGATGACGCGTCTGTTGCCTGTCATCCCGCGCAATTCTTGGACACCGTAAAACTCTTATCCCACAGTGCCGAGCTGGTAAGACGTGCCACGCTGTTTCACGTGAAACACCGCATTCTCCTACGCGCGGTCTGTCATCCAAGCGCTATGCCTTCGACGAGCGTCCGTAGCCATATGATCGGTACGGACGACCGTCATGGCTCACCCAAGCCCACGCACACCGCTGGTCTCGCTACGATCACCTACCGCCATCCTTGCTGGTGCCCTGCCAGCGTGTTGATGGTAGCCTCACCACTCGCCGGGGGACCTCAACTCGCAAGCGACGGCTACAGCCTTAAAATCATCTATCACAAACATCGGGGCCAATATCCGGCTTATCGATCGGTATCGCCAGCGGGTTCACCAAGTTTCGGCCTTACAGACGTTGATGCACCTAGCCTTGGACACCGCGCCCGGCCGATATTCATGTTCAACATACGTTGATGCCGCCTCGGACACTTACTTCGACGGCATGCTACAAGCTCCGTCCGGGACCATCACCGAGACCATGATGCAAGCGATTTGACCTAGCGCCTACAGCAACATCTCACATGTTTACTTACCCGTACGACGTACTCGAACTGCGCGCGTCACGTCCGAGGCCGGATCAGCTCGGATCAGCAGTACTTCGGCAGACAGACGTCGCTTCGAAAGCTCTTTCTTCGCCTTGACGACCTCGTCATCAGCCGATTGCCCCTTCAGAGCCAGAAGACTGCCCGAATCCACGATCAGATCTGCCGTCCAGTTAATCAACGTAGCTAACTTTGCCACGGCACGTGATACAACGACATCAACGTGCAGATCAGCATCCTCGGCTCGGCCACGGACGACGGATACCCTATCGTCCAAGCCCAACTCGTCAATTGCTTCAGTCAGAAAATTCGAACGGCGCAGCATCGGCTCAATAAGGATCATCTCGAGGTCAGGTCGCAGGATCGCTAAAGGAATACCCGGCAATCCGGCTCCGCTTCCAACGTCGGCTACGCGGCAACCCTCAGGTATCAAACTCTCAAGAGCAATACTGTTCAGGATGTGGCGCTCCCACAGTCGGCCAATCTCCCGAGGGCCAATTAGACCCCAATCAACCCCGCGTGATGCCAATATATCGACATATTGCCGAATCGTTTTATAGTTATCCCGATACAGCCTCACGGCAATGGCATCGTCACTCACCAGGGTCATACCGAACATCCTGCCATGCTTGGCGCCTCACTCCGCCTTTCCTACGGGCATTCACCAGAACCACAGACAGCTAGCCAACCCCGCACAGGTCTCCCGAACCACACAGCGGACAGGCCATATCGGGGCGTAAGCGCGTGAAATTGAGAGGCGTCTCCCGACTTACACAGAGGACAGGCTCGAACCACTGGCTTGAGCTCAATTCGAAACAGCCCGACATTCATCTCAACAGTCCCTCACCAAGAGCACCTGGGCGGCACGCTCGCGCCTTCTCGACGCACCAACCATCACAGCCTGACCATGCTCACTTTCCCACGAGCAACCAATGCAGACATTGCCTAACCAACACACCAGTCGATTTACAACAACCGGAACGCCGAGAGACTTTTTCCGAACTCAGCACCATGATCACGCCTCGTGAGCCTCATCGTCCCCGTGATCACAACAACGTCCATCTGGAAGTATCAAGTCAGCTGGAAGTTCAAATCAGCTGAACATCAACCGCATGAGTCCAGCGCAAAACATCGGCGCCCGTCCAACATGTCCGTCATCCTGACGTAAGCGTGCAACAAGACGTCACCGTCGACGACGAACGACACAAGACCGTTAGCGTGATCCGTAGAAGTCTGGTCAGGAGTCGCACCACGGCGGCACCTGGTTGGCAATTTCCCGATAGCCCCGCCAGCCTTGACTTGCCACGGCTGTTGCCCATCTCCAGTTTGAACCATGCGGACCCCAAGAACATACGAACTCAAGACACAGAATGCGGATCCACGGGAGAAGACATGACCTTCAACAAGAGAGGTCAAACGCAGTCCATAGATTTAGGGACTATCGCCTCATCCAGGGAGTACCGTCCACTATCGAAATACCACCGGTATTCAACTAGTTGTACAGACGGGAATTTCAGCAACGTAATTCTGCGGCGAGACTCCACTGATCTCGCGACACAGCTGAGAACTGGGTTCGCTTTCTCGCGCTCTCAGCAATACTGTCCGTCTAATATGAGTGAAGGAGACTCAACTTCCTCGCTAGCTCAACTCAACCACGACGACATTCTTCGCATCGCGTCGGGGGACCACCTTCACTGACCTAATCCCTCTTCACTGATCTAATCCGATTGACTGATCGCTGACCAGGTTCCACACAAAAGCACCCATACTCCACCCGATCCTCAGCCACGGCGCACTAGTTCACAGGATGACTACTCATGAGAAGCGTTCTTGGTAACCATGAGCTGTCCACCACCGGTCGCTGGAGTACTTTCACTGTGGCGGCTCAGTAGGGTCGATGGGTAAAGCTCGCGGAGGTTCAACGAGTTAGCTCACACGAATCAACGGGTCTAAGGGCAGTCTCCACATGGGATTTACTGATGATTCTCAACGGCACCGTCATGTCCCTTGACATCACACACGTCCCTTGACACCACAGGAATGTCCACAACAGCTCCCGCGCCACGAGCAATCATTATCACGTCGCCGTTATCACGTCCGATATCACGTCGCCGCGCTCATACAACGTACGAGCTCAACAATTTCAAACGTTAACAGTACTTGCGTACACACAGGATTTCGCCAACCCTACCCGCCTCCGCCAGCACAGAAATTCACAGCGACGGACATCCCTGGTCTACGAAACAGCCTCATTACCGACCCTTCGACACCATTTAGCCACATGCTTCAGGCCTGGTCAGACCGAACTCTCACATGACCCGGTCAGCCCCAACTTCACGTTCCACGTGAAACACATCTTCATCGATTTCTCGTTTTGTCGACATATATTCCAATATCTATATCCTACTGTTCAACCGTGACACAGCTCCGAAACCACACTTGCCCAACACCACATCTCATCCTCGAGGCAACTCACCCAACAGCGGGAGAGGGGACAAGCAAACATAGGGGTAGGAGACACACAGTCACAGGCTTGCACTCCCGCTCCCAGCCCTACTGACAGACAAACACAGGGATAAGACACACAATCACGGGGAAGAAACACATCGGGCCCTCGAAACCGTCACAAGGCCCGACAGCCACCTTATTTTTCGACTTCACACCAGCGAAATCTCGTCAAAGGTCGCCGTTGCCATGCGCACATTCACCGGCACTTCGTCGCCAACGTGAGTTGGTTCCCCAGGTCCGCCCACGAACACCAAAGACGAATGCATATGCGGTGGCTCAGCGAATACTGCCTTCTTCCCCGCGATAGTAAACGGGCTAATAACCCGTCCCACCATTTGCTGCAGGGCTTCGGCCCCAGGAATCAACCACTGGCGTAGGGACCGAGCTGAGATCGGTGCAGATAACGCGACCCCGTGCGCAGTTCCTCCAGACACCACAACGATGTATCCGTCCGTATGAGTCTTGACACGGTGATAACCCACTGGAGTCCGCTTCGGTAGCCAGCGGACGTCAAGGACAGTCCCTGTGACACGGTAAGCATTGGCATCACCCAACCACAGGCGAGTACCGACCCTCATCCGCACCGGGACATCCAGTTCTTTCGATAACGCGATGTAATCGTCACAACTGAGATGAGAAAACCAGATACCTCGTGAAGCCAACGGATGTTGCTTAACAATCCGAGCCATCTCACGGCCCTCGTCCAGAGATGCCCCCGACGGCAAGTGGATAGTCCAGCCTCTCAGGTCAAAACCGTCAAGATCTAAAGCCGCCACCTCGTCGGCCGGAACACCATGCCGATGCATCGACGTCTCGACTTCGACCAAAATCGACGCGCTCGGCGCGAGGTCACGCACCGCAGCGACGTCCTCACGCCGCGAAATCGTCGTAATGACCTTGGGATCATTCAACAGGCCGGTGGCTACTTCGTCGCCAGGGCGCCACGGATTAAGGACGATGACATCTTTGTCCCAGCCGTACTGACGGACCGACGCCACCTCTTGGGCTACCCCGACGGCAAGAATGTCGATTCCTAGTCGTTGGGACTCCTGAACCAGCAACTCATGCCCGAAGCCGTATCCGTTCCCCTTCGTAACTGGCACGATTCCGGGGCAGGACTTCGCAAAAGTCGTCAGATGGTTGCGCCACCGTTGAGCGTCGATAGTGAGTTTAAGCATGTCAGCGTCGTTTCATGTAGAGGTCAAAAGCCTTGTACAGGATCGGGTTGATGGGCTTATCCCACTCACCCGGGAAGGCCACTGCCTGGCCACCGCTACCAACCTTAAACTGGATGAGGCCAATCTCGGGGTCGTCAGCACCCACTCCGGCGACAATGCCACGCATGTCGTAAACTGCACATCCAGCCTCATTGGCGATGCGAATCATGGCCCACTGGATGGCGTTTGAGCCACGCACTTCCCGCTTGACCGTGGTCGATGCGCCATAGGAATACCAGGCGTGCTCACCGACGGTGACAAAGGTGGTTGCAGCAACAACGTCGCCCTCGTGTTCAGCGAGAAAGACCTTCATGCGGTCTTCTTCCTCAGCATTGAGGACATCCCACATATGCTCGAAATATTCCAGCGGGCGACCGGTAAATCCGTCACGCTCAGCAGTCTCCAAGTAGACCTTGTGAAAACGCGCCAGGTCGTCACGGATGCCAAGTTTCACTTCGACGCCAAATTTGGCAGCTTTTTTGATATTGCGTCGCCACAGCTGATTCATGCCCTTGAGGAGCTCATCCTCGGATTTCTGAGTGCCGTCTTCGTGGCGCAACGAAAGCTGAAAGTTGAACTGCGGCTGACCAGCAGCAAACCCTTGATCAGTTTCGTCAGTGATCCATCCGCCCTGCTTAAGCACCGATACGACGTGCTCTCCTTCGGGAGTTACGACGTCCGGCTCAACCTCGGTTAACGAGGTGATGTTGTCGTCAGCAATAGCGGTTTTGATGGTTTTGGTTCCCCATATACGGTGCACGACGGCCGGTCCGATACGCACCGCGAAAGCTTGACGCTTCTTGACGTGGGTCACCAGCGCGTCGAAGTGCTCGGCTATATCGTCGCGAGACCAGTCGAGAACCGGCCCCTCCGGCAGATAAGCCAAGTAACGGGGCAGTTTGGGAAGCTTTCGGTAGAGGATCAGTCCAACGCCAGTGAGCTCGTCACCGTCATAGAAACCTACTCGTTCACCTCGCCATTCTGACTTCACCCGTGCCCATGCGGGGGTCTGCAGGAAGGAGGCTGACCCTCGAGCCGCAATGAACTCAAGCATCGTGGAGACGGAAATAGAGTGAGCAGAAATCGGCACTCTTCAAACTATAACGCCGTGATTATCTCGTCTCCAACGAAAACCGTCTCACGTCTAGTGACGTTGTCAGCCCAACTTTGCCACTGCTCAACACACCTTACGGTCGCCATCCGTTGGGCATACGGACGGGGACAGCCCTCACCAGACGCGAAGAAGACTGGCACAAAGAGGAGGGCCCGGTTACTCACCGGGCCCTCCTCAATCACTCATCACTGCTCCTGAGTGATAACCACATGGCGCTTAGGCTCGACACCCTCAGATTCACTGACGAGCCCAGCTGCGGCGACCGCATCATGGACGATCTTGCGCTCGAAGGGATTCATCGGGGCAAGGTGAGCCGGTTCGCCGGTCTCTTTAACCGATTGAATCGCCTCGGTCGCCAAGACCACAAGATCCTTGCGACGTGACTCCCGATACCCGGCGATGTCAAGCATGAGGCGGGAACGGTGCCCGACCTCAGTCATAACGGCCAGCCGCGACAACTCTTGCAAAGCCTCCAGAACCTTGCCATCTTTGCCAACTAGGGTCTGCGAATCCGTGACGATGGAAACGTGGGCTCGGCCACTTTCCACATAGGTATCGATGTCGCCGTCTAGGTCTGCGATGTCGAGGAGTTCCTCAAGGTAATCGGCTGCGATGTCACCCTCCTCATCTAGAGGGTCGCCGGTCTCCTCGTCATCGTTCTCAGCTTCGTCGCCGTCATTGCCATCGGAATCTTCCGACTCAACGCCATCAGCCTCAATCTCCTCAGGATCGAGGTTACCGCAATCCTCGACTTGATCGACGTCGAGCTCCTCACTGCTCTCGCTGCTTTCGCTCATCTGTTACCTCTCAAAAGATCAACTCATGGTTCGGGACAGGCCCCAGGGGTTTTTACTTCTTACGTTGGGCTCGCGTCTGTTTAGCAGGCTGCTGGCGACGGACCACCTGACGACCACCACTGGCGTCCTTGCGGACCGTTTGACGGGTCACTCCTTGGCGGGCCACCATCGGCTTCTCACCATCTTCGATGGTGGCTACCGGGGTGGGGGCAACAACTTTGCGACGCCGCTTCTCGCGACGAGCACGCTCGATTTCGTCGGGATCCTTGCCTTTGGCGATCATGCGCTCGCGCCAATCGATGTAGGCCGGGGTATTTGGTGTCGGGTTGTTACGGATAAGGATTTCCTGCTGGCCTAGCGTCCATAGGTTCGAGGTACACCAGTAGAGCATGACGCCGATCGGGAAGCTCACACCACTGAACAGGTACATCAGTGGGAAGAGGTAGATCATCATCTTTTGCTGCTGGGCCATGGGGCCGGTTAGCGATTCCGGAGGCATGTTCTTCCGCATCAGCTGAAGCTGGGTGTAGAACAGCGTCGCGACCATGATGATGATGAGAACAAGAGCGACGACCTGGGTGCCACCGAATCCGTTGTTCATGGGGAGGAACCGACCAGCCAACTCAGCGCCAAAGAACTTGGCGTGTTGCAGGGATTCCATCAGGCCAGGGTTTTTAGCGAAGAAGTGACCTCGGGGGATACCACGGGAGGCGCCGTCCAGCACACGAAACAACGCTAGAAAGATTGGCATCTGCAACAACACAGGCAGACAGGACGCCGCCGGGTTGACCCCTTCCTCGCGGTAGAGGTTCATCATCTCCTGGCCGGCACGTTCCCGATCGTCGCCGTACTTTTCCTGGATGGCTTTCATCTTCGGCTGGATAAGCTGCATCGATCGCGCAGAGTTGATCTGCTTAACGAACAACGGCACCAGCAGCAAACGAATGAAAATCGTCAGACAGACGATGGCTAACGTCCACGAGATACCGGAGTCGCGGCCGAACAGCGGCGACCACAGGTAATGGAAAAGGACGAGCAGGCCGGACACTGCCCAGTACAACGGCACCATGATGGCGTGACCCATCGTGTGCAGGGCGCCGCCCAGGCTAAGTATGACCAGCGGGTTGAGCATCAATTCTCACCTCGGGTGTGGGAAGGGGTACCCGTGTGGGTACTCCCCGGATCGGTGTATCCGGGGATGGATTTTCGTAGGGCCGGTTCGTGATCCCAAGGATTATCGTCCGTCAGATCGTGAATCGGTTCATTCTTTGAGCGCGCAGTTTCCGGATGGAGTTCACGCCATTGCCTTGCCTCGGGGGTGCCCGGCACTGGGTCGTACCCACCGTGGGACCATGGATTACATCGCAGAATCCGCCAGATGATCATCGGCGTCGCGCGAAAGACCCCGTGCACCTGTAACGCCCGCAGACCGTACGTCGAACAACTGGGTTGGTACTTACAGACATCCCCGTAGAGCGGCGAGATGAGGGCTCGCCACCCTTTGACAAATCCAATAGCTAGCCAGGTAAGGGGACGAAAACGCCGCACCGTTGCCCATACGCCACCGTCGTCGTTCGGGTGCCGTGAGGGAATCGCCGCAGCCATCATCGCAGTTTCCGCAATGCCTGGTGCCATGCCCCGTCGAGATCCTTGGCAACCCGATCAGGTTGGGTCGCTGCAGCCGGTAGAGCTCGCACGACGACCACGGTGCCATCCTCGAGCTCATCCACGAGAGGACGGCAGAGGTGACGCAGTCGACGTTTGACTCGATTACGTGTCACGGCATTGCCCACGGCCTTGGACACGACAAAACCGACCCGCGGCGCAACGTCAAGGTCAGATCGGGAAGTCGTCGTTGACACTAATGGTTCACCAGAACCACAGTTACCCACAGGTGCTGTGGATAACTCGGTCTTATCAGCTGAGTCGAACCTGAATTGCGCGTGTCGTCCGGCATGAACGACAAGAGTAGGACGACCCGACCTGACGCCTCCGCGGACCGCGGCACAGTAGTCACCGGGACGGTGCATCCGCGACCGGGCAGGCAGCATAAGAACTCAGGCCGACAGGTTGACGCGACCCTTGCGGCGGCGAGCAGCGAGAATGCTGCGACCGGCGCGAGTGCTCATGCGGGAACGGAAGCCGTGGTTACGGGCACGACGACGATTGCTGGGCTGGAAAGTGCGCTTCACGGGGATGTTCTCCCTTGTGTCTTGGGGATCACCCGGGGGATCGACGCGAGCCGGTCCCTCCGGGGCGCCCGGATGGGCGCAGGGGAAGTGGACGCTGAAGACAGCGACTGAACAACTCTACGTTGTCGGAGTCGCTCTCGGCAAACTGATGACCCTGCGCCGCCAGACCATCAAATGACACCTATGAAACCACATTTATGTAGTCATTTGACCCGCTTGGCAAGCCACTCAAACCGGTTGCGGATGAGCCAAGGACTCACTAGCGTTCAGTGGAGTGGTACATCGTGGGTAGCTTGTCACACCGACTGTGGAAAACTGTGTGGACAACTCTCGACAACTTCTAGAGAACAGGTGGTGGAATGTCCGACACACCGTTCGGCGACGCCGACCACCCTCGTCCCGCGCCGATCCATCCGGATGCTGTATTGCCACCGCCGATGAGTTCACAGTCGGCTGATAATGACCCCACTGAGGCCCTCAATGAAGCTTGGGCCAACATCCTTACGAAGGTTTCGAAACCTAATCGCGCGTGGTTATCCAACACCACCCCGGTGACGATGCACTCTTCTACGGCGATGGTTGCCGTTCCCAACGAATTCGCCCGTGACCGTCTTGAGTCAAAGATGCGTTACGAACTAGAAGAACTCCTCTCTGACCATTTTCACAAAGCCATCCACCTAGCCATCACCATCGATCCCGATCTGGAATTGGCTCTTGGTGCTCCTGACCATGAGGACGAGGAAGAAGAGGTTCCACCTGCCCAGTTCGTCCCCAAGGTCACCGTCGGAGTCACTGAACCCTCCGCTCGGCCCACCACCACTATCGACGATGACGAAGGTAACCGACTCAACCCGAAGTACACCTTCGATTCCTTCGTCATCGGTGCATCTAATCGGTTTGCTCACGCTGCCGCAGTCGCGGTTGCCGAGGCCCCTGGAAAGTCGTACAACCCGCTGCTTATCTATGGCGGCTCTGGGCTAGGGAAAACCCACCTGCTGCATGCCATCGGGCGTTACGTCATGTCGTATTACGACAACGTCAAAGTGAAGTACGTCTCTACCGAGGAACTCACCAACGACTTCATCAACGCCATCGGCACCAACCGCACCACGGAGTTCCGTCGCTCTTACCGCGATGTTGACGTCCTGCTAGTTGACGACATCCAGTTTTTGCAGTCGAAGATCCAAACCCAGGAAGAGTTCTTTCACACCTTCAATACTCTTCACAACGCCCAGAAGCAGATCGTCATGACCTCTGACCGGCCGCCTAAGCTGTTGGAGGCCCTTGAGCCGCGTCTGCGCAGCCGGTTTGAATGGGGTCTGCTTACTGACATCCAACCACCAGATCTAGAGACTCGCATCGCCATCCTGCGGCGCAAAGTTGCGGCCGAGAAGATCACCGTCGAGCCGGACGTACTGGAGTTCATCGCTAGCCGTATCCAAACCAATATTCGTGAGCTCGAGGGAGCCCTCATCCGGGTGACGGCTTTTGCCAGCCTTAACCAGCAATCGGTGGATATCTCTCTGGCTGAAGTCGTCCTCAAGGACCTCATCCCGGAAGGTCGCGAGACCCCGGTGACACCAGAGCGCATTATCGCGGAGACCGCCGACTACTTCGACATCTCTGCGGACGATCTTTTAGGCACCTCCCGCGCTCAGACCCTTGTCACAGCCCGACAAATTGCGATGTACCTGTGCCGCGAGCTCACTGACCTCTCGTTGCCCAAGATCGGCGCCGAATTTAGCGGCAAGGACCACACCACCGTCATGCATGCTGACCGCAAGATTCGCGCCCTCATGGGGGAGCAGCGTCAGATCTTCAATCAGGTCTCTGAAATCACCAACCGCATCAAGCAGTACTGAGCTGAGCCACAGCCTACGGTGACAGCTGCACCTGTGTCGTTGAGCTAGGCACAAGCCCGCCCCGTAACACCTATTCCCACACCCATATATGGAAAACCAGTGGACAGCCAGGGGATAACGATGGGACAACTTCTTATATCCACAGCCACCCCACCGGCATGCACATCTGGTCCACGTCGTCGTCCACTGCCACAAAACGTTGTTGACAAGGGAGTTTGGCAATTATCCACAAGTTCCACAGGGGTTACGAGTATGAAGAAAAGACATACATCTCCATCTCTTACAAGTCTGTGGGTGTGGATTTGGGGACAAGGCCTCGCTGCCGCACACTGCTCTAACACGGGGAGAGGTATCCACTACCAAGAGAACTCTTGACGTCGACATCACCATGGGCGTGCCAACGGTCGGCAAGCATGGATATGATCGGCATGCAGGCACCATGGAGTGCGAGACGCCAAATCAAGGGGACGCAGTGGAAATCCGTCTGGAACGCGATGTCATGGCCGAAGCTGTTGCCTGGGCTGCTCGCAGTCTGCCGAACCGGCCGACAGTGCCGATTTTAGCTGGACTGCTCGTGCGAGCTGAGGGCGACTCGGTGGTGATGTCGGCCTCCGACAATGAGACCAGCGCACAAATTACCCTTTCCGCTCAAGTTGACGAGCCGGGAGAATCTCTTGTCTCTGGCAAGCTGCTTGCTGATATTGCTCGTAGCTTGCCTAACAAGCCGGTTCAGATCACGACGGACCCCGCCAAGATGGATCTGGTGTGCGGGTCTGCTCGCTTTACCCTTCAGGCCCTACCTGTTGATGAGTATCCTGATCTGCCGCACATGCCTGCAGCAACGGGCACTGTTGACGCTAGTGTTTTCTCCAGGGCTGTTGCTCAGGTCGTCGTGGCTGCTGGTCGTGATGAGCTATTGCCGGTCTTTACGGGTGTGCGCGTCGAAATCAACGGAGAGACCCTCTCGCTGCTGGCTACAGACCGTTACCGGATGGCTCTCAAGGAAATCACCTGGAATCCCAGCGCCACCGACGCTGAGGCTACTGCTTTGGTGCCGGCTAAGGTCATCAATGAAACCGCGCGCTCGATGACCTCTGGTGAGCATGTCACCATGAACCTTTCTTCGGGCGACAGTGGTGAAGGTCTTGTCGGTTTTGAAGGTGACGGGGCCAACGGTGTGCGTCGCATGACCACTCGCTTGCTTAGCGGGGAATTCCCTAAAGTGCGTCACCTCATGGACATCAAGGCCACTCGTTCGGTGCGGGCTCGTACCGATGAGCTCATCAACTCGGTGCGTCGCGTTTCCCTTGTTGCTGAGCGCAACACTCCGCTGCGGATGGTCATCAATGACGACTCGGTCGCCTTGTCGGCGGCCACGGGCGACCAGGCTCAAGCTTCTGAGGCCATTGAGGCTGTTGTTACAAACCACGTTGACGGGGAGCCCACTATTACCGCGGCAGGGTTCAACCCGCATTATTTGTCTGACGCCCTTGGTGCCCTGGATACCCCCTACGTCCACTTCTCTTTCACCGCTCCTGGCAAGCCTTGCCTGGTGACTGGTCTCAATGACTTCGACGGCAAGCCGGAGACGGATTATCGTCACGTCATCATGCTAATGAGATTGCCCTCCTGAGGTAGCTTCGCGTCACGAAGAGTCTTGCTCGACAGCCCCATAAAGCATACTTACATTGGGCTATAGCACTGCCCTTGGTAGGCAAGTGCCATGGGGTGCCAAATGGCTTTGCTAGGGGGATTGCCACACTGGTCCCATGACAACCATCGCTGACGTCAGGACTGGGGTTGACCGCGTCTTCGATGCCCTCGGTGCGCCTTCCTGGCCGAATCCTCACGCTGATCATTCCGTTGCTGCCGAGGAGGAGTACAGCAGGGTCACTGACCCTGAGAGGTACCGCGTTCTCATGCTGCGCTTGCAGGCGTGGCAGACGGTTCTTGCGAAACTGTGTGACGTTGACGTCGACACCATGGCTAAAGGTCGGGGCCGGTTGCAGCAGCGGTGGTCAAGCCCTCACAGCGACACGTTGCTTCTGTACGTGTCGGTGGTGTCTTTTGACCAGGTTCCTTTTGTCGGGCTGTCCGCCACCTCGGATGCCGATCCTTTCGACATCATCCCGGATTGCGCTTGTGATGCCTGCGACCATGGTTCGGAAGATCTTTTGCGGGTTCTTGACGCGGACTTGGCGGCCGTCGTTGACGGTAGCCTCGTCGTTGTCACTGGGCCGGTGGTCGATGGTGAGCCGACATTCCATCTCGTCGGTACCGGACAGGGCTGCGCGTCGACCTGGGGAGGGGATGAGGTTGGCCCATTAGCCGAGCCGGAAGCCGTTATTGACGCCATTCGCAGTGGGGATGATCCGTTGCTGCCACCTGGATGCACCGTCCTACATGGCAGACCGTGGCTGTGAACATGTCTGTCCGGTAACCTGGCTCGGACGGCCTGGATGTGGTCGGAGGGGGTCCGGATGTTCGTTGAGCGCCTCGAACTGGTTGATTTCCGTTCCTATGTCCGTGCCGATGTCCCCATGACTGCAGGGGCGACGACCTTCATTGGCTCTAATGGCCAGGGGAAGACGAACCTCGTTGAGGCGGTGGAATATCTTTCGACGTTGTCGTCGCACCGCGTCAGCAATGACACCCCGCTGGTGAGGCTGGGAGCCGACCAGGCGGTTGTACGAGGCCGGGTCCGTGCCGGGACCGACGACGCCCGCAGCTTGCTGCTGGAGGTCGAGATTAATGCGCGACGTGCCAATCGGGCGCGCATTAATCGAGCTCCGCTAACCCGTCCGCGGGACATTCTCGGGGTGTTGAGGACTGTGGTGTTTTCGCCTAATGACCTGGCAGTGGTGCGCGGTGATCCGTCAGATCGTCGAGCGTTCCTCGATGGCTTAGTGGTGACGCGGTGGCCCAGGATGGCCGCGGTGAAGTCTGATTATGAGCGGGTCCTCAAGCAGCGCAACGCCTTGCTCAAATCCCTGTCCGGGAAGGGGCGATCGGCGGGAGCTGAGATCGGTGCGACGATGGACATCTGGGACAACGAGCTGGCTACCATCGGTGCTGAACTACTTTCAGCTCGGCTCGATACTCTGTCGGCCATCATGCCGTTGATTTCGACCGCCTACCGCGAGATTGCCCCAGCGAACGACCTCACCACTGCGTCGTATAAGTCCACGATCGATCTTGAGGGCCTGTGGTCGCCTCAGCAAGAAAGGGAGAGCTCCACACCGATCGACCGCAAGGAGCTCGCAAACCGATTCCTGGACACTTTGGCAAAACGACGTGCTGACGAGCTCATCCGGGGCGTTACCCTCGTCGGCCCGCAACGTGACGACATCATCTTGCATATCGGAGAAATGCCGGCTAAAGGGTATGCCTCCCACGGCGAATCATGGTCGTTGGCTCTGGCTTTGAGATTGGGGTCTTTCCAGCTCCTGCGTGATGACGGTATTGAACCCGTTCTCGTGCTTGATGATGTTTTCGCTGAGCTTGACGCGACGCGTCGAGACCGACTGGCATCGTCGGTAGTGCAGGCTGATCAGGTGCTAGTGACGGCCGCGGTAGCCTCGGACGTTCCCGAGATTCTGCGCGGGGAGAGGTTCGACGTCGGGGGTGGTCAGGTGCTGGCCTATGAGGGGAATAACGATGACTGAAGGCCTTGACGAAGGTCCGACCGAGGAAGATCGTCGCCTGGCGGCTGATCATGATGACGAGGGTGTCGACGTTGCCCTGGCTATTGCTCGAGCCGCTCGTGGTGAACCGGCAGGAACCCCGCGTCGTGACGATGATGGCGAGGTTTTGCTGCCGCCACCTCGACGTTCCGCTGCGAGGAAACGCCGTCGTCGCCCCAGTACCCCATCATGGTCCGGTCCTAAGGCTGACGGTCGCGATCCGATGGCCCTTGGCGACGCTTTCACCCATCTAGTGCAATCTAAGGGATGGGGTCGTCAGGTCAATCTACATCTGGTGCTTTCGCGCTGGCCCGAACTGGTTGGTCCGACGAATGCGGAACATTCGCGCCCGGTTAAGTACCAGGGGACAGTGCTGACAGTTCGGACCGAGGCGACGGTGTGGGCGACGTCTTTGCGCACCATTGCGCCTCAGCTGGTGGCCGAGCTCAATCGTCGCCTGGGGGAGGGGACCGTTACCAAGGTCGTTATTGAGGGGCCAAGTGCTCCCAGTTGGAAGCATGGGCCTCGGTCGGTGCCGGGGAGAGGGCCGCGAGATACCTACGGGTGAGGTGGAAGTTCAGTCATTTTGACCGAGTTGTCAGGGTCAAAATGACTGGACTTCGTCCATGGTCTACTGCTTTTCCCAAAGTCTGTTGAAAACTCCATCATCGTTAACTAACTCTGCTAGTGGGCCACGTTCAGTAAGCTGTCCGGACTCCAAGACGATGATCTCGTCCGCTGTTGCCAACGTCTTCAACTTATGCGACACGATGATCAAAATGCTGTCTGACGCAACCTGTCGAATCGCCGCCATGGACCGCTCCTCAGAAATGCTGTCCATGGCGGACGTAGCCTTGTTACGGCCACAGATACCTCAGCGAGTAAGGCCAGATTAGGTGATAACTCGTGAGACCCAGGGGCTTTGTGGCGAATGGCTTTTAGCAGTGTACAGAGTGTCTCGATGGGGTGACGAGGATGCAGGACTCCGGTGGATGTGTCCTCTTGATTGAGGTGTGATCTACGTCGATCAAAAATTGGAGTTGTCATGAGGAAGACAGTGTTTTTCGTCGGTTCCTTGGTTACTGTGTCAGTCTTGTTGATCCCATTAAGTACTTCTCGTCGTCGTGGAAGTCGTGGTACTCATGATCGTCGGGACTGTCCTCACCCAGGTGACTCGAGCCCAACCAACGTGATGAAATCGAACCATGCGTGCACTGACAGGACAGATCCAGCATTACGACTGGGGATCCACCGACGCCATTCCCGCTATCCTTGGGACTAGACCCGATGGCACCCCGTGGGCCGAGTACTGGCTGGGAGCCCACCCCAAAGCTCCATCGACCCTACCGGACGGCACACCTCTGGATCAGTGGTTGACACATCACCCCGACGAGCTGGGAGCTGGGAGCCGCGAGGCCTTCGGTGACCGTCTGCCTTTTTTGCTGAAAATCCTGTCTGCCAATCATGCCCTGAGTATCCAGGCTCACCCTTCACGGGAACAGGCCGAGAAGGGGTTCGCCGCCGAGAACGAAGCAGGGGTTCCCCTTGATGCCCCCAACCGTATCTTTCGTGACGACTGGCCCAAGCCCGAGATGATCGTCGCCCTTACTGATTTCGATGCCCTGTGTGGGTTCCGCGATCCATCCTCGTCCCTGGTATTGCTATCGGGTCTGGGTGAAGTCGATGGACTGAACGAGGTGCTGACACCACTGAGCCAAAACGATGGCCTGGCCACGCTCGTGGCGGCAGTGCTGTCAGGTGACGACGATGTGACTCCGGTCGTCAAAAGGGTCGTGTCTGCCTCTCGCGCCTACCTCAATGACGGTGCAGATGAAGACGTCCGCAGCCTAGCCACTACCGCCGTCGAGCTGTGGGAGGACCATCCCGGAGACCCGTCCATTCTTGTCGCTCTGCTGATGAACCGGGTGCGATTGGCTCCCGGTCAGCAAATTCACCTGTGCGCCGGAAGTATGCACGCCTATCTTGGTGGCACTGGTGTGGAAATTATGGCTAATTCTGACAATGTTTTGCGTGGTGGTCTGACGAGCAAGTACATCGACGTCAAAGCCTTATTAGACCACGCCAGCATGACTCCAGGGCCGTGCGTTGGCGAGTATGCTCAGCAGATATCTCCAGGAGTCGGCGTGTATCACACTACGTTCCCGGAATTCCGGCTTTGGGGGCTTGAAGGGCACAATGATGTCCTCGACCTTCCTGCTACCGAACTAGGGCGAATTCTTCTTGTAACAGAGGGTCAGTTAGTGGCCTATTGCGGTACTGACGATTGCGAATTAAGTCGTGGCCAATCCGTCTGGTTGCCTGCCGGGGACGAGGTGAAAGTAACTGGTCAGGGACGTGGATTCCTGGCAAGTGCTGGGGTAGGGGATTCCTGAATGGGAGGTGGCGTAACGCTGCTGACGTCGTGACCCCCCACTCGGTACCGGTGGTCGGGTGAGGGGGTCGAATCGCTCACAGGCCCTCTCAACGTCCGTCTCGCGGGTTCCGGTGTTCAGTGCCGCGCGGGCTTGCGGTAGTATTGGATCGTTGGGCTCCCCGCTGGTTCATGACATCCGACGGGGACGCCAGACCCGGAGGTCACCGTGACCTCTGTAGAGACACAGGAGCGCATTGCCCGTGAGCCAGCCCGAGATGCCCGAGTCCGTGACCGACGGAGACACCCCCGAGGACCTTCTCATTGATGCTACCGATCATCCTGATGGTCTGGACTCAGAGCTTCCCCCGACGACCGTCGACGGTTCCTACGATGCCGGTCAAATCACCGTCTTAGAAGGCTTGGAGGCCGTTCGCAAGCGTCCCGGCATGTATATCGGCTCCACCGGGGAGCGCGGGTTGCATCACTGCGTCTATGAGATTGTCGATAACTCCGTCGACGAGGCGATGGCCGGTTATTGCGACACCATCCAGGTTGAGTTACTCGACGATAACTGGTGCCAGGTTACCGATAACGGGCGAGGGATTCCCGTCAAGGAGCACCCCGTCGAACACATCCCTACCGTCACCTTGGTACTGACCAAGCTGCACGCCGGCGGTAAGTTCGGCAACGGCGGTTACAAGGTTTCCGGTGGTCTACACGGCGTCGGCTCCTCGGTTGTTAATGCTTTAGCGGCCCACTTCATCGTCGAGGTCCGACGAGACGGCTACCACTGGCGTCAGTCCTTCAGCCTCGGTGAGCCTGACGGTCCGCTGGAGCAGCTTGAGGCGCTCGGCCCCGACGATCACGAAGGCACCACGGTGCGTTTCCAGCCCTCCGACGAGATCTTCGATGCCATCGTTTTCGACTACCAAACCTTGTCGAACCGTTTCCGTGAAATGGCCTTCCTTAATAAAGGTCTGCGTATCGTGCTCACCGACCGCCGTGCCGACCACGCTGATGAGGACGGCAACCCGGTTCACGAGGACTTCCTCTATAAGGAGGGCCTTAAGGACTACGTCCGATTCCTCACGGGGACCCGCGACGTCATCAACCCCACCATCATCTCCTTGGAGTCCCACCGTCCTGAGGAGGGTATGGGTTTGGAGATTGCGATGCAGTGGAACACTTCGTACGCCACCAGCGTCCACACCTTCGCCAACGCCATCAACACCATCGAGGGCGGAGCCCATGAGGAAGGCTTCCGTGCCGCTCTCACCAACACCGTTAATCGGTGGGGTGAGACTTGGGGACTCATCAAGAAGCGTGAGGATCGCGTTTCCGGTGACGACATCCGCGAGGGCCTGACAGCCGTCGTCTCCATCAAGCTCACCGAGCCGCAGTTCGAGGGCCAGACAAAGACCAAACTCGGCAACGCCGAGGCTAAATCTTTCGTCCAAAAAGCCCTCAACGAGAAACTTTCAGACTGGTTCGAGGAGAATCCCAATGAGGGCAAGAGCATCGTCCGAAAGTCACAAGCTGCTGCCCAGGCTCGCGTAGCCGCTCGCAAGGCCCGTGATTTGGCCCGTAGCCGGAAAGGCTTGCTGGGGTCGACGTCACTGCCCGGCAAACTTAAGGACTGCTCCTCAACCAGCCCGGAGGAGTGCGAGATCTTCATTGTGGAGGGCGACTCCGCTGGTGGTTCGGCCTCTCAGGGCCGGGATCCGCGTATTCAGGCGATCCTGCCGTTGCGAGGAAAGATCCTCAATGTTGAAAAAGCCCGCCTCGATCGCGCGTTGGGTTCGGAAACTATTGAGTCGATCATTAACGCGTTAGGAACCGGCGTTCACGAGGACTTCGATCTGGACAAATTGCGCTACCACAAGATCATCCTCATGGCTGACGCCGACGTTGACGGCGCTCATATCCGCACCCTGCTACTGACCCTGCTGTTCCGGTTCATGCGTCCGGTCATTGACGCTGGCCACGTCTACCTGGCACAGCCCCCGCTGTTCCGACTGCGTTGGACGAACTCCCCGCATGAGCTCGCTTACTCCGACGAAGAGCGCGACCTGCTGCGCGGAGACGGTCTGACCCACGGCAAGAAGCTGCCTCAAGTTAACCCGATCCAGCGGTACAAGGGTCTGGGCGAGATGGACGCCGAAGACCTGTGGGACACCACCATGGACCCTGACAAGCGTCTGCTGCTCCAGGTGACCCTTGAAGACGCCGCGCTGGCCGACCAGATGTTCTCCATCCTCATGGGTGAGGACGTCGAACAGCGCCGATCGTTCATTCAGCGCAATGCCAAGGACGTCCGCTTCCTCGACATCTGAGCACCCATTCCCTCATCCCCTGATTATTCAAAGGACACTCCATGGCTGACGACGAGAAGCCCGACGAGCAGAACCAGGCCGACCGTCAAGGATTGGTGACCGGCCGTCACGTCGGAATCCAGCCGGTCGAGATTCGTGACGAGATCCAGAACGCGTACCTCGACTACGCGATGAGCGTCATCGTCGGGCGTGCCCTGCCCGATGTGCGCGACGGCCTCAAACCGGTACACCGTCGGGTCATCTACGCGATGTACGACGGCGGTTACCGCCCCGACCGTGGCTGGAATAAGTGTTCCCGCGTCGTCGGTGACGTCATGGGTAAGTACCACCCTCACGGCGACTCGGCCATTTACGACACCTTGGTGCGTCTGGCTCAGCCATGGGCTATGCGATACAAGCTTGTCCAGGGTCAGGGTAACTTCGGGTCCCAGGGCAACGATGGTGCGGCTGCCATGCGATATACCGAGTGCAAGATGGCGCCGCTGGCCATGGAGATGGTGCGCGACATCGACCAGGACACTGTCGATTTCCAGCCCAATTATGACAACAAGGAGACCGAACCGGTCGTCTTGCCGTCGAGGTTCCCCAACCTGCTTGTCAATGGTTCTTCAGGTATCGCGGTGGGCATGGCCACCAACATCCCGACCCATAATCTGCGCGAGGTCAACGAGGCCGTGCAGTGGTCTTTGGCTCATCCCAATGCTTCCCACGAGGAACTGCTCGAGGCGTGCATGGAGCGCATTAAGGGTCCGGATTTCCCCGGCGGCGCCCTCATCGTGGGTCGGCAGGGCATCGAGGACGCCTACCGCACCGGCCGCGGTTCGGTGACGATGCGTGCCGTCATCGACATGGAAGAGGACAAGAAGGGACGCCAGTGCCTGGTCGTCACCGAGTTGCCTTATATGTGCAACCCGGACAACCTCGCCACCAAGATCGCCGACCTGGTGAACTCCGGTCGCATCAACGGTATCGCCGACATCCGTGACGACTCCTCAGCCCGTACTGGTCAGCGTTTAGTCATCGTCCTCAAGCGTGACGCTCAGCCGCGTGTCGTCATGAACAACCTGTACAAGCACACGGCTTTGCAGGACACCTTCGGCTGCAACATGCTGGCTCTGGTGGACAACGTGCCGCGCACTTTGCGTCTGGACCAATTCATCAGCTACTGGATTGACCACCAGATGGAGGTCATCCGCAGGCGTACCGAGTACCGCCTGGCTCAGGCCGAAAAAGACGCCCATATCCAGCGGGCTCTCGTTAAAGCCCTCGATATGCTCGACGAGGTCATCGCGCTCATCCGTCGCTCCCCGAACACTGAGGCCGCCAGCACCGGCCTACAGGAACTGCTCGATATCGACGAGATTCAGGCTCGCGCCATCCTCGATATGCAGTTGCGTCGTCTGGCTGCCCTGGAGCGTCAAAAGATCATCGACCGACTTGAGGAACTCGAGCGCCTCATCGCTGATTACAAAGCAATTCTGGCTAGCGAGGACCGCCAGCGCGAGATCATCTCTACCGAGCTTGCCGAGATCGTCGATAAGTACGGTGACGAGCGTCGCACCCGCATTATCGCCGCCGATGGGGACTTTTCTGAGGAAGACTTCATCCCCGACGATGACGTCGTCGTCACCATTACCCGGGGCGGCTACGCCAAGCGCACCCGCACTGACCTGTACCGGGTCCAGAAACGCGGTGGCAAGGGTGTTCGCGGCGCCAGCCTGCGCACTGACGATGAGGTGGCACAGCTATTCACTACCACGAACCACCAGTGGATCCTCTTCTTCACGAATATGGGTCGGGTCTATCGCACCAAGGTATGGCAGCTGCCGGAGGCTGGTCGTGACGCCAGGGGGGGTCACGTCGCTGGGTTGCTGAGCTTCCTGCCTGACGAGAAGATCGCCCAAGTCATGACCCTACGGTCCTACGACGACGCCGAGTACCTCCTCCTGGCCACTCGCAAGGGTATGGTCAAGAAGACGGCGCTCAAGGCTTATGACTCGTCTCGTCAGGCCGGCGTTATTGCCGTTAATTTCCGTACCGAGGACGATGAGCTTATCGGCGCCGAGCAGTGCTCCGCCGCTGACGACGTGCTGCTTATCAGCCGTAAGGGGCAGGCGATCCGGTTCTCTGCCGGCGACGACCAGTTGCGCCCGATGGGGCGTGCGACTTCGGGCGTTACCGGCATGAAGTTCCGTGGTGATGACGAGTTGCTGTCAATGTCGATTATTCACTCCGACATGCCTGAGGATGATCGGTTCGTTTTCACAGCAACCGGTGGCGGCTACGCCAAGCGCACTGCTGTGTCGGAGTACCGTCAGCAGAGGCGTGGGGGAGTCGGCATCAAAGCGATGGCCCTCAGTGAGGAGCGCGGCTCCCTGGTTGGTGGCCTGGTGGTCAGCGAGGCTGACGAAATCATCGCGATTAAGACGTCAGGTCAGATCACCCGATCGGCCGTGTCTGAGGTGCCCGCCAAGGGACGCTCCACGATGGGGGTGAAGTTCGTCTCCGTACGCGGTGACGACGCTGTCTCAATCATCGCTGTCAACCCCGAACATACCGTCGAGGAGGAAGTCGCTGACGAATCGGTGGAAACTGTTGAAGGCGATGCCACGAAGGCCCAATCGGGAGATGTGGTTCGGCGAAGCGATACTGTGGATGACGACCGTGCCGTCGATACGGCGGGAAACGACATGAAGCCGGAGGACAACGGTGAGTGACGAGAAGAAGGTGACGCATCCCGGTCCCGACGATCCGGAGGCAATCCACTGGACCGCCGGTGATGCCCGCCGTACCTTCCACGAGAAGGGCGAGGAGCGCCCTGATCCACGTCAGGAGTCTGATCGCAAACGGACGACAGCGTCTACCCCGGTGAGGCGTACTGATTCGCGTGGCGCCCAGGGAGAGAAGGCCCCGAACCAGCAGGAGCCGCATCGTTCGCCTCAGGCGCATCAGCCGGCACGCGCTCCGAGGCGCACACGTAAGGCTCGGTTGCGCTTGACTCGCGTCGATCCGTGGTCGGTCATGAAGACCTCTCTATTATTCGGTGTGGCTGGCGCGGTGATTTTCTTTATCGCGACCTGGATCATTTGGGGCATCATCGGTGCTTCGGGTGCCTTTGATTCCATGAATAAGGTCGTCAACGACCTCATCAGTTCGCCGAGTTCAACGTCGAAGTTTGAGCTGTCTGACTACGTCAATACTGGGCGTGTATTGGGTTTGACTGCCCTTATCGGCGCCATTAATGCGGTGTTGTTTACGGCGATTTCGACCTTGTTTAGCTTCCTCTACAACTTGGCTGCCCAGATTATGGGTGGCTTGGAGGTCACTCTCGCTGAAGACTGAGTTCGGTGCCCGGAACTGCGCACCGAACTCGTCATCGAGATCAACGACACCCCTCTGTATGGGTGGGATGTAACGGGAAATGCCGGGAGTCGCGGCGCTCAGGCTGGACGCACCGACTCATAGACCTCTCGTACCGCCTTGGCCGAGACCAACAGTTTCTCTTGCTCCCACTTGTCCAAGACGATGTCGAGGTGATGTTCGACCCCGTGGCCACCGACCACCGTTGGCAGCGACAGGGATACCTCACCGTGGAATCCCAGCACCCCGTCGGCTAGCGTGCATACCGGATGGATGGACCGTTGGTCGAGCTGCATGGCCCGTGCCAAGCTCACCGCCGCCTTCGAGATACCCGAGGACGTCCATCCCTTGCCCTCAAGAACATCGAAGGCCGACTGCACGACGCTGTTGCCCACCTGCTCGGGGGACAACGGTTGCAGCCCCAGGGCGGTCGTCGCCTCGGCGAGGGTCAGACCACCGATAGAGGCATGCGAGAGGTAGGGAAATGCTGTCGCCCCGTGCTCTCCCAACATGAAGGCTTGCACCGAGTCGGGGCTGACGCCGGCCCAGTCGGCTAGGTGACGGCGCAGTCGGGCTGAGTCGAGGGCGGTTCCGGTGCCAACGATGAGGTTAGTCGGATAGTCGAACTCGGTTGCCGCGATATGGACGTTAACGTCTAGTGGGTTAGTAATGAGGATGATGGGTGCGCTGTGGGTGTATTGGCAGATGTTGCCCATCACCTCGCGGATGACCTTCGAGTTGACGTGGGCCAGCGAGTTACGTGAGTCATGGCCGCCGCTGTAGCTGTCAGGCAGGACGGAGGGGCCAGCGGAGACGATGATGACGTCGGCGCTGCGACATGCGTCATAGTCGGCTGCCGTGATGGTGGTCGTCATGGCGGGAGCGACGGCGGTGGCCTGGTGGTTGTCGAGAGCTTGGCCGTCACGGACCTTTTTGTCGACATCAATGAGCGATATACGTGAGAAGAGTCCCAAGGCTGCGGCATTGGTGACGACGTCCGAGCCGACGTGGCCGATCCCGATAACGACGAGGTGCGGTGCAATTGACATGGGTGTGATCCTTCCGTTGACGTTCATCGTCTCACGTGGTATGCCAGCCGTCTCGGACGGTGAGACGTGGTGGCGATCTTGTCTGCTCCTGTTTAGCACGTACTGCAACGAACTGGAACAGAGTTGCAATAGCTGGTAATGCGGCGAGTCAGTGCTCCACGACGGTGTCTGACACAAGGTTATTGGTGATTCTGGGTGAGTCCGAGGGCAACGGTCACACCAAGGTCGTAGGAGAGCGCTTCCTGCGGATTGGCGACGAGTCCCGCAACTCGTTCTTGGCAGAGCAGCAGGAACTTGTTATGACGATATGCCGATGACGCTTAGACCGTGCTGTCACGAGCTGTAACGGCATCGTGACACTACGCTCCAGTGTGTTTGAGTGCGCGTGACGTTGAGGCGGCCGAGAGCTGCGGTCTCGGTGTGGCAAATGTGTTCGTCGTTGGGTTAGTTGCCACTCGTCATGGCACGACCCTGTGTTGTGTGCAGGATTGCCACAGCCTTGATGAGGTCATAGTTGATAAGGGACTGGCAAGGGTAGCCGGGGACGTGGGGCGGATTCTGTAATACCCCCTTGACACTCAATGTTGAATGTGGTTCCGTGTAAATCACACACTCATGGAAACGTTTCCATAAGGTGGACTTAGGAAAGCTCTTCGACACCTCACACTCGACGACGAGAGGAGGGAAAGATGACTCACAAACCGACGATCAAGGATGTCGCTCGGCTGGCAGGAGTGTCGCTGGGGACGGCGTCGCGAGTTCTCAACGGCAGCTCCGCGACCTCCGAGGCGTCCCGCAGCGCGGTGCACAACGCAGCCCATGAGTTGGGATATCTGTCGAATGCTCACGCTAGGTCCTTGCGTTCATCTCACAGTGGCGTCATCGGGTTGGTTGTCCCAGATATCCGTAACCCGTACTTTGCTGAGTTGGCGTCGGTCGTTGAAAACGCGTGCCTCGCTCATGGTTGGGCAACTTTGCTGTGCAATGCCGACGAGTCTCCCGACCAGTTCAACCGGTACGTCAACACTCTGCGTCGTCAGAGAGTTGACGGGGCGATCGTGACGCCCACTGGCAGCGGCGGGCAGGCCGTCAAAGATTTAGTTGACGACGGCGTTCAGGTGGTGTGCGTGGACCGTGAAATCACGGGGTCACCTCTGCCAGCTGTCACCTCTGATCCCTGGAATGGAATGAGACAGGCCGTCGACCACCTGGTGGATCACGGGCATCGCAGGATCGGTTTCATTACTGGACCACAACAAACCTCAACCGGTCTGGAGCGTTATCAGGCCTATCGTCAACTGTTGGCTGAACATGGACTGGAGGTCGACGAGGACCTCGTTGTCGAAGGCGACTTTCAGGAGGAGTCAGGACGCGTGGGTGCCCGTCGACTACTTGACGGTGGCGCAACTGCCATTTTTGCGTCCGACTCCCTCATGTCGATGGGAGCGCTGCGGACATGCATTGACCAGGGGATTTGCATCGGTGACGAGATCGACCTGGTCGGTTTCGACGACCTGCCGGTATTCAGCCTCACCAATCCCGCTCTCACCGTCGTCGCCCAGGATATTGACGCCATGGGGAAGGTCGCCGTCGATCTACTTAACCGTGCCATGTCTGGGGAGCTCACCAGCTGCGCCCGCTTGGACACCCACTTCATCGTCAGGGCATCAACTCGAATGGTCAAGGAGAACCAGTGACAACAGTACTTCGACTCGACCACGTCACTAAGGCTTTCGGACCCGTGAAGGTCATCCAAGACGTATCAGTGGACGTCATTCCCGGCAGGGTGCGCGTCCTGCTCGGTGAAAACGGAGCCGGAAAGTCCACCCTCATCAAGATGATGAGCGGCATTTATCACCCCGACTCTGGCTCAGTCGTCATTGACAACACACCCGTCGAACTGCCTACTGTTAAGGCTGCCGAAGCTCGGGGTATCGCGACGATCCACCAGGAACTTAATCTCGTTCCGCAGATGTCGGTGGCTGAGAACATCATGCTTGGACGCCCACCCAGCCGGGGCGGGCTGGTGAATTGGGGCTCGATGCGGGCTCAGGCCCGTGCTGCGCTGGAGCGGATTGGTTTAAACGTCTCCCCGGACCGCCTCGTCGGTTCGCTGAGTACTGCCCACCAACAGCTCGTGGAGATCGCGCGAGCTCTGTCGATGGATGCCAGGGTGCTCATCCTTGACGAGCCCACCGCTGCTCTGACCCGCAAAGAGTCTGGCCAGCTCTTCGAGGTGATGGATGACCTCAAGACTAAGGGCGTGGCGATGGTGTTTATCTCCCATCACCTCGAAGAGATTCCCCGCGTCGGTGACGACGTTTCGGTGTTACGCGACGGGACTCTCGTAGGGGAGGTACCGGCCTGTACCTCGGAACGTGAGCTGGTCACGATGATGGTCGGCCGTGACATTGACGACCAGTTCCCGCGCCATCGCGGTGAGGTCGGAGAGGTGCTGCTGTCGGTTACGGGACTCAGCCGCGAAAAGGCATTCCAAGATGTCGCGTTCGACTTGCACGCCGGCGAAGTGTTGGGCCTGGCGGGTCTGGTGGGAGCCGGACGCACCGAGGTGCTGCGCGCTATCGCTGGAGCCGATAAATACGACTCAGGCACCGTGCGTGTGCGTGGTAAGGAGCTCCCGAAAGGAAAGATTTCTCGCGCGATCGTCGACGGCATCGGCCATGTGCCGGAGGAACGCAAATCTCAGGGATTAGTTCTTGATGCTTCGGTTAACGAGAATCTCGGTTACGCGACCATGAAATCGACCTCTCACGCGGGATTGGTTGATCGCTCTGGGCAACGTCGACGCGCTCAAAATGTTGCTGAGAAGCTGCGGGTCCGAATGGCTAGCTTGGATCAGCCGATGCGCAATTTGTCCGGTGGTAATCAGCAGAAGGTTGTTATTGGACGCTGGATTCTCGCGGACTCGTCAATTCTGTTGCTGGACGAGCCAACTCGGGGTGTCGACGTCGGTGCCAAGGTCGAGATCTACCAGCTTATTAATGCTGTTACCGACGCCGGGGGCGCCGTCCTTATGGTTTCTAGCGAGCTTCCCGAGGTCATCGGGATGAGTGACCGGATCCTCGTCATGTCCCATGGCCGAGCAATGGGGATCCTCGACGCCAAGACGGCCACTGAAGACGCTGTCATGGAGCTAGCGGTGGCTTCCGTTGATCCTGGTGATGAAAAAACAGGGTGAATCCCGTTCATTCTTAATGCCGAAAAGTACTGAATATCGTCTTCTCTCGATCGGTGATGATCGGGAAAGGAAAAATCATCGTGACCACTACATCAACCGCTACCAAGCAAAGACCATCAGTTGGCAGGAAAATTGGTCCCTGGGCCCTTGATCATGGTGCTCTAGTAGGCCTTATTATTCTCTGTATTGCTCTGTTTATTGCGACTCCAGTATTCCTTACTGTTCCGAATATCATTAATATCGGCATCCAAGCCGCAGTGGTGGCGATTATGGCCTTCGGTATGACCTTCGTCATCGTTACCTCCGGCATTGATTTGTCTGTGGGTTCGGTCGCAGCTCTTTCAGCCATGGTCTCAGCATGGATGTTCTCTAACGCTGGTCTGCCAGGCTGGCTCACCCTTATCATCGGCCTGCTGATCGGACTGCTTGCTGGGGCTGTTTCCGGTCTGGCTATCGCCTATGGCAAGTTGCCTGCCTTCATCGCCACGCTGGCCATGATGAGCGTCGCACGCGGACTAACTCTTGTTATCTCTGGCGGCACCCCTGTCGCCACCTCTGACGCAGTGAACCAGCTGGGTGCTGATGTTGGGCCAGTTCCGGTGCCTGTCATCATGCTCGCCCTAGCCGGTGTGGTGTGCTGGTTCATGCTGTCACGTACGGTGCTGGGGCGTTCTCTCTATGCCATTGGTGGTAACGAAGAGGCTGCTCGTCTCTCCGGTATTCCGGTGCGTCGCATCCTCGTCACCGTCTACGCTCTGGCCGGTGTTTTTGCTGGCCTAGCCGGTCTGGTGTTGGCTGGTCGGCTCTCCTCAGCCCAGCCTCAGGCGGGGTTCGGATATGAGCTTGATGCCATTGCAGCTGTCGTTATTGGTGGAGCCTCATTGTCAGGAGGTTCTGGAAAGGCAAGTGGCACTTTTGTTGGTGCCGTTTTACTAGCCGTTATTCGTAACGGACTTAATATTCTTAACGTTTCCTCGTTCTGGCAGCAGGTTGTTATCGGCTGCGTTATCGCGCTGGCTGTCGGATTCGATGTCTTCAGGTCTAAGAAAGAATCCTGAGTAAGTGCTCGTACACGACCTATAGTGCAACAAGAGAAAGGTAGAACAATGAAGTTCAAGACTACTAAGGTGCTCGCGACGGCAGTCGTCGCGACGATGATAGCGACTGGTGTGGCCGGTTGTAACCGTGACGGTGGAGCTGGTTCATCTGCATCGGGTACCGTGGTGTTCGCCGTCTCCACGCAAACTAACCCGTTCTTCGTTCAGCTTGTGAATGGGGCAAAGAAGGAGGCTCAGGCCAAGGGAGTTAACCTTCAGGTGCAGGACGCTTCAGACGACGCTGCCACCCAGGCCAACCAGCTTGCTAATGCGGTATCTACCTCAGCCAAAGTAGTTATCGTTAATCCGACTGATTCTGACGCCGTTGCGCCGTCTGTGAAGGCCCTCAATAAGGCGAAAATCCCGGTAATTACGGTCGACCGCAGTTCCAGCAGCGGTGATGTTGATTCCTTCATTGCATCTGACAACATTGCTGGTGGTATCGATGCCGCCAAGAAACTCGCTGAGATCATGGGAGACAAGGGTGAAGTCATCCACCTACAGGGAACCCCGGGTGCCTCGGCTTCCCGTGACCGTGGTAAGGGATTCAGCGAGGAAATCGCCAAACATCCAGGCATCAAAGTGGTCGCCAAGCAGACCGCTAATTTTGATCGCTCTAAGGCTCTCGACGTGACGACCAATCTCATGCAGGCTCACTCCAAAGCCACGGGTATTTTCGCCGAGAACGACGAGATGGCTATTGGTGCTATTTCTGCCCTGGACTTGAAGGCTGGCCAAAGCGTCAAAGTTGTAGGTTTCGACGGCACTGCTGACGGTATCAAGGCCGTTAAGGCGGGAACCATGGGAGCGACGATTGCTCAGCAGCCTGCCTTGCTGGGCAAGACCGCGGTAGACCAGGCGGCCGACATTTTGGCTGGCAAGCAGGTTTCTAAGACCACCCCAATCAAGGTTGTGTTGGTGACCAAGAACAACGCGAAGGACTACGAATGAGCGGCGCGACAGCGAAAGTCACCGTCGTCGGATCGATCAATGCCGACATGAGGGTCGGCGTGGAGAGATTTCCGGGCCCGGGGGAGACCTTGGCCGGAGGTGAGGCGACACTGACCCCCGGCGGTAAGGGAGCTAACCAGGCCCTTGCGGCGGCGCGATGTGGCGTTCAGGTGGCGATGGTCGGAGCTGTGGGGAAGGACCCGACGGCTGAAACCGCCCTATCCCTACTATCGGAAGGCGTTGGCCTTGATGGCGTGGCCCGTCGTGATGTATTGACGGGGACGGCCGTCGTCATGGTCGCGGATTCCGGAGAGAACTCGATTATCGTCGTCGCGGCTGCTAATGGGACCGTTGATGCACAGACCGTTCGAGCTCAAGCCGAGCGCATCCAGGACGCTGACGTGGTGTTGTGTCAAGGTGAGATTCCGCCTGACGGGATTACCGAAGCTGCTCGCGGCGCCAAACGATTCGTGTTCAATCTGGCACCGGTTGTTGATGTTGATCCAGAGGTCATTCGCATGGCCGACCCGCTGATAGTTAACGAACATGAGGCGGCCTTGGTGGCTCTTGCTTTGGGATCGACGACTTCTCGTCTTGAGGATGATCCTGACGCAGCTTTGCGCGAGCTGTTGAACCTTGGGTGCCGCAGTGTTGTCATCACCTTGGGATCGGCCGGATGCATCGTCGGCGGGCCGGAAGGGTTTGACGCCGTGGCTGCGGCGACCGTGAAGGCTGTCGATACCGTCGGTGCGGGAGATGCTTTCGTTGGTGCGTTGGCTGCAGAACTGGCTCGTGGCCGTACTCTTGTCGAGGGCTGCCGTTTTGCTACCGCGGTGGCGACTTTGACGGTGACCAAGCCGGGGGCACAAGCCTCCTACCCCAGTGCTGACGAGGTCGAGAGCATTCGTCGAGGAGAACACGCATGAAGAAGAGCGGACTGCTTAATCCCCAATTGTGTGCGGCGGTGGCCAGGTTGGGGCACACCCAGACCTTCGTCGTCGCTGATGCTGGGTTGCCGATTCCTCATGAGGTCCCGGTGATTGACCTCACTGTAGTGCTGGGAACCCCGAGGTTCCATGAGGTTTTCGACGCCATCCTCGACGAAGTGGTCGTGGAGGGAGCCACGATTGCTCACGAGGCTCTCGGGCATGAACCGGAATCTTGGGTGAGAGAACGGATCGAAGAGGTTCACACGGTCAGTCATGAGGACTTCAAAAAGGTGCTGCCCAACGTCTCTTTCGTCGTGCGGACGGGAGAGACGACGCCGTATTCCAACGTCATCGTGCGTTGTGGAGTACCGTTTTGATGGAAGTGCGACACCTCGATCAGATCCCGATTTGGTTCTTCGGAGCGTGATCCAGTAAAGTTTCCACTCGCGGTCGGAAAGCCGGTCGAGGTTTGGGCCTATAGCTCAGTCGGTTAGAGCGCCGCCCTGATAAGGCGGAGGTCACTGGTTCAAGTCCAGTTAGGCCCACAGTGCGAACCCTCTTGGTGACAAGAGGGATTGTTGCATTTAGGGGCGTCGCATCGGCAATGTGCTCCCGTTTGTGTGCCATGTCTGTCCGTGGGGGCCTTTGGGGTTCGGGCATGGTTGGCAAAGGATTCGTACCGCGGTAGAGGCCGTGATGAAGGCGGACTACACCGACCAAGTGGTACGACCGGCTTTGGGAGAGTGGGTCGACGGGTTGACGTGGACGCGATCACCGACGACATGGCGGAGTGGCTCGCAGACTCCCGGAACGTGGCGCGTAGCGGTGTCTAGGAGGGTAGCTTTCACCCACGAGATAGACGCCTGAGGATACGATGACACCGCGTACCCGAATGGGGTGCCGGGGGGTTGATCGTGGCCCAGTGTGGGTTATGGCCTCAGTACTGCTGAGTCGATGGCGGCATGTTTTATGAGACCTCTTTTGTTCTCATCTCACAGCCGCGATTCGCGGCCGGCCGGGGTGGTTTAGGTGTAGTCCTTGTGGTCTTGAGATCGACCAAACTCGGCTTCCCCAAGGGCTGTGTGCCATAGCCTCGGCATGCCTTGTGTTTTTAGAATCTTGTGACGTGCCAGCCTGCTGTTTCGACATGGCAGGTTCCGAGTTTCATGGCGGCTTCGACGGCGGGTTCCAAGTCGGTATCGTGGGAGGCGAGTATGAGCACATCAGCCTCGCGGTATGCAGCGGCTTGGAAGATGCGAAACGCGGCGAGGATGTCAACACCTTTTTCTCTCGGTGGTTCGGTTGGGTTGTAGTACTTCAAAGGGCGATAGGTAACCGTGACTCGTCGGTCTCGGGTCCACTCGGAGCGTTGTGCCAGGTTACGGCAATACTCATCGGGGTTGTGCTTCTGGCTGAGCAGGTCACGGAACACCTCGATGGCTGCGAGGTCAGCGGTCGGGGGCAGATTGTTTTGCCCTTCGCGGCAGCGTCGGTGATGTGCTGATTACGGGCTGCGATGACTTGGTTAGCGAACGCGAGCGGATGAATGAGGGTTTCGTGTGACGGGTCCCTTTTTTCACGCCCCAAGGGGGGAATTGAACGCACACCCTGGGGGCGTGAGGTTCTACCGCTGAGGAGGGTTTCGTGTGGCGTCGAGCGTCTGTCAGCCCGGTGTACAGATTGGCCTCGAGAGTGTTAGTGACGTCGAGGGTGTCAGCGGCTATTCGAGACAGTTAGTCGGGCTGTTTGCCGGCTTCAGCCATGCGGTAGGCTAACGCGGTTGTGCCGGCTTTTCATCTGGTCAGGATCGACGACACAGGGAGCTCTGACTTATCGTCGACCTCCATATACCCACCCATCCAGGTCGCCTTTGGCGTTCTCGATTTGAGGGGAGTGACGTGCATCCTTGAGCTGACCATCGGAGTGCCCGGCGGCGTGGCCAGCTTTGATGGCGTCTCTAGCTAGAGCGGCTAGGGGTATCAGCAAATTGTTGACAACTTGGTCGGAGTTGATGTCGCTGATGAACTCCATCAATGAGTCGATGATCCACAGTTGAGTTCCTTTCTCTTTCAAGGTGGTCCGCATCGACTCCCTTGCGCGGGAGCAAGAGTGTGGATAGTGGAATGCACGGGGCGAAAGGTTCGGCGTCTGAGCAGCATGGTTCTGCCCCCGACCAAGCGGGACCTGGACAAGGGAGCCGTACCCGGACAGCGACAAGACGGCCTGAAAGGTGGTTGCTGCCATGGCATAGCTGATTCGTGTGTTGTCCGGTTCCCTGGAGGCGGTGTGGACTCATGTCCACACCGCACTTATTTGCTCCGTCAGGCGTCGATCAGGGCTTGACCGCGGCAGCGACGGCCTTATACACGTCGCCTGTCTCCCCGCGAAGGATGCGGGCCACTATGTGCAGCAGCGGGACCGTCTTTTCGTCCACACCAAGCTGATCAGCGAATCGAACCGCTAGCGGAGCTGCTGGGTACCCCTCGACAGTCTGCTCGAGTTTGTTCATGGTCGCCAAGGCGCCATCGGGATGCTCTCCCTTGCCAAGGTGAACGCCGTACAGCTTGTTTCGGCCGGACAGTCCGGTGACCTCGAGGTCCCCAACTCCGGCGAGACCATAGGGGGTCTCGGCATGACCACCAGCACGGTCGACGAGGATCGACATCTCCCGGATGGCCTGGGCGAAGGTTGCAGCCTTGAGGTTGTGACGCGGGATGCCGCTCGCCTCTCCCAAGCCATCAGCGATGCCGAGGGCAATGGCGTAGACGTTTTTGAGGGCAGCACACAGCTCGACGCCGACCTCGTCGTCACTGGGACGGATGCCATAGGTAGCGGTGGACGCATCGGCTGCCAGCCTCTTGGCGACGTCGAAGTCGGTGCAGGCGAAAGTCGTCGCCGTCACCTCTCCAGCAGCGCACTCATTGGCCTTGACGGGGCCGCCAATGGCGATGATCGGGGGGAGTGAGACTCCTTTGTCGGCGGCGATGGCACGGATGGCGTCGGGGAGTAGGGTGATGCGTCCCTCGGGATTGGTCCAGAACCCCTTGGCCGTCAGGCACAGAGCCCGCAGATCCCCGACGTCTTCCAACAGCATCTCGGTAACACGC
The DNA here is from genome assembly GCF_023838685.1 of Cutibacterium sp. 37298. Classification (NCBI taxonomy): domain Bacteria; kingdom Bacillati; phylum Actinomycetota; class Actinomycetes; order Propionibacteriales; family Propionibacteriaceae; genus Cutibacterium; species Cutibacterium sp. 37298. Next base: position 428,048 of record NZ_JAJNRJ010000001.1, read on the forward strand.
GGTAGGCCGTCAGAGGTCACGGCGATGTCGACGACGTCAGAACCTCGAGAGCCGCCGCAAGCTCGTCGGAGCGATACGTCTTGATTCCCGGTGCTGCCTCGACCTTGATGCGGGGGTGGGGCTCACCCTTCTTGATGCAATCGAGCAGGTGGTCGTCCAGCCATGTCCCCCACAGATGCACCTCCCAACCCGATTCGATAAGGGGCTTGCATAGTGCGGTGCCCATGGCTCCTGCGCCCAGAACGGTGAAAACTGACATGTCGTGTCCTTCCTGTATTCGCTGTCGATCACGAGGCGGACGGTGTCGCGGAGGATGTCAGACCTGGCTCCTTCAACTCCACCGTAGTTTTGCCTGCTCCTCAGGACGACAGCTTGGGTGACTCGGGCTTGGTGCTGGGGTATCTGTTGGCCAAGGTGTGGAGATCCTCGAAGACCTCCTGAAGGTGCGGATAGAGACGATGCTGAACCTCTGCGACGTCCTTGTACTGCTCGTGCAGGGACACGTCAGGTTCGGTGGTGTCACCGAAGTGGGCCATTGCCTTCGCAGAGACGGCAACGTCGTGGCTGTCATGGGCCTCGATACCGGCCATGGCGAGGACAGCGGCCCCGAGAGCGGAGATCTCGTCCTCGACGCATGTCGTGATGGGGACGCCGGCGGTGTCGGCCATGATCTGACGCCACAGCTTGGAACGAGTTCCGCCTCCCATGGCACGCAAGGCTGTGATGCGGACCCCCGTCTGCTTCTCGATGCAATCGAGGTTAAAGCGCATCTCGAACCCGATGGATTCGAGGATGGAGCGATACATGTGTGCACGGGAGTGAGTTCCGCGCCAACCGACCACGGCTCCGCGGGCGACTGGATCCCAATACGGAGACTGCACGGCGTTCCAGTAGGGGAGGGTGATGAGGCCCTCACAGCCAGGCGGGATGGTGCTGGCAGCAGCGTCGAGCTCAGGGTCTGGCTCACCGAGGAGGCGCGGGTCACCGAGGGCTTCGCGGAACCACCCGGCCAGGTAGGAACCGGACGATTGCAGGACCTCGAAGACGTATTCGCCGGGAATTCCGGACACCAAGGTTCGTACCGCGGAGTCGTATTTGTAGGTGGGGGACTCGACACCAGCGTTCACAGCGGTGCCGAGGTTGAGGTAAGCAATGTCGGGGGTGATTGCGGCAGCGCCGATGCCGGCTGCCTGACCGTCGCCGAGGCCCGCAACGACGCGAATCGGACCGTCCAGACCCCAGTCCGTGACGAGTTCTGGGCGCAGGTACCCAATGACGTCAGCAGGTGGAACCAAATCAGCCATCTGGTCGCACTGGACGCCAGCGATCTCGAGGAGTTCGTCAGCCCAGGTGCGCGATTCGATATCGAAGAGGCCGAGGGAATCGGCGGATGCTTCCGAGGTGGCCCATCTATCAGTGAGGTTGAAACAGATGTAGCTACCAACATCGATGACCTTGTCAGCCTGGGCAAATGCGTCCGGTTCGTATTGCTTGAGCCATGCCATCTTATAGATGGCTGGCGTGACACCTGCAGGCTTTCCGGACAGCTGGTGGACGCGGTCCGTGCCGTAGGCGCGGATTTGCTCGGTGGCGCGGCCGTCCAGCCACAAGATGCCATTGCGCAGTGGTGTGCCATCGGCCTTGAACGGGGCGAAGGACTCTCGCTGCTGTGTCACGCCAATAGCGCTGACACGGGACCGGTCGGCAGGACTGAGACCAGAGATGACTTCGCCGATGGTGTCGCGCGAGGTCTCCCACCAGCGGATGGGATTGTGCTCGTACTGATCCATCGCCGGGGTGTGTAACTGGATGGGACGCTTGGCGGTGCCCAGTACGTTGCCGTTGACATCGACGACGATGGCCTTCGTGGAGGTCGTCGACGAATCGATGGCGACAACGAGGGGTCCGTCAGTGCTCTTGTTGTTCATTCTTCAGCCTTTCCAAAAACAACTGCTACGACGAAGCTGTCTTTGTGATCACCCTTGTATCTCGAAAAATCAAGACCAAGTGTTATTTATACAGCGCGATATCATAACCGGCATAAGAGCATTCTTTGCCGTAGTATGATGTCGCGCTGAGCAATCTTGAATTCAATTCAGTTCCGCTGTAGTCAGGAATCCTCTGTATCAGCAGGTATCATCGGCCTGACGATGGAAACGACCTCTTCTGGTTTGGTAGCATTTCTGATCGTTTGCATAAGATTGTCATCCTGAATGGATTTCACAATGTTTTGGAGCATATTCAGATGATCGGCCGCATTCGATAAAGCCATGAGAATGACGACGGACACTGGAACCTCATCTTCTTCTGATCCTCCCATCTGACCGAAGAGGACCGGTGTATGCAGGGTTGTGACAGCCAAGGCATCCCTCGTGACATACTGCGGATCGGTATGAGGGATGGCGACACCGCCACTGATTGGCAAGCCGGTCGGATAGATCTCCTCCCGTTTCAACAAAGCATCCAGAAATCCCTCCTTGGCCACCCTGACTCCATCAAGTTTGTCAGCCATGACCGTCAGGACCTGATTGCGGTCGGGGGCCTCGATATTCACACTTATCAGATCGGTGTTCAGAAGTACGCTCATGTTGTTACTGATTTCACGGGATCAGAAATGGCCATAAAAATACTGCGATGTTCCGGATTAGAACATCCGATGGATCGCCGAGATGATGACGTTGGGAAGGTTGTACCCGAAGAACGCATCAGTTACAGACCCGGAGACCTGAACGCCGGTGGCATGCATCATCGCAGTAGCTTCCGGCGCGAAGAAGCTGGCACCCCACTCGACGAAGAACATGTAGATCGCCCCAATGATGAGAGAGCGAAACATGTTTCCATTACAAGCCAGGCAGATCATCGGCATCATGTAGACGATCACGGTAAGCATGCCGACCGGGAAGTAGTTCATTCCTGGGATAATGAATGCGAAGGCAATGCACAGCGGGATCATGAGAACGGTGATGGTGATGGCCGCCGGATCACCGAGTGCCAGAGCGACATCCATGCCGATGCTGAGCTCGCGTTCGCTGCCGTCCTTGTTCTTTCCGAGGTGGCGCTTCATGAAGGTCTTCGCACCTTCACCGACCGTCGACAGGCCCTCCATCATGACCGAGACCATTCGGGGTAGGAGCACCAGAACGGTGGCGATTCCCATACCCATGACGAGGACACCCTGCCAAGGTTGACGGGTCATGAGTCCCAGGAAGATACCAACGATGAGGCCGATGAAGGCGGTGTCGCCGAAGAATCCGAGCCTGTTGCCGAATTTCTCCATGGAGATGTCGATCTTACGAACTCCGGGGATTTTGTCGATGACCCAGTTCAATCCGATCGCAATGGGCCATGCTGACGTGATGTAGGAAAGAGTCGAACATGTTGTCCCTGTGAGGCCGTAGTATTCTTGCCATTTTGGTGCGATATGCTGAGCGACGATGAGATCAATGACCGAAAGCACCAAGACGACACTCAATCCGATCCATGCGTTGTTTGTTAGTGCATAGGCCAGCGTTCCTGGGACCAAGAAATGGATGACGTTCCAGATGTCGACGTTGAGTACGGTCGTCATTTTCGCGAGGATCATGACAACATTTATGAGGACGATAAGAAGGATGGCAGGAGCGGCAAACGGTACTCCGAATGAAGCTGCGCCGACTGCTGCCCAGCCGACATCAACAGTCGTGAATCCTCCGCCCATGTGCCGGTAGTAATCCACTGCCGACTGCACAGACGTCATCAGGAATCCGATGACGAGGGAAAGTCCGGAGAATTCCGATACCGATCATCAGACCGGCCTTGAGAGACTTACCGAAAGGCATCCTGAAGATCAGGCAAAGAATCAGCATCACGATCGGCAAGATAACCACGGCTCCGACGTCAAGAATGCCCTTTATAATTGACATTATGAAGTGCTCCTAGAAGATCATGACTGGTTCAAGACATCTCGACACGTGGAGATGATTTCTTCTGCCACAGTGTCTTCGTTGATGCCCGAAATGAGACCGAACACCTGGATGACGGGCTTGTTCAACGGCTTGCCGTAGCGGGTCGTCAGCATGATGACATCGACACCGTCCTGGAGAACTGGCAGCTGTCCCACAGTCCCTTTGGTGATCTTTGCGGGAATTTTGGCATCCCGCAGGATCTCCCTAACCTTTTCCTGAGCGACCGTGGATGTTGCGATTCCTGAGCCACATGCGACGAGAACCTTGACTTCACTTGCCATGGTGTTCACTTTCCTTTCCATCGGGTACGAGGACCACCTTCAGTGCCTCGCCGGTACGGGTGAGTTCGATAGCGTCGTTGATCCGACTCAGTGGCAAAACTTTGCTGATGACCTGCTCGGCGGGGAACTTGTCGTCAATGACTAGTTCGAATGCCTTTTGGACCTGAACACTTGTTGCGCCATAGTGGCCGTAGATCCACAGGCCCTTGTAATGGACGGAATTGGAATCGAGGCTGACGCAGGTCCCCTTGGGAACACCACCGAAAAAGACTGTGGTTCCTCCGGGGCGAGTCATCACGACGGCTTGTTGCTGGCCCAGAGTGGTCGGGTTTGCTGAGATGGCCTTGTCCGCGCCCAATCCGTGCGTGAGGTCGCGGACAGCGTCGATCGGATCAACATCGCTGGAGTTGATGATCTCATCGACTCCGAAATCTAGCCCGCGCGTCAGACGGTTCTTGCTGATGTCGATCAGGATGATCCGCGATGCTCCGCGCAACTTGCTCAGGATGGACAGGAATATGCCAACGGGTCCAGCTCCGAGGATCGCAACGGTGTCCCCGAGCTTGACGTTGATGTTCTCGACACACGAATACGCGGACGACAGGGGTTCGGCCAAGCTGGCACGAACCGGCGAGATTCTCTCGGGCACCCGGAATGTTGCACCGCGCTCGACACGTTTGCTCGTATACGAAATGTATTCCGCGAAACCGCCGGGGCGGCCCACATAGTGCTCGACGTCAGTGCACAGGTTGCTCTGTCCAGAACGGCAGTACTCGCATTTCAGACAGTGCGCTTCAGGGTAGACGTAGATCCTGTCACCAGCCTTGTACTCATCCACGCCATCGGCCGTCTCGCACACCGTTCCCACGACTTCGTGTCCGTAGATGAAGGGGTAGTCGCCCTTCCGGGAGTCCGTCGTGAGATTGCGAATGTCTGAACCACACAGTCCCACGGCATCGACCCTCAGAACGAACCCTCCGGGAGGGCACGTGGGCTTCGGCACCTGCTCGACGCGAATGTCACCAGGTCCATACATCAGTGCAGCGTTCATCATCTCGGCCATTAAGTAGCCTCCTGTCTTCGCCGCGGTGCGATGTGTTGGTGCCGGTTTCATTGTCGGTACGGGGCCAACGAGGACCCTTCGTGAAAGACAATGATGGTTGAGGTCGATGAGCATTTCATGCCCCATCGGTTCCAGGGGTGCGGATCAGATTAGTTGCCGTCCAGCGGGAAACACTCCGTTGCCAGTGCCGCGGCAAAACTCGAATTTCGCCGCACAAGAATCTGTGACATGATGTGTCGCTCCAGTGATGGTACATCGATGTCAGGTGTTCTCTGTTGATTCGTTTTTCACAGCGGCAGGCCCTGTTGCTACAGCTGCTCAGTGAGGTCGATCACCCTATCAAAGGGACCGACCTCGCAGGACTCCTTGGTGTCAGCACGAGGACGCTCAGATACGATGTTGCGCGGATCAATGGGATTAGCCGAGATAATATTATTGAGTCAACGACGAACGGATACTCGGTGGAGCAGTCCGTGTACACCGGGGTCGTTGCAAGGAATTCAGAATTTTCAACTCAGCTCGAGCACCACGAACGGATACTCCTGTATCTGCTCAACACTCCCGACACCACGATCTATGACGTCATGCGTGATTGCTATCTCAGCGAGTCCGTCATAAAAGCGTCACTGAAACGTTTGGAGCCGCAGTTCGAAGAGCATTCGTTGCACCTGTCGTTGAGGGGGTCATCGATTCATCTTGATGGAAACGAGATTTACTTCCGTAATTTCTTGGGAAGCCTCGTAAATACAGCCATGGATGCCGTTGTTGGTCAGAATGACAAAGTGAATAGGTATCTGCCAGATGTCAGACTGGGTGATATCGAGAACGTGGTCGTCGAATCGTTGCGTGATTACTACCTGGAAATTGACGACATACGACTCAGCAATATGGTCGTGAACATCGCAATATGCGTACAGCGGTACAGATTTCCGATCGAAGATAACGCGGCGATAGATCTGATGATGAGCAACCAATCTGAGATGTTGTGCGATCAGTTGCTGGTTGGATTGCGGAAGTTGTACCCCGAACGCCCACTGTCATCTGCTGATGATGCCTACTTGAGGTCCATCGTTGGTGCGACCCTCGGATTTGGGCATGGTGAACTTGATCATCACTCTGATTCCTGTGACATTTACTCAACGGTGAGTAGGTGTCTGGATGACACGGTTGAACACTTCGGTTTGGTCATCGCGAAGGAAGAGCTGTACGGCAGTATTTCGAAACACGTTGGGCGACTCATGGCCCACGCTCCTTCAATGCCCTATTTTCGCAATACTCTGCGTGAGTCATTGAGATCACGGTCACCATTCCTCTATGACGCCGCTGTATACTTGGCTGACAAGCTTTCAAGGCTGTTGGGAATTTTCTTCACGGATGACGAGATTGGGCTGCTGGCCATCTATATTGGATTGTACTCCGAACCTGCGCCAAATCCGAATTTGGTCACGGCAGTGGTGGTCTGTCCTCGTTACCAGGCACTCCGTGACGTTCTGCTAGCCGGACTGGTTGACCATTTCGCGGATCGGATGAGGGTTGTGGACATCGTTTCATCTGTCGCGGAAGCGGATACGTGCGATGGCGACATCGTGATATCGACGACAGAAGAACCGTCACACCGTCATACCTGTGTTCCCATCAGCGCGTTGATGTCGGATCTCGATCTGTCGGCGATCGATTCTGTGCTCCTGAGGGCCAGTGAGAAGAAGTCGCGGATTGCCACTGCCAGCGCGATGAAACGTTTTCTCGATCCCACACTGTTCTTCACTGGAAGATCCTTCGACTCATGGCGTGAAACTCTCGACTTCATGTGTGGGTCGATGGAGAGGAATGGCATTGTTCCCGACGCCTTTAGGGAAAGTGTTTTTCTGAGGGAAGAGTACCCATCCACGGTCTTCTTCCGGACGTTCGCAGTGCCACACGCAATGGATTTTCTGGCGTATGAAACAAAAATTGCAGTCCTCATACCTTCAACTCCAATCAACTGGGAAACGTCGGATGTGAGCTTGGTTCTCCTGCTTGCCATCAATGAGGGGGACTACGATGATTTTGTGAGGTTCTATCAGCCGCTTATCAGCGTTCTTTACGATCGAGAATTGTTCACAGAACTGCGGTCAATGTCGTCGTATCATGAATTTATGAAATTTCTCGATAAGCAAATATCCATGTGATGCTGTCGAGTGGGTAGACAATGGTTAAGGGAGTGCCGCTGAGGAAGAGTCAGCATCCGTAGTCTTGCCAAAAGGGTTGAGGAAAGAACGTCCTGGTTATGTAACCGCTCTCATTGCCCTGGTGGCTGCTGGCCTGGCTTCATTCTACAGGAGCGGCGCTTCGTCCCGAAAGCGGTTCACCTTCGCACCGAGACGCAAGCAGTCCTCGATCATTGGTGCGATTCACGTAAGGCATCATTGTTTTGGTGGTCTTTTTAGTTATGGGGACGTTCGTTTCCGTTTATGACTTCCTTGGCTACCGTCTAACTACTGCTCCGTTCCATTGTTCCCAATCGGGAGTCGGTGGCATCTTCCTTCTGTACTTTTTGAGACGGTTGTTTCGGCTTGTACGGGTACGGTCGTCACGCGTTAGGGCCGCTCTCGGACGATCCTAAGCGGCGCGGTGTTCACCTACGGACTCTTTATCGCTTACTCCGTTGTTTCGGGGTGGGTGCCTCGGTGAACGCTGATCGCGCTGAAGCTTCAGGTACGTATCTGGCCTGTTATTACTTGGGATCGTCCATTGTCGGCTATCTAGTAGGCTTTGTCTTCCACTATTTCGGACGGTTTATCGTGACATTGTAGATAGAGCGAAGTTCTTCTGGCGATGACTTGATCGCTACACTGCTGGACCCATAGCATTTTGGCATCATGTGAGTTGTCCACTACGGCCATTGGCCTCTCGTCAAAAAATTCGTAGAGATAGCGGCACTTTGTCTCTGCGTGTCCAATAAGTGAACACGCATTCACCCTGCGGTCATGTTTAGGCAAGGTGAGAGACCTAACAGGGGGTGAGGAGGCGTGAGCCACATAGTCTTAGACCACCTTGGGAGATGGCGTTGTCGCGTTGCGGCATGAGCTCCATGGCATGCCGGAGCCTGGTCTCAAGTGCCAGCTGCAGCTGAGTTTGTGCTGGCTCTCCAAACGATGGTCGCTCGACGGTTCGATGTCTTCGACCCCGTTGTCGTCACCTCTGGACATGCCACTGTTGCGTCGACTCTGCGTGCTTGCTCTTCGCAGGTCGTTACCGGCTTCTCAAACTCGTCTCGGAGGTAGCTGAGAGAGTAGCCCGTGCCCAGCGTCACTGCCGAGTACATCTAGGTCACGGATTGCTTTCTGTGGGGCATCATGCGTGACCTGGAACAGGGCGACTCGATCTATCGCTCCCGGGTGCTGCACCAGAGACCAGCGAGTTCTAACTGTTTGAACGAGGAACCACCTTCTATTACTGACAGCACAACCCCTCAGGTGATCGCTAGAGATCTCTCTCAGAGGAATGGAGGCCCTGTTTCACGTCGCCTTGACGGGCCCGCTTTCATCAGGACACGACGGTCTCTCGCGAGCAACACGGCCGGGGCTACTGACTCTGCCTGCCACCCACTCCACTGGTCGCATTAAAGTAGTGCGGTCAGATCGCCCGCCCGAACGCGGCCGTGTGGCGGATGCGGGGGCGCATCGCCGTGGTAGTAATTTCGTAGGTACACAGCGCCGCATCGGGGAAGGCCCATGTGATTGGAGCGAGTTGTTGGTGGCTCCAGGTCACGAGATCTTTGGGGTGCTCGATGGGGCCGCGGAAGTGGAGCAGGGACACGTACCAGAGATCTCGGGGGCTGAGGATGCCTTCTCGGTAGGCGTTGGGTCCGAGCTCGTGGCCGAGCGTGTAGGTGCGGAACTCATCGGCGTCCGGGCTGGTGGGATGCAGGAGCGCAAGAACGCCGCCGGGGGTTATTAGGAGGCGCTCAAGTTTCATGAACAAGGGCGCGTGGTGAGCACAAGCTCGGTCAAGCGCGCTCGCGCAACTGACCGCGAATGGATCTTGTGGTGGTACTGGTCGCCGGTTCTCTAGCGCCCGGACGGTGACATGTGCACAGCCCACACCCCCACTGTGCAAGTGGTCTGTCCCGGCGAGGTAGATAGCTTCCTGTGTTAAGGCGGCCAGAACGCTCTCTGCAGGTGGTGGAGGCATCAGGACGATACTCAGTGGCCAGCGTCCCGCCCCGTCATGGACTGGCGGTTCGATGGTGTGGGCGCTGGTGTCTACCGCTCGCTCACCCTGAGTTTGCAAAGTTGTGACGTCCACGGTCTTCTGCTCTCTCGATCAGGCTACTTGGAACGTATCTGGACGAGTAGGCGGTGCAGGTCGACAAGGTCGTGACATACGACGTCGGCATCCCTGCGTCCTCCGACAGCCACGACTACGGTGCCGGCGCTGCGTGCTGCCGCGAGGCCGGACGCAGAGTCCTCCACGACCAACGCTCGGGTTGGCGCGACACCGCAGGAGCGGGCTCCATGGAGGTAACCGTCGGGCGCCGGCTTGCCATGCTCGACGTCCTCGAGGGTGACCAGGAGTGGTGGGTCGATGGTGGCTGCGCCGAGTCGGGCGAGCGCGAGTCGCCGCGGCGCGTTGGTGACGACGCCCCACGGGATGCGGTGGGCGTCGAGCCAGATGAGGAGTTCCCGGCCGCCGACCGCAGGCTTTACGCTGTCGAGCTGTGTGCACTCCTGGTCTAGCTGGGCACTCACCATGCTCTGGAGGGTTTCCGGGGCGATATGGGGCAGGAAATGGGTGATGGTCGCGGCCACGCTCCGGCCATGGCACCAGGCCAGGACATCAGCGGTGGGGATGCTGTTCCGTTCAGCCCAGGCCGACCAGACGGATTCGACGGCTACGGTGGAGTCCAGCAGCGTCCCGTCCATGTCGAAGAGGACTGCCTGGAAGTCGGCCAGTCGTGGATCAGTGCGTGTCATTGTTATCTCCGTCCTGCCCGGCTAACTGGCGGCACACGCTTGCGGTGATGGCCAGGCCCTTGGTGCTGAGGACGGCCCAGATTCGCTGCCATATATGAGCCACGCCACTAGCGTGCATGATTAAATAATCATATGCAACGATTATTTCGCCAGAAAATGATCATCAACTCTCTCGGGACCTCACCGACCTCGGTGGATACACTCGTGGAGCTCACCGGCGCCTCGCCGGCGACGATCCGCCGCGACCTCACCGACCTTGAAGGCCACGGACAGTTGCGCAAGGTACATGGCGGGGCAGTGGCGGTGAACCTGCGCGGCACGCCGATGCCTTACTCCCTGCGGTCGGCCGAGAATGCTGAAAGCAAGACTGCCATAGCTCAGCTGGTCTCCCGCCTCGTGACTGACGACATGTCCGTGATCATCGACAACGGCTCGACCATGGTTGCCGTGGCGCAGGCCCTTCAGGAACGCCCCATTACGGCTTTGTGTCTCTCGTTGCGCGCCGCGCTGCCCCTGGGCGAAGGCGGCGTAGCCACCGTAAGCACGCCGGACGGAACGCTCATGCCCGAAAGCCTGCGCTACGAGGCTGCTTCATGCTTACGCGCGTTAGGTGCGTTCCGGGCCGATGTCGCCATCATCGGCACATGTTCTGCCTCTCCTGCCATGGGCCTGACGGTCACGACACATCAAGACGCCCTGGTGAAACGCGCCATCCTCGCATCCTCGGCCCGGGTTATTCTGGCTGCTACGAGCGACAAGCTTTCACGGACCTCGAGTTTTCGCTTCGGAGGCATCGAAGACATCGACGACTTGGTCACCATGCAAGATGCGCCTCAGGCAACGCTTGACGCCTTCCGGGCCGCCGGAAGCAAGGTCCACGTCACCGACTAACCACCACCGGGAAACGCGCAATTCTCGGCTACTTAGAGGATCTCTTGCAAGATCCGGCTCGGCCACGTCGAGTCTTAGGGGACTAGAACCCTCGCTCCCTATTCGGTCACCCACCCCGGCCGGTCAGGCTCTCACTTGGTCTGCGCGATCCTGGTTCTGCCAGATCGGGAGAGGCTCAAGAGAGGAATGCGCCGCCCAAAGAAGCTATACCCTCTTACGCCCACCATCATCGTGCAACGCAAACGAACTAAGGAGTAGACCGCTCTAGATCCGGTCATAAATGGGGTAGATCCCCGCAAACGCAGCGTCACGATCGAGATCAGGGATGCTCAGGAGACCGTGAGCATGGGCGGCCGGGTTACTACCGTCGCGCCCAGACCACCTTCGTGATTGAGGGGGTATCGATTGTTCAATCGCGTCCTGTTGGGGCGGGGAAACTTTTGTGGAGGCCGGGGGCTCCTTTTCGTTCTCGAGTAGGTCATGCTGCTAGAAGGTTAATAGAGGGTATGACTATTAAAGAGAGTGTTCCTATTCACCGTGTGAAGAGATGTGAGGTACTTGTGATTGTGTAGAGGATTTTCGAGTTCCCTGATTTATATCTGTGTTTGTGATGGGTTTACCAGGGTCGGATTTTTTGTTCATTTGGGGTGGCGTGGATGTGTTGTGGTGGTTGGCCTTGGAGGAGGGTGATGAGGTCAAATAGCCAGCCTAGGGCTGTGATGTCGTCGGGCATGTGCCAGGTGAGGGTTTCTTGGTGGGCTTGGGGTGTGTGTCCTAGCCAGGGGTATTCGAAGTCTGGTGGGAACCAGCGGTTGATGGTGTTTCGTGTGAGTTGAGGGTCGAGGTTGGGGTTTGTGGTGGTGGCGTGCCAGGTGTAGGTGAGGTGGGGAGACATCCACCGGCAGATCTCGTTGCTGAGGGTCCCGATCATATGCATGTGGTCATCGGGGTCTGGATTGAGGAGGTCCCAGTCGTGGGGGTTGAAATAGACGCATTCGACGTCGATGCTTTGGGGGGTGGATAACCCTATGAGTCGGAGGGCGTCGGCGAGGACGAGCATGATTTTCATGCCGGGTCGTCCGATGATGTGGTGTTCAGGGTGGCAGTCTAGGCGTAGGGTGAGGTATTCGGGTTGGCTGGTGTCGGATACGACTACTCCGATGGGTTCTTCTATGAGGTATTCTCGGTTTTCTAGTGGGGGTGGGCTGAAGTAGCCGTGGGATCGAGCTGATTCCATGAGGATGCGTAGTTCATCGGTGTCGGTGAATGCTCCGATGTCATTGGGTGCGAGGTGGAGCGTTGTGCTGATGGCTACGTTGCCGATGATGCATGAGGGTTGTTCTTTTACCATGGTCGGCAGTTTAATTTCACGTCTTGTGAGTTGGGTCGGTTGGGTGTGTCGATGGCGCCAATAATGTCCACATCGACCTGACCATGATACCATGTAGGTGTGTGGCTGCGACAGGATACTGATCCTGAGGCTCGTTTGCCGCCGCCTCCACCGGCATAGACAGTCACCGGATTCTTCTTGCTAGGAATCTTGTTCACTTGGACCCACTGTGACCCCTTTTTGGCCCACAGATAAACCGTAACTCGGGCCTTCATTCCGCTGAAGTTGCCATGATCATCTAGCCACCATCCATGGACATTGACACTTCCAGCATGACTGGATGAATAGTGAGGATTGTCTATTTTCGATATGAAGGGAGCGGCTTTGGATGCGACTTTGGCGGAACCCTGTTCGGGTCTCAAGTCACTGTTGCCACTAGCAGTGGGGATGGAGATGTGGTTGGGGAGGCGGATGCGGTAGCAGGCACTGCTAAGGCAAGCTTCAGCGCCAGCAGGGCTGCAGTGGATTTTTGATACATGAACAACTTATATCACCCGAGGGAGTCGGACGAAGGATCGGGGCCAAGTAAAGCGTGGCTGGTCTGTGCCAGATGTGGTAGAGCATCGCGACAGCGACTGTCGGGGGAGTGTGAAGGAGTCCTAGCGAACGTTGAATGGGAGGATGACGTGAGTCAGGACCGACGTGATGTTGTTCGAGGACTACCGCTCTACAAGCAAGGGGCAAGTCACGGCGAGAACGCTGTGAAGCTGTCATCCAACGAGAATCCTTTCGAACCACTGCCGAGTGTGGTCGAGGCTGTCACTCGTACGCTGCCGAGGTTCAACCGTTACCCGTCGATGAGTGCTGAGGAAGTACGTTCGACCATCGCTGGTCACTTCGGCGTCGACGTGAGCCAGGTGGCGGTGGGGGCTGGATCGACGGAGGTAGCCAGCCAGCTCATGCATGCCTTCGCCGGTGCCGGTGACGAGATCATCTTTCCGTGGCGGTCCTTCGAGGCCTACCCGATCCTCACCAAAGTTGCCGGGGCCACCCCTATCCAGGTGCCGCTGACCGTCGACCTGCGTCATGACCTTGACGCGCCATGGCCGACGCGATCACCGATCTTACCCGCGTGATCTTCCTATGTACCCCCAACAACCCGACCGGAACCGTCTTGCACACCGATGAGGTGGAGGAGTTCTTAGCGAGGGTGCCGGAGGACGTGATCGCCGTCATGGACGAGGCGTATTGCCATTTCAACCGTGGCGCCAGCGCTGTGGACGGGCTCACCCTTCTCGATGACCACCCCAATGTCGTCGTGCTGCGCGCCTTCTCCAAGGCCTATGGGTTGGCTGGGCTGCGGATTGGTTTCGCCATCTCCAACACCGAGATTAGTGACGACCTGCGTCGCGTCGCCACTCCGTTCACGGTGACCTCTCTGGCCCAGCAGGCTGCGATCGCATCGCTGGCAGCCGAGGACGAGCTCAATGAGAGGGTTAACCGGATCGTCGCCGAGCGCATCCGGGTCTTTGACGAATTGACCCGCCAGGGCTGGAAGATCGTGCCGTCCCAGGCGAGCTTTCTCTGGTTGGCCACGGGTGACGACACCGATCGGATCGACGAGGTGATGGTTTCCCACGGCGTTTTCGCACGCTGCTGGAGCGGGGAGGGGATTCGTCTGTCGATCGGGTTGGACGCGGAGAATGACCGAGCAATCGAGGCGCTATCCCAGGCCGTCAAGGGCTGAGGCTCAGACCCCCAGGAAGACCCGCCACTGCGGCAGCTCAGCGTTCGCCTGGGCCATCCCAAGAGCGTAGGCCTGACGTAGCTTTGTGACGTTTCTTTCCTTATTGGTTACGGGCATGACGCGTGGATAGAAGACGTAGGCCTTCCCGTCTGACTCGAGGTCGCGCAACATCTCGCGGGTGGCATTGTACCTGGCCGGTCGAGCGATGATGGCTTCGGCGACGGCAGGACGATGCCTACATAACCGTCTAAGCGTCTGAGGACGTTTCACCTCGTTCTTGATGTAGTCGCGAGGTCGGGTACAGACGACGAAGAACCGGTCGTAGCCGTCGAGTTGAGCGCCGTCGATGGGAATGCCACCTGTATCTCCTAAGGCTCCGTCGACGTACTCGACGCCCTCGATGGTCACCGGCGGCATGAATCCGGGCATGGTTGAGGAGGCCCGTATCCGCACCATGAGGTCGTCCATTGTTTTCATATCCTCGCGAGTGAACCATTCCTGCCCGCCGTCGCTGGTACGAGTCGCGCCGATGCGGAAAGCCTGACTTGACGCGCAGAAGGTGAGGAAATCAAAGGGGAGGGCTTGATGGGGCTCGGCGGTTCGCTGGTAGATGTACTCGCCGTCAAAGTATCCACGCCCTGCCAGCCAGGTACCGAGGTTGCCGAATCGGGGGTCCGCAGCGAAGTCAGTGAAGCTGAGACGGGTGCGTTCAGGATCGCGGGAGATGTAGTTTGCGGTGAGGCTGGACCCAGCGGAGATACCGGAAACGTGCGGGAACTTCCAACCTAGCCCGAGCATCTTGACGATGACGGCGCTGGTGTAGGCGGCACGCATGCCACCTCCCTCAAGGACCAGAGCTGTACCGTCTATAGAAGTCGTCATAGGTCTAGCCTGCCACGTGGTGAGTTGTCTTGGGCAGGCAATAATAAGGGCATGACTCGACCGCGTGACGTCCCCCCCCCTTGTGACGGCCCTGCACAGGTCGGGAAGGTTGAGGTCTGTCCCCTCGTCGAGGAAGACCTGGAATGGTTGTGGCACTGGAACGTCGAGGTCGTCGACCCGCAGTGGAAACAGTGGGATGGTCCCTATTTTGGGCCCGACGACGATCGTAGTTTTGCGGAGTTTGCCGAGGAGTGGCGTTCGGGGCTGATGAGCGGTCACCATGCCGTCGTCACTGTGGACGGGCACCGGGCTGGGTTCGTCTCCCGGTTCGAGGAGCCGCCAGCTGGAGGAGGCTGGTGGGAGGTCGGGATTGTCGTGTTTCGGTCGACCTTATGGGGACGCGGTGTAGGGCGTCGAGCGCTGCGGTTGTGGACCGAGGCGACCTTTGCTACCACCGACGCTCAGGTGGTGACTCTGACTACGTGGAGCGGCAATGGCAGAATGATCCATTGTGCTGGTGCTGTGGGATACCGAGAATGTGGCAGAATTCCGCAGGCACGATCGTGGCAGGGGCGTCGCTGGGATTTGGTGACAATGGCCCTGCTGCGTGACGACTTGTGACGGAGGTGAGGATATGCGCCGCGGCCTGATCACGAGTGTCTTACTGGCGTGTACCCTGGTATCGGGGTGTAGCGTTCTCAAACCTCTGACTGGGCCACAGCCAACCCCGACGGTTTCGGCAAGTAAAATCCCGCAGGGCATTGACGTGCACCCGGCCTGGGCTGTTCCAGTGGCGCGATCAGGTAAAAAGCTGGGGCATTTTGGTGATGACCGTATTCGCATTGAAGTGGACCAAGCGGCAATAGCGAAGGCTCCCGAAGATTCCATCATGGTGAATCCGCAAGATGGCACTCCGGTGGTGAGCAAGGGCTCGTCAATTGTGCTGGTGCGCTACATCGTCACAAATGTGTCAAAGGTGCCAATCAATCTGGGTTTGGGGACGGTGACGATCACCGCACGCTACCCGGACTGGACTTGGCGTCAACCGTTGGTGTCAGTACTGGCCCCCCGGGATGATGCGGCCCACAAAATCGTGACGACCCCATTCGCCCCCGGGACCGCGCGGCCGCCATACGTGCTGGGGCCGGGGGAATCCTTCATGGTCGGGGCGAACTATCCCTACGAGACCGCTGAGCAGCTCGATGTGACGGCCACCGTTGTGGTGTGTGACACCGCCGGAGCAGTGGATCCCGGGTTGGGATGGACTATTACTGGCAAGGTCCATCTGGCGTAGCGGGGTCGAGATTCGGGCGGCCATATCGTGCGAGGAGCGATGGCCCCGAATATCATCCGCCTGATGGCTATCACGGGCGGGTCCTGAACATGTCGAGATACCTCCGTTATCCCCAGGATTGTCCACAGGATTTGCGGGTAGCTGTGGACAGCATGCTGTGTGCGCGTGGCACCTGACACCCCGATTTCGGTGTCCACAGATCTTCTGTGCGTCTCTTGTCGCTGATTTCAGCTGACGCATAGTTTCGCGGCCATGTCCGTGACGGCTACTCCGATATCTGCTCGCGCGACGACGCCATCTCCCCGGCTTCGACGCTCTCCGCGCCTCATCGTCATAGGGGTGCTATGTGCATGCCTAGGCGGCCTGGGGGGAGCTGTTGCCTGGCACCGCGCCTCTCATGCCGACCAAGTTCTTGTCATGACGCGAGCAGTAGGACAGGGAGACATCGTCCGCAATGCCGATATTGGGCTGACTTCAGTGGCCGTCGATCGGGCCGTCGCAACGATCCCAGCTTCCCAACTCGACAAAATCGTTGGCCGTCATGCTCTGGTCGATCTATCACCAGGACAACTTCTCGGGTCTCACTCGGTGGGAGAACTACGGGTGGCACCAGGGCGCGCACGGATAGGTCTCAAACTTGCTGCTGGACGTCTACCCACCGTCTCTCTGCCCGCCGGCGCCCACGTCACCGTGATAGAAACCAGTCCCGACAAGGACACGGGGACTGTTTCTAATCTGTCAACGGCTGACGCTGTGGTCGTCGCGGCACCCAAGGCGACGAATGATCATGGAAGCTGGTTGGTTGATGTCGAGGTCGATTCCGGCAATGCTGCCCGACTAGCCGACCTCGCTTCCCTGGACCGCATCGCCCTGGTCGAAAGGGGTCAGTGATGTCGATCATCCTGTTGACCAGCCCTGGGGGAGCCCCGGGCCTGACAACTACCGCTCTCGGCCTGGCTCTTACCTGGCCGCGAGACATCGTTCTTGTCGACGCCGACCCGTGCCCCGGACACGTGATCGAATCGGGATACCTGACGGGACGCATCCCACCGCGCCCCGGACTCATTGGCTTGGCTACAGCATTCCGTGACGGTGCTGACCCAGTTCAAACGATGTGGGAGGAGACCATCCCGCTTCCCCACGACTCCGGAGACCGGATGGTGAGGTTACTTAGCGGGTACGGGCACCTAGGACAGGCTTCTCTCATGGGAGCAGCGTGGTCGAGCCTCGTCAGTGCCATGATCGAACTTGGTCAGGCAGGGGTTGACGTCATTGTTGACGCAGGCCGGTTGGGGCCGGAAGCCTTGCCTAGCAGTCTCGTCTCCCGCGCATCCCTCATCGGAATCGTGACGGGATCTCGGCTGCGTCAGCTGGCTGGACTGTCTATGAGAGCTGAGGAAGTTGAGGCAATGTCCTCGGCGACCACCGGGACCGTGGGGCTTGTCGTTGTTGGTCCCGGTCGCCCTTACAACTCACGCGAGATCGGTCATCAGTTTGGTCTCCCGGTGTTCGGTGACATCGTCTTTGATGCCCATGCCGCCGCAGTGCTGTCTGACGGGGAACCAGCGGGAAAGCGTTGGTTGCGGGGACGTTATGTCACGAGTATGCAAAGTATGGCGGAGTCAATGCGAGAGCGGATCTGTCGAGCAGATCAAGCCATCACCGGACCTGAAATTCTCAGCACGTCGGCAATGGGAGTGGCGTCATGACGATCGACCATGCAGTAAGTCGATATGCACAGGACGCTCCGGTAGTCTCGCTCGATGACGGGAAGGACCTTGCCGGTGTGCTTTCCCGCATCTCCCCGTCGCCACACGTATCGCCTACAACCGTGTCTCCTCGTCCCAACCCACGTCGTCCCAACCCACGACGACTCGAGGCGAAGGACATTGATTGGCGTACCGTCGTTTCGTTGCGTCGGAAGGCATCTGAACGTATCTCGTCAGAACGGGCGTCCCATCGGGAACGTACCGGCGTCGACCTGAGCGGCGATGATGTACGGATGCTTGGCCGGTCGATCGTGCGGCAGGCTGTCGAGTCCCACGCGGAGAAATTGACGGCTGAGGGGCAAGCCCTGTGGAGCGCGCAGACTAAAGACGCGTACGTCCGCGCGGTCATGGATGCCATCTTTGGGTACGGGCGGCTACAGCCTCTCTTCGAAATCCAAGACGCGGAGAATATTGAAATCAATGGCTGCGACCGGGTCTTTGTGCAGTACGGGGATGGACGACGCGAACCTGGCCCCGTGGTGGCCGACGATGACGCTGAGCTCGTCGAGGCAATTCGGTTCCTCGGTGAGTCGGCTAACCCGCCTCGGCCTTTTGACGACGCTCACCCCACTATGACGGTGGCGTTGGGATCCCAATATCGACTGCACGCTATCGGGTTTGGGCTGTCCTACCGGCCCTCGGTCGTCATTCGCCACCACACCCTGACGAGGGTGACGATCGACGACCTCGTCAATACCGCGATGATGCCCCACCACGTCGGGGTGTTGCTACGTGCGGCCGTCCTGGCGCGTCGGTCCATCGTCATTGCCGGAGACCAGGGTGCGGGCAAGACGACGCTGCTACGGGCTTTAGTTGACGCTATCCCACCCACCGAGCGGTTCGGAACCCTTGAAACTGACTACGAACTGCTCACTCACCTCAACCCAGATCGCGACAATATGGTCGCCTTCCAGGCCACCGTGGGGCTGGGAGAGAAAGTGGACGGGCATTGCCTGGGTGAGTTCACCGTCGCCGATCTTATCCCGGAGGCACTGCGTCAAAACCTCTCGCGTTTGGTGGTGGGCGAGGTCCGTGGCGTCGAGGCGGCTGCCATGTTCGAGGCGATGCAGGCCGGTGCCGGAACGATGAGCACCACCCACTCCCACTCGGCCACCTCGACCATGGATCGGTTGGCTGGACGAGTTGCCATGGGAGGGGTCATGACGATTGAGGAGGCCTATCGGCAGATCGCGCACAACATCACGTTCCTCGTGCACGTCACCCTCGTCGATGACACCTGGCGAGGAGGCACCCGAACTCGTCACATCACCGAAATCCGCCAACTCACCGGGGCGTTAGAGAATGGGCGACCGGTCACCCACCTCACCTATGCTGCGCCAACGCCAACTAGTCCAGGCATGTTCCACCCGGATCCCGCTCTCGTCGCTGAGTTGTCCCACTACGAGCCGGAGGTGACGAGATGGATATGAACACCGCGATTGCCGCACTGCTCGGCGGACTTCTTGTCGGGGGAGTGGTCATGGTAGGCATCGGCATCGCCCCGATTCACCAGTTATCCACAGGGCAATCCACAAGCTTGTGGACAAGAGTGGACAATTGGTTCTTCCGGCTACCCCGCCGTAGTCGCGCTCATGGCCTCACTGGTCTGGGAATCGGTGTCGTGGGTTATGTGGTGACGGGGTGGGCGGTTGTGCTGGTCATCGTGCCAGTCTTGGCGGTCGTCGTCCCTACCTTGTTGACTGATCCACCACGTCATGACCTCGACGTCATGCGTGCCCTGGAACGATGGGTGCGTCTTGTCAGCGGGTCAGCATCGACAGGTAAATCCGTCATTGATGCCATCCGGGCGACTCGTCGTCAAGCCCCCGAACTTCTGATAGAACCACTCACCCGGGTGGTAGCCCGCCTGGATTCGCGGTGGGATACCCGAGCTGCCTTGCAAGGCCTTGCCGATGACCTTGACAGCGCCGACGCTGACCAGGTCATTGCCGCGATTATGATGGCTGCCGAACGTGGCGGGACGGGGGCCACCGGTACCCTTGACGCTCTCGCGGCGTCCCTCCAGGAACGCATCCGAGCAGCTCGAGAAATACGAGTTGAGCGTGCTAAGCCGCGGGTCGTTGTGCGTCAGGTCAGTATCATCATCGGCGTCGTGTTGGCAGGTGCCCTCATCCTTGGCCGGGAATATCTGATTCCGTATCGTACCGGCGTTGGCCAGCTGCTGTTGTGCTGCTACGCAGGTCTTTACCTCGCCGGTTTGATCGCCTTATCCCGGCGTAGCGAGCCGCGACGTCGTGCCCGGATCCTCCTTCGGCGTGCGGGGGAGGCCAACTATGGCTGAGTCCACCGTCATCCTCGCTGCTATCTGTGGGGCTTTGCTGGCATGCGCTCCAGTCTTTGTCATTTCCGGACGACGTAATGCGCCTTTGAGATTGTCCGACGCCTTGGCGGGACTGTCCGATCATGGACGTCAAGACGCCGTCGTCGATCTCGCCGCGGAGGGCGGACGGCTGGAGCGGTGGGGAACGCGAGCAGCAATCCGTTGGCCGCGGGTGGTGAGCGAGCGATCTCGTCGCACTCTCATATTGCAGGGGAGAACCCCTGGTGATCTGGTGATCGAGAAAGCCGTCATGGCTATGGGAGGGATGCTCGTCCCGGCCTTGGTACGGGCTGTGGCTGCTGCCTGCGGGGACACCCTGCCGGTGACTCCAGTTGGTTTGGCGGTGGTTCTTGCTGTCGTCGGATGGTTTATTCCCGACACCCGGATCAGGTCACGGTCTAAAGCAGTGCGTCAGGATGCCGCCGAGGCCGTCTTGGTCTATGTCGATCTCGTCACCCTTGCTCGATTGGCTAACCAGTCAGCTCCGCGGGCCCTCGTCGAGGCGGCGCAGATGAGTGATCACCCTGTCTTGGCGCGCATTCGCATGACGCTGGAGCGCTCCCGGTTGGAGCAGCAGTCCCCATGGGCTGGTCTCGACGGGTTGTCAGATGAACTTGATCTGCCAGAACTTGCCGAACTCGTTGAGGTATTGCGACTCGACGACCAGGGAGCATCTCTCGCCGGAGCACTGCGCGCTCGAGTCCATGAGATGAGGGACGCTCACCTCAATCAGGAGAAGGTCGAGGCCCAGACAGCCTCGGAATCCCTGACGATATGGATGGTCATCCCCGTCCTTGTTTTGGGCTTGGTGCTTATCACCCCACCGCTATTGATCATGGCGGGGGTCGCCTCATGACTACGTTTCGCACCCTCGAATCCCCGACCCGTTGCGGGGTACACGACGTCACCGGAAAGGCCGGTGCGAATGACCAAGGAGGTCGCCATGAAACACATCAATACCGTTGCTTCGGTCGTTCTGCCGATGATCGCAGGGATACCCTCTCTCGTCGAGAAACGCGACGAGAGAGGACTCAGCCAGTCAACCGAAAACGCCATCTTGTTAGTGGGGGCGGTCTCGATAGCGACGGTGGTTGTTACCGTGATCAAGGGCTATGTGTCGTCAAACTTGCCGAAATGAGTCGGGGTCGATCGGAGCATCGACAGTGCCGGGAGCGTGGAGTTTCCGAATCCCTTCAGTGGTCGCTGGTGTGGCCCGTCGTCCTGCTGGTAGTCGTTGCGGTCATTGAGACCGCGGTCGTCCTTCAGGCACGGGCTACCGTCACCGAAGCGGCTCGAGCAGCAGTTCGCATCCAAGCTTTACGAGGTTCGCACACTGGTGAAGCCGAGGCTACCGCGCGCGATGTCGCCCGGACCTCGAAGGTGACCGACGTCACCGTCACGGTGAGTACGACTGATTCTCTCGTCAGAGTCGATGTTGAAGGACGAGCCGCAGCGCTCTTTGGTGCTGCTGTCACGGTGAGAGGGCATGCTGTCGCCGTCGAGGAGGGGACATGATCCGGCCCTTCCATGGGCGAGCGCTGTTGCCTCAAGACCGCATCGACCAGATACGGTATCGACGCTGCAACGCCTGCCAGAACAGACGCCATTGGTGCTGCCGGGGAGCGGTCGCGGTCGAAGCCGCACTTATCTTGCCCGCTCTGCTCATGATTGCCGCGGTGGCCACGGGAAGCTGGCGAATTTCTGAAGTAAAGGCCGACGCTCAATCGGCTGCCCAAGTCGCTGCACGGGCTGGGTCAGTGGCCTCGTCGGTTGGCGAGAGCATTGCGGTTGGGCAGCGCGTTGGTCTGGCTGAGTTGGCTGGCACCAGGTGCAGTAACCCCGCAATTGCTGTGGATTCATCTGACCTTACGCTTCCTGTCGGGTCCGCTGGCACCACATCAGCACGAGTAAGTTGCATCATCAAACTGTCTGACCTTCTCGTCCCGGGAATGCCGGGGTCCTTCCACATCGAGTCGGTGGCCCACTCCACCCTCGACAGCCATCGGGAGCGATACTCATGAAGATCTCACCTGTCCGTGCCCGAATACACGGTGCCCTGGCCGTGGTTGCCCTCCTCCTTCTGGTGGTGGGCTCCCCAGCCGCTCTCGTAGCATGGGGACACCTCGACGCCACCACCGTGTTGCGCCCAGCAGGATGGCTAGCCCCTGATGACGGGTCGATTTTCCTCACCGTTGTGACTGTGATCGGCTGGGCGGCCTGGACCGTATTCTGTGTCTGCGTCGTTGCCGAGGCCGTCGGAATGGCCACCAGCCAGCGTCATCACGTGAGGTTTCCTGGTCTGGGCGCGATCCAGGGGATTGCGGCAGGACTGCTGGTGGCAAGTCTGACTGTCCTGTCCCCGTTGACGCGATCAGCTGTCCCACCCGCTCCGGTGTCGCTAGTGGCTACTGCGGCGGCTGTCCCGCAGCCTGCGCCTGAGGCTCAGGTGGACAGCGACTCTGGGCACGACGAGGACGTCATGACTGTCACAGTTGGCCCGCATGACGACCTGTGGACACTCGCCGAGACCTGGTATGGGGATGGCACTTCGTGGCGACGCATCGTCGCTGCCAACCCTGATGTCGACGTTGATCATCTCGTCGTCGGTCAGCGACTCGCTCTTCCGGGAGCCACAGTGACCATGCCCGCCGGGCACACTGGCGTTGGTCGCCCGATCGATACTGAGCAACTCAACCAGATCGCTCCCCCGTCGGAGATGTCGAAAGTTCGGACCATCACTGTCGAGCAAGGAGACACCCTTAGCGGGATTGCTCAAACACAGTTGGGGGATGCATCGTCCTGGCCAGCAATCTGGCATCTCAACGAGGGGACCATCGCGGACCCCGACCACATCGAGCCAGGTTGGGAACTGGTCTTGCCGGACTCCCCAACTGTGGACATGCGGACATCTGACCAGCACACCGATGAGCAAGGCGGCAAGCGGGAAAAATCGACCCCTGCCGAGACTCCGACCACCGAGAGCACTCCGCCCGTGCTACCTGCGGGGGGTGGCGACACCACGGCCACCGTCAATGAGACGAAAGTTGAACCTCACACGGCTGCCGGGGCGAACCAGGCAATGAGTATGGCTGAGGTCGGGCAAAGCCCGGCCGAGATATTTCGGACCGCATTAGCTGGCCTGAGCTTGTTCCTGGCAGGTGGGGTCGCTGGAACAGTCACAACTCGACGCCGACAGCAGCTTTTCACCCGGCCTCTCGGCAGACGCATACCGCCAGTATCTGGAGAGCCCCGGCGGGCGAAGCGTGTTCTTGACGCCGCCGCAGATCAGCTCGACGAGTCCGCGTCATCGCGGGACACCGCTGCCCTTGCCATGACGCCGACCACCGTCGTGTTGGGAACATGTGACCCTCAGACGCCGGTCGTGGTGGACCTAGCCGATGTTGGCGGGGTATTAGCGGTTAATGCCGCCAGAGACCTGGCTACGGCGATGGTTGCGTCGATCAGCCTGTCCCTTGTTGCGGCGCCGTGGAGCGGCGGAATTGACATCGTAGCGGTGGGTGAGGATCTTGCCTGGCTGGCACATACCGGCAGTGACGATGTCCAACTCGCTGATGAGGACGAGGTTGTTGAGGGCTTAGCTGGTCTTTCCAACGAAGCCAGCGAGTATCCCGGGGCGATTACCAGGGTTGTCCTCTCCTCAAGCCCCCTCAACCTTCCGAGTCTGGCTTCCCTTGCTGCAGCGGGCATCGTCATCGTCATGCCCGGGGTAGGTGGCCAAGAGATTACCGTTACCGACTGTGATCATGCGGAGTTCGACGGTCAGTCGTTTACCCCGCAGATCGTCACCTCTCCGATGCGTCGTGCTGTTGTGGAATTGCTTGAGACTACCGCTCGGTCTGATACGGAGCCCGCTCCGTGGTGGGAGCCGCGGCGAGGCGATGAGGAAGGATCCGATCCTCCTCCGGTGATGGCCAAGCCCTGCGCTGTGCTGCCACCCAGTGATGCCCATCTGACCGTCGAGGAGGAAACCGTGCTGACGTCAACTATGACGAGTGATGTTGCCCACCTACCTGCCACCGGTGGACAGGTGCCGTCGCCCATATTGCGGCTTCTCGGCCCGGTTGACCTGTTGGGGGCTCGGGGAAATCCGCCGACGAAGGCTCGACGTCAATGCTTGGAGTACTGCGCCTGGCTGCTGTGCCATCCAGGAGCTCGCTCGGTGCAGATGGCTGACGCACTCATGGTTGCCGAGCCGACCCGGCGCTCCAATGTCTCCCGGCTACGCCGTTGGCTCGGCACCGATGACGCTGGTCGCGCCTATCTTCCAGAGGGATACGACGGTTCATTGCGTCTCGCAGACGCAGTGACAAGTGACTGGGAAAGGCTCGAGCTGTTGGTTTCTGGGGGAGTGTCGACGGCTCCGCTAGCCAATCTTGTGAGCGCCCTTGACCTCGTCCGTGGGGCTCCTTTGGCTGATGCCGCTCCCGGCCAATGGCACTGGGCCGAGGAATGGCGGATCGACATGATCCAGATGGTTCGCGACATCGGGGTCGAGGTAGCCCGACGAGCTATGGAGATAAGAGACGTTGAGCTGGCATCCCGGGCCCTAGCCAGGGCCACCGTCGCCTGTCCCGAGGACGAGGTGTTGCTAGTGGCCCGCATCAAACTTGCTGACGAGCTCGACGACCGTGGCGAAGTCGAGAGACTGGTCTACGTGCTGTCTCGTCAGGCCCGACGGCTTGGCGTGGACTTGTCAGACGAAACCGTCACCGTTTTGCAGGAGGTGATGGAAGGTCACGCCCGGGCCAGGGTGGTCTGAGGGTATCCACTGTCCACTAGTCGAGGAGCGACGCCCGTGCATGGCGTCATTCTTTGGGGTTAGCGGCGGGCAACCCGCCGAGGGCACTGCCCTTGTCAAAGACGTCGTTACCATGGGCCCGGGTCGCTAGCGCGAAGACCACAGCCATCACGGCGTAGGCGATGGCCAGGCCGACTATGTGTGGGCCGGACAGTCCCTGGATGGGCAGCGCCAATGCAGCCAAAGCTGAACCTGCCACGAACATCGCGTTGTACACCATGTCGTAAGCGATGAACACACGGCCTTTGTAGCCGTCAGTGATGTGTGCCTGGCAAATGGTGTCGACACCGGCCTTGAGGGACTGGGCGAATAGCCCGACGAGAAAGCCAGCCATGAGCAGACCCCAACGGTTTGGGGTGGCGCCTGGGAAGGCCTGGATGACCGCAGTCGCGATGAGGAGGGTCATAAGGGCACGACGCATTCCTAGCCGATGCACCAACATGGGCATGAAGCCTGCCGAGAGCACGAAGCCGGCGCCCATAGCTACGGCCCATACGGTCATGTCTGCCATGGCTCCGTTGATGTCAGACTGCACATGAAATCGGTTACGGTACCCCAGGATCATCGCTACCGAGTACACCCCGAACAGCACCCGCTGGGCGCCGATCAGCGTGAGGGAGTGCCCCACCAGTGGCACTTTTCTTAGATAGCGGAACCCATCCACCACATCCCCAGCCACCGTTCTCATCGTCCGGGAACGATCCACCAGTGGCGGCCCAAGCTCCCGACGTGAAAACTGCAGCCCCAAGGCGACCGAGACTGCGAAGAGGGCTGCGGAGATGCAGAAAATGATCGTGTCGGCGTGGTGCACAGGGATATGGCGTCCGGCAATCATGCGCACTGCGGCAGCAACAACCGCACCAATCATGAGCCCGAGTGGGCCAATCGTCGGCATGATCGACGACGCCGTCAGGTAGTCACGCTTGTCGATGGTGTATTCCAACCCAGCGACCAAAGCGGTGAGCAAGAACCGGTTGAGGCTCATCGCGATGAGTAACCCGATGAGCAAGGCCAGGTGGGAGGGTTTATCGCGCGCGCCATTCCAGACTAAGATCCCCAGCCCGACCGCAATGAGGCAGCGCAGACCATCGGTATAGACGAGGATGCGCTGACGCGACCAGCGGTCGAGTACGACGGAAATGAAGGGGCCAATGATGCTGAAGGGCAGCAAGGTGATAGCCAGCACCATGGCGATCGACCACGCGTCAGGCTGCTGCTCGGGGGAGAGCAAAACGTAGGAGGCCATCCCGACCTGAAGGGTGCCGTCAGCCGCCTGGGTAGCTACACGAACCCCGAGAATCCTCCGGAAGTCGTGGCGTCGCCACAGGTGGCGCAGATTCTGCCAGAACACATGGTCTCCTTCGGGCTGGCCTCTATCGATCCTAAAGGGTGAACCGAAGAACACTCGCAGAGGATCCACCTCAGCGGCCCTGCAAGGTCGGCCTCATCAATGATGCTGCAAGGACGACGCAGCAGGACCGGAAATACCCCCACCTGCGGGCGAAGTACCACGTGGACGGTTGCCACAGCTCGGGGCTCTCGGCGCTTTTGTTACGGAAGTTTGCTCGGGTCCTATGTCTGCGACCTCGAGGAGAATCTCGGTGACATGTGATGGCAGCGGAACGCTACGCTGCTGTGGCGTCAGGTGAGCGTCGGTGGCAGTCCGGGCCGGCCATGATGCGCACAGGTATGCAAAGAGGTGTTCAACACGTCATGATTGGAGCTATGACAATGAAGTCGGATCTTGAAATTGCCCGCGAGGCCCACCTTGACCCCATCGAGAAGGTTGCAGCCCGGGCAGGCATTGATGAGAAGTACCTGGAGTCCTATGGGCGCGGCGTCGCGAAGGTGGACCTCGAGGTCATCACGCACAACAGGGATCATCCTCGCGGTAAATACGTCGTCGTCACGGCCATGACCCCCACGCCCCTTGGTGAGGGCAAGACGACCACCGCTGTTGGTCTAGCCCAGGGGCTAGAGAAGATCGGTAAGCACAGCGTGTTGGCCCTGCGCCAGCCGTCGATGGGCCCAACTTTCGGAATCAAGGGCGGTGCCGCCGGTGCTGGATACTCCCAGGTGCTGCCGATGGAGAAGCTTAATTTGCACCTGACTGGTGACTTCCATGCCATCGGAGCGGCCCACAACCTGCTTGCCGCCATGATCGACAACCATCTGCACCAGGGCAACGAGCTCGACATCGAACCTCACTCGATCTCGTGGCGTCGCGTCGTCGATATCAATGACCGTGCCCTGCGCAACACCATTGTTGGTCTTGGATCGAGGGTCGACGGTGTCCCCCGCGAGACCGGATTCGATATCACCGCAGCCAGCGAAGTTGGCGTCATCCTGGCCTTGGCCACCTCCTTGTCCGACCTGCGTGCTCGCCTGGGGCGTATTGTCATCGGCTACAACCGCTCCAAGGAGCCAGTCAGCGCCGAGGATCTGCACGCCGCCGGATCGATGGCCGTCATTCTTAAAGACGCCCTCAAGCCGAACCTATTACAAACTACCGAGAACAGCCCGGTGCTCGTTCATGCCGGCCCCTTCGGCAATATCGCAACCGGTAACTCCTCGGTCATCGCAGACCGCGTCGGTATCGGTTGCGGCGACTACCTGCTCACCGAGGCCGGATTCGGTGCGGACATGGGAGCTGAGCGGTTCTTCAACATCAAATGCCGCATCGGCGGGATGCGCCCCGACGCTGCCGTCCTCGTCGCCACCGTGCGTGCCCTCAAAACCCACGCCGGCCGCTACAACGTCATCCCCGGAAAACCCCTGCCCCCGGCAATGCTGGAGGACAACCTTGACGACGTGCTCGCTGGTGCTGCCAATCTGCGCAAACACATCGAGATTGTGCGTGAGTTCGGCGTCTCCCCGGTTGTGGCTCTCAACGTTTTCCCGACCGATCACCCCGGTGAGATCGATGCCGTCCGTAAAGTCGCTGAGGCCGCCGGAGCCCATTTCGCCTCTTCGACCCATGTCGTCGATGGCGGTGACGGTGCCATCGACCTGGCTCACGCGGTCGTGGCAGCCTGTGACCACAAGGCCGACTTCCGCTACACCTACGACCTTGAGGACTCTCTAGTCGAGAAACTGACCAAGGTTGCTACCAAGGTTTATGGGGCTGACGGAATCGACATCGCCCCAGCGGCAGCCAAGGAGCTGGCCCACTTCGAGGATCTCGGCTACGGCACATTCCCGGTCGTCATCGCGAAGACCCACCTGTCCCTGTCCCATGACCCATCCCTCAAGGGCGCCCCGACCGGATGGCGGTTGCCTGTGCGCGAGGTGAGGGCCGCCGTCGGAGCTGGATACATCTACGCGATCTGCGGCGACATGCGCACCATGCCGGGCTTGGGCCGTCACCCGGCCGCCGAGAGGATCGATATCGACGATAACGGCGAAACCATCGGACTGTTCTGACGTCAACGGTTCGGGGATGCGCAGTGGTGCCGCGTCCCCGAACTGGTTCCAACCATCGGCGTTGTGTGACGCCTCCGGACATACAGTTCAGGCTTGTTGCGGGGGATGCCGTACCCTCAACTCGTGACCAGCAAACGTGCCGAGGATGCCCGCCTCCGTATCGAGTTTGAGGAAAGAGCGCGTCGTCAGGAGGCTGTTCAGGCCCAGCGACTCATCGATGACTTCCTCGTCATGGCTCGCGCTCAGGGGGATGACACCAGTGCCGCTGCGCGCTCAACTTATGGACGGCCACGAGGCGCGCACTGACAAACGAGGCTGGTACCTCAACGCCAAGCATTCCCTCGCCATCGGAGAAAACGGGGAGTACTACCACCTCGTCGTCCCCGGTGGTTTCGCTGCGCGACTGCGTGGGGTCAAGCTTCACCCTTCCCTGCCCCCGATGCATATTGGCAGAGGCGGTCGCGACGGTGAGACTGGAGAACTTAAAGAGTTCCTGACGTGGCTGATTGACTCTCGTTAGGCTTCGACGGCGGCCGGGGTGTGACGCTGACCACCTAGTCGACGGCGTCTCTTGGACCTCCAGTAGTCACGTCCGAACCATGCCGTCATAATGACGGCGCTGGCGAGGAATCCCCAAGGGATGAGACGCAAGCCCAGGATGGTGTGGTCACGCACCGTCACGATGGCGTCATCCGGATGATTCGGTGTGGCCCGGATCACTAGATCGACCTTCTGACCCACGCGGTATTTCTTGATGTCACGGTAGGGGTTCGACCAGACCGTATCCGTCACCCCGTCGTAGGTGTACGAAATGAGCGCAACATTGCCGCCCTCGGCATGCATGAGGTACTTGGTAGCACCGGTACTGACGGAGCGGTGCGAGTAGACAGCTGTCACGGTCCCCTGGATGATCTGGCCATCATGGATGAAATTGTCGCTGCGGTCAGCTAGCACGAAGTACAAGCCTCCCACGGTCACGAGATAGATCACCCCGAGCAGAGCCATGACACGCTTGAACTTCGTCACAGCGAACAAGCATACGTCGCACGCATCGCAACCTCATTCACGACGCGGCGAGCAACTCGTCACGACGCTGCCTCATGGCCCGGCTCGCCCGAGAGCATCGAGCTCGCACCGCTGTAGGGCTGGTGTTATGACGTCGTGCGGCGGTAGCGCAATCCAATGCCTCCACCCACACACTACGCAATACTGGTGCGCTTGCCGGAGTGATGATTCCGAGCTCCTCAGCTGCACTGAGCAGGTCCGACGCCACCTGCCCTGGTTCTTGCACCTCTGGTGCGCTGATGTTGATCGATTCGGCAGGGGTTTCTGGGCTGCTGCGCTGGCGTCGAGATGAGATGGCATGCAGACAGTCCAAGGCCACATTTGTGCACACCTTGGTAGTACGGGACAACGGGAAATTGACGATAACGACCCAGGCCTCGCCGATGTAGTCATCTAGACAGGCCTGACGATCACGATTGGCGATCATGACCAGGGTAGGAAGAATCGCCTGAATCAGCGCCATCCCGGCGAATTCGGATGTCTGACCGGCCCCGCTGCGGGCGGCGATGAGGGCGCGAAGTGCGGCAGCGTCGTCGTGACGCAGTCGTTGGGGAAGGTCCTCTGGGTAGCACCCGCGGCAGATGACGTCGGTGCGCCACGGGGCACGGGGGTGGGAGCACAACTCCTGCCAGAGGGAGTGGAGACGGCGGGGTGTAGCGGACGTGAACATGGCAGCACCTTTCGGATGGGCGATGCCCTAAGCCCATCGAAGTGGTGTTGCCTGCGGTGTTGTCCACATCCGTGTAGGTGTTGCCCTTTCCTACACCGGTGTTGCCCCTATCTCGTCTGGTGTTGTCCGATGAATCGCTGCGAAAACCGGCCGTGCCCCGAAGGACGCGGCCGGTTCACGGCTTCCCGCACAAGGTCTCACTCGTCGGCGAGCGCCTCGGTTGGAATGGCTTTGGCGGCTCGCCTGCCCGGCAACACCGAGGCCAGGCATGCCGCCACCAGGCAGATCGCGATAAGACCGAGGGTCCATGGCCAATCGATCGAGAAGTGCACAGGGATGGTGTCCGAGGCGACGCGGAACACCGACCGAATGCCCAGCCAGGCGAAGTAGAACCCAGCAACCATTCCCACGATGACGCCGACCATTCCGACCTGGATCGATTCGTACAGCAGCATCAACCTCAATCCACGCCGCTGCATGCCCATAGCCCGCAACAGCGCAGATTCCCGACGCCGCTCCAGCACGGACAGGCTCAAGGTATTGGCCACGCCGATGAGGGCGATGAGCACTGCCACACCGAGCAGGGCCGTCATCACCATCAGCAGGACCTTGAGGATTAGCTCGACGATTCCGCCGATGAGGGCGCCTCCACCGATGTCCATATGCTGCGAACTACTGCTCGACATGGACATCATCACCGTCAGAGTGGAGGCCAAATTGCTGCGGTCGTTCAGATGGACCCAGATGGACTGGTCAGTCACGGAAGGCACGATCCTCTTCAAGTCCTCCTGATTGACCACGACGTCGCCCTCAGAAAGCCCGTGGACCTTCATGACCTTGAGAGCCACCTTGCCTTTAGAAGAGGTGAAGGTCATAGTCTGCGGCGGGTTGTCCATGGAGGTTATCAGTGCGACCCCCGGCTTCATCTCCTTGGCGATGGAGGGTGCCACCTTGGCGATCTCGTCAGGGTTTCCGGACAACATATGGGTGTGAGGGGACAGATCACTCTCGGCGAACCCACCTTTGAGGACGATGGAGTCCTTGACGTTCGGCAAGTCCTGCACCGTCTTTAGGGCTGACGTGTCGAGCGTGCTCGCCGTCTCCTGGCCGGTATTCGGGTCGTAAGAGGGGCGGTTCGTGAGGGTGAGGTCGATCGGGAAGTGCTCGTTGATTTGGTCCATGACCGTCGTGCGCGTCGTCGAGATGCCCACCTGCAAGGTCACCGACAAGCCAATAGCCAACATAAGGGCCACCGCAGTCAGAGAAGTGCGAGTCGGGTTGCGGTTGGCGTTTGAGGTTGATAGCCGTGCTGTGGGCCCGAGAGGCCGCAGCAGGAATCCCATGGCACGGATCAACCATGGTACGTACAGCGGGGTCGCGATGAGCAAAGTTAGAGACAGACACATTGCTGACAGAATCGCCATCACGATGATCGATGTACCGGTTCCGACAATGGCCCCCACAGATAGCGCAATTCCAGCCACTGCAAGCAGGGAGCAGACGACGATTCTCGCAATACCGATGCGACGCTTCTGTTCCACGGTCGGTACTGGGCGCAGTGCCTCCAACGGGGCCACTCGAGTTGCCTGCAGTGCCGGCAGGAAGGCCGCCAACACAGTAATGACGATGCCGATGAGGAACTCGACGATAATGTCACCCCACGGCCAGGCCAACCCGAAGGCTAAGGCCCCGGTATAGGCCGTGCCGGCCACGGTCAGCAGGATGCCAAGCACGACCCCCAGCACCGATCCAAGGACGCCAAGCACGATCGCTTCGGCGAGGACTCGTCGTCTCACCTGGCCGCTCGACGCCCCAACAGCCCTCATGAGGCCGATCTGGCGACGTCGCTGAGCCAACAGAATGAGAAAGGTCGTCGTGATAATAATCGCTCCCACCAACAGGGCGATAGCACCAAAGACCATAAGCATGTATTTGGTGACATCGAAGTCCTCGGTGAGACTATTGATGGTTTTCTTCTGGAAAGAGTCAGCCGTCGAGATCGTGGCGCCGGCGTCGTCTTTATTGAACTGCGGTGCGTCCTTGACCTTCGACAGGGTCTTCTCAAGGTTGGTGACGAGCTGCCCCGGCGCCGTCCCATCCTTGGCCTTGATAACCCAGGTGTTGGGGGCTTGGCCGGGAAGTTGACCCACATAAGCCGGAGCAGTTTGCAGAGCTGAGGGGTCGTCGGTGATGCCGACCACCTTGAGGTCATGGCCGCTGAACGCAACGGTATCGCCGATGCTGACCTGGAGTTGCTTGGCAGCATCTTCAGACAGAGCGACCTCGTCGGCCTTCGACGGCCAGGACCCGTCTTTGACCGTCGACCAGCGGAAGGGCTCTTCCGGAACCTGGTGGAGGTCGATCATCACCGAATCGTGTCCGTGGGCTGCTGGCATGGACGTCGACAACACGGTGTCGACAGCCCCGACCCCCTGGGTTTCCTTGATAGTTCGGGTGACCTCATCGGGGTCGACAACCGCTCCGTCGGTGTCGACGACGACGTCGGCTTTCGAGGTGGCGACAGCCTGTTCCTTCCCCAGCGCCACACCCTGGGTACGTACGAACATCGAGATACCGACGAGGAACCCAACTGACACTGCGATGGCAACGAGGGTTGCGACCATCCGACCGGGATGGTGACGCAGCTCTCTGAGAGCCTCAGTGAACATCAGCCCTCCAATCCGGCCATTGCCTCGCTCACCGATTCGGCGGTGGGGGAGGCAATGTCGTCGACGATGCGACCGTCTAACAGCATGAGGGCGCGGTCGGCATAGGATGCGGCCTTCGCGTCGTGAGTGACCATGATGATCGTCTGTCCCAGATCGTCGACGCAGTGGCGCAGATAACCCAGGAGGTTTGCGCCTGACTTTGAGTCCAACGCACCGGTTGGTTCGTCAGCAAAGACGACGTGCGGTTTGGTGATCATGGCTCGGGCGCAAGCGACACGCTGCTGCTGGCCGCCCGACAGCTCCGAGGGACGATGCTTAAGCCGGTCGCCAATGCCCAGGCCGGTGATCAACTGGTCCCACAGTGCCCTGTCAGGCTTCCGTCCGGCCAAGTCCAGAGGAAGCAGGATGTTTTCCTCAGCGGTGAGCATTGGCAGCAGGTTGAACGACTGGAAGATGAACCCGACATTGTCGCGGCGCAGAGTCGTCAGCTTGGCATCAGGAAGATTCGAAATCTCCATACCAGCCAGGAATACCTGCCCTGAGGTTATGCGATCCAGGCCAGCCAGGCAGTGCATGAGAGTTGACTTGCCGGATCCCGACGGTCCCATGATCGCGGTGAAGGTGCCGCGGGTGAAGCGAACGCTAATTGAATTCAGGGCTGTGACGCGGGTTTCCCCTTCTCCGAAGATCTTGGTGAGCTGCATGCCGGCTGCGGCGTCGGTCTCTACGGGAGCATTGAGGAGCCCAGGAGCAAGGCCACCGCGTTGGGCCGTGGTGGCGGTGTTAAAGGGTTGGGCAGGGAAAGACTCGGCAGTGTGGGGCGGCTGAGGAGCCGGCGCCTGTAGTCCCCAGGATTGAGCTAGTTCCCGATCCTGCTCACCGATAGGTCGCAGCGAGTCACCGCTCCAGTCCGGTGAGGTGCCATGTCGTGGTGGCTCGAAGGGCCCTGGCTCGCTCGGAATCGCATGGTCCAGCGAGTGCTGGGGTTCGTCAGATTCGTAAGGTCGGTCGTGGTCGCTCATGATGCCTTTCATGGTTCCCGAAAAGGGTATCGACTAGTAGCCGACACCCCCTCACGCCTTAGGTGACGTGAAAAAGACGGACGTTTATGATGCCCAGTATTGAGTACGGTTTAGGTATCTCAAATGAGGCCGACCTCATGGGCAAACAGCACGAGGCCAACCCGGTCACGGCACTCTAATTTCGATAGTAGTCGGCCGATGTGAGTTTTCACAGTTCCTTCTGCCATGTAGAGGGTCTGCGCGATTTCGGCGTTCGTCGCTCCCTTTGCAATCTCCACCAGCACTTCCTTCTCGCGATCCGTCAAGACCGACAGCCTCTTATCTGCGGCTTTGGGATCGTTAGGCAGGGTGGGGACGACGTGGTCGAGCAAGCGGCGGGTGGCTGATGGTGCGACGACAGCGTCGCCGTCAGCAACATTGCGGATAGCGCTCAGCAGTTCCGTGGGGCGGGCATCCTTGAGCAGG
Organism: Cutibacterium sp. 37298; assembly: GCF_023838685.1. NCBI lineage: Bacteria > Bacillati > Actinomycetota > Actinomycetes > Propionibacteriales > Propionibacteriaceae > Cutibacterium > Cutibacterium sp. 37298. Next base: position 462,678 of record NZ_JAJNRJ010000001.1, read on the forward strand.
AACCCCGAGGCGCCGGCCTTGAGAGCGGCGTACACATACTCGTCGAGGTCAAAGGTGGTCAGAATCAGCACCTTGGTATCCAGTGGGGACGCCGTGATGCGTTGAGTGGCCTCGACACCGTCCATCTGCGGCATCCGGATGTCCATGAGGGCGACGTCGACAGGCATTCGACGTAGCACGTCAAGGGCCTCGAGGCCATTTGACGCCTCCGCGACGACCTCCATGTCATCCTCGGATTCGATGAGCATACGAAACCCCGAACGGACCAGGGATTGATCGTCGACGAGGATGACGCGAATCGGATCGGGCATGGCACCTCCAGTTGCTCGTCAGTCGAAGCTTACCGACCGCGTGCCGTGCAGGAATGTGTCGATCTCTGGATTCGCTGGGTTGTAATGGTCGCCACACCAGGTCTCGGCGAATTGCTCTAGACGCTGATCGGTCGAGCGAAGAAGGAGGAACAGCGTCGCGCCGTGGGCAATCATGGCGAGCAAGACGAATGCGCGCGGTAGGTGTAGCAAGAATGCGAGAACGAACAGGATGAGCGCAGGCCAGGTGATCCCACAGAACGCCATCATCGTCTTCTTGGCGATGGCACCCTTCATCGCGGTGGCGTCAACCTTGCCGGTTAGTTTGGTGGGAAACGGACGCAATATCAGGCCAAGGATCAATGCCACGAGCCACGATGCAGCCGGGATTCCTAACGCCTCGACGAGCGGTGCCTGGGAGTCCGGGAGGATTATCCACGCTGTCAGTCCGAAAAACCCAAGCGCTACAGCCACGGTGAGGAGCACGATGTCCAGGGATTTCGTGATGCTATGAGTTAACACAGCGTAATAGTATTTCATATCTCGATCATCCAGCGTCACACCGCGCATGAATCGTAGTTCTTGCTGCGAGGCTGTGAATGACCACAGGCACGCTCTGGCGAGCCTCAGCAACGAGAACCCCTGGGCGCGATGCGGTTTCGATTGACAGCGCTGCCGCCGTGGATGGCCTCTCCTCGATGCGGCTTAACTCTTGACTGCTCCCTCCGAGATACCGGCGATGAGTTGCTTGGCACCGATGACAAACACGACGAGCAGCGGGACGACAGCAATGAGCGAAGAAGCCATGAGCATGCCGTAGTCGGTGCCGTGTGCCGTCTTGAGTTGGCTTAAGGCTACCTGCAGGGTCAGTTTGCTGGGATCGTTGAGGACGATAAGGGGCCACATGAAGTCATTCCACGAGCCGATGAAGGTGAAGATCCCCAAGAATGCCATGGCAGGACGAATAATCGGTAGACACACGTGCACGTACTGGTGCCAGAACCCGCACCCATCTAGCGTGGCAGCCTCCAGCAGTTCCTTCGGGATGGCATTCGTAGCGTACTGTCGCAGCCAAAACACCCCGAACGAGCTAGCCAGGGAGGGCACGATGACGGCCTTGAGGTCGCCTACCCACCCGATCTTGCTCATGAGGACGAACTGTGGGATCGTCGCGAGTTGGGTGGGAAGCAAGAATGTTGCCAGGACAATCACGAAGAGCACGTTCCTGCCGGGAAAATCGAACTTGGCGAAGGCGAAAGCTGCCAGCGACGAGATGAGTAACACAAGTACCGACACCGTGGTCGCCACGAGAGCCGTGTTGGCCATAGCCGCCCAGATGTTGACCTTATCGGTGATGGTGTGAACGTTCTCACCCAGACGGTTGCCGGGGATCAGGACCGGAGGGTATTTGTAGATCACCGAGGACGGCCGGCTGGCCAGCACGAACATCCAGTAGAACGGGAACAGCGAGATCAGCCCGCCCAGAATGAGGAACAGGTGTCGGAAGAACGTCCCGATGTGCATACGCCGTCTCATCACGCCACCTTGCGATCATGCTCGCGGGTAACGAGCCAGTTAATGATCGAGAAGAACAGCACAACGACGAATACTCCCCAGGCGATCGTCGCTCCATAGCCGTATCGGTTCTCCTGGAAGGCCACTGAGTAGAAGTAGAGCACCATCGTCAGACCGGAATTGTTCACCCCGCCTGCCGAGGCCGCCCCGGCGGACTGGGAACTCGTGAGCACCTGCGCCTCGGTGAAGCTCTGCAACGAACCGATCGTCGACATGAGGGTGATGAACAAGACGATGGCACGAAGTTGGGGCAAGGTGACATGGAAGAACGTCTGCCACCCGTTGGCTCCGTCAATGGCAGCCGCCTCATACTGCGTCTTGTCGATGGCTTGCAGACCGGCGAGGATGAGCAGTGCGTTATAGCCGACGAATGACCACACTGTCAGGGACGAGATGGCGATCTTGATGCCCCACTCGTTTTGCAACCAGGCGATATTTTCCTGGCCTAGTAGGTTGCGCACGGCGTTGGCTAGGCCGAACTGGCTGGAGAAAATCGAACTGAACAAGATGCCCATAGCCACCATGGACGTGATGTTCGGGACCAAGTAAATGACCCGGTAGGTCGTAGAGAACCGTATCGTCTTGTTCAGCATGAGGGCGACGATCGTGGCAATGATGAGTGTCGGGATCGTGCCCATCGCCCACAGAATGAGCGTGTTGCCCAGCGATTTGTAGAACAGGTGGTCGCTGATGAGATATGTGAAATTCTCTAAACCGACGAAATGGGCACTCCCCAAGCCGGACCAGTCGGTGAAGGCTAGTAGCAGGGTAAAGATCATCGGTATAGCGGCGAAGACAAGGAAAAAGAAGAAATACGGGCTCAAAGCGACATAGATCGGCAAAGCCTTGCGCATTCGTCGACCCACGGACGGGTGGTGCAGCTCGTCCGTGGGGGTGGCAGTGGCGGTATGTGGTGAACTCATCTCGGTACAGACGCCTCACCTGACGGTGAGATGCAATTGCCTGGCGATGCGCTTAGCCTCGGAGACGGCATCTTGCCAGGCAGTTTCCGGATTCTTTCCCGAGGATTCGACCCGCTCGAGCTGGGCCGCAAACGGGGCGGAGACGGCGTCGGAGTTCGAGTCCTCGAAGAGCGGACGTACCGACTCGGCAGCCTTGCCGAAGACCTTCGCCGCATGCTGGCCGCCGAGGAAGTCCACTGGACCCGAGACTTTCGGATCGTCGTAGGCTTTCGGGGAGACGGGGAAGTTGCCATTGTGGACGTACTCCCGTATCTGGGACTTTACGCTGAGCAGCTCGCGGATCGCGGCAAAGGATGCCTTAGGATCCGAGGCGCCGGCCGGGATAGACAGGAATGAACCTCCCTGGTTGATAGCCGGGCCGGGGTGGGCGCACACCCGCCACTTTCCTTTCGTTTGAGGGGCGTCAACCATGAGGTCAGCCAGGTGCCAGGAGGCACCGAAATCGGCAGGCAAACGTCCCTCGTTGACAGCGGCTGCGGCGTCGGAGGTGTCGGACTGGATCGTAGCGATGATGCCGGCCTTGAGTGCCTTTGCGGTGATGTCCCACGCGTTGCGAATGTGGTCCTGGTCGCCGATGAAAGTTTTCTTCTCGTCAATGAATCCCTTGCCCGACTGCGGCCAGATCGTGCCGAACAGGCCAGCGGCGTTACGCACTAGGTAGGTCTTCTTCTTGGCGGCCAGCAACTTGGTACCGAACTCGATGAAGGCATCCCAGGTGGTCATCTGGGTGGCGACCTGGTCGGGATCGCTGGGAAGTTTGGCCTGCTCGAAGATGTCAGCCCGGTAGAACAGGGCTGTGGGACCGATGTCGGAGGGGATGCCCAGCTGCTTGCCGTCAGTGGTGGTCGCCTGGGCCCACTTCCAGCCCAGGTAGTCGGACTTAATGTCTTTGGCGCCGAGAGTATTGAGGTCAACAAAATACCCGGCGTGGTCACGGAAGAAGGCGATGTCCTCGCCCTTGACGCCGGTAAGGTCGGGCAGCCCGGAGCCCGCAGTGAAGGTCGTCGTGAGCTTCTGCTTGAAATCGCCACCGATGATGTCCTGACGCACGTTATAAGACGGCTGCGCTTTGGCGACGGCAACTAACGTCTGCTTGTCGAAGCCTTCTGGCCACATCCACAGGACGAGCTTCTTAGCGTCACCGGCGCCCGTATCGGACTTGGGCTCGGTGGAGGTGGAGCATCCGGTCAACGCCGACACTCCCAACACGCCCAGCCCGGCGAAACCGCCGGAGAGCAGATGACGACGCGACAGATTCATGAGGTCCCTCCTTGGGTTGAACGGGAATCGTCACTGACAAAATCGCTCAATAATGTTCAGATATCGGCGGGGCTTGGGCCCCTCCCTTCGTGGTGCGAATGCCTTCTCGGGGAATATTTGGGGCTTGTGTACCCGCCAAGGATTCAGGGTGTCACGACTGTGTGCAACTGAGGTTAACTGTAGGTGATCTCCAGGCAACAACCTTGTCAATGCTTGATTCGAGTATGGTCAAACCAACCGACAAAGGTTGGTTTGTGAGATCACTGTAGCGGTCGGTGGGCGATGAGTTGCTGAAAAATGATTGAAATGACGAAATTGTGTAGACGGATGGTCATGGATCGGTACCATGGGGCACATGCTCAGGGCCGCTCGTCACGACGCGATCGTCGAACTGCTCCGGGACCGGCCTGCCATGCGAACCGTCGACGTCGCTCGGAATCTGAACGTGAGCATGGCCACGGCCCGACGCGATTGCATCGCCCTGGAAGATAAGGGCATCATCGAGCGTTCCTGGGGAGGTATCCAACTCGTCACGAGCGTGGACGACCACTTCGGTGACGTCATGAACCATCACACTCAGGCCAAAGCTGCGATCGCCCGCAAGGCCACCGAGCTTATCCACGACGGCGACACGATCATCATGGACATCGGCACCACCGTCCATCACCTGTCCGGGCTGCTCACCGGGCGCTCCATCACCGTACTTACTGCATCCCTGCCCGTCTTTGAGACTCTCAGAACCGCCCCGGACATCACCGTTGTCGTGCTCGGGGGAGTGTGGTCGGAGCGTTACCAGTACTTTGACGGTCAGTTCGTCGCTGACGCGCTGACCCACCACCAAGCTGACCTGGCCTTCCTAGGCTGCTCAGGGGTGAGTGCTAACGGGCGGGTTCGAGATACGAGTCGTTCTCAGGCATACATCAAGCAGGCGATCATCGCTGCCGCGAGTCGGAGCTACTTGCTCGTCGACTCCGAGAAATTTCCGGGCGTCGGAGCGCATTCCCCGTTCACCCTCGAGGAAGTCAGTGGCGTCATTACCACCGGGCCGCTGCCACCGGACTTCGACGCACACTGCGAATCAACAGTGGAGGTCATTACCGCATGAAGCTCACTATCCTCGGTGGCGGAGGATTCCGCGTTCCGCTGGTATTTAAGGCCCTTGCTCGCGACACCTCGCCGCAACGGGTCACCGAACTGCGGCTCTACGACACCGACCCACTCCGGCTAGGCGTCATCGAGACGGTTGTAGCCCAGCTGACCCCCGCCTTGCCTCACACGCCGTCAGTGGTGGCCACTACCGACCTGCCCACCGCCTTGGCGGGAACCGATTTCATCTTTTCGGCCATCCGCGTCGCCGGCACCCATGGACGTGCCCTCGATGAGTCGATGTGCCTGGCTCGCGGTGTCATCGGTCAAGAGACCGTGGGAGCTGGCGGTATTTCGTATGCTTTGCGGGGTATCCCGGTGGTACTCGACCTCGTCGAGCAGATCACGCGGTACGCCCCCGACGCCAAGGTCATCAACTTCACTAACCCGGCAGGAGTGATGACTGAGGTCATGCAGCGTCGCCTGGGAGACCAGGTAGTGGGCATCTGCGACTCTCCAGTGGGTCTGGCCCGTCGTATCCTCACCACCCTGCAGGGTGCCGGGCTGGCACCGGCCGACCTGGGGTCCCTATTCAACGGCGACGGACGCATTCACATCGGTTACAGCGGACTCAACCACTTAGGTTGGCTCACCAGTCTGAACGTTGATGGGGTCGACGTCCTGCCGCGTCTGCTTGAGCGACCTGACCTCATCGAGAGCTTCGAGGAAGGTCGTCTCTTCGGTGCCGACCTGGTGCAAGCCTTGGGCGCCGTGCCCAACGAATACCTGCATTACTACTACTATTCCCGCGACGACCTCGCCGTCGATCGGAAGGCTGAAGCCCCACGCGGAGCCTTCCTGGAGGCCCAGCAGAACCAGTTCTACACCCAGGCTCAACACACCGACGATGTCGCTGGCCTATGGGAAGCCACCCGTCTGGAGCGCGAGGAGACCTACATGGCCACCAATCGCGAGGTCTCGGGTGAATTCGAGCGCGATGAAGCCGACTTGGAGACCGGCGGATACGACAAGGTTGCCCTCGCGATCATGCACGCCATCGCCAACGACGTGCCCGCTGAGCTCATCCTCAACGTCGCCAATCACAGGGCCCTTCCTGACCTGCCCGACGAGGCCGTCGTGGAGGTCCCGTGTCGGGTAGACGGTGCCGGGATTCACCGGCTGCCCACTCCCGCGCTGCCCGACCATGCCCGAGGACTTGTCGTTAACACCAAGTACGTAGAGCAACGCACTATCGACGCTGCTGTTAACCGCAGCCGTACCGCCGCCCTGCTGGCCCTGAGCCACCACCCGCTTGTCGACTCCGTTCACGTCGCCGAACAGCTGCTCGACGACTTCGCTGACGCCTTCGACGGCCTGGAGTACCTCAAGGACGCCCATGCATGATCACACCAAACTCACCCAAGACCGGATTGGTCACCTCAAGGAACGTCTCGAACGAGAAATCACCGAGGAGATCTGTCCATTGCAGGTGACGGCCTGGCAGGTCCCCAGCGAGCCAGTGAGCTTCAAGGAAGCTACTGCCGCCAATTACCAGCCATTTCCGCCCGGGACGTGGTGGGGTGCTCCATGGAGCACCTGGTGGCTGCACGTCACCGGCACCCTGCCTGCTAGCCACGCTGGTGAAGAGGTCGATCTCTCGATGGACCTTGGATTCGTCGGTGATTGGGCTGGTAGCCAGTCCGAAGCGATAGTCTACACCGCGAACGGACGCCCCCTCAAGGCCCTCAACCCACGCAACCACCGGATCGGGCTCAACTACGGGGCGCTCGCCGCCCGATTCGCCGAGGAGGGCGAGCCGCTCATTGGGGCCGACGGAGACGTCGAGTTGTGGGTAGAGGCCGCCGGCAACCCCGACATGGCCCAGCACCTGGGAGGACCCACCGAGCTGGGAGATCGTCGCACTGCGGGTCAGGAGCCGCTGTGGCAGTTCAAGGGAGCGGAACTTTCGGTGCGCCGCAATGAGGTGTGGGGCTTGTGGCTTGATATCGACGTTCTTGACGGGCTCATGCGCCAGCTACCAGCCGAGTCTACCCATCGTGCCCGGCTGCTCCGCGGCTTAGAACAGGCTGCTGACGAGGTTGATCACCAGGGGATCGTCGCCGGTGCCGGAGTGGCCCGGCAAGTCCTTACCGGGTACCTGAATTCGGGGGCCAACTCATCGGCCCAACAGATGACGGCCATTGGGCATGCGCACATCGACTCGGCCTGGCTATGGCCGTTGCGTGAGACTCGCCGCAAGGTGGTGCGCACCTTCTCCAACGTCGTCGCCCTGGCTCAGGAGTACCCCGACTTCCACTTCGCCTGCACCAGTGCCCAGCACTATGCCTGGCTTCAAGAATCCTCACCAGAGCTCTTCAGCCGCGTTCAGGAGGCCATCGAACGTGGCCAGTGGCACCCGGTGGGCGGTATGTGGGTGGAGTCCGACGCTAACCTGCCCTCCGGGGAGTCGCTGGTGAGACAGTTCACCAGCGGTTTGCGTTGGATGCGCGAACATCTCGGGGTGCGTCCGGACTGCTTGTGGTTGCCGGATTCTTTTGGCTACACCGGTGCGCTGCCCCAGATTGCTCGACTTGCTGGCATGCGCTGGTTCTTTACCCAGAAACTTAGCTGGAACACGGCGAATACCCTTCCCCACCACACCTTCTGGTGGGAGGGCATCGACGGCACCCGGATCTGGACGCACTTTCCGCCAGTGGACTGCTACGACTGTGTTGTCAGCGCCCAAGAGGTCAAGAAAGCTGAGGCAAACTTCAAAGAGAAGGGCGTGGCTCGACGCTCAATCCTGCCATTCGGATACGGCGACGGCGGCGGTGGACCTACCGCCGAACAAGTGGAACGCGCACGCAGGTTCGCCGACCTGGAGGACGCGCCGCAGGTGCGGCTGGGCTCTCCGGACGACTACTTCGACCAGGCGCAGGAGGACCACCCACAGGCGCCAGTGTGGCGCGGCGAGATGTACTTGGAGTTCCACCGGGGCGTCTACACCTCCGCCCACCTCCTCAAGAACGGCAACCGGCGCGCCGAGGCTGGGCTCGCGGCTGCCGAGTGGCTCGCCACCCTGGCGGCCCGTACCGGCCACCCCTACCCTCACCAGCAGCTGGAACAACTGTGGCGGCGCACCCTGCTGCTGCAGTTCCACGACATTCTTCCCGGATCATCGATTGCGTGGGTGAACCAAGAGGCCATCACTGAGTTCATCGCCATTCGTGCCGAGTTGGATCAGCTCATGGACGACGCCTGGCAGGCACTATTGCAGGCGAGTGGCGGCGAGACTGCGGGGGTGAGTGTGGTTAATCCGTCCCAGGCGGACCGGCGCGAGGTCCTCACTGTCAGTGACCGACCCGTACTCGTGCAGGTGCCAGCTATGGCCGCGAAATCGCTGACCGATGCCGTGGTTGACGCCGAGCACCCGGTGCATGTGCAGCGAGGTCGCGACGCGATCCGGATGACGAACGGACTCGTCGACGTGTGTATTGACACTCGCGACGGGCTGGTGAACTCGATTGTTGACCTGGTATCTGACCGCGAACTCCTGCTGTCTGGACAGCGCGCCAACCGGCTCGTCCTGCACCCAGACTATCCCGACTGCTTCGATGCTTGGGAGCTGCAGCAGCAGTACCGTCACAGCGGCGATCCGGTGGACCGGGTCACTGATTTGCGCGTCACCGAAAGCCTGCTGCGCGCCCAGGTGCGCGTGGAGCGCCACGCCGGTCAGTCCAGCTTCGTCCAGACCATCACCCTGGATGCCGACAGTCGGGCGGTGGAGTTCAGCGTCGACGTCGACTGGGCCGAACGGGCCCGCGTGCTCAAGGTGGACTTTCCCCTCGACGTGGCCGCCCGCTCCAGCCGTGACGAGATCCAGTTTGGCCACATCGAACGGCCGATCGAGGCCAATACCTCCTGGGACGACGCCCACTTCGAGAGCTGCGGGCAGCAGTGGATGTTGCTGGCTGAACCAAGGTGCGCGGTGGCGCTGGTTAACCAGTCCAGCTATGGTCACGACGTGAGCCCGGCCGGTGGGGACGAGCACACCCCCACTATGGGGGTCATGGCCCGACTTACCCTGTTGCGCTCACCGCAGAGCCCAGACCCCCACCCCGACCAGGGGCGTCACCACATCGTCTACAGCCTGCTCACCGACGCCCGGATCGAGTCCGCGCACGTCGAGGCGGCGCGACTCAACCAGCCGCTCCAGGTGCGAAGTGGGACGGTGGAACTGCCCAGTACGGCCCGGATCGAGCCGGTGCACGGCACAACCGTCATCGACGCCGTCAAGCAGGCCTTTGACGGGTTCGGGGATCTCGTCATACGCATACATGAAGCCGAGGGTGCTCGCAGCCGGGTGCGTCTGCTGCTGGACCAGGACGGTTGTGTGAGTGAGGTGGATCTGCTTGAGGACCCGATTGACGAGCCGACCCAACAGCTGCCGGCCAGCACTTGCAGCAAGGTGGAACTCACCCTGCGACCCTTCCAGATTCTGACACTGAGAGTGAGCCAGCGATGAAACTTCTCCTGGTGTGCATCGACGGGTTGCGTCTCGACATCGCGCTGCCCGAGGCATTGCAACGCGATCCGGGATTCACCCACCCCGATCACCCCGCCGATCCCCGATTCGTGCGGGGCGTGGGGCAGGGCGAGCCGGTCCCCGAGCATCCGGCGCCGGCCCTGGACCACACCCTGCCCGTCGATCGGGCCCCGAAGAACCTGGCTCCGTCCCTCGCTCGCCTGGTGCGAGGGGATGACCGCTCCCAGGGCACGATCATCCCCATGTGGATGACTCCGCCCACCGACTCTGCCCCCGGCTGGACGACGATCCTCACCGGTGCCACCCACGAGCAGTGCAATGTGTGGTGGAACGAGTTCGTCGGCCACGATCTGGCACGTCACCCCGACATCCTCTCCCAGGTGTTCTTCGCCAACCCATCGGCGCGCACCCTCGCCGCAGCCACCTGGGACGCCTTCGTGAGCCCCTACGGGCCCGGCCCGATCATCCACCAGCGGGTGGACCAACAGCGCACCGGACAGCACCAGCTCTTCGGCCCCGACCTTTCCCAAGGCATCGACCGGGCTGATGAGCAAGTGTCGTCGTGGGCCGCCTGGCATCTGCTGCACGAGGGCCCGGACGCCGCCGTCGTCTACTTCGAGGGGGTCGACCACGCCGGGCATAGTTTCGGAGCGGACTCCGAGCAGTACCAGCAGGCAGTGGGTCATGTCGACGAGCTCACCCGTCACCTCGTCAAGGCCGTCGCCGAGCGCCACGAGCAGCTCGGGGAGCAGTGGCTTGTCGCCGTCACCACCGATCATGGTCACAAACCCGAAGGGGGTCACGGGGAAGACGAGGTGGAGGTACGTCGCAGCTTCCTGGTAGCCCACCACATCGGTGGGACGCTTCCCGAGCCGTTGCTGCGTACCGCTGCCCTTCGCAGCCACGAGGTGACACCGCTGTTACTGCAGGCAATGGGAGTGCACCCTGGCCATATGGACGCCAGCGACGTCGGCGTCTTGCGTGACGTGGAACCGATCGGCCCAAGTAGAGAGATGGATTTTGAATGGTGACGATGTACCCGCCGCAGCAAGTGGATGCCGTCCTCTTTGACATGGACGGAACCCTGCTCAACACCCTGCCGGCCTGGTGCGTGGCATCTGAGCATCTGTGGGGCACTTCTCTGGCTGACGCTGACAGCGCCAAGGTTGACGGGGGCACCGTCGACGACGTCGTTGAGCTGTATCTGCGAGACCACCCTCAGGCAGATCCCCAGGCCACCATCGAGCGTTTCATGGACATCCTTGACGCCAACCTGGCTGGCCACACCGAGCCGATGCCCGGAGCTGACCGCCTCGTGAAGAGGCTGTCAGGTCATGTACCCATCGCTGTGGTGTCGAATTCCCCGACGCGTTTGGTGCGTGACGGATTGGCCTCACAAGGCTGGCTGAAACTGTTCGACACCGTCCTTGGGGTGGACGAGGTCGCTGCCGGCAAACCGGCCCCCGACCCCTACCTCACCGCAGCGAGGCGTCTAGGGGCCGACCCGAGCAGATGTGTCGTCATCGAGGACTCCGCTTTCGGATTGCGCGCCGGACGGGCTGCTGGAGCGTGGGTTCTCACGGTCGGACGCAGGCTCAAGGGCCAGGGGGACATGTGGGTTCCCGGGCTGGATGATGAGCGGGTGACCTTCTGGGAGCCCCGTCGATGAGGGCGTGCGAGCTGACACCCGCCCTACGGCAGCGTCTAGACGAGATCGGTGCTCAGATCAGCCAGGGCGTAGGCAAGGGCCTTGACGAGGCGATGGGCCGGCAGGCTGCAAGCCGATTTGTGGCCTGGATGACGGACACGTGGACGCGCACTATGTCCCGCGACGAGCACGGCGTCTTCGTCGTCACTGGCGATATTCCGGCTATGTGGCTGCGCGACTCCTCGGCGCAGTTGTGGCCGTTCCTGATGATGTGCGACCTCCCCGAGGTGGCCCGTCAGATCGGCGATGTTATCGCCCGCCAGTGGCACTGCATCGACGTTGACCCCTACGCCAACGCCTTCAATTCCGGCCCAACCGGGGCGCACTTCGACGCCGATGACCTCGATGTGGCCGACGAGCTATGGGAGCGCAAATACGAGGTGGACTCGCTGGCGTTTCCCGTCGACCTCGCATGGCGGTACTGGCAGGCCACCGGCAGCTCGGAGCATCTGAATGGCGCGATCCACCAGGGGTGCATACGCATTATCGACATCTGGAGCTTGGAGCAGGATCATGCGCAGTCTACCTACCGCCACGTGCGCCCCGCCGAGCCGTCCGACACTCTCGGCCGCGACGGCTCGGGCACCCCGGTGGGACACACCGGGATGACCTGGAGCGGGTTCCGACCTTCCGACGACGCCTGCCGTTACGGCTACAACATTCCGGCTCAGTTCATGGCGATGCGTGCCCTGCGTCAAATTCGCGAGTTCTGTCGCGTCTGGGATGACGAGGATCTTGCCGAACGCGCCACGAAGCTGGCCGATGAGATCGATGCCGGGGTGAGGCAGTTCGGCATCGTCGAGGACCACCTTGCCTACGAGGTGGATGGGCTTGGATCAGTGCTGGAAATGGACGACGCGAACATGCCTTCCCTGTTGTCTTTGCCTCTCACCAGTGACCTCGGTCGTGACGATCCGCTCTACCAGAGCACCCGCCGCTGGGTGCTCAGCGCGGCTAACCCGTACTTATTCAGTGGCCCGGTAGCCCGGGGAATTGGTAGCCCGCACAGTCCAAAGGGCTATATCTGGCACATTGGTTTGGCGGTGCAAGGACTCACTGGGGACGATGCAGAGGCCTGCGACTGCTTGGAGACGATCCTCGCCACCGATGGTGGTACTGGCTGGACCCACGAGAGCTTCGATCCAACCGACCCTACTCGGTTCACCCGAGGGTGGTTCAGTTGGTCGAACTCGATGGCCTGCCTGCTCATGATGAACGTGGCCGATATCGATGACATTATCGGTGCCAATTGACCCCCATCGCGGTGAGACGGCGAGTTTGGGCCTCTAATTCCGACAGCGGTCGAGCCGGGTTGCCAGTCCATAACTGTTCGGCGATCGACGTGCCGCGCGGGAAGGCGGCATCCTCGGCCTGGGCAGGGGTGCACAGATATTCTGTCCACAATTGGAACTGTCCACCCAACAGGTGGGGTGAGTTCACCGCGGCCAGCACGTCGTGCAGCCCGGCGACATCGTCCATAGTCATCGGGGCGTCGATTGTCACCGGTGCCTGCGGACCCGTCTCCATGCCGTGATCTAAGTAGGTATGCCGGGCGGGGGCCGCAATGACATCGTGACCTGCGGCAGCAGCGCGGGCGATGTCGTCGGCATCCCGCCACACCATCACGGTGACCTCCTCGGGCGCACCCGCTTCCAACACCTCGTCCCAGGCAATGACCTGATGCCCAGCAGCGACGACGTGGCCACAGATCTGGCGCTCGAACCACGCTTGAGCCTGGTGTGGGGTCGTGATGCCCAGCTCGGCTAGCCGGGTGCGGGTGGGCTTATGTCCAAACCACTCCTTGCCGGGGCACTCGTCGCCGCCGATGTGGATCGGCGAGTTCGGGAAGATCTCCATCACGGCGTCCAGGGCGTCGCGGCAAAAACCCAGCGCAGCATCGGTGAGGTTGATGTGGTGTTCCGACACCCCGAAGGCGGTGCGCGGATGGCTGATCGGTGCTCCACAGCCCAACTCGGGGTAGGCGGCCACCACCGACTCGGTGTGTCCCGGAAGATCGACCTCCGGGACGACCGTGATGCCCAACAGCTGAGCTCGCTCGTCGATGGCGCGCAGCTGGTCGACGGTGTAGGCACCACCGTGGGGTATGTGGTCGTGCTCAGCGACGTCGTCACAGCCGTTGTCGTCGGGTGGCGGTTGGTGCCCTCGTACCGTTCCTGGACGCCACGCGCCCACCGTGGTCAGCCGCGGCCAGCCCGGTACCGGCAGACGCCACCCCTGATCGTCAGTGAGATGCAGGTGCAGCCGATTGAGCTTGTGCACGGCCAGCACGTCCAAAAAACTCATGATGAACGAGGCGGGCATGAAATGTCGCGAAACGTCCAGATGGGCCCCGCGCCAACTGTGGTGTGGCGCATCGACGATGACGCCTTTCGGAAGGCATAGGTGCTTCAGCGCTAGCGGTCCGGGCCCGTAAACCCACGGGGTGAGCAGCTGGAGCAGGGTTTGCACTGCCCAACGCGCCCCAGATGGACTGCCGACAGTGATGCGGACCTGCGTGTCGATGTCAATGCGATAGCCCTCCGCTTCTAAAGCGGGATCCACTGTGACGGTGAGGGAGGCATCGTCGGTGTGTGATGTTGCTCGCACGACGTCGAGTGCTGGAGCCAGTCGCTCGGTGAGGATCGTAACGACGTTGATGACCTCGTCGGGGCCAGTCCAGGTGAGCACCGACGGCAGGGGGAATTGTCCTTCGGTGAGTTGCACCTGGCGGGGCTGGGGGCACAAGCCCCGGATGAGGGTGTCGTTGGTGGGCATCTCTACTCCTCGGGGCATCGCCTGTCAATGGGGTGTTTCACAGGTTACCGGGGCTAGTAGCTGTCTATGCTGAAGGGTGACCAATCGCGCACAGGAGCCATGCCCATGTCCGTCAACCGTCATCCTCGGCTGCTTACCGCCGGTATTACCTTCCGCGACCTCGTCATCTCTGGAATCGACGAGTTGCCCGGTCTGGGCGAGGAGCGTTACGGCACCGACTTCGTCACCATCTGGGGTGGGGTCGCCAACACGGCACGGATCGCGGCAAGCCTGGGTGCTCGAGTCCAGTTACTGACAGGTCTAGGCGACGACCCCAACTCCGAGATGTGTTGTCGGGAATTGACCGAGTGGGGCATTGACCTGACCCCAAGCCCGATCAACCCTGGCTGGACTCTCCCGGTGACGATGAGCCAGGCGTGTGGTACCGAGCGGGCCATGACGACGGTGGAAACTGCGTTACCAGCCCCACTTCCCGCACCGAATCTTGGCGGAGTTGACGTCATCGTCACCCATGTGTCGGTTCCCGCTGACGCCTGGCTGCATGACGCCGCCGACGCAGGGATTCCGGTGATCGCAGACCACGGATTCGAGGAGGAATACGAACCCGGATTGCTTGACGCGGTGTCAGGATGCACCTGCTATACGCCCAACGCCGCTGAGGCGATGCACCTTACAGGCGCCGACGACCCTGTGCGGGCAGCTCGAGCCCTCGCCGAGCGCGTTCCAATGGTCGTCGTCACCTGTGGTGGTGACGGGATCGTCGGCGTGGATTCTCGTACCGGCGAGGAGGTTCACGTTCCGGCGGTGAACATTAACCCGGTCAACACCACGGGTGCCGGAGACGCCGCCTTGGCCGGTCTGGCTTGGTGCTGGGGGTGGCAGGTGCCGTTGGCCCGCAAGCTTGACGTCGCCGCCCTGGTGGGGACTATTGTCACCTCGCGAGTGCACGGGACTGCCGACCCACTCACACCTGAGGATGTGCTCGCCTGGGTACCGCGGGCCCCGGAGCGGCTAGGGTTCCTCCCCGAACTGTTGGGGTAAGTGACGTCGGAGCCGAGTTCATCTCTGACGGGAGTCGGCTTGGACCGGCAGTTTCGCCATGACGCGGAACCCGCCCTCTTTGCGAGGCTCCGCCGACAATTGCCCACCCATTGATGTAACGCGCTCTCGCATCCCCTGGAGGCCGTGTCCCCGACCGTCCCCTTGGACGGCAGCCCCGTACCCCTCGTCGAGAATCTCCACGTAGATCGCGGTAGGTGAATAGGCCACGGTCACAGTGGCGTGGGCGCTCGGGCCAGCGTGTTTGAGGACGTTGGTGAGGGCCTCCTGAACGACTCGGTAGACCACAAGCCCAAGGGCCTGGGAGACCACCGGCTCCTCCCCAGTCACCTTGAGTTCAACTTTCACCCCGGACTTGTCCACCAGGTCGGGAATTTCAGCCAGGCTAGGGGAGGGAGAGAACTCGGCGTCGGTGTCCTGACGCAATACCCCGACGATTCGCCTCATCTCAAGGAGGGCCTCACGTCCGGTTTCGGCGATCGTCTCAAGCACCTCGGGGGCCTTCTCCGGCTTCTTCGTCGCCAGTGCTTTGCCGCCTTCGGCCTGCACAATCATGACTGACAGCGAGTGGGCGACGATGTCGTGGAGCTCTCTGGCGATCTCGTTACGGGTGCGCTCCTCGGCCACCCTGGCCTGCTGTTCACGTTCAGCGAGGATCGCCCGGTACCGTTGGGCTTTGACGATGCGTTGCTGGGAGTCGATGAGGGCGGATTCCCGCAGTCGTCGACCTACCGCGTATGGGGTGAGGACGAGGCCTGCGCACACCGTCATGGCAAGCACCAGTAGCACCCAGGGCGTTCCCGATGAGGGATCGTAACCGGCGGCAATGGTGGGGATCCACCTCATCGGTCCAATGACTGACCCCACGGCTCCCACCCACAGCACCCAGCGGGATTGGTGGCCGTCGACCCACCTCGCCACCGAGTAGGAGGCGATCGGGACGACGAAGATGCTCAACACCGGGAAAGGCACGAAGAAGAACTGAATCGCAGCCCCGATGGCGACCAAGGTCATCATGAGAAGAGGATGCTCGCGACGCATCGGCAGAGAGGCCACCATGACCATCGATGACAAGAGGGCGGCGATGTACTCTGGGCGCGGCCACTCCACCAGACTGACGAGGTAGGGGGCGATCGTCACTACGGCCATGATGAGGGTCAGGGTGACGTCTCCCCACCATGCCCGTTCGGTGTCGGCCGGGCGGCCGTCATCGAGCTTGGGGTCCAGCACCTCCTCCATACCGGGGATGTTGATTTGGGGAACGTTATTGCGGCTCGGATTGAACCGATTGAGACGGGCGCGCACCCCCGCCCCGCGGGAGCCGTTGGAACGGTACTCCGTGGGCAAGGTCTGCGATCCGGTGTCCTCCATAACAGCAATTCTAGAAACCGGCCGTGGAAGATTGGTTGGGCACGCCAGTTAGCGACGCGTGGGCTGGCAACGCGCACCGTTCGTGACCAATTCACCACACGCAGCCCGTGCCCGCCATCGAGGCTGGCGAGCCGCACCTAGACTTGACGGCGACGAGATCGACGTTACGGAAGGTTCCCATGAAGATTCTCATCACCGGCGGGGCCGGTTACATCGGATCAACGGTTGGTTCGGCATGTGAGGAGGCCGGCCATGAGGTTGTCGTGCTGGACGACCTATCCGCGGGACGCCGCGAATTCGTTCGCGACCGCACGTTCTACGAGGGCGACATCGCTGATCAGGACCTGCTCGACCGCGTCTTCTCCGAGAACCAGATCGACGCCGTCGTCCATTGCGCAGCCAAGATCATCGTCCCCGAATCGGTTGATGAGCCGCTGACCTATTACGGCAACAATGTTGGCAAGACCGTTGCTCTGCTCAAGGGGATGGAGCGCAACGGCGTACACCGCATCTTGTTTTCGTCCTCGGCGTCGATCTATGCCACTGACGAGGAGTTCAAGGTCACTGAGGAATCCGCTCTGGACCCCGGTTCCCCCTATGCCACCACCAAGTTCATGGTGGAGTTCATCTTGCGTGACGCCGCGCACGCCTCCGATCTCAAGGCATTGAGCCTGCGGTACTTTAACCCGATCGGTTCGGACCCGAAGCTGCGTACTGGTCAGCAGATTGAGCATCCCACCCACGTGCTCGGCAAGATGATTGACGCCTGGGTGGAGGGTTCCACTTTCACCGTCACTGGAGTGGACTGGCCGACTCGCGATGGGTCAGGTATTCGCGACTACATCCACGTTTGGGATCTGGCTCGTGCTCATGTTGCTGCTTTGGAGCATCTCGATGAGGTTACGACCGACGACCCGTACCAGGTATTCAATATCGGTACCGGAAGCGGTGTTACCGTTAAGGAGCTCGTTAAGGCCTTCGAAGAGGGTACGGGTAAATCCCTCAATGTCGTCTACGGCCCGCCGCGTCCCGGCGATGTCGCAGGTGCCTACACGGTGTCCCGCCGGGCCAAGGACCTGCTCGGTTGGAGCGCGGAGCTGACCCAGGCGGATGGAATTCGTGACGCCATTGCATGGTTGCCCGAGCGCAAGAAGATCCTGGGTTACTGATTCTTCCCTGTTGCCACACCACCGGCCCTGCACTTGTGCGGGGCCGGTGCTCTGTCGGGGCCTGTCGCGGGGTCACATGGGGTGGACGAAGGTCAGCACCATCATTGTCAGCTGGTTGGTCATGCGGTCGATGTCGGCCTGGCGTCCTGACGCCATTGCCGCCAGCACCCGAAAATCGAAGACGGCTTGGGTGACCTCGACGAGGTCGGAGACCGCGATGGTGGCGGTGGCGGCGTGTTCACGCAGAGCCTGCTCGACCATGTGGCACAAGGCAGGAGTGATAGCGTCCCCGACCTGCCGGTAGGCCTGACGCAATCGTGGATTCCGTGCTGCCTCGATGGTGATCTCCAGGATCGCCATGGCCGTCAGGGGATCGGAGCCGACGGTTGAGGCGAACAGGGCGATGATGTCGTGGATGCGGTCACGCAACGCTTCGTGACCGTCGTTGGGGAAGTCCAGAGAGGACCCCAGGGTCGCAAGATTCTTCTCGGCATAACGACGTAGCACCGTGGTGCACAGGTCGTCTTTCGAGGTGAAGTTGGAGTAAAAGGCGCCGCGGGTGAACCCAGCCTTCTCGCAAATCTCCTCGACGGTCGATCCCGGGACCCCCTTGCGGGCAAAAACAGCAACGGCGGCATCGGCCAGCCGAGCTTGGGTGGCGGCGCGGCGCGCCGAGATCGGAGGGGTGTCGCTGGTTGTAGTCATGAGGATCCCGAGGCAGTGGACGTACAACCACTCATGGGGTGGATGTATCGGATACGATGCTACCTCGGATACATAAGTGTATCGAGTGGTGTTCGTGTGATTCCAACCGAGGGGTGATGATGTCCTCCTTGCTCCACGATCTCGGGGTGTGGTGTTTCCGGCGGGCCAAAACCGTTGTAGCACTGTGGCTGGTCCTGCTGGCTCTGCTTGGTGTGGGAGTTGCCGTTCTGCACGGTGACTACGACGATTCCTTCACCATCCCGGGGGCGCCTTCTCAGGTGGCCTACGACAAACTCCAGGTGGCCTTCCCGCAGGCCTCTGCGCTCGGCGCCAACGTCGTCGTCACCGTCCCTAGCGGCACCAACATCTCGTCGAAGCTCATCCGCTCCCGGATCGAAAAGGGGGTGGACGAGCTCAAAGACCTCCCCCTCGTCACCGGGGCGACATCACCGTGGAACAAGTACGTTACCGGGATGGTCAACAAGGACCACACCGCGGCCGTCATCCAGGTAGAGCTGGGGCAGAACAACGCGGTGACCTTTCCTGATTCCGGACGTCACGACCTGATCAGGGTTGGCAACGAGATTCAATCGGACCTGCCATCCGGGTCCCATGTGTACGTAGGGGGTCAAGCCTTCGAGGCGACGCTACCCTCCCTGTCAATCACCGAGGTCATCGGAGTCGGGGTGGCCCTCGTCGTCCTCTCCGTCACCCTGGGATCCCTGGTAGCAGCTGGAATGCCCATCGTCACAGCCGTGCTCGGGGTCGGGGTCACCTATTCAGGTATGGCGATTCTCACCAGATTCACCACGGTCAACTCCGTCACACCGATGCTGGCGGTCATGCTTGGGCTGGCTGTCGGGATCGACTACGCCCTGTTCATCCTGTCGCGCCACCGTGACCAGCTGCGTGACGGTGCCGAGGTGCAGGAATCGGCTGCCCGAGCCGTCGCGACCTCGGGTTCGGCGGTGGTCTTTGCCGGGGCGACGGTCGTCATCGCCCTCATCGGCCTGGCCATTGCCAGGATCCCCTTCCTCACCGTCATGGGTATCTTCGCAGCTATCGGTGTGGCCCTGGCCGTCGTCATCGCCCTGACGATGCTCCCTGCCTTCATGGGGCTCATGGGGGAGAGGCTGCGTCCGAGGAGATCCCGCGCGGACACGAAGGCCAGGACTGCCGGGAGAAAGGAACGTTCCGGGGGCATCTTCGGATGGTGGGTTCGCACTGTCACGCGGGTGCCGCTGGTAACCATTCTTGTTGTCGTAGTGGGGCTGGGGGCTTTGGCTGTCCCCATGAAGGACCTGCACCTTTCCCTGCCCACCGCTGCAGAACTGCCGGCCAGCAACACCGCTCGGCAGACCTATGACGTCCTGGAGCAGAAATTCGGGCCGGGGTTCAACGGGCCGGTCATCGTCACCGCCGACGTCGTCTCCTCGCACGACCCGATGAGAATAGTCAACGGGCTGAAGGCCGACATCGAGAAGATTCCCGGGGTTGACACCGTTGCCCTGGCGGTGCCGAACCGAAATGCCGACTCCGCGATGATCCAGGTGCTGCCGACCACCGGTCCGGCCGACGAGGCCACCAATAACCTGGTGCGTACCCTGCGTGACCACGAGACTCAGTGGCGCGATACCTACGGTGTCGACACCGCCGTCACCGGCTTGACAGCCATCAAGCTCGATGTCTCGCAACGTCTAGGTGCCGCCCTGTTACCCTTCGGGATCTTCGTCGTCGGGCTGTGCCTAGTGCTGCTGACCTTGGTGTTCCGCTCCATCGCAGTGCCCATCAAAGCCACCGTCGGGTACTTGTTATCGGTGTTGGCCGCTTTCGGGGTCTCCCAACTCGTCTTCAACCGGGGTATCGGGTTGCAGGTGGTGAACCTGGATCGTCCGGTGCCCATCATCTCCTTCATGCCTATCGTCGTCATGGGCATACTGTTCGGATTGGCGATGGACTACGAGGTGTTCCTGGTCTCGCGGATGCGTGAGGAATATGTACACACCGGTGATGCCAAAGGTGCTGTGACAAGGGGATTCATCGGTTCGGGCAAGGTCGTCACGGCAGCCGCCGTCATCATGATCTCGGTGTTCGTCTTCTTCATCCCCGAGGGCATGAACGCCATCAAGGAAATCGCCCTGGCCCTGGCTGTCGGGATCCTCACGGATGCCTTCTTGGTGCGGATGACCCTCGTCCCGGCCGTGATGGCCCTGCTAGGTGACAAGGCATGGTGGTTGCCCGGGTGGCTGGATCGACGCCTACCCCGCCTCGACATCGAGGGAGAAGGGATCACCCACGAGGAAAAGCTGGCCGCCTGGCCCACAGCGGATCACACCGAGGCCCTGCACGCCGAGGGGATCGGGGTGGAGGGGCTCTTCGAAGGCCTCGATCTGCACGTCGAACCGCGTCAGGTGCAAGCCGTCGTCGGATCGCAGAACAGTGTCTCGGCCGTCCTGCTGGCGATCGGGGGACGGCTGCCCTTGGATCACGGCCGGATGAGGTCGGGAGGATTGCTGCTACCCGAGCGGGCTTCCAGAGTGCGTCGGGTGACGTGGTTCCTCGACGCGTCCGCTCCCGATGTCGTTGACGAGCTGCGCTCAGCGATGACGGTACTCACCCATCTGCCCCGACGACCCAGCAAACGTCCCCGGCTGTTCCTCATTGACCACGCCGACCGGATCGTCGATCCCATCACTCGGGATTTGCTGGAATCCCTGGTCCGCGAAGTCGGCGAGGCTGCGGTGATCTTGGGTGCCCAGCGTCGCGGTCGCATCGATTGGCTCTCCCCACAGATCATCCACAACCTGGCCGAACACCATTTTGAGTCGTCCTCTGGAGGTACTCGATGATGACTGAACGTTCCCATTCCACGATCAGGTTAAGGTGGCCGGTGGTGGTGGTTCTCGTCCTCGTTCCGCTGCTGGTGGTCGCCGGGTTGGTCGGGATGACCTGGCACACCACCGACCGGTTGGGCCGGGTGAAAGCGGCCGTCGTCAACGAGGACAAGGCCGTCAAGGTGCATGGACAACTGGTTCCCATGGGCCGCCAACTCACCGCCGCCTTGATGGACTCTGGCTCGCACACCACTGATGGCCACACCGTCGACTGGACTCTCACCGACGCCCACGGGGCTGCCGAGGGGCTGCGGGACGGCACTTACTCGGTGGTAGTGACGATTCCGGAGTCCTTCTCGGCTGATGCCACCTCCTTTTCCGCCAACGACGCCAACAAGGCCAAACAGGCCCTCATCGACGTGACGGCCTCCCAGAACTCCCCGGTCACCGACACCACGATCGCTGAACTCACCGCTCAGGTGGCGCGCCGGTCCCTCAACACCACCCTGACTTCGAAATATCTGGAGAATGTCTACGTTGGTTTCAATCGGTTTGCCCAACAGATGGCCAGGATGGCCGGTGCTGCCGCGAAACTGGACGACGGGGCCACGAAACTCGCTGACGGCACTAAACGTTCTTCCGCCGGCGCAGCCACCCTTGCCTCCGGCATGACGAAGCTCAGCGGGGGAGCTCAGCAGTTGTCAGCTAACAGCGGCAAGCTCACCGACGGTGTCTCCCAGCTCTCCGGAGGGCTCACAACCTTGTCTAACAAGGGCCAGCAGCTCAGCCAAGGGGCCAACGGGCTGGCCAGCGGGGTGGCGACCTACACCGATGGCACGGGGAAGGTCGTCGACGGCATCGGGCAGCTGTCGGTTGGTCTGACGACGATGGATGAGAAGATCGCTGCGGCTACCGGGAAAATCGATCCCTCCCAGCTCGATAAACTCGCCGGTGGGGCCGGACAGCTTGCTGATGGCATCGACCAGTTCACCGGCAATCTGGTGGGTTATCGTACTGAGATCCGTCAGTACGCGTCGGGGAAGAAAACCGCGAAACTTAGTAAGGAAGCCCTGTCCCGGGGCGAGGCTGACTTCCTGCGTCGGTGCATGCGAAGCCACACCGCGCAGGAATGCCACGACCTGGTGCCCATCGCCCGCGACGCGATGACCGATGGGTACGCCCTGGGTGTGCGGGCCGGGTCGGGGGTAGCCGTCAAGGCGATGGCGATCAAGGATCCGAACTCTGGCAAGAGCATCGACGACGGCATCGACGAACTTGCTGACGGTTCCTCACGACTGTCTCGAGGGGTCAACGAGTTCACTACACAACTGCGCACTGGTTTGCTGAAGATGGTCAGGCAGGTCACCCGGCTACATGGGGGTATCCACCAGGCCGCTACCGGTGCCCAGGCCTTAGCCAGCCGGTCCCAACAGCTCAAGGCCGGCGGGGCGAAGTTATCGTCAGGGGCCGCGACCTTTGCCCACGGGGTTAACGCCTACACCGCTGGGGTGAGCAAGGCTGCTGGCTCGACGCCGAAACTTCAAGACGGCGTTAACCAGTACGTCGATGGGGTAGATCGTCTCTCCGACGGCCTGGCGAAAGCCGCCACGGGTGCCGGAACTTTCGCGTCGGGGATGACCAAGCTCGACTCAGGAGCCCGGAAACTCACCGAGGGCACCGGCGCGTTCTCCAGCCAGCTGGCAGCCGGAGCCAAGAAGGTGCCGACATACTCCCAGAACGACCGCACCAAGCTTGCCGACGTCGTCTCTGCACCTGTCAACGGGGACGGACCAGCCATCGCGACCTCGGTGGCTGTCGTCGCTGTGCTGCTCGTCCTGGGCGCCTGGATCGCCGCTCTGGCGACCTGGTTGGTGGCCCGGACGGTGCCCTCGGGGGCACTCACCTCCTCACGCTCAACCCTGGGGCTACTGGCTCGGACAATGTCGGTCGGGGCAGTAGTAAACGTCGCGGTGAGCGGTGGCCTGGCCGTCATCGGTGGTACGGCTCTGGGACTCTCGGTGCCGAGGTCAATCGGTTTGGGTAGCTTGTTGCTGCTTGTCGGGGTGATGTTCGGGCTGGTCAACCACTCCCTGGCGGCATGGCTACACGGGCTGGGGCGACTTATCAGTGTCGCGCTGGTCACCGCTACAGTGGCTGCTGGATTAGCCAGCACAGTTCCCGCTCCGGTGCGCTGGGCCGACGCCGTCTCCCCACTCAACCCGGCCCTGCGGGCGGTGCAGGCCGTGGTGGCCGGCCAGAATCCCGCGTTCGGGTCCTTGCTGGCCGTCGTGGCTTGGGCCGTGGTGGCTCTGGTGGCCAGCCTGAGGGCGGTGGGGCGGCGTCGTCAGACCAGCGCGAAGGCGCTGCTGGGCTCGGGGTAGCCGTCGGCCTACAGTGGTGCCGTGAACAAACCTTTCCTTGTGGGCCTTGCCGTCGTGGCCAGTACCATTGCAGTGGTCAGCCGGATCAGCTCAGTGAGGAGGGGCTGGATCGACGAGGTTTGGCGATTCGGCATGGATGGGATCGACGAGCGCCCCGACGATGAGCAGCGACGCTGACCCTTTTCCTATTCAGTTCGGGCTAGCCCATCGTCGATGACCCGGCGCAGAGTCGGGCGGGTAGCCCACAGACCCAGCCGAACCATGCCCGCTCCCGCCACAATGGTGGCGACCGTTACGAGGACGGTTGCTGGCCGGGTGATGAGAGCAATTCCGGTTGCCGGGACGAGCAGCAGCCCGGTGGCAATAATGCCGGTGACCATGGCGAACCGCATCGGTGAGATGACAGTGATGCGTCGCACCTTGTCCTGGGCTTGCAGATCCATCCCGACGATGTCCAACCCCACCTCGACAGATCGACGGTCGAGGATCGCGGAAGCTTGATTGACTCCCACCGAGCTGGCAACGGTAGCGAACGCGAAGATGATGAGGAGGACCACCCCGGTCTGTAGGTCTTCTCCGACGATCCGGGCGGATTTCGTGGCCTGGGGATCGTTGTTGATGGTTTGCATCATCGCGGCTCCGGTGCCTCCGAGCATTCCGACCACGCACACCGCTCCTAGCGAGGCTACCTGGGTCCAGGCGGCGCGCGGGTTCTCAAGCACCTGGCGGGCTGCCACGAGATCGGTGGCATCTTTGGCCCGTTGTAGACGGTGCTGGAAGTACATAGCCAGTAGCTTCGGCCCAATGATGTTGGCGAGCTCGACGACGGCAGCCAGAATGACGGCGATAAACACGTACACGCCGACCATGCCTGTCTGGTGACCGAGAAGTCCCAACACGGCCTTAGAAAAGACGATGAGCAGGACTATGGCACCACCGACTGCCAGCCGAACCCACGAGACCGACCGAGGTTGGCTGCGCATTCGCACTCCAAGCGGGGAGACGTCGATCTTACGCAGGCCGATCGCAGAGCTGACAAGGGCGAGTAGCACGAGAGTGAGGATGACTCCGGCCACGGGGATGGACCCGAGCAGGATCGAATCTGCGCCGACCTTTCCGCCGTTGAAGGAGAGCTGTCCTAGCAGAGGCAGGCACAGTACGTATCCGGTGATGCCGGGGATGGAACCTATAAGGGCTTGTAGTCCGGCCTCGGTCAGGGCCACTATCCGCAACAGGTGGGACGAAGCGCCCACAAGTCGTAGAGAGGACAACCGGTCGTCCCGGCGTCGGGCTGATAATCGTGCCGCCGAAGCTGCCAGGGTCATCAAGGGCAGCACCAGCAGGATGACGGCAATTGT
This sequence comes from Cutibacterium sp. 37298, assembly GCF_023838685.1. Lineage (NCBI taxonomy): Bacteria > Bacillati > Actinomycetota > Actinomycetes > Propionibacteriales > Propionibacteriaceae > Cutibacterium > Cutibacterium sp. 37298. Next base: position 487,796 of record NZ_JAJNRJ010000001.1, read on the forward strand.
CGAGGTCAGCTTGTAGAAGCCAGAGTTGTCTCCCGGTAGATGCCACATCATGACGGCACCGCCAGTGACGTCGAGGATGATGGTTGCAATGACAGCGAAAGCAACTACCGGCAACCGCCAGGTGGAGTGGTCAGCGGCTGAGGCACGGAGGGTCATGCTGAGGATCGCAGCAGTGGTAAGACGTCCGGGCGTAGCTCCCAGTGGCTCGGGGACGGTGAGGGACGGGATCCTTTGATCGGCGGTTCCCGGTTCGATAGGGGGCGTTATAGTCATGATCACCACCTCCCATCGGAATGACGTACGTGGTCAGAGACGATCCGACCGTCGTGCAGATGAAGGATGCGCTGGCAGCGGCGGGCAACGTCCTCGTCATGGGTGACGACGACGAGGGTGCGTCCCCGCCCGGTCGTCGCCGAAAGCAGAATGGTCATGACTTCGACGGCGGTGGCTGAGTCGAGGGCTCCGGTGGGTTCGTCAGCGAAGACAATCGACGGATCGATTACCTGGGACCGGGCAATAGTGACGCGTTGAGCTTGGCCCCCAGAGAGCTGGCCAATCCGACGATCCTCCATGCCGCCTAACCCCATCGATTCAAGCCATTGGGTGGCATACCTGACCGCATCGGTTTGGGATACGCCGTTGAGCATGAGGGGTAGGGCGGTGTTCTCGACAGCAGTGAGCTCGGGTACGAGCATTCCTTGCTGGAAAACGAAACCAAGGGATTGACGGCGTAGCTTTGCTCGGCCTTCGTTAGAGAGGTTTTCGACGTTGACGGTGCGGTCCGGCAGAGCCAGTTCGATACTGCCGGAGTCAGGCGAGAGGATCCCCGACAAGCAGTGCAGCAGGGTGGTCTTTCCTGACCCGGATGGCCCCATGACGGCGACCGATTGGCCGGCTGGGATGGCGATGTCGATGTGATCGAGGGCACGTGTCATCCCATAGGTTTTCGTCAGTCCGAGGGCGCGCAGGTGAGCGTCACGGATGGTTGTGTCAGCGGCGCGCGGATGTGGGCGAGTTGTCGTCAACATGGCATCCACTGTGTTGCTGGAACCCCTCGTCATACATCGTGCTGGCGAGCGAATTAGCTGGTCCTTCTGTGGTAGGAGCGTGTTCTCCCCACGTGAACGTCGAACCCTGCCATAGCGTCGACACCCCGTCGTAGGGTTGTTTCATGATGACCAACGACCGTTCGCTCCCCTCCGATCTTCCCACCCAGTTGCTCATTGACGGAGAATGGGTGGACGCCGAGGCGTCCCGCACCTTCGACGTCATCAATCCCGCCTCCCAGAAGCCCCTCGTCGCCATCGCCGACGCCTCTGTTGACCAGGGCACTGATGCCCTTGACGCTGCTGTTCGCGCCCAGCACTCCTGGGCCGATACCGCCCCGCGGGAGCGTGCCGAAATCCTGCGCAAGACCTTTAACCTCGTCACCGAGCGCAAGGATGACTTCGCCCGCCTCATGACCCTCGAGATGGGCAAGCCGCTCGCGGAGTCCTACGGCGAGGTCACGTATGGCTCCGAATTTCTGCGCTGGTTCTCGGAGGAGGCGGTACGCATCCGCGGTGACTACGGCTTGCTGCCGGAGGGCAACATCCGTCAGTTGGTCACCAAGCGTCCCGTCGGTCCGTGCCTATTCATCACCCCGTGGAACTTCCCGTTGGCGATGGCTACCCGCAAGGTCGCCCCGGCTCTGGCTGCTGGGTGCACTGTGGTGATCCGCCCGGCCTCGGCTACCCCGTTGACCACCTTGCTGCTTGCCAAGACGTTCCTCGAAGCTGGTCTGCCAGCTGGTGTTCTCAATGTCATCACTGGTCTGGATCACGCCGTCACTGACGCCATTCTGGAGGATCCGCGACTGCGCAAATTGTCTTTCACCGGTTCTACCGGGGTGGGTGCAAACCTGCTGAGCAAGGCTGCCAGGCACGTGTTGCGTACCTCAATGGAACTTGGTGGCAACGCTCCCTTCATCGTCTTTGATGACGCGGACCTGGACCAGGCTATCGCCGGGGCCAAGGGTGCCAAGATGCGCAATATGGGCGAGGCCTGCATCGCTGCGAACCGCTTTATCGTCCACGAGTCGGTGGCCGAGGAATTCACCGACAAGATGATCGAAATGATGTCCGGGTTGGTCGTCGGGGACGGGTTGGACGAAAAATCCGAGGTCGGGCCTATGATCACCGAGCGTGACCGCGAAAAAGTTGACGGCCTGGTGCGTTCAGCTGTTGAGGACGGTGCCACCCTGCGTTGCGGTGGTGAGATTCCCGAGGGTCGGGGCTGGTTCTATCCACCGACGGTGCTCTCTGACGTTCCCGCCGACGCTGAGATCATGCAAACCGAGATTTTCGGACCAGTCGCCCCGATAACGACCTTCCGCACCGAAGAGGAAGCGTTAGCCCTCGCCAACTCGGTTCCGGTGGGACTGGCCGGGTACGTGTTCACCGGTGACACAGCTCGCATCCTACAGATGGGACAGAAGCTAGAAACCGGCATGATTGGTGCGAACCTAGGGGTATTCTCTAACGCGGCTGCCCCATTTGGTGGCGTCAAGGAGTCCGGACTGGGACGCGAGGGTTCCTACCAGGGTATTGAAGAATTCCTGGAGACGATCTATGTCGCCCTTCCAGCGTGATTCACAGGCCGTGCTCTTAAGGTTGTGGCAGTAGCGTCTGACTCGTGGCCATCTCACGGATCCGGTTCGTTGCTGCTGTCGTACTGACGGGGTTGGCGTCGGGACTCATCGGTGGCCTTACGAGCGAACTGTCCCACCTCATTGAGGTCTGCGCCTTCGGTGTGCCCTTCTCCTCGTCGACGACGGGTGTTGGGGAAGTCGTTGTGTGGCGACGCCTCGTCGCGCCGATTATAGGTGCTCTCATTGCGGGCTTGACGTGGCGGTGGCTGCGTCCGTTCCCGTCGGGGTCGATTACCTCGGTGCGACAGGCCATCGACTCTCCGACGCGGCTACGCCCAGTCGAGACCATCGTTGACGCCCTCGCCCAGCTCGTCGTCGTCGGGTCAGGAAGCTCCCTAGGCCGAGAGGCGGCACCGCGTCAGATGGCTGCCCTGGCTGCCCAAGGGCTATCCGACACCTTCCGAGTCGACGCCGCCACCCGGCGGGTTGTGCTGGCCAGTGCCGCCGGTGCCGGCCTGGCATCGGTTTATAACGTGCCCGTCGCTGGAGCGCTGTACGCCCTGGAACTGACGGTGCGCCCTGATCTTCGCACCAAGCGTGGCTGGGGACAGGTGGGAATAGCCGGCGTCGTCTCCGTCCTATCAACGGTGACGGCATGGTTGTTGAACCATGACCGTCCCATCTATCGTTCACCAGCCGCCACAGTGACAGGTACCGGCCTTGGCTGGGTGGTTCTTGTCGTTGCGATTTCCACCGTTGTGGGAGCTGGGATGGGGGTGCTCTTCGGGGAGATGAAACGGCGAGTCCCGGTTACCTCCAGGCTGTGGTGGACGGTTCCGTTGGGATCGGCCGGAGTGACCGCCATCGCTCTGGCGGCACCTCAAGTGGTCGGAAATGGCCAGGTCATCGTCAATCTGGTGTTGGCCCATCCCGTGGCTCCAGCCAGTTTGGCGATCCTGCTCGTCGGCAAGATTCTTGCCACGACGATGGCATTACGCTCCGGTGCTGCCGGTGGTTTACTCACGCCGTCCCTATCCGCAGGCGCCCTGGTCGGAGCCCTGGTGGCTGTAGTGGCAGGGATCGACGCACCCTCCCAGATCGCCATGATGGTGATCGTCGGAGCCGGATGCGCGTTGTCTATGACCCAGCGCGCCCCGCTCTTCGCCGCCGCCTTCGCGCTAGAACTGACTCGTGCTGGAGCGCTAGGGATCCCGGTCGTTTTCGCCGCGGTGGTGCTCAGTTGGACAGGGTTCGTTCTCGTTAGTCGGCGTGGACTGGGGATCCACGGACGGATTGGTCGGGCTCCGGGCCATACGTCTGATCCGCGGTAGTGTGAACGCGATGTACCAGCCGCGGTGCGGCGCACCCATATCCAAGGAAGGCACATGACTCAGGACCTGGCTTCAGCAATCGCATTCCAGGTGCGATCGACCTCAGGACGTTCCGTTACTGCGTCGACCCCCATGGAGGTGTGGCAGGGATTATCGGCCTCCGTCGTGGGCCGTATCGCAGATGACTGGCAGGCCACCGACGCTGCGTACAAGGCCGGGCGCCAGGAGCACTACTTCTCCGCTGAATTCCTCATGGGACGAGCCCTGCTCAATAACTTGTCGAACCTCGGACTCGTCAACGAGACCCGCGAGGCCCTCGCCAGTTTCGGTATCGATCTGTCCGAGGTGCTCGAACAGGAACCCGACGCTGCTCTAGGTAATGGTGGCCTAGGTCGTCTGGCCGCCTGCTTCCTCGATTCCTGCGCCACCCTGGAACTGCCTGTTACTGGTTACGGAATCCTCTACCGTTACGGCCTGTTCAAGCAGCTCTTCGACAACGGCTTCCAGACCGAACACCCAGACCCATGGATGGAGGAGGGCTACCCCTTCGTCATCCGTCGTGAAGAGCAACAGCGCATCGTTCGCTACGCCGACATGTGGGTGCGCGCCATCCCCCACGACATGCCGATCACCGGTTATGGGACCCGCAACGTCGGGACGCTGCGGCTGTGGAAAGCCGAGCCGATGGAACAGTTCGACTACCAGGCTTTCAACTCCCAGCGTTTCACTGACGCTATCGTCGAACGGGAGCGCACTTCCGACATTTCGCGCGTGCTCTACCCCAACGACACCACCTTCGAGGGCAAGGTGCTGCGGGTCCGTCAACAGTATTTCTTCTGCTCAGCCTCCCTGCAGGAGATCGTCGACAACTACATCGAGCACCACGGCGAGGACCTTACTGGCTTCGCCAAATACAACTCGATCCAGCTCAACGATACCCATCCGGTGCTGTCCATCCCTGAGCTCATGCGCATCCTCCTCGATGAGCACGGTATGGGTTGGGACGAGGCGTGGGAGGTCGTCACCCATACCTTCGCTTACACCAATCACACCGTGCTGGCCGAAGCCCTCGAAAAGTGGGAAATGCAGATCTTCGATCGCCTGTTCCCGCGCATTTCCGAGATCGTTCGCGAGATTGACCGTCGTTTTCGCGAAGACATGAACAAGCGCGGTCTGGACGGTCAGACCATCGAGTACATGGCCCCGGTGAGCGGCAACCAGGTATGGATGGCGTGGATCGCCTGCTACGCCTCCTACTCCATCAACGGTGTCGCCGCCCTGCACACCGAGATCATCAAGCACGAGACCCTCAAAGAGTGGCACGCAATCTGGCCGCAGCGGTTCAACAACAAGACTAACGGCGTCACCCCGCGTCGCTGGCTCAACCAGTGCAACCCGCGTCTGGCGAGTTTGCTGACCGGAGTCACCGGCTCTGACGCCTGGGTCAAAGACCTTTCAGTGCTCGCTAACTACACTGATTCCGTGGATGAGTCGGTCTACGACCGCATCAACGAGATCAAACACGCTAACAAGGTCGACTTCGCGGCTTGGGTAGCCGAGCGTGAGGGCGTCGAGATTGATCCGGACGCTATTTTTGACGTCCAAATCAAGCGACTGCACGAGTACAAGCGTCAATTGCTCAACGCCTTCTATGTGCTCGACCTCTACTTCCGCATCAAGGACGACGTGAGCCTCAACGTTCCGAAGCGGGTTTTCGTCTTTGGCGCTAAGGCCGCTCCCGGTTACATCCGTGCTAAGGCGATTATCAAATTCATCAACGAGGTGGCTCGTCTGGTCAATAACGACGAGGACATCAACGGTCGGATCAAGGTCGTCTTTATCCACAACTACAACGTCTCCCCGGCCGAGCACATCATTCCGGCCGCTGACGTCTCCGAGCAGATTTCGATGGCCGGCAAGGAGGCCTCGGGTACTTCGAATATGAAGTTTATGATGAACGGCGCTCTCACCCTGGGCACCTTGGATGGGGCCAACGTCGAGATCCTCGACGCGGTTGGTGACGACAACGCCTACATTTTTGGTGCCACTGAGGAGCAGCTGCCTTCCCTCAAGCGGGACTACGATCCGCGTTGGCATTACGAGAATGTACCGGGCCTCAAGCGGGTCATTGATACGCTGACCGACGGCACCCTCGACGACAATGGTTCTGGCTGGTTCCACGATCTGCGTCAAAGCCTCATGGAGCCCGGCTGGGAGGGTCCCGACGTCTACTATGTGCTGGGCGACTTCGCGTCCTACCGGGATGTCAAGGACAAGATGGCCGCTGATCATGCTGACGCCCGTGGTTGGGCGCGCAAGGCATGGGTGAACGTCACCAAGTCTGGTCGGTTCTCCTCGGACCGCACCATTCGCGACTATGCCGAGCAAGTGTGGAAGCTGGAGCCGGTTAGGGCTGAGTGAGTTCCGGGGGCTGATAGCGCATCGTGGGGGTCCGGGCCGGTCACGGACCGCGTGTGTAGCTGTGTCAGCCCCATAGGGCTTTAGCTGTCACCGTGAGCAGTACCGACCATAGAGCTGATGCCATCGTTCCGATGATGAATTGCTCGATAGCTGCACTCGACTCCTTGTTGGCCTGCGCCGCGTCCGATCCCGGAGTCGGTTGCGACTTCAGCTCGGCGTAGCGTGCCAGGGTCTTGACGCCGAGGATGACAGCGATCCCGGCTGGGTAGCTGGTGAGGATAGCGGTGACGATTCCCAGTCGCTCCAGGTAGCCGATCCACAGACCTCCGCGCAGCAGGCCGGTATTCCCACCGGCCCGGACCCCGGCGGCGCGGAAGATGAGGGAGACGGCGTACTTGCCGCCCCACACTGCCGCGATTACGAGGAGGGTGGCCGCGATCCTCATGGTGACGGTCATTGCGCTTCCTGAGCCAGGTCGACGGCGAGCTGTCGAGTCCCGACGAGGTACTCCCAGCGAGCGCGGGTAAGTCGCTGACTGACGGCCGAGGTGCTGATTCCGAGGGCCCGTGCGGTCTCGTCGCTGCTCATAGACAGATCGTAGAACTTGGCGACATCGCGGGTGGCGGGGCGCAGCCGTCGGGCGAGATCGACGACGATCTGGGCCACTTGGGAGAACCGGCGCATCCCATCGGTGCCGTTGGCAAAGACGTGGATTGCTGCGTGACGTCGTCGGCACTCGTCGATTGCTTCTCGAGCCGATATGTAAGCGGGGCCTCGTGCTGCGCGCGTGGAATCGGGCAGCGGCGTGTCGACCTCGCCATAGGAGACCCCGATACGCCATGGTCCCGAACCTGATGTCCACACGGCGTGGATGAGGCTGGCGGGGTCGGTGGTGAGGGCCTGGACTTCGTCACCGGAGGTCCGTTCTGGAGGGAGGACCCAGTTCGGGGTGCCAACCCTGTGACCCGTGGGGCTCACCAGCAACCCGGGGGAGGTCAGGGCAGCGAGGAGATGGGGGACCTCGTCGTTGTGACGTCGGCTGTTGACCTGGTCGGCAAGAATGACCCAGGCGAGCATGGAGCGCTCCTTCCCGTGGTGCTTTGGTCTGCCGTCGTTGCTTTAGAGGATAACCTAAATTATGCGCCGGTAAAGGGCAGAGCCTTATGTGGCTTCCTTGGGGCGAGCGTGTGGTGATTCATGAATGGCTGTCGAACGGACTTGCCCTGTTGTTGTCCGGCCGTGAGGATTCCAAGGCTAAATTGAGCCTTGGAGGGTTCACCCTGGGATGTCCAAGGGATGAAGTTCGAGGTCGAACCACAGGTGCCCTGCGGCTTCCATGTGCACTTCGCGGACCGTCGTAGGGGTCGACACGGTGGTGGTCACCTGGTCCAAAGAGTTGTTGATCACCAGCAGTCGGTCACTGTGCGGATAGACGGCGACTTCTGCACGCACGTGGCTGCTGGTCCACGTGGTGAAAGCGTCCTCGCGGTGTCCGGCCCAGGTGAGGGCTCGGTGCAGCAACCGAGCATTCTGCGACGAGTATGGGAGTCCGGCCAGGTAAACCGCACGGCCGCAGCCGAACTGGTTGACTGCGAGGTCTACTTGCTCGTGGTGAGCTGCCAGGACAGTGGTGGTGGCGCTGGCGCAGAACACGTCGGGAGTGCCTTCTCCCACGTCCAAGTGGCTCGACAAATCGAGGGTGACGAAGTGATGATCGCTGGTATGCATGGGGCGGTGCGTGCTCAGGCCCCACCCGAGTTCGCGGTCGACACCAAGGACATCGCTGAGCTGGTAGACCGCTCCGCGGGCGGGGTGGGCGGTGGGGTCACCGACGCCGACCAGACCGCCTCCGGCTGCGACAAATCTGCGCACTGCCGAGGTGACACGTTCGTCGGCCCATTCGGATCCACCGCTGAACGCAGTGCCGGCGGCACCGACGTTGATCAGCACCTCAACTCCCTCGGGCACGCCGTTGCGGATGTCGTCGAAGCTGAGAAAGTCCACCTGTAACGGCAGCCCACTGAGCGACTCAAGGACGCCGAGGTACGAGTAGGCCTGTCGGTAGTGCAGGGCATGGGCGACCATGTGGGTCTGCCAGCTGCGCAGCGCCCCCCAGCAGTTCACGATGGCAACCCGGGGGCCGGTAGCGATGGGTCGCTGACCGGCGGCAGCCGCATGGATAGTGCGGAACTCGTTGACGATCTCTTCCATGCGGTCTACGAATTCGGGGTGCTGGACGGCCAGGCTCAGGTATCCGCCGTAGCCGATTCGGTCCAGGGGAGAGCGCACGATGGCGCGACGTGCAGCTAGCCACGAGGCGTTGGCCTCGGTCACCGGATCTCCACCCGGATGGAAGACGTCGGGGAAGAAATATGGCAGCAGGCGTCCCTCCGTGTAGCGGACGCCGGGGATGTCAGAGATCATTCGGCAGGTGGCCCCGCTGCCCACGGATCCGACTACCGCGTCTATTCCAGTGTGCGCGAAATGGGGCTCATAGGGTTCAGTGCCGATCCAGTTGTCGCCTAGGAACATCATGGCCTCGCGGCCGGCGGCATGAACCTGTTCCACCAGCTCGGCCATGTGGGATGTCACGAACTCGTGTTGGAAAGAGATCCAGTCCCGGAAGGACTTGCGGGGTACCCGGAAAGGCGAGTTGTACCAACCCTCGTCGATGAAGTCCTCGGCCTGCAATGGGTAGCCGAAGCGTTTCTCGAAAGCTTCCATTGCAGGTACCGAGACGGAGGCGGAGTAGCCGAACCAGTCGACGAAGCGCTCGGTTCCATCGGAACCGTAGACGAGGGTGAAGTGGTAGAAGAAGGTCGTGAAGCGTACTACGTCGACCTGAGGGTTATCGGCCAGCCACTGGTCCAAGGCGTGGCGTACGTGCTGCCAGGTCTGGGGATAGCGGATGTCGTAGGGCGATTCTTTGATCCGTTGTGGATCGTCGGCCCAACCGTTGGTGAGATAGTTATACATCTGGGTGGGGTCCCAGCGCTGCACAGCCAGGAAACCGACGGTGTAGACGTGCCCGGCCTGGGCTTGGTCGATCGTCACGCTCAAACCGGCTGGGTCAACATGCCATGCGCCGGGGGCGATGACATCCCCGGTGATGCGATCAATCACCTGCCACCACCGCTCGACATCGCAGTCGGTGTCGGGATACACCTGGTCAACGAACCAATTCGTCATCAGGTCGATCGATAGCTCACCGTCTGCTAGCGCTGGGGTCCGTTCGCTCATCAGGTAGATCCGGGCTAACTCCCGGGGGTGGGTTCGGGCCCAGTCCTGGTCTCCGCGCCCTACGAAGTAGGTTTGGTAGATCTTCGTGGCGAGCTCGTTAACGATCTCCGGTAGTTCGGTGCCGTCGCTGTTGCGCACAGCATCGGCTTGGAGTCGCTCGAGCAGCTCTGCGACCTGCGCATCCATGCCCTTCTCCACGGGCAGGGTCAACCGCCCTGCCCGGCTGGTGGTCTGAGACGTGCTGCTAGACATCGGGCTCCCTCAGCTTAAATGTTCATGTTCTGCCGAAAATATGACATGCGGCCACACGACTGTCAATGCTCTCCGGACCGCCGGTCCCGGATTGGGTGCCTGGCACCGGGCCCCGATCCGGATGCCTCGTGCTTGGGGAAGAGGGGGTGATGGCGTCAGCATCGAGGAACGGATAAAGGGTTGGCGAATACACTGTCTAGGGCCGTCAGGGCAGCCCCATGGGCGGAAGAGACCATGCCGAGTTGTGCACCGGCGAGCAGCGCACCCGCGCCTGGATCCAGTCGGCGGGCGGTCAGATCGGCTGCTATCGGCGGAATGAGGAAGTCAGTGAACCAGCTGAAGTAGCCGCCCAGGACGACCACACGGGGATTGAGCATGTCGATGACCACGCTGAGGCCCTCGGCCAGGCTGGTAGCCAGGTTATCGAGGGCATTGAGGACCTGCTGGTCCCCACGGGTTGCACGATCCTGAATTTGGATGAGTAACCGGTCGATAGGTTGGGCGTCCAGTCGGTCCCCGGTATGCGCCAGGAACTCGGGTAGGCCGACGCGCGCCTCCCAACAGCCTGTGCGGCCACAGTGGCAGGGTAGGTTGCGGGGGTCGAGGTGCAGGTGCCCGACTTCTCCGGAAAATCCCGACCAGCCGCGCATCAGCTGGCCAGCCGCGATGATACCAGCGCCGACGCCGATGTCCCCGGACAGGTAGACCAGGTCCCGTACGTCGGAGTCTTCATATCTGCGGTACTCGGCGACCGCTGCGAGTTTCGCGTCGTTCTCCACCTGCAAGCTGATGTCGGCGTCCAGTCGCTGGAGCAGCTGTGAACGCAAAGGGACGTCGCGCCAACCGAGGTTCGAAGCCAGGTGGACGGTACCTGCGGGCTGCTTGATCACACCCGGCGCGGACACCATGACCTGGGCCACGTGCCGTCGTGCGCTATGGAGTTGTTCCAAGGTATCCCGCATGATCCCGGCAACTTCGTCGAGGACATCGGAGATGGGTAGCGAAGCCACGTCGAATGGCTGAGCCCGGTCGTATAGCACTGTCCCGCACAGGTCTACAACACACACGGCGAGGTACTCGGCGTTGATCTCCAGCCCGACACCGCACACACGCGCACCTTCTAGCGTAAGCATGGTGCCGGGGCGCCCCACTGTGCCGTTGCGGTCCGGGCTTCCCTCGCGCACGAGCCCCCTCGCCGCCAGCTCGGCGGCCAGGTTGGTGATGCTGGCCTTGGACAGATGGGTCCTTCGGGATAACTCCGCGCGGGAGATCGGTTCTGATCGCAGGGCTCCAAGTAGGAGGGCAAGATTAATCGTCCTCATCGTGCCATGATCGATGCGTTCCGCACCCACTACTGCTGAATGCATGTCCCCCTCCCTCTGCCGTCCTATCTCGGTAGGGTACCTGCCGGAGTGACTGACAAATCGCTTAGCTCGACTGGCGCTTCCTGTCGGATGTGGCAAGTTGATAGATCGCTGAGGTGATGCTCGGTGATGCCATCACTACCACACACAATCTTGCGGTCCGGAATGGTCTCAAAGCTTTCACCGATGGCGGCTGCGTCACCTCTCACCGGAGAGGGGGTAGAGCAGCATCAATGCCATAATCTCGGCGATCTCTGAGAACTCATGACATCGATAACATCTCGTGCCAAACTACTGAATGACAGGGAGCGCAGGGTCACAGCGGGGTGACCCGAGCACTCGTTATGCCTTCTGTCCGCGCGAGAGGACTTCCCATGCAACTCACTAGACGAGCCCTTATGGTCGGCCTGGCTGCCTCCGCGGCTACTGTCCCCCTAGCCGCCTGCTCTCCGGGTTCGAGAACCACGGCGTCTACCTCGGGTGGTGCGGGGAAGGCCAGCGGGGTTATTAAGGTCGCCGCTTTCGAGAATGCTTACGGCGCAGCCATCTACAAGCAGGTCGCCGAAGCCTTCGAGAAGGCCACTGGTGCCAAAGTCGAGCTCACCGTCAGTAAGACCATCGATCAGGAGTTGACGCCGCAGGTGGCGGCAGGCAACTTTCCGGATGTCGTGTTTATGGGTGTGGGTGGCAAAACTGGTTTCACTGACAAATTTGTGCAGAACAAGTCGCTGGAACCACTTAACGACATTCTCAAGATCACTAACAAAGGCGAGACCACGACCGTCGGCGACAAACTCCTGCCGGGTATGGTGGGTAACCTCACCACCAATCCTTATGATGACGACCGGCTGATGCTGGCGCCGACGTTCATGGCCCCGGCTGGACTGGTTTACAACAAGACCCTCTTCACAAAGAATGGTTGGACGTTACCGGCTACCTGGGACGAGTTCTTCGCTCTGGGTGACGAAGTTAAGGCGAAGGGCATATCGCTGTTCACTTACCCGACGGCCGGATATTTTGACACCTTCTTCTTTGCGCTGCTGTCGAGCATCGGCGGTGATGACTACTTCAAGAAGGTGATGAGCTACGAGAAGAACATCTGGACGGGCAGTGAAGCTACCCAAGTGCTCAACCTCGTCGGCAAGCTCCTGACGTAGTACACCCTGCCGCAGACGGTCGGTTACGCGAACAACCAGGATTACACCAAGAACCAGGCAGCCCTCATGGTGGACAAGGCGCTCTTCTGCCCTGACGGTTCCTGGGTGGCGGGGGAGATGAAAGACGCTCCGCGCAGCGCAGGCTTCGCGTGGGGGCTCACGACAGTGCCGGCCATGAAGAAGGAAGACCGGCACCTCACTAGCTTTATCGAGAGTGTGTGGATCCCCAGTGGCGCGAAGAATAAGGCCTCGGCGAAAACCTTCATCGCCTGGCTCTACTCCGACAAGGCCACTGACTTATTCGCCAAGGCTGGTGCAGCAATGCCTACCAAGACCGGAACAAAGGGCCTGCTGGCCGAAGTGGCACCCTTCTATACCGTCTACGACGAGCCAGGCCTCAAGTCGACCATCGGTGGATTCAAGTCCGCCAAGGCCGTACCCGGCATCGACATTAAAACCGCGCTGCTCGACTCGGTGGACTCCGTGGCTAGTGGAAAACTGTCGGTCAAGGACTGGCAGGCGAAGGTCAACGAGGCCAGCAACAAGCTGGGCGGTTACTGACCCCTGATTCCTCTGTGTTGATCATGGATGAATCGAGACTGTCTTGACTCTTCCCATAACGACTGTTCCAGCCGGTCGCCGGGCCCGTCGCCGCACGCCTATGGGCGGTGCCGGCCCCTTCGCTGCATTGTGCATTCTGCCGGCGCTGGTCCTTTATGTACTTTTCCTCGTCTATCCGACGCTCAACGTATTTCGTATGTCGTTGTTCGACTGGAATGGGCTGGGAAATGCCCCTAGCTTCATCGGGCTGGACAACTTCGCCGCCCTTGTTCACGATCCCACTTTCGTCCGGGCGTTTGAGAACACATTGTTTATCCTCGTCGTAGTGACGATTGTGACCATTTGCAGTTCCATCTTTATCGCGGCGGTCCTTACCCGGGAGACCTTGGTGGGAGCTGGCTGGTACCGGTTTGTGCTCTACCTGCCGTCGGTGCTGTCCATCGTCGTCGTGGCAGCCATCTTCTCGGCAGTTTTCGATCAAAACAACGGACTGGTGAACGGCCTCCTGCAAGCGCTGGGACTGGGACACGGGCCAGTCTGGCTCGGCGATCAGAACGTGGTCATGTACTCCGTTGCCATCGCCATGGTCTGGCAATCGCTCGGCTACTACGTGGTGCTCTACATGGCCGGCATGTCGTCGGTGCCAGTCGAGATCTACGAATCGGCCTCGCTGGATGGTGCCGGGCGGATGACTCAGTTGGGATCGATCACCATTCCCCTGATTTGGAGCAACATCCGCACCACCCTCACCTTCTTCGTGCTGAGTTCGGTGAATCTCGCCTTCGTGCTGGTCAAGGCTCTGACTGATGGCGGGCCTAATGGTAGCTCGGAGGTGCTGCTCAACTACATGTATAAGCAGGCGTTCACTAACTCAGCTTATGGTTACGGTATGGCGATTGGTGTGGTGACGTTCCTGTTCTCGTTCCTCGTCGCGATGCTGATCAGCCACGTGACTCGCAGAGAAGTCCTTCAGTACTCATGAGCGCCGTCCCGACCCCCTTGCGTGCCGACCGGCGCTACCGACTGGCCGCCCACGCCCTTCTAGTGGTCATCAGCATTCTCGTCATCGTCCCGGTGGCCTGGGTCGTCATGGCCGCCTTCAAGACGAAGCCCGAATTCTTCGGCAGTCCGTGGCGGCTGCCCGACGGACTGCACTGGCAGAACTTCGTCGACGCCTTCGTCACCGCCAAGATGGGCATCTACTTTACGGATTCACTATTCGTGACCGTGCTTGGTCTGGTCTTCTCACTGGCCGTCGCAATCCCTGCAGCCTACGCTATCGCTCGTGTCCCCTTCCGAGGACGGGCGCTGGTAGAGGGCTTCCTCATGGCCGGCCTGTTCATTAACGTCAACTACATCGTCGTCCCGATTTTCCTCATGTTGTTGGGCTGGGATAAGGCGCTGGCATCCTGGCTGCCGAACGGCTTCTTCATCGACAACCTCGCGGTGCTGGCTCTGGTCTATGCTGCCACCAGCCTGCCGTTCACTATCTACCTGCTAGTCTCGTTTTTTCGCACCATCCCTGCGATCTACGAGGAGGCCGCAGCACTGGATGGGTCGAGCAGACTGCGCACAATGCTGTCGATCATGGTGCCGATAGCACGCCCAGCCATCTCCACGGTGATCCTGTTCAACTTCCTGAGCTTCTGGAACGACTTCATCATCTCTCTCACCCTCATCCCCGGAGAGCATAAGACCTTGCAAGTCGGTCTGTTGAACCTGTTCCAGGCTCAGCGGGCGGCCGCCGACTATGGTCGCCTATACGCCGGCATGGTCATCGTGATGGTTCCAGTGCTTTTGCTCTATGCGATCATCCAAAAGCGGTTAGTCACCGGCATCGGTGGCGGCGGACTCAAGTGAGAGGAACTGGTAATCCGTGTCTGACAAAATGTCTCAAGTGCTTGGGTGGCTGGCGCTTGCGCTGGTACTGGGCGCATGCGTCGTCGTCATGGTGGCGATGCGTACCACGGGATGGGTCCAGGCAGGAATCATGGCTCTTGCCCTGGGCGTCGTCATCGCCGTGCTCGGTGTCTACAACCGCCGATACGTGTGACATGTCCGCGAGCGGCTTCTCCTCGCCTCTGACCGGTAGGGCACCGACAATGGCCGACGTGGCCAAGAGGGCTGCCGTGTCTCCCCAAACGGTGTCGCGGGTGGTTCGAGGCCAAACGAACGTATCCGAGGTAACCCGACTCAAGGTGGAATTGGCGATCGACGAATTGGGCTACCGGCGCACTGGCATCGCTCGAGCGCTGGTGACCGGGCACACGATGACGTTAGGGGTCCTGACCCAGGGCTCGGTCGCTTACTCCCGTGCTGCCTACGTGGCCGCTATGACGTCGGCCGCCCGCCGCCACGGATATTACGTGGCCGCAGCGTCGGTGACATCGACTGTCCCCGAAGCGGTGTGTCAGAGCATCGAACACCTGCGTCAGCAGGGAGTCGACGGTATCGTCGTGGCGGTCCCGGTCTATGACGTCGATGCTCTCGCGCAAGCGGCAAGAGGGCTACCTGCTGTCGTATTTGGTGGCTCCTCGAGCGAGGCGGTGCCGGATGACTTCTCGGACGGCACTGGGCACCACGCGGTGTGCATCGACCAGGAGCGGATAGGCGTACTAGCCACGGAGCACCTGCTGGAACTTGGGCACGACACCGTATGGCACGTTGCCGGACCCAGCACTTGGGCCGACGCGTCGGGCCGTCAGGCGGGCTGGGCGGCGACGCTGGCCGAGCACGGGTGCCCCGAGCCGCCGGTGCTCATCGGTGACTGGAGTGCCGAGTCTGGCTGGAGGCTCGGAACATTGCTGGCTCGAATGGAGGAGGTAACGGCTATCTTCGCGGCGAGCGACGACATGGCGTTCGGGATTCTGCGCGCCCTGGTTGATCGAGGCCGACGTGTACCCGAGGATGTGTCGGTGGTCGGCACCGACGATGTGCCGCTGGCTGCTTTTGCCCCGGTCGCACTGACCACGGTGCGCCAGCCCTTCTAGGATCTTGGGACCGCCGCTATCGATCTGCTTGTCGACATGGTCGAACGACCCGACCGAGAGCACCACGGCGTGTTGATGGAGCCGGAACTGGTGCTGAGATCATCGACTGCGCCGTGTCATGCTGGCTGAGTCATGGCGCCTGCACTATCGCTCACCTGCAGCGGAGTGGGAAGCTTACGGGTTGCCGATCGGTAACGGTCGCCTTGGGGCCGTCCTACGGGGGGACATCGCACATGACGTGGTGCAGTTCAACGAGAACAGTTTGTGGGCGGGGTCCAACAACTACGACAACGGTCTGTGCGGTGTCGCTGACGACGTTTTCGACACCTCGATGCACGGTTTCGGGCGTTACCTCGATTTCGGTCGAGTGACGATCAGCTTCGCCGGTCTCGAGGAGTCGACCGTTAGTGGCTACGAGCGCGGACTGGACCTGCGCCGTGCCGTGGCGCATACCTGTTTCGATGCTGGTGGCGTGCGGCACCAACGTTCGGCCTTCGCGAGTCGTGAGGCAGACGTCATCGTGCTGCGGTATTCGGCATCGGCACCTTTCGGGTGCACGGTGAGACTCGAATCGGCGCAGGGGGTGCCTTCGCGAGTAGCTGGCGACACATCCGTTGTCTTCGATGGTGTACTGGGCAACGGGCTGCGTTACTGTGCGAGCTTGGTCGTCCTGGAGTGCGATGGCCGGTCGATTGCCCATGGCGATCGAATTGTCGTCGCGGACGCGACTACATTGGCGCTCGTCCTTGACGCCGGTACCGACTATGCGTTGAGTGCCGTAGCGGGGTGGCGTGGCGTTAACCCGCGGCCGGTCGTCGACGAACGAATCTGCTCGGCCATGGCCCTGGGATGGGGGCGGCTGCACGACGCTCATGTCACTAACTTCTCAGCGGTGATGGACCGGTGTCGCTTGCGCTGGGGTCGTTCCGTCCCAGAACTCGACGCGCAGCCCACTGACGAACGGCTGCGACGCTATCGCGACGGGGCCGCCGACGTGGGCTTGGAACAGCTCGCTGTCGTGCTGGGTCGCTACTTGCTCGTGTCTTCGTCGCGGGCGGAGGGGCTGCCGGCCAATCTGCAAGGCCTGTGGAATGACAGCAACGATCCTGCTTGGGGTAGTGACTACCACACGAACATCAATGTTCAGATGAACTACTGGGGCGCGGAGGTAACCGGCCAGAGCGAGGAGCATATGGCCTTGCTGAACTTCGTGGAGGAGGTGGCTGTCCCTAGCCGTTCCGCTACCCGGGCGATGTGTGGCCCCGATGTCCCCGGCTGGACGGCACGCACGTCCCAGAGCCCGCTGGGGGGCAATGGGTGGAAACCCAATACCATGGCGAGTGCCTGGTACGCCCACCACGTCTACGAGCACTGGGCCTTTACTCGCGATGACGAGTGGCTACGCACTCGGGGTCTGCCGATGCTAGCTGAGATCTGTCGTTTCTGGGAGCACCAGCTAGTGGAACGTGACGACGGGATGATCGTCGCGCCGGCAGGATGGTCGCCCGAGCACGGCCCACGCGAGGACGGGGTAGCCTACGACCAGCAGATCGTATGGGATCTGTTCACCAACCTGCTGGAGTGTTCGCGGGCCTTGGGCGTCGAGGACGACCTCTACTATCGGGTGGAGCGCCTGCGAGACCGGCTGGCGCCC
This sequence comes from Cutibacterium sp. 37298, assembly GCF_023838685.1. Taxonomy (NCBI): domain Bacteria; kingdom Bacillati; phylum Actinomycetota; class Actinomycetes; order Propionibacteriales; family Propionibacteriaceae; genus Cutibacterium; species Cutibacterium sp. 37298. The sequence continues at coordinate 505,395 of NZ_JAJNRJ010000001.1, forward strand.
AACCAGGTGGGCTGCTGGGGCCAACTGCAGGAGTGGCAGGACGACCGGGACGATCCCACCGAGCTGCATCGCCACACCTCGCATCTTTTCGCCGTCTATCCCGGGCGCCAGATAACCACAGACACACCCGAGCTGCAGGCGGCTGCGCTGGTGTCCCTGAAGGCGCGCTGTGGGGAACCTCCGCCGGTGGTGGGTGCACCTACCGCGGCACCATTTCGCGCTGAGATGGTAGTAGGCGACAGCCGACGCTCATGGACGTGGCCTTGGCGTGCCGCGCTCTTTGCCCGCCTCGGGGACGGATACCGGGCTGGCGAGATGGTACGCGGGTTGCTGACCTACAACATGCTGCCGAACCTGTGGACCACCCATCCGCCCTTTCAAGTGGACGGCAACCTAGGGCTGGTAGGGGCCGTCGCGGAGATGCTGTTGCAGAGCCACGACGGTCGGATTCGCTTGCTTCCCGCTCTGCCACCGGCATGGGAGGCGGAGGGCGAGGTGATCGGTCTGCGGGCTCGCGGCGGCTATCGCGTCTCAATGCAGTGGCGCGACGGCTGGGTTACCTGGTTCGAGATCGTGGCAGACCGTGGCCATGCTGAAGACGTCATCATCGTGGTCAACGGGCGCGAACACTGGATCCGCCCTGATAAACGCCGACCGTGGTCACGGCACCTGTAATCCTACCGTCGGGCGAGAGCGTCGCCCCGTCGGGCAGCCCTGTGGCAGTGAAGTGCACGGGCAAGCCACGCGAATCGGTGGCGGTCATTCGGGAGGTTACCGGCTGGCCCTTATCGCTGCGCATTTGTCCCGCTGTCAGCTGGGTCACCACATCAGGGGCCTGTCCCATGGCTTTTACCCTGAGCACCTGCTCGGCTTCAGTGCGTCCGGCGCCGACTGTCGAACCGCTGCGGTCGGTCCATGAGCGCACCGGGGTGAGATCGGCGCCGTGCGCGCCCAGCGAGAGTGCCGTCTGCGTGTAGCGGTTTACTACGCGCATGTGGCCATCGGGTACCCCGTCTTTGCTGCGCGTGGGGATTACCCACCACTGCTGCCCGAGGGCAGCCGGTCCTTCGGTTACGAGACCTGTTGCCTGTGGACGCACACCCCATGCTCGGTGAGCTGGGTGGGCCGAATCGACGCCTAGGGCTGCGCCCGTGGCGAGGTTCTGGATCCGGTACGAACCATCGCCGACGGCGACGAACTGCCACTGCTTCAGGGCGACGGCATGAGCAACCTGTTTTTATAGGGCCAGCGCTGGGCTGTGGTGGCTGTGCCATCGGCCACCTGCCCGAGCGCCAAGCCGGCGTTGCTCTCTATCCGCATCGCCCGTGAGGTGCGCACCATATTGGCTTGGGGCAGGTTGCCGCCGATCGTGAGCTCGCTGTACTCCCCATCGGAAGTGGAACAGGCGATTGAACAATAGGAGCGCATTGTGCGGCCGACGACCATCGAGTCCGTGCGGTTGCCATTATCGAGGAACCAGCGATACCACGTGCCGGAATCACCTATCAGACGCCACTTCTGTGTGGCCAGATTGTCGGTCATGTAGTAGTGCTGGGGAGCGGTGCCATTGACCACCTCAGGAGCACCGATGTATGTGCCTAAGTGGGCATCCCAAGTGATGTTCATGATGAACAGGTCGGACTTGACAGGCAGGGTATCGGCCGCGACCTGCTCTTCGACGTTGCCCGGTGCGGTGGGTTTGTAATCCCTGTCCACCGGCGTGTAGCCGAGTGGCGCGTCCGGTGTAACCGGGACCAAGTTGCTCTCCCTGCCGCCAATGCCTGGCTGGCTCCATGCACCACCGAACCACTTGTGCCATGTTCCAGGCGCCATCTTGCCTGACATGGGTGCGCGGGCAACGTGGGAGAGCCCTACGTTGGAGCCGCCGGCGCCCCTCTTCGGAATCACCCGCGATCCGTAATACACGTAGAAGTAGCCCGATGCTTGGTCGACGAACAACCGCGGGTCGCCGTCACTGTAGTTGTACCTTTGTTGACCGAACGCGTCGGTGTCCCCGCGCGTCGTGCTCCACGGCGAGGTGAGCACGTGGCCGGTGATGGTCCACGTCTTACCCTGGTCGTGTGACACAGCGTGATCGATCGCGTCGTAGTGCAGGTTGTCGCCGAAAGGGCGTGGGGTGAACTCGTTGTGTACTAGGCCATGCCAATCGCCGGTGTCGGGGTCTGCCCACCAGCCGACTAAGTCGCCATAGTTCGGCTGCGAATAGTTAGTGGGTTGCGGTGCCAGCGTCGCTTCCTTGCCAGTTACCGAGTTATTGCAGCGCCACGGGTGTCATCGTTGCGGTCCTGGGGATTGGCTGGGTTAGTAGCCGTATTGAGGTCCTTATCGGGTATTAGGTCATCGAAGGTGTTCCCCGTTAGGAAGGCCCATTCGCGCACGTCGTTGGCGCCGTAAAGGGCCGCAGATTGTTGCACGTGGAAGGAGCCATCCTTGTCGATGAGCCCGGCTCCGGGCGTATCGGTTGGGTAGCGATAGCTGGCGGTGGGACCCACCTGCACGGAAGGTTTGGTTGATGGGGGATAGGGCTGAGTGGCCGTAGCGGTTAGTGGCATAGTTCCGCTAATCGTGGCGATGAAGGCGAGTCCCAGAGCGGTTCGCAATCGCAACGTGTTCATGACTTCTCCTCGTTGAGAGCCGGTGGCTGGTGCCGGGTCCACAAGACCAGTGGCACCGTTTCGTTCGCACTGTGAACGAATATGGCATAGCCACTAATGGCTGTCAATAGGTGAGAATGCACCAGTCCGGTTGGATTACGGACCGTCGACGATACGGGTCGTCGGTGGTGGGGAACGTCTGCCTCGGAGCAGTTCCGGGTCAGATCGGTTTTGGCTACTGGATGTCTCAAGGTGAAGGCGTTGAACCTCGAGAATATGGCTCTTCACGGATAGAGGTGTCTATAACTGTGCGGTCGCAGCGGCGGAACCATCCATCAATGACCTATGCAGCAGGGCATGTCACGCCGGGGCGAGGCTCCCATCAGTGACCGTCAGATCAAAGCCGCCACCCATGCGCTCCGCCTTATCGGTACTCCGTAAGCCGACGACGAGTGGCGCCTCCACCCAGCGGATTATCTGACCGAGGCCCCGTCCCACCGGCGCTGTGGCAATCCTGCCGGGTAGGGCGCCAGCTGCCACGACGAATGGCAGTCGTCACAGTGACGCACATGATTGCCACAGTGGACCGCAGTGTTGTCGGCGCCATCCATGGAAGGATAGGTACCACCCGACACAGATCAGGAGTCGTCATGTCCAGAAAGAAGAAGGTCGGCATCCTCACCGCAGGCGGTGATTGCCCCGGGCTCAACGCCGCTATCCGCGGATTTGGCAAGGCTGCCATCCGCCAGCACGACATGGAGCTCATCGGTATTCAGGACGGCTTTCTTGGATTGGCGGGAAACCGCACCATCTCCCTTGGCCCGCGTGCCCTCTCAGGCATCCTGACGGTCGGCGGGACCATCCTGGGAACTAGCCGTGACAAGGTCAATCACATGATTATCGACGGCGAGGAACGGGATATGGTGCCCACCATCGTCGAGAATTACGAGAAGCTGGGGCTTGACGCTTTGGTGACTTTGGGCGGTGGTGGCACCGCCAAGAACGCGTACAAGCTCGCTAAGGCCGGGCTGAACGTCCTGCATCTGCCCAAGACGATTGACAACGACATCGTCGGAACCGACGACTCCTTCGGGTTTTCGACAGCACTGGAGATTGCCACGGAGGCCATCGACCGGCTGCACTCCACCGCCCATTCCCACCACCGCATCATTCTCGCTGAGATCATGGGCCACCGTGCCGGGTGGTTGGCCCTCGGTTCGGGCATCGCTGGTGGTGCTGATGTCATCCTGCTGCCCGAGGTGCCCTACAAGCTGGACTCCATCGTCCAGGCGGTGGAAAACCGACAAAAGCAGGGGTTGAACTTCTCGGTCATCGCGGTGGCTGAGGGAGCTCGCGATGAGGCTGATTCGGCCGCGATGGCCGGAGCTCAGGCCCTCGTTGACGCTTCCAAGACCCCTGAGACAAAGGCGGCTGCCAAGAAGGCCAAGAAGGACCTTGAGCATTCCATGCGCGACAATACCCTCAAATTGGCTACTCAGCTTGAGGAGGCCACCGGGCTGGAATCGCGAGTCTCGATCCTGGGCTATGTGCAGCGCGGTGGTATCCCGTGCGCCCACGACCGTCTGCTCGCGACCCGGCTGGGAACCATGGGTGCCAAGCTCGTTGACGACGGTGAGTTCGGCATCATGGTCGCCGCTCAGGGCGGAGACGCCACGACCGTTGCGTTGAAAGACGTCGCTGGCAAGGTTAAATACGTACCTGCCGACCACCCATGGGTTAAGGCGGCCCGTCAGGTCGGAACCGGTCTAGGCGACTGAGGTTCTGCCCCTAATCCCCCTCAAGGGCATCCGTCACTCAGGTGTGTACCACACACCCGACTCCGGGGTTAGCGTCGATAGTCGCGGCTTGCCCCGTCACACCCTCGACGACCCCACAGTGCAGGGAACACACCACCTGGGGGTGATCGCGGGCCAGGTCGAGGAAGGGACAGTGGCGCAGCACGATGCCGCCCTCTTCTGCGGCCGGGGAGAAGCCCATGTCATCGAGCACTGCGATGAGGTCGCCGCGGCGATGCCGACCCCAACGCTGACCAATGCGTATGGCCATAGCTGTCGGGTTGTCGCTGAGGGCAACCTCATCGACGAGCATCTGAGCTAGCAACCGATAGGCTCGCGGCCCTTCGTCGCTGACGAGGGTAAAGACGGTGTGCGGGCGCCCCCGGGTCGCCCGATGCCGACGTGCCACCTTCACTCGTCCTTGCTCGACGAGACGGTCGAGGTGGAATCGCGCCGTCGAGGGGTGAATCCCCAGGTCGGAGGCCAGTTCGGCGCTCGTCGCTGAACCGCCACGTCGTCTCAGGGCGTCGGCGACCTCGTCGATACGCTTCTGTGACCCCGGATCGACCAGGCTCGCGGTGTCATCGTGCCGAGTGCTCATGTCGTCACCTCAATGAATCCCTTAGCGCCACGCTCCATCTCCACGAAGGAATGGTTAACAAAGGTGTAGCGTCCTGGCTCCTCAAAGACCATCTCGACAAAACCACCCTGCGCGCTGGCCAGGTCGAGGGCTTGGCAGCCGCCACCTTCCGGATTGCCACGTTTAAGGGTGTAGGCGCCCTCCTTAAAAACGGTGTCGAACTGGGTTCCGACGACGTGGAAGGAGCACCCCCGGCTTGGGCCAGCCGCGAGCACCCAGATGCGCACCCGCTCACCGACCCTGGCCTTGAGGGGCTCAAAGACGTACTGGTTGGCGTGGCCGTTGAACATCGTTAGATCAGGGGTTTCGTTGGCAATCTTGGCGGTGTTAACTTCCGCCCCATTGTGCTCACTGAGGTAAGTCTCCGACTGCACCAGGTAAAACTCCCGATCAGCCCGAGGCAGGTCGTGCGGCGGCACGATGACGGCCCCGAACATGCCTGCTGCAATATGGGCCGACATCGGGGCGGTGGAGCAATGGTAGAGCCAGATCCCGGCGCGATGCAGGGTGAAGTTGTAGTCCAACTCCTGCCCCGGAGCGATGGTGCGCATGACCCTGGTCGGGGAGACCGTACCGGCGTGAAAGTCCAAAGAGTGACCCATAGTGCCCCTGTTGACCAGATGGACCCTTATCTCGTCGCCGATGCGGGCGTGGATAACCGGAGCCATGTAACGGCCGTTGTAGGTCGTCGCGTCGATGGTGGTCTCGGGAGCGATCTCCTGTACCGACTCCTGGGCGATGAGCGTCATCCGGTGAACACGTCCGGTCATCAGTGGTGGTAGCACTGCATCTCGGGTCCTGAAATCCTTGCCCGGGGCCTTGGTCAAGTCGATCCTGCGACGCGGATCGGCAGAATCAACGTGATCGTCCCGATCGTGTACGCCGGACATGCCGTCGACTTGTACGTCGAGTACCATTCCCATCGATTTGTGTCCGACGACGGTGCACCAGCCTTCGGTTGGCCCGGTGATGACTCCGACTTTGACGGTGGCGTGGTCTCCGGGGGCGAGGCGTGATGAGTGAGCCCCGTTGGCGAATTGAAGGTCGTGGACCTGGTTGGGGTCCTTGTTAGTGATCTCGACGACGAGCTGGTCACCAGCTGGAACGGTGATGGTGCTGGGGTGGTATTTCATCCCCTTGGCAGTGATGTTGACTGTCGTGGTGTGACCGGTGGGGGCGACGTGCCCGACGACCGCTGCCGAACCGTTGGTGTCATTGGTGAGTGTGGTCTGGTCGAGATGGTGGCCGACCGCGGCCGCCGTCAGGGCAGTGGCCAGACCGGCGAAAGCCCCGACGAAGGAGCGGCGATCTGGAGGAGCTGTGGGAGCAGGTTTAGCGGGCTTGCTGGTGGCCCCGGCCACGGCGGAGCGATCTAGGGAGGCGGTAGGCGCAGCCTGGGCCGGCCCTTTGTCGGGATCGGGGGCTTCGCCTTTCTCCGAAGCAGCCTTTTGAGCCGCCATCTGGCGTCCCTTCTCTTTGAGCATGGGCACTCCGGTGCGCACCATCGCCGCAGTCGCCGGCAGGAAGGTGGCCAATCCGACGACGGTCAGCACCATGCCGATGCGACGGGTCCAAGTGCCCATCGCGAGCACCCACAGCAACAGGCCGGCGTTGGTGATCGTGGCGCGCAGTGCTCCGTAGGCATGCATTTTGGCATTGGTGGCTCGGACGATCTTCGGCCCGCCGCCCATGACCATCGGCATGAGGTAGCTCATCGCGCCGATGAGGAGCTGGAGCAGGAATCCGACGATGACGGGTACCGACAGGGTGAAGATGTCGTCAGCGAGCAGCCTGGTGCCGTTGGAGGCTAACTTCCATGCCAGCCAGACGAGCCACACCAACATCCAGCAGATAGCAGCCTCTATGGTGAACCCGGGGAAGTCGCGCGGCGGTTTGTGGACAGCGCAGGCCACCAGGTCGCCTAGCACGATACAGATTCCGACGATGTGGGCCATCACACCGAGGGCAGCCAGCCGCCACAACCCGCACAGGGCGCCGGTGGTTGTCGCCGCCACCGCAACGAGCATGACGTACAGGGAGATTTTCCCGTGGCGATCTTGGGCGGGCTGCATCTTGGTGCGCAGCACGGTCGGCCACAAAGTGATGAGGGTGCCGACGACGGTCAGACCGACGAAGCCGAGCAGGTTGAGCGCCTGGTGGGCCACCAATAGGCGAGTTCGCCACGGCTCGGTGGGGGAGAAGGCCATGATCGTGCCGAGGGTCGCCCCCAGTGGCAGTAGACACGCGGCCGCGCAGTAAAACCACACCGTCGAGTCGAACCGTCCCGGCAGAGCGTGGCGGACTTGGCGGCCTAGAGCGAAGGCGTACCAGGTCAGCATCGATCCGATGACAGCGGCGCCGGTGACGGTCATCCATGGCCAGGTCACCACCATGCCGATACAGGTGATGACGATGCCGACTGTGAGAAGTCTGATACGTAATACCTGACGACTACGGTCAGTGTCGGTGAGGTTGTTGTGCAGGATCGCCTCGGTGAAGTACTGGCCCCACACCATGATCGAGGTAGTCGCTACGCCGAGTGTGACCATGTGCACCAGCAGCCAGCGTGACTGCGGAATCCACGGATTCGCAACCGCCACAATGAGCAGGGCTACCAGCCACCCTGATACCGGACGTGACGCTTTACGGTGCCAACTGCGCTTATCCGTATCAGGTTTGCGATCGATGGGCGCGGATGTGATCTCAGGCATGGTCCTCTCCTGACTGGGAGCGTGGAGTGGATTTCGGGTGCGTTCCGGCTCTGTTGCGGGGCTGGATATGCGTGGCGACGACAGCGACTAGGGTCAATAGGCTGAGTACGTTGACGGTCCCTCCCGCCTGCACCGCGGCGGAACGGTCCAACCCGTCCCCGATGCCGATGCGTACCAGCAGGGAGGCCTCCAGCAGGAAGGCGGGGAGCCAGAACCACGTCGTCCATTTCAGCCGGACCTGCAACACGGCGGGCAGGATGATGGGGGCGTGGCCGAGGATCATCCCCATGGTGAATCCGAGGAAGAGCGAGTGGACGACGGCGTCATACCCACTTCGGGAAATGGGTGGTCCTTGAACCGTGCAGACGATACCGGCCGTTGCGAGCCACAGGTAGCCGACCATGAGCAGGGTGCCAATATAAGCGGCCTGGCCGCCGCGTCTCAGACCGCCACGGGCAACGTCATGGCGGCATAACCACACCGCCAGTCCGATGAGTACCACACCGAGTACTCGCCATCCGATCGCCGGGCTGACCACCGAGACGAGTAGGGCTGCTACCACCGCCAGGCACAAGGCTGGTAGGGCGCGATTACGCGCCATCGTCAGTCGTGACAACTCCAACCTCTCCCCGCAGATCGTCAGGATCATGTGACAGGCCAGCCATCCGACGATCTGGGACACGTGTACCCCGGTTGTCAGCAGGGCGGCGGCCCCAGCGGCGCAGAAGGCTCCGGCGCCCTGGATGACGATGGCGTCGTCGTGGCTGCGCCGCCATAGGGGGACGTAGATGGTCAGCAGCCCCAATTGGGCAAGAGTGAGCAGAGCCAGCCCGGCGCGGGCGGAGTCGAAGGGCAGAGGCGCCAGCAGGACGATGACGCCAAGCCCGGACACGGCCGGGACGAGGAAGGCGAGGCGATGGCCGAGGGCCACCGCACGTTCCAGACAGATGACGGTCCCAACGAACCCGAGCACCATGAGGGGTCCATGCCACTCGGATAGTCGCGTCGACGTCACTGGTGACCACACTCCGAGTAGTAGCAGGGCGCCGTCAAGGCCGGCTAGCAGAGAAATACCGGCCCCGACCATGAGCCAGGCGCGGTGCGATCCGGCGGAGGAAGTAGGCACGGGGAATCCTTTTTCGACTATCGTATCCTCAAAATATTATGCGCGCCGACGCGCTTTCTACCTATCTCACCTGGGATGACAGGAGCAAGCAGGGCTCTCGGGTGATGCGGTTCAGAGCGTGTAGGCATGGGTTGATCTTGCCCGTCGGGGGTCAGGTTGTCCATCATCTGGAGGCGTGCTAATATGCCTAGATATGTGGTGTCCATAAGGAGGTGGGCTTATCGCTATTCATTCCGTGCAAAATTTGTAGTTTGCGGTTGTGGACTATTCGGAATGATGGCTATTTTCTGGTACCTAATGGAGCGCCATTTCTTGGCTTATATAAAATCTCTATTTTCGCCTTCAATAACCCTGCTTCTATGTATGTGGTTAAAGATTAGGCGCGCGGGTTTAGACGACAAAACAACATATATTGGTTAGGAGTAAATTTGACTGAGATTCGGATCGAAGAAGATCTTCTTGGGAAACGGGAAATCTCGAATGAGCACTACTATGGAATTCATACTTTGCGGGCTTTAGAGAATTTCCAAATATCACGCGGATGTATGAACGACGAGCCTGACTTCATTCGTGGAATGGTTCAGGTGAAGAAGGCAACAGCTCTGACGAACAAGCAGTTGAAGGTTCTCCCGAGTGATGTCGCTGACGCCATTGTCGCTGCATGCGATGCGATCTTGGATGATGGGCGTTGTATGGACCAATTCCCGACTGATTCCTTCCAAGGAGGAGCGGGAACTTCGATCAACATGAACACCAATGAGGTCGTCGCCAATTTGGCTCTCGAAATGTTGGGATACCCGAAGGGCACCTATGACGTCATCCACCCCAACGATGACGTCAATAAGTCCCAGTCGACTAACGACGCCTACCCCACCGGGTTTCGGCTCGGGGTGTACGCCTTGCTAGAGGGATTGAAGCGGGCCGTCGCCGATCTCGCAGACAGTTTCGATGCCAAGGCTAAGGAATTTGCCGATGTGCTGAAGATGGGGCGCACCCAATTGCAGGATGCCGTCCCCATGACTTTGGGTGAGGAGTTTGACGGGTACGCGCACAACATCCGTGCTGAACTGGACCGGCTTGATGTCGGAAGCGATCTCCTCGTAGAGGTCAACCTGGGCGGCACCGCCATCGGCACTCGGATCAACACTCCAGACGGATATGCTGAACTTGCTGCCAAGAAACTGGCCGAGGTGACTGGATACCCGATTCGTCCCTCCACCAACCTCATGGAATCGTCTTACGACAACGGCGCCTACATTGCTGTCCATTCTATTATCAAACGCCTAGCAGCGAAGATCTCCAAGATCTGCAACGATTTACGATTGCTTTCATCTGGACCGAGGGCTGGGCTCAAGGAAATCAACCTTCCAGAGATGCAGGCGGGATCGTCCATTATGCCGGCGAAGGTGAATCCGGTCATTCCCGAGGTCGTCAATCAGATCTGCTTCAAAGTATTTGGAAACGATGTCACTGTCTGTTTCGCTGCCGAGGCCGGTCAGCTAGAACTTAATGTGATGGAACCGGCGCTGTCGCAAGCAATGTTCGAGTCTATCCACCTGCTGACCAATGCCTGCGACACGTTGCGTAGCAAGTGCATTGACGGGATCACCGCAAATGTGGAGCGGTGCCGGGAGTATGTCACCAATTCCATCGGTATCGTGACCTACCTGAATGATGTGATTGGACACTATCAGGGCGACCTCATTGGTGAGGAAGCTGCCCGTACCGGAAAGTCAGTTCGTGAGGTCGTCCTCGAACACGACCTCATCCCGGAGGAAAGGCTGGACGAGATCATGTCGACCCAGAACTTCCTGCACCCCCGGTATTCCGGACGTACCTACGAGCCGAGTGACCGCGGTCTCCCGGAGGATCCCAGGACATTCGTGTCCGAGCGTTGCTGACACACGATGATGCTCTTCATTCAACTGGTCGTCGTCCTACTATTCATCTTCCTGGGGGCACGCAAGGGAGGACTTGGCATCGCCTATGCAGGGGGTGCCGGCGTCATCGTCCTGGGATTACTCGACTGCAAGGTCGACCCAGGTACTGGTATTCCGTGGGACGTCATTGGGGTCATCATCTCAGTGATTTCTTGCGTGGCGGCGATGGAAGTAGCCGGCGGCCTAGAACTGCTGGTGATGCTCAGCGAACGGATACTACGGCACAACCCGAAGAGAATCACCTTCCTGGCGCCCACCGTGACGTTCTTCATGACCGTGTTGTGTGGTACCGGACATGTCGCATTCGCCACTCTTCCAGTCATTGCGGAAGTGGCGAAGGAACAGAAGGTGAGACCCTCACGCCCACTATCCATCGCGGCGGTGGCCTCGCAGATCGGCATATGTGCCTCTCCGATTTCGGCGGCGATGGTGGCGATGGCGGCCATTGTTGGCCCCTTGGGGGTTTCGTATCCGAAACTGATCCTGGTCTCGATCGTTGGGGGTTACGTTGGCTCGATGATTGGTGCGGTTGTTTCCTCAAAACTCGGATGCGAGTTGGAACTCGACCCGGTCTATCTACAGCGACTGGAAAAGGGCCAAATCTCGCATCGGGGGGCGGACAACTACAACATCAAGCCTTACGCAAGGCGTTCGCTGATAATCTTCGTGGTATCCCTGGTCGTGGTGATGGCTTATGCCGCTGCCATCACCGCCGTGGACAAACCCCCGCTGCCGCGAGGCGCCGCCATCATGACCTTTATGATGACTGCTGCCCTCGTCATAGCCACCCTGTGTAAGGTCCCGCTCAACGAGATCACTTCTCAGGCAACCTATAAAAGTGGCACCTCTGCTGCCATCTGCGTGATGGGGGTCGCTTGGCTAGGCAACACCTTCGTGAGTTCAAACATCGACACCATCAAAGCTGCCGGATCGGGAGTCATCCACTCGGCACCGTGGCTGTTGTTCGTGGTGCTATTCCTGGCTGCATCGTTGCTCTACTCGCAGGCCGCAACCACGGTTACGTTCATGCCGGTTGCTGCGGCTCTTGGGCTTCCAGCGTCGGTGCTGGTCGGATGTTTCGCGGCGGCCTCGGCGCTGTTCCTGCTACCCACGTATCCCACCGTGGTAGCTGCGGTCGAGATGGACGATACCGGGACGACGAGGATCGGAAAGTACATCTTCAACCATTCGTTCCTGATCCCCGGCATCGTCTCGATATCGGTTGCCTGCTTGGCTTCCTACGGGGTGATGCTCGTAGTCGGATGAATGCCGCCACTCGCACAATCCGTTGAAGTGCCCAGTGTGAGAGCGCGTAGGTGGGGCTGAGCTTTGGAAAAGGCTCAGCCCCACCTACGCACTTGGGGGCTCAAATAACGTTCACCGGGTGGTCGGGGTGCTTGTCCAACCACCCTTTGATGAAGGTGCAGTCCGGACGCACCGACAAGTCCTGGCAAGCAATGTCGTCGAGGGCGAAGCGCGCCAGAGCGCTGCCGACACCTTGGCCACTGAAGGCTTCGAATGTTTCGGTATGGGGCATGACGATGACGTCCCCCTCGCGTCGGAATTCGGCGAACCCGGCGAGTTCCCCGCTGATATGAGCTTCGTAGCGTGACTGCTGGTCGTTTTTGGTGACGGTCGTTTCACTCATACACCCCATTGTCGGGTAATCGTCCTTGGGTTCTGCCTTTCTTGTACAGACTTTCTCCCGTGGCGTTATGAGCTTGGAGATGACCTTGTTGGAGGGCAATCTGGAAGAGAGCACTCAACTCATAAAAGAGGAGTCGTCATGCCTATTGATCCCAGCAAGCCGTCAACGAACACCAATGGGTCGCCAGCGCCTAGCGACGAATACTCCCTCACCGTCGGCGCTGACGGCCCGGTAGTGCTCCACGACGCGCATCTCGTCGACACCCTGGCCCATTTCAACCGGGAAAACATCCCCGAGCGCAAGCCCCACGCCAAGGGATCGGGAGCCTTCGGGCACCTCGAGGTTACCGCTGACGTCTCGGAGTACACCAAGGCATCCTTCCTGCAGAAGGGGCGCGAAACCCCCATGCTGGCCCGATTCTCCACAGTTGCCGGTGAGCTCGGCAGCCCTGACACCTGGCGTGATGTGCGTGGATTCTCGTTGAAGTTCTACACCGACGAAGGCAACTTCGACATGGTCGGCAACAACACCCCGGTGTTCTTTATGCGTGACCCGATGAAGTTCCCGCACTTCATCCGCTCCCAGAAGCGGCTACCGAATTCCGGACTGCGCAGTCCGAATATGATGTATGACTATTGGAGCCTGTCCCCCGAATCGGCCCATCAAGTGGCTTACCTCATGGGACCGCGCGGCATTCCGCTCAGCTATCGCACGATGAACGGCTACTCCTCGCACACCTACTCGTGGGTTAACGCCGAAGGGAAGATCACCTGGGTGAAATACCACTTCATTAGTGACCAGGGTGTTCACAACATGACTGCTGACCGGGCCAAGGCGATCGTCGGTGATCACCCAGACATCCACCGCGAGGACCTCTTCAACCACATTGCCGACGGCGACTATCCTTCCTGGACCGTCAAGGTGCAGCTCATGCCCTATGACGAGGCCAAGGACTACCGGTTCAACCCGTTCGACATCACCAAGGTGTGGCCGCATAAGGATTACCCGCTGCACACCATCGGCAAGTTCACTCTGGACCGCAACCCGGAGAATTTCTTCGCCCAGATCGAGCAAGCGGCCTTCTCTCCGTCGAACACCGTTGAGGGCACTGGGTTGTCCCCAGACCGGATGCTGCTGGGTCGCGTTTTCGCCTACAACGATGCCGCCCGCAACCGTCTGGGGGTCAACTATGAGCAGCTCTCCGTGAACCGGCCAACGACGCCGATAAACCAGTACACCTTTGACGGCCAGATGGCCTTCGAACACTCCGGTTCGGCACCCACCTACGCCCCAAACTCCTACGGTCGCGACTTTGCCACCGGGTACCGAGCTGGTTCCGAGGCTACCTGGGAGGCTGACGGCGAACTCGTTCGTTCCGCCCAGACCCGGCACGCCGAAGATGACGACTTCGGTCAGGCCCACACCCTGGTGCATGACGTCTTCTCCGACGCAGAGCGTGACGAGCTCGTCGATACCTTGGTGGACTTGATGACCAATTTCGACATGGAGGAGCCGGTCATCGGCAACACGCTGTCTTACTGGCGCAACATCGACGCCGGTGTTGCCGAGGCAGTCGAGGGCAGAATCTGACGTGTTGATCGTTCCCAGCGCTGGGCTGTCCCGCAGCTCAGTGCTGGTTTGACCACACCCGCCACAGCGCCGCAAATGGGCCATCGCTTTGACGCAGTTGCTCTGGCGCCCCGACTTCGACGATTCGGCCACCGTCCATGACGGCGACCTCGTCGGCCATCGTCACCTGAGACAACCGGTGGGCCACCACGAGGGCGGTCCGCCCCCTGACAGCCTCAGCTGCGGCACGGTCAAGAGCCGTGGCACCGGAGCTGCCGGCCTCCGCCGTCGCCTCATCAAGGATGATGATGGGCGGGTCTGCCAGCAGTGCGCGTGCCAGGGCGACCTGTTGCGCCTGGGCAGGTGACAGGCGGGTTCCCAACCGTCCCACCACGGTGTCGATGCCGTGAGGGAGCTGCTCGACCCAATCGGCCCCGACCCGTTCCAATGCGGCGAGGACGGCGTCGCGGACGCGCTCGCCAGGCCAGTCCTCGGCCTGCGCGGGCAGCCCCAATGCAACATCGTCGAAGAGGGTGCCGGAGAAGGTGTGGATATCCTGGCTGATAAGCACCGTCCGGGCATGGCCCGATGTCATGGTGATGCTCCCCTGCCGGGGTTCCAGCAACCCCGCAACAAGGGCCGCCAAGGTCGACTTGCCTGCCCCCGACTCCCCGACAAGCACCATGGTGTGTCCGGCCGGAATGTCCAGACTCACCGTGTGCAGTACATCGGGTCCGTCCTGATAGCCAAAGCTCACCCGATCCACGTGGATCGACGTCGGCCCGCGCTGGTACCGCTCGGAGATGGCCGGTTTGTCGTGGCGGGCCTGGATGACGCCCACCACTCGCTGTAGACATACCCATGCGGCCTGCAAGTTGTTGAGGAACATGAGCAGGAACCGCACAGGAGAGAACAACCTCAGCAGCACCAGCACCGCCGTCGCAGCTGCGCCGACGCTCAGTCGGTCGGTGGTGACGAGCAGGTATCCCGTCCAGGCGACGCCGATAGTCGCCACCGCCTCGCCCGCTAGCAGCCGCACGACAAGGGTGTTGCCGAGGAACCGTCCGCGTAGGTTCCAACGGATCGCCTGCCATGATCCGTTGGCCACCGCTCGGGTGCGCAGGTTTTCCAGGCCGAAGGCGCGTACAACGTCCACCCCGTGAATCGTCGAGAGAATGTGCTGGGACTGGGTCGTCGACGCGTTTCTTTCCGCCCGGTACACCGGTGGGGCCGTGCGCAGGAACTCCCGGATTGCGAGGCCGTAGAGCACCCCAGCAAGGAGGACGGGGACGAAGAAGAGCGGGTGCAAGCTGGCTAGCGCACCCACTGACACGATCACCATGATCATGGTGTTGACGAGGCGGGGGAGGGCGCCATTGGCGGCGTCGCGCACAGCCGTGACATCGTCGGAGGCCCGTGAGACGAGATCAGCGGTACCGGCTCTCTCGACCCGCTGCTGGTCTAGCCCCAGGCCGACCGCGATCATGGATTCCCGCAGCCGGGTGATGATGGTCGTGAAGAAGGACGGCGTGAGGGACTGTGCGGCACCGTTACAGGTCCCCGACCCGATCACCGCGGCAGCCATCACCAACGCCGGGGTAAGCAGCGCCGAGGTCGGACGGTGAGCCTTGGCCGCGTCAATGATCCAGCCGGTGGCCACCGGCACCGCCAGATCAAGCAGAGACGCCGCCGTGATCACCACGATTGCCCCGATGAAATAGCCGCGCACTCCGCGAGCTGCCCGGTGGACCTCCTGACGAACCTGGGCGGCAGTGGCTAGTGGCAATGAACGCGGGGTACTCATGACAGCATCTCCCGGTAGTCGTTGCGGGCCAGCAGTTCGCGATGCGGGGCCCGTGCGATCTGGCGGCCGTCGGCGTCGAGCAGCACCACCTCGTCCATCTGGTCCAGCAAGGCCGGGGACGTCGTAGCGATGATGGTGGTGCGTCCGGCCCGCAACTGCCGCACCTTCCTGGCGATGGTGGCGGTGGTGACGGCGTCGATGCTCGTGGTGGGGTCAATGAGCATGAGGCCGTCGGGAGAGTGCAGCAGGGCACGCGCCAGAGCTAGGCGTTGACGCTGGCCCCCAGATACGTGGCGACCGCCCTCTCCGACCTCGGTCTCCAACCCCCGCGGTAACACGGCGACGACAGTGTCCAAAGCGGCTGCGTCGACGACGGCGTTCAGCCTGGCGACAGTTGTCTGGCTGTCAAGCACGATGTTCGCACGGGCAGTATCGTCGAATAGTTCAGGGGAGCGGGGAGCCACCAGCACCAGACGACGCCGTTGGGCAGGGTTGAGGCGACTGGCGGGGACCCCATTCAGGACGGTCTCGGAGCCGTGGTCTATCGCCCCGGCCAAGGCGTCACAGACCGATTGAGGCGCCATGACACCCACATGGGTGCCTCCGGCGACGTCAAGCTGGAAATCCCCGACCGGGATGTGCAACTCCACCGGGCCATCACCGGGTGTGGTGCGGGCACCGTCGTCGGGGTGGACCTGCCAGGCTGCCGGGCTATCACGCAACTCACAGAATCGGTCCCCGGAGGCGTGGGCGGTGGCCAACATCGTCGCGGTGTCGACGCCCAGTGCTCGCAGCGGAGGGCCGAGGGTTTGGGCCAGCCCGACCACGGTGACAAGTTCCCCGACACTGATACGCCCGGCTAGGGTGAGCCACCCAGCTAGCACCGTCAGCGCGGTGATGAATACTCCCACCGAGGCGTTAATCGTCCCGGTGTAGACCCCCTTGACGCGTCGGGTGCGTAGGGTAGCGTCGAGGCCTTGGCGGCTGGCGGCACGGAACCTTGCGGTGGCTCGGCGTTGCGCCGATAGCCCTTGTATCACCCGTAACCCACTGGTGAGGTCGGCGGCCGACCCGGCGACGGCGGCCTCGGCGCGGCGCTCACGCCGGGTGTTGCGCTTGACCGGGGCGACCCCCTTCACCGACAACAGGATGAGCAGCGGCACGATGCACACCGTCGCCAATGCCAACCAGCCGTTGATGAGGGCCATCGAGATCAGGGCACCGAGCAGGGTGACAACGTTGCCGGGGATCGACGTCAAAGTGATGAAGGCGCGCGACACCGCCCGCACATCGGTGACGACGACCGCGAGCAGATCGCCGGGAAGCCGCGAGCGCCCACCGATCCCCTCCGGGGCAGTGATCTGCTCGAGGGCCTGAACCCGCAGGTCGTGTTCGGCCAGACCGGCCCCGACATTGGTCTGCATCCGGATCATCTGGGCTACTGCGCGCACCAGGTAGGCCAGTGCGACCAGGGCCAGCCATCCGGTCAAGGCAGCGGCATCGGCAGCCACTACCCCGTCGTCAATGGCGCGTCCCAGAGCTAGCGGCACGCCGATGTTCACCAGGCTGACGAAGGCCGAGGAGACCGACCCGGGCAGTAGCCAGCGCCGCCCATCGCGGGTCATCCGGCGCACCACTGCCCGCCCGTCGTGGGCATGGGTGACGTCGATCAGAGGGGCATCAATGGGCGGTGGGGTCTGCCGGGGGATGTGTGGAAGCCAGTCCAGCTTCGGTTGCCAGTGTCGGCGCGGGGTGCGTATCACACTGCCCTGCCAACCGACTCGAGTGGTTGTCGTCTCATCCGGTGCGGCAGGACGAGCCGGGCAGCTTGAGAAAGGTCCTCTGTGGTGATCTCGGTGCAACCGTTCCAGGCTGCCAGAGTGCGTGCCGCTCGGACCATCATGATGTCGGCGCGGTGACCATCGACGTGGGCGTTGATGCAGGTACGAGCCGCTGTCATGAGGGTTTCGTCGGAGATGACTACCTTGGTGACGAGCTCAGTGGCACGTTGGATCCGTTCGCTGAGCTTGTGGCCATCCTGTTCCCATGTGCGTGAGAAGCCACCGGGGTCGTCGTCGAAGGCCATGCGGCGCCGGATTACCTCGGTGCGCTTGTCCGGGTCGTCCTCACCGCTGACGGTGACGCACAGCCCGAAGCGGTCGAGCAACTGGGGGCGCAGTTCACCCTCCTCCGGATTCATGGTGCCGACCAGGGTGAACCGAGCTGGATGGGTAACGCTGACTCCCTCTCGCTCTACGGTGTTGACGCCCATGGCGGCTGAGTCCAGCAGCAGGTCAACGACGTGATCGTCGAGCAGGTTAACCTCATCGACGTAGAGGATCGCCCGGTGCGCGGCTGCTAGCAGACCCGGCTCGAAACGGCGTCGTCCCTCTCGCAGGGCTGTCTCCATGTCGAGGGTGCCGGTGACGCGATCCTCAGTGGCTCCCACCGGCAGTTCGACGACCGGCACCTGCACGGTGCGAGGCTCGGGCATGACCTCAGGCAGGTTAAGTGCGACCGCGTGGGTCGGGTACTCGTCGGGGGATAGGTGGTAGGGCCCGGGAATCTCCCGGTGTTGCGGCAGTAGGGCTGCTAGTCCGCGCACCGCGGTGGACTTGGCGGTGCCTTTCTCGCCGCGGATGAGTACCCCGGACAAATCGGGGCTGATGGTAGCGAGGATGAGGGCCAGCTTCATCTCCTCCTGACCGACGATGGCGCAGAAGGGATAGACCGGGCGTTGTGCCATGTCAGCGGTCCTTTCGAGGGGATTGGTGGGAGGGGTCAAGCCGAGAGACGACGTTGACGAGGTCGTCAGCCCGCAGGTCGTCGATGCGCAGATAAGGTCCACCCAAGGCTGTGGCAATGTCGCGGGCCCGAGACAGCTGGATGCCTCGTGGGTCCTCGGTGTCGATGACGACCCAGCTGAGTCGTGTGTCGACGCCGATCTTGGTTGCCACCCGAATTGCCTCATCGGTGGCCCGGGAGTTGGGACGGCCGTCCAGACCGACGTTGCTGCGCCCGTCGGTGACGAGGACGAGTAGCGGACGCAGCCCGGGGTCCTTGAGGAGCAGGGGCCGTACCACCTCGCAGGCCTTAACCAGTCCGGCTGACAGCGGGGTGCGCCCACCGACCGGTAGCTCTGCCAAACCGTGCTGGGCTACCTCCACCGAGGAGGTCACCGGCACCAGCACCTCAGCCCGGTCGCGACGGAAACCGATAAGGCACACCCGATCACGCTTGATGTAGGCGTCCAAGAGGAGGGACAACACGGCTCCCTTGGAGGCGACCATTCGTCCTCGTGACCCCATCGACCCGGAAGCGTCGACTACGAAGATCACGCAGGAGGCGGCTCGTCCGGCTCGTACTTTGGCCCGCCAGTCGATCGGTTTGACGTGCACCGCCAGGTCAGGATGCTCGGTGGCCCGACGTGACTTCTGATGAACCGCCGCCGCGCGGAGGGTGGCGTCCAGGGCGAGGTCGTCAGGGCGGTCGGTGGGCCGGGCCGAGATGTAGCGGCCACGTCGATCGTTGCTGCGGGTGCGCAAACGTCGTCCGCAGGCGCGACGGGCGAGGCGGTCCTGGCTAGGTTCCAAGGGGCGGACGGCGAACGGGTCCCCGACGGCAGCCACCTGTTCATCGCTGTCTGAGGGTTGTTTCTGCGGGTCGTGCTGGCCGTTGTCTCGCTGCCCCCGGGGAGCATCGTGGTATTCGGGTTGTTGTTCGCCTGAACTGCTGGGCGGCGTGGCAAGATTCTCGCCCACCTGCCGGTTTCCCACGTCGGGGTGCTGGTTGCGGGGCGGAGAGGACTCCGACGGGGTCTCGACGCGACGGCGGTGCCGCAGCACCATCTCGCTGATTGTTAACACGTCATCCTCGGTGGCGACGCCGCGACCGGCCAGGGCGGCATGGGCCCGCGTGGCTTCGGCCATGACGATGTCGGCGCGGTGCCCAGCGACGTGGTTCTGCCGACACAGGCAGGAGATGAGTTCGGTGACGACTTCGTCCAGTCGGACTCCGGCGACGATGTGCCACGCCTTCTCGATGACTGCGGCCTGACGGTTCTGGTCGTTCTGCCAGTGGTGGTCGAACTCGGCCGGATCGGCGTCGTGGTCGAGGCACCGCCGGATGATCTCAGCCCGGACGGCCGGGTCGGACTCGCCGTGCACGTCGATGCACAGTCCGAACCGGTCCAACAACTGCGGACGTAGTGCTCCCTCCTCGGGATTCATGGTTCCCACCAGCACGAATCGGCTCGACAGGGAGGCCGTCAATCCCTCACGCTCCACCCGCACGGTTCCGGCGCAGGCGTCGATGACGAGATCGACGAGGTGGTCGTCGAGGAGGTTAACCTCGTCGACGTAGAGCACCCCTCCGTCGACCTCGCTAAGCAGACCCGGTTGGAGGACGGGGCGTCCCACCACCAGGGTGGCTTCCAGATCCAACCCGCCGACAAGACGATCCTCGGTGGTTCCCAGAGCCAGGGTGCGCATGATGTGACCGGGTAACAGCTCGACAAGGCCACGAACCACCGTCGATTTGGCCGTTCCCTTCTCCCCGCTAAGGACGACCCCACCGATACGCGGGTTGACCGCGCACAGCAGCAGGGCGAGTCTGGCTTCGTCCTGCCCGACGACGGCGGTGAACGGATAGGTCATTAGATCAACCCCAGCTCGAACAGGTCGAGTCCACCGGCAGGGGTCTGCGGAGGCGCACTCACCAGGGTGTCTGGGTCGATCGCGGGGTCGTCGGAGACCTCTTCGATGGTGCCCTCGATATCGGCGTAGGTGTTCTTGAGTTCCTCGACGGTGCTCGGATTGGCCTCCCAGACGTGACGCTGGGCGGCGTCAAGCAGTTTGTCGACGATGTTGTGCAGGGCGTGTGGATTGACCTGCCGGAACCACTCCTGCATCGCCGGGTCGAGGGCGTAACGACGCGCAACCCGCTCCCACAGGCCGTCATCGACGACGTCGGTGGTGGCGTCCCAGCCCATGAGGATATCGAGTACCGCCGATAGGTCGCCGGCTCCCTTATATCCGTGACGCTGCAGTCCCTCGATCCACGATGGGTTGAGGATTCGTGAACGTAGGATGAGTCGGGCTTTCTCGGTGGTGGTGCGCGTGGCGATGCGGGATGGATCCGAAGAGTCCCCCACCAGCGACATCGGCGCCTCGCCCCGTACCGTCGTCGCCGCAGCGATAAGCCCGCCGTAGTAGTTGTAGAAGTCAGTGCAGCTGAGCATGTCGTATTCGCGGGTGTCCTCATTCTTGACGGTGACATCCATGCGTTTCAGGCTTGCGGTGAATCGTTCGGTCTCCACCTGCCCGAACACTCCTTCACCGTAGGCGTGGGACGAGGCGGCAATGTAGGCCCGGCCCAGGTCGGCCTTGTCCTGCCATGCTTTGGTCTCGATGAGCTCCTCCACCCCGGCACCGTATCCGCCGGGCGGGCATCCGAAAACCCGGAGGGTCGCCCGGCGGCGGGCTTGCTCGACGTCAATCCCGCGGGCAGTCATTTCGGCGACGTCGGCCTCGACGTGGGCGCGCAGCATGTTGTCGTCGTCAGGTTCGGGGAGGGCTGCAACCATCCGCACCGCCCGGTCGACCATCTCGACGAGGTTGGGGAAGGCATCACGGAACAGGCTGGAAATGCGCGGGGAGACGTCGATACGGGGACGCCCCAACTCGCAGGGCTCGATGATCTGCAGCCCGCTGACGAGCCCGGAGGACTCCCAGACCGGGCGCACCCCCATGAGGTATAAGATCTCGGCGATGTCGGCCCCTCCACTGCGCATATTCGGGGTACCCCAGACCACCACCCCGACGGTGCGTGGCCACGGTTGGTCGGGGTGGGCCTCGGCATACCCTCGGAGGAGCTGGTCGGCCAGTTTGACCCCCTCACGCCATCCCGTCGGGGTGGGCATCGTCTGGGGATCCAAGGAGAAGAAGTTTCGGCCGGAGGGCAGGATGTGGGCGTTGCCACGGCTGGGCGCTCCCGACGGCCCGGGGGCCACGAACCCGCCGTCGAGGGCCGTCATGATGGCGTCGATCTCGTTGTTGGTGGCGTCCAGCCGGGGCATGAGGTCTGTGAGGACCCAGGTGAGGGTTTCGATGACGTCCCCACGTTCGGCACCGAGTTGCTCACGACACAACTGGGCCGCCAGATCATGCGCTTCGGTGTCGTCGGGGCGCCGGTCGTGGTGGTGGACGACAACAGGGGTGAGCAGCTTCACGCAGCGACGATGAGCCTCGGACATGAGCTGGCGTCCGGTCAGACCATCGGGCAGGTCGGCGGTGACGGGCACGGGCTCGCCGGCTCTAGCAGAGACCTCGTCAAGGCTGGTCCCCCAGGCATTCAGCACGGCTTCGCGTAGGGATGGCACCGGCCCGTTGGGCTGACGGGTGAGTTGGGCGACGTACTCCACCGTGGCGGCGATCGGGTCATCATGTCCGGCGACGACTTGGCCCAGCACGTGCAGACCGTCAGAGATTTCACGGTCCTGCAGGTCGAGCAGATGATGGTGGACCCTGTCGAGCACGTCGACGGGGTCGGCGTCGACGTCGGCACTCGTCAGACCCAGATCGGTGTCCAGGCCTGCTTTGGTGACGGCGTCCCATACCTGTTCGGCGACAAGTCGGGCGCGCTGGGGGCTTTGCGACTGTGCCCCGGCGTATTCGCGCAAGATGCGGTCGATCTCGGCGGTGGAGTCGTATAACTCGGCCTGACGCATCGGCGGGGTGAGGTGGTCGATGAGGGCTGCGGCACTGCGCCGCTTAGCCTGGGTGCCCTCCCCAGGGTTATTGATGATGTACGGGTAGATGTTGACCATCCGGTCCAAGGCAAGCTCCGGGTAGCACTCCTCGGACAGGCCCAGCCCTTTGCCGGGTAGCCATTCCAGGCTCCCGTGGGTGCCGACGTGGATCACAGCGTCAGCTTTGAACACGTCACGGATCCAGCGGTAGTGGGCTAGGTAGTGGTGGGGCGGGGGCAGGAGTGGGTCGTGGATGTCGGAATCAGTGACAGCTTCGAAATTTCCCCGCGGCGGCTGGATCGTCAACAACACGTTGCCGTCGAGGTGCCCGGCGAAGGAAAACTCGTCGTGGTGGACGAAGAGGGATCCCGGGTGCGGGCCCCAAACGCGATCCATCGAATCGCGGACGGATGCGGGAAGTGCCCGGTACCAGGACCGGGAGGTGGCAAGGTCAGCATGGACCTCGGCGCGCTGATACATCTGCTCGGGGGTGAGCCAGCGCTGGTCGCAGGTCAACGATGACAACAGCACCTGAGCGAGGTCGTCGGCGCTGTCGAACTGTTCTGGGACGTCGTAGCCATCCTCGGCCATTCGGACGAGGAGCCGGCGTACCGACTCAAAGGTGTCCAGCCCAGTGGCGCAGCCGATCCGGTCATTACGCGGCGGATGGTGGTGGAAGACGATCGCCACTTTGCGTTGGTTGGCGGGGGTGCGGGCCAGCCGGGCCCACGAAAGGGCCAGTTCGGCCATCGCCTCGGGGCGGCCGGGGACTGGGACCATGTGTGGTACGACGGCTCCGGTGAGATCGTCGACCCGATCGACTTCTCGGGTGGCCAGGAACTTAGTGATGAGGGCACCGTCGAATTCCGGCTGGGCGGCCTGGGTGGAAACGTCCATCGCCCCCATCCCCTGGGCTTCCCATGCCGCGAACGGGGCGTAGGAGGTCAAGGCGTGCAGCACGCTCACCCCAAGCTTCGGGTAGGCGTCCGCGTTGGCAGGTACGCCGGCGGTCATGGACATGCCGTGGACGTCGATCAGGGTGTCGATGACGCGGTTGCCATCCTCGTCGCGTAGCAGAGTTTCGAGGGTTTGGGCCATGCTGGGGTTACCGCGGCGGGCGTCAGGAAGACGCAAACAGAAGAACGGCACAGTGTTGGCGTCGAGTCCCTCGATGGCCTCGACCAGGGCTTCGATGTGCGCGGTGTTGTGCTCCAGCCAGTAGCTGCGCGGGAAGGTGATCCCAACGGTGGGCAGATCGGGGTCCAGATGGTGCCGGTACTCGGCGAGGGTGGTGAACAGGCCGTGACGTGGATGCCAGATCCCCTCGGTGGGGGCGGGGATGACGTCGGGGATGGGGGCTGACCCACCCCGCACCCGGTCGACGAGGATCCGTAGCGCCGCCTCGACGTTGTCCGGGCCGCCCATCTCCAGCAGCCCGATGAGACCCCTCCAGGTGCCGTCGTCGAGCCCGCTGGCCCAGTCCTGGGCGGCCAAGAGCCCGTCATCGTCACCGGAGGTGGGTTGGATGTGGATCCACGGCAGCGGCAGACCGGATTCGCGACGGTTTTTCCACGCCTCGACCAGTGCGGGCCATGCCGGGCAGGAAGTGGTACCGCCGTGGAAACTAAGCACGATGGCGTCACTGCGGGCGGCCGCCTGGGCGAAGGCGCGGGCTAGTTCCGGGTCGGTGATCTGATCCTTGGTGCGGCCGAAGAGGGTGATCTCGAGACCACGAGTGCGTAGCCGTGACAAGGCTTGGCTGACGAGGGTGAGTTCGCCGCCGGTGGCCGAGAAGAAGCTCAGGGTGGTCATGATGCACTTTCCAGACGGGCGAGAGTGCTGTCGATGAGGCAGGTGAGGGGAGCCCGGCGCTGTTCCGGGTCGGCAAGGGCATTGGCCTCTACTCGGGATGGGCAATCGCCGGGGCATCGTCCGGCCAAGGCGCAGCGGTGACAGGGTCCGCGCAGGGTGTGGCGATCTTGCGAGAAACGCCGTCGCAAGCTTTCCCAGTCGATGCTATGGACGGTTCCCGCCCGGGAAGCCATATCTCCGACAGCTTGAGAACAGGGGTAGACGCTGCCACCGGGTGCGACCGCCATTGATTCCCCGACCGCCGCATGGCAGTAGGGGTGGTTCGCCACGGGGAGCAGAGTGCGGCCCGCGGGGTCGACGGCGCTGGTCGTGGGTACAGGGCCACGGCGGAGTGCAGTCCTGACGGTCTCCAACTCCCGCCAGCGCAGGGGCGTGGCGCGCAGCGCGTTGATCTGTGCCAGCCGCCGGTAGAGCGTGGTGATCCCGTCGATGACGGCCTCGTTGCAGGGCACGAGATCGTCTCGCCCGGTTGCGCTCCCGATTGCCACAAGCGGGTCGAGCCCGAATCCGGTGACGTTGGGAAGCGTGGCGAGAGTGACGGCCAGCTCGTCTAGGTGCTCGACGTTGAGGGCTGACAGCACTGTTGTCACCCGCACCGGGATGTCTGCGTGAGCGAGGGCGAGCAGGCCCCGGAAAGTCTGCGCCGCCGAACCGCGCGTCTTTTCGTGCACTGGGGGTGGCCCGTCGACGCTCACCCCGACTCGGACGCTGTGGCGTTTCAGCATGGCGATGATGTCGCCGTCGAGGCGGGCAGCATTGGTCTGGATGCCGCAGGTGACCTTTTCCCACCGAATTTCCACAACACGCTTGGCGACGTGCTCAATGAGGGAGGGCACCAGAGTCGGCTCCCCGCCGGCCAGTTGGACGTGGGCGGGCCGCCCGGTGGTGCGTACATCCTCGGCGACGAGGTCCAAAGCGGTGTCTGCCACCTCAACGGGCATTCGGCCGCCTCGACGGTCGCGGCGGTAACAGTAGGGACAAGTGAGATCGCAGGCCGCGGTCGGCCACAAGACGAGATAACGCACGGTCATGACCGGGCACGCTCCCTGTGACGACCGATGAGATGCTCGTGGAGCTGGGAGAGGGTGGGTAGTACACAGTCGTCGACCGCCCAACCTTCATCGGTGACTCCGATCGTTAGTACCTCGTCACCCGGCTGCTCAACGACCCGGTACCCGGATCGGGTCAGAACGTGGTGAGCGAGGTCGGCGTCTACACCGTGACCGACGACCCGTGCGACCGGGCGCCCGGCATCGGATTGCCAGAAGGTGAGGGTGCGAAGGTCGAAGGTGATTCCCTCGGTACGGAAGGCTGCCTCAAGCGCACCGTTGCGGGCCAGGTCCTCCGGTGCCCCGATTACAACGTCGGTGTTGTGCCCGGCTACCCACAGAGTGTCGGCGTAACGCATCACCGGCTCGATGTCGTGGCTGCACACCACCACGGCGATGTTGCGCGCCGTGCATACCTCGCGCAGCATGCCGAGCAGGGCGATCCGTCCCGGTGGGTCGAGGAAAGAGGTCGGCTCGTCGAGCAGCAGTATGGACGGCTCCTGGGCCAGCGCCCGGGCCACCATCACCCGTTGACGCTGACCGTCCGACAGCTCACCGATGAAGGCGTCGGCCAGATCGGCAGCGCCCACCGCCGTCAGCGACTCGTCGATGACCGCATGGTCATGGGGCCGCAGCCGCCCACCGATGCCCGAATGTGGATGGCGCCCCAGCGAGACGACGTCGCGGCAGGTGAGCCGGGCCACCGACACCCGGTCGGTCAGCACGGTCGAGAGGGCCTGGGCGACCTGACGGCGCGACATCCGGGACGTCGGGGTGCCGTTGATCTGCACCTCGCCGGAAAGGCTCGGCTGCAGTCCAGCGACCGAGCGCAGCAGGGTGGACTTTCCGGCACCGTTGGGCCCCACGAGCCCAATCATCTGCCCGGCAACCACCGAACCCGTCACCCCCGACAGCACCCTCGTGACGTGGCGGCCCGAACGGTACCCGACCGTCAGGTTCGACAGTGCGAGACCGGTCATGTCGCCTCCGCCTCCCGGTACCAGCGGATGAGGATGACCATGACGACCGGCGCCCCGAAAACTGCGTTGACGGCGTTGACGGGCAGCACGTCGTCACCGGGCAGCTGTGCCAGGATGTCGGCCATCAATGCCAGGGAACTGCCGGTGAGGATGCATCCGGGCAGCAGATGACGATGATCGGCCGTCCCCAACACCCCACGCGTCAGGTGGGGAATGGCGATTCCCAGGAAGCCGATCGGCCCGCAGAACGCGGTGGCGGCACCGGCGAGAATGGCTGTGCTCGCCACCAGCAGGGTGCGCATCACCTTGAGGTTCATCCCCATCGTCTGAGCGTAACGTTCCCCCAGCAACAAGGCGTTAAGCGGCTTGGCGAGCAGCAGGCTGGCGAGGATCATGGCCACAATGATCGGCACCATGACTCGCAGGTTCTGCCACGTCACACCGTGGTAGCTGCCGAACTGCCAGCGGGTGTACTGGGCAATGAGCTCTGGGCTCGCCCGCGACAGCAGCACGGTGACCCCAGACGAGACGAAGTACCCGATCATGACGCCGAGCAGCAGCAGGATCGTCGAGGAGTGGATGAATCGTCCTGCCAGCATGACGATGAGCAGCACGACGGCTGCCCCCAGAGCGGCTGCCACCATGATCAACAGGTCCGGTCCGATGCCCAATCCGGAGGCGAAGGTCGCCGCACCCGCCGATGCCGAGGTGGACAGCACCACCAGGGCGACGCCGAGACTGGCACCCGACGAGATACCCAGTACGTACGGGTCGGCCAAGGGATTGCGGAAGAGAGTCTGCATCTCCAGCCCGGACATTCCCAGCGCCGCCCCGACGAGCAGGGCGGTGATGGTGCGAGGCTCTCGGACATCGTGGATGATCGTCAGGGAGACAGGATCGACGTTGGTACCCCCGGTAATGACCGCCATGACGTCACCTAACGGGATGTTCACCGATCCCAACGCCAGGCCGGCCAGGGTGACGGCGACGAAGATCGCTGCGAGGATCGTGAAACGTACCGGCAACGGCAGCCCGCGCCGCCCCTGCGTCTGCCGGCTTCGTACATCCCGGTGATCCCGCACGTCCTGGCCTGGTGCCTCTCGGCTCTGCGACGTCTCCTGGTGGCTGTGTCTCACTGGTTGCCCCTGATACGTCCGCGGTGTGCCTCGGGGCGTTCGCGCCTCTCGTGACGGCACTGCATCATGTACCGAGGTGCAGTCACTTCGCGGTGGCCTTGCGGTAGAAGTGGAACTGGTGATCGCGGTCCAGCTCGGGGTGCAGGATCGCCGTCAGGTTCGCCAGGACGAGGTCGGGACGTACGACTCCGGTCTGCCAGTAGTCGTTGCCGTGCTTCGGGTCGGCTCGCGGGGTGGCGTCCCACATATTGCCGTTGTCGAGGGCCTTGAGCGACTTCAGACGTGGGTCGGCCTTGAGGATCTGCGGGATGGACGACTTCTCCGGCCCGTCGATCCAGAAGTCGGCGTCGTGGGCCTGCTTGATGACGGCCTCGGTGTCCAGCTTCCTCGAGGCCACCCCGTGGAGGTCCTTGAACACGTACTCACCACCGGCGTCACGCAGGAACTGGATGGCGTAGTTCTCGTTGGGTTTGATGTACCAGACGCCCTTGTACTGTGATCCGTGGAGCACGGTCGGTCGTGTCTTGACCTTGGCGGTGCGTTTCGCGGTCGCGTGGTACTTCTCGGCGATCTCGTCATACTTCTGGTTCGCAGTCTTCTCGGCATTGACGAACAACGAGTCGTACTTGATCCACTCGGCACGTCCCAGCGGGGTGCTCTCGAGGAAGTTCGGCTCGGCAACGACCGGGATGCCCATCTCCTTGATCTTGTCGATCTTGCTGGTGTTGTCGCTGCCGCTGACGAGGTTGAAGATGAACAGGTCCGGGCGCAATGCCGCCAATTTCTCGGTGTTGATCTCGGTGGCGTTGTCGCCTGCCGCGAAACTGGCGACCTTGTGGTCCTTGAGGGCCTGACGGGTGTCCGGATTCCCGACTCTGTCGACGTTGACCATGCCAGCCACGGAGTCCAGCTTTCCCAACATCTGAAACTTCATTGGCAGGGTCGTCGAGCCCAACGCCACCTTGGTGGTGGGAATGGTGATCCGCTGCGCCTTGGCGAGCTCACCGTCCAGATGCGGGTCGGGGGCACCACACTGCACCAGGACGTACTGCACCGGTTTCGTCGCGGTGTTCGACGGGTGCTTGAGCGTCACGACCTTGTACGACTTGTGGTACGACACGGTGATGTCGCGAGCGTCGCCGAAGGTGGCCTTGTCGCCGAAGTAATCCTTCGAGGGGTCGAAGTCCTTGATGCAGCCCTGCCGGGAGGACCCGCTGGACGACGTGTTCGCCGAGGAACCCGACTGCTCGGAGTGTGAGCACCCGGTGAGGGTGGCGACGCACATGGTGGTGGCGGCCAGACCCGCCACCAGACGATTGATGGACATGTTTGCTCCAGAAAATGGTGAAGGGAGGGTGTGCGGCGAGCAACGCCGTCGAGGGATCAGCTGAGCTTGGTGTAGTAGTACGGGGTGTACCCCTTCATGAGGTCTGGGTGGAAGATGTAGGTGAGGTCAGCCAGTACGACGTCGGGCTGGACGATCCCGGACTGCCAGAAGTCGTTTCCGGTGTCTGGGGCAGTGCGTTTGCTGGGGTTCCAGACGTTGCCATGCTGAAAGGCCGACAGGTTCGCGTAGCGCGGGTTCTGCTTGAGGGCGTCATCCTTGCCGTGCCACGTCGTCATGGACATGTAGTTGCCGTTGAGCCAGAAGTCGGCCTTGGAACCGTACTTGAAGACGACCTCGGCGTCGGTTGGGGTGGCTCCGTTGCCCTTGACGGCCTGGGCCATGACGTCGGAAGCTCCGGCGTCGGTCATGAACTTGATCATGTAGGAGTCGGCCCCCGGGACGTACCACTGCCCCTTGGTCTCCTGACCGACGAGCACGCTGGGTTTGTCGGCAGCGTTCTTGGCCTTCTTCGCCACCTCGGCGTAACGCTCGGCGATGCTGTCGAAACTCTTCGTGGCGGCGCCCTCCTTGTTGAGAAGGATGCCGTAGGCCTTCATCCACTCGGCCCGAGCCAGCGGGGTGGACTCGAGGTAGTCGAGGTCTTGCAGCACCGGGATGCCGGCGGACTGCACCTGCTTGAACTCTCCCACCTCTGAGCTGGCAGCCAGCACGGCGTCGGGTTTGAGGGAGATGATCTTCTCTGTGTCGATCTGCATCCTGCTCGATCCGTAGCTTGGTATGTGGCGGGCCTCAAGGGCCTTACGTGCCGGTCCGCGATAGATCTGCTCGATCTGGTTGACGCCGACGATAGAGTCCAGGGCCCCCAAGGTGTGGAAGACCGGAATCTGGGTGGTGGAGGAGGCGACGACCCGTTTGACCGGGACGTCGATGATCGGGGCCTTGGCGAGGTCACCAGTGAGTGCCGGCTTGGGGGCACCGCACTGCAGCAGCACGAAGGTCTGTGCCGGCCTGTCCTGCTCACCGAGGGTGAGAACCTTGTAGGACTTGTGGTAGCTGACGTGGACGTTCCTGGCCCCGGTGAAGGTGGCCTTGTCGCCGAAGTAATCCTTGTCCTTGTCGAACTCCCCAGACTTGATGCACCCCGACATGTTGGCACCGGTACCGACTGACGGGGTGGCTGTCGAGGTGTTCAGTGAGGTGGTTCTGTTGCTCGAACCCGAGCAGCCCGTCAGGGCCAGGGCGGGTGCGACGAAGAGGGTAATGAGGGCCGAGATCCTCCTCGGCATCGTTCTCGGAGTACTCACGCGGTTCTCCCTGCGGTCATGCCGCAGGTTTCGCTGAGGCGCACATAGTGTGCCCGGCAGACTCCTACGGCGAGAGTTAACAACTGCCACTCCTCAGAGAGTCGACCGGACTGAGCCTTGCAGGCATTACCGTTGCGCGACAGTGTCGGATTTGCACCGACTTCGCCCACTGCGGAGTGCCCCAAACCGAATCCGACTCGAGGCAATCGCACACTAACACCATGCATATGGGGTTCGTCGCGGGGGATGGAAAATGCTGCAGGTAGTTCCAGGTAGCGAATCGTCAGGAGCGCAGGTGCCCGATGACTGCCCACGGTCGTTCCGGATTGACCAGGGCGTGCAACTGCTCAAGATTGGTTTTGGCACAGGCCATGACGACGCATGTGGCCGGGCCGCCGGAGCGGGTTAGGTCGACGTCGGTGGGTTGGAATGCGACGCGCAGTCCCGCAGTGGAGGCCAGCTGTTTGGCCTCCCAGGCCACCCCATGAGACCCGACCGGGACGCAGTCGTGCA
The DNA here is from genome assembly GCF_023838685.1 of Cutibacterium sp. 37298. NCBI lineage: Bacteria > Bacillati > Actinomycetota > Actinomycetes > Propionibacteriales > Propionibacteriaceae > Cutibacterium > Cutibacterium sp. 37298. The sequence continues at coordinate 536,194 of NZ_JAJNRJ010000001.1, forward strand.
CCTTCCCCGAAGCCATTAGTGCCTTAACCTCCGTGACGCCCACAATCTCGCGCCGACCAAGGGCGACGTCGTCGTTAGGGGCCGAGATCGGAGCGCCGACACACACCAAGACGTCTCCGTCTAGGGACTTCGGCACATCCTCGTGGTGCATGACGCCGATAATCGTCACCCCGACGCCGGTTTGGGTGGTGGCGACGTTGTCCTCCGTCGATCCGGTAACCGCATCTGGGTCGATCCCGGCGTCGAGCGCACAGCGTCGGAATTCGGCAATCATGGGCTGAGCAGATGCACTGTCCTGGCACAGTGTGTCGACGAGGACAAGCGGACGCGCACCGGCGCACAGCACCTCCAGCAGCGGCACTCGCGCTCCCAAGTGGGCGCACCACACCGGGTCGGCCGGATAGGAATCGTCGGGACGCGGCCCGATGCCGCCGATCGTGTCACAGGCGATGACCAGACGGGAGGCCGGGATATCGGCCAGCAGTAGGTCGCGTAGTCGGGTGATGGACAAGCACCGGGAGGGAACGCGGTTCGGGGCGGTCATGGTGTTATTCAACCGCCCCGAAACCGCATCGTCAGGACGTCACGGCAGGATGTCCTCGTAGTAGGTGTTCTTCAACAGCTTCGACAACAGCCAACTACCGGGTAGGCGACCATTGTTGAGGGTTTTGGCGGAGGCTAGCAGGGAGCGGATGTCGTACTGGGTTGGCCAGATCGGCGGGATGTCACGGTCAAGGTCGAGCAGGCCGTAGACGGCCATCATTGCGGTGCGTGCCGAACCCTCGGTGGTGAAGACGCAGTCATCGGGGGTTTCGACGAACTGGCCTAGGCAAGCCAGATTGACGCAGCCGTCCGGGATGACCTCCGGGCGATCACCCTTGCCACGGGGCATGAAGAAGGCTGTGATCCACGGCATCGTCGCGATTCGCACCTTGGTGTGGGCCTTGACCTCCTCGAACTGGTCGAGCAGTCCGAAGTGGTAGCAGTACTCTTTGAGCAGCTCCTCGCCGGTGCATTCCAGCATTGTCTTGTTGACGACGTCGCCCTTCTCGAACGGGTACAGCCCGTAGGCCCATGCCACGCCCCAGTCTTCAGGCTGGCCGTGGAACTGTGGCTGGCGATTCATCGTCAGCGAGATGCACCACGACGAGTCCTCGGCGGTGATGATGCCGCCGGTGACGGTGCGCCCGGACAACGGATCGTTGCCGGTCAGCTCCTTGATCTTCTTGAGGAACGGGTGATCACGACCGATGAAGTTGAAGCTGATTGATTGCCACACCGTCTTGTCAGCGTCGCCGCAGAAGACATCGGGACGTCCGAACGCGGGGGAGCGGCGAACCAGGTTGCGCCACAGCTCCCAGCCGGCCTGCATGTCTTTGTGGTAAGGGGCGGGGGTGTCCATGTCGCCGTATCCGGTGCACTCGGTAAGTGAACCGTTGGTCACGAACACCAGGTCCTTGGCGGACATGTCGATGCGATGCTCGCCACCCTCCTTATCGCGCCACAGGATGCCGCGGGCGATCTTGCGGTGGGCGGTGATCTCTAGGTCGACGTCGTAGACGAGGGTGTCGTATTGGAAGTTCACGCCCTTTTCGGTGAGCCACTTCACCAACGGGACGACGAAAGAGTCGTGCTGGTTGTAGCGGCTGAATCGCAGACAGGACAGATTCGAGAAACCGGGAAGATACTGCAGGAAGCGGTGCATGTACCGTTTGAGCTCCGTGAGGGACTGCCACTGCTCGAAGGCGAACATCGTCTTCCACAGCAGGTAGAAGGTGGATTGCAGGAAGTCCTCGTCGAACCAGTCCTCGATCGACTTGTAGTAGGTGTCCGACTCCTTGGCCAGCAAGAGCCTCATGATGTCGAGCTGGCCCTTCTTGTTGAGCCCCATCTTTGAGGCGTCGCGCTTGTGACCGCAACTGTTGATGATACGACACGGGTTGATGTTGGGGTCGTTCTCGTTCACGATCCGGAATTCGTCCAGAACGCTGTAGGGCTCGGGCATCTCCAAGGCTGGGATGTCTTTCATGATGTCCCAGAAACACTCGAAGTGTTGTCCCATCTCACGACCACCGCGAGCGATGAAGCCTTTCTCCGTATCCCCTGCTCCGTCGAACGCGCCGCCGGGTTCTGACATTTCCTCGAGGATGGTGATGTTCTCCCCAGGCATCTGGGCGTCTCGAATCAAGTAGGCAGCAGCAAGAAGCGAGGCGATGCCAGAGCCGACGAGGTATGCCTTGCGTTCAGCGACGTCATCGGGCGGAACAGGATGGTTCTGGGTGTAGCGGCCTAGGTCGTTCTGCACGAAAGGGTTGCCATCCGGACTCACCGGGTAGCTGTGTTGATAAATGTCTTGGAAGTTCGTCATGACGTGCTCCTCATACGACTTCGTCGGAAGTTCTCCGATGAACTTCCGACCAGTTCCCACGATAGCGCTATAACCGCTTAATGGACCCCTGTCAATGACTTTTGTAGGAATTTTACGGGTGTTCGGTCAGTTTTCAGCGGCGGAGCGCACGTCGTGGTGGGGTGGCATACTGGCCCATGGACACGGGGTGCGCCTCGGTGGCGCTGAGATCACACCCGTGGAACCTGATCTAGTTCGTACTGGCGAAGGGATGTCCGAGATGACCATTAGTGATGCGCTTGCCGAGCGGGGAACAATTCCCCGCGTCCTGTCAATTGCGGGTACCGATCCGTCCGGGGGAGCTGGCACCGCAGCCGACACCAAATCGATCATCGCGGCAGGTGGATATGCGATGGCTGTCGTCACCTCCTTGGTGGCCCAGAACACCGAAGGGGTGCGCGCCATCCACACCCCGCCGACCGACTTCCTGGTCCAGCAACTGGCCGCTGTCAGCGATGACGTGAGAATCGACGCCGTCAAAACCGGGATGCTCGGCACCGCTGAGATCGTTGACGCGGTTGCGACCTTCCTCGACGAGCATCGACCGCTGGTAGTCGTCGTCGATCCGGTAATGGTCGCCACCAGCGGGGACCGCCTCCTTGCCCCCGACGCAGAGGCTGCCATGCGCGAGTTTTGTCGCCGCGCGACCGTCATCACCCCGAATATTCCGGAGCTCGCGGTGCTGTGCCAGAGCGAGCCGGCGACGACCCCGGAGCAGGCCGTGGAGCAGGCTCGTCGGTGGGCGGCTGAGACGGGAGCGGCCGTCGTCGTCAAGACCGGGCATTTGAATTCGCAGCGGGTCGACAATATGTGGGTGACGACGGAAGGAGCAATGCACGTCGCCCCGGCGGCGCGGGTGGAGACGACCAACACCCACGGTACCGGGTGCTCACTGTCCTCAGCCTTGGCGACCCGGTTGGGTGCCGGTGACACCCCGGGGGATGCCCTGGCGTGGGTCACCGACTGGCTGCACGAGGCGATTCAGTACGGGTCGGCGCTGAACGTCGGTAAGGGTCACGGCCCGGTGGACCACTCCCATCGAGCACGTCGGCTGGCCGAGGACGCTTCAGCAGTGGCGTGGTTCGCGCCCATCGACCCATTGGAATCTCCACAAGGGTTGGTTGTATCGGCTGAGCCTGCACCGGACGCGGTGGTTGCTCCAGCCGGGCCATGGACGACGGCCCTGTGGCAAGCAAGTGGGGACATCGCGCGTCGCATTGAGGACTCGGATTTTGTTGCCGTTCTCGTCGACGGCACCTTGTCGAAGCCGGCCTTCGAGTTCTACCTGGGGCAAGATGCTCAGTACCTCACCTACTATTCACGAGCTTTGGCATCCTTGGCGGCTCGTGCTGTCGACCCGGAGGAGTCAGTGTGGTGGGCGCAGTCCTCTCAGGCGTGTCTTGTGGAGGAGGCAGAACTGCACCGCTCTTGGCTAGGGGATCACATCGACGTGGTTGCCGGGCCGGTGACCTTGGCCTACACGGACTTCCTGCTGGCCCGGGCATTGGGTGACGACTACGTCGTCGGTACGGCAGCGGTACTGCCTTGTTTCTGGCTTTATGCACACTTGGGTGCCAAGGTTCCGCACGTTCCCGACGACCACCCTTACGCCTCATGGTTGCAGACCTATGGGGATCCCGAGTTCGTCGAGGGGGCGTCACACACCATCGGTCTGGTGGAGAAAGCCTTCCAGAACGCCTCCGCCGTCACCAGGGCTCGCGCTGCCCACGCCTACCTGACGGCCTGCCGTCACGAATTGGAGTTCTTCGACCAAGCTTTGCGGGTCTGACCAGCTCGTCAGCACAAAGATTCACATGACCATACTTGTGTCTGTTGCGCGCCGGGCCTCGGCTGGAACGTCGATGCCCTCTGAGGGACGCGCTGCCCTGCGGGCGGGTGTCGTCGGGCCCCGATGGTCCATTGCCCTACCGCCACCGTTGCCGCGCGGCCCGAAGGAACCCCGTGGGTGCTCGACTCGACGACTATCGGGCTAGCCCCGGTACGTACCCGGATGGCTCGGGAATTCCTTGATGCTGGGCCTGACGTGGCCGGGGAGGTTGCAGCAGCGCGTGCTGGCGGACCCGGAAGTTTTCGGGTGCAGCTGCGTGACGCCCTTGACAAGGCGGCGAGAACCGCAAAATAGGAGATGAGATGACTTTAGACCTGCGGTGCTATTTGGTGACGTCGGGGATTGATCGGCACACCATCGAGACTGCGGCAGCGGCCGCTGGGGCGGGTGCCGGGATGGTGCAGGTACGGGCCAAGGAATTGTCCACTCGTGATCTGCTCAGCCTGGTTTTGCAGGTCGGCGAGGCGGTTCGTCGAGCGAACCCCGCGACGCGGGTGGTCGTGGATGACCGCGCCGATGTTGCCTGGGCGGCCATACGGGCGCGGGGGAACGTCCACGGGGTGCACGTCGGATTGACGGATTTGCCGGTGCGTGATGCGCGGGCGATGCTGGGCCCCGACGCGATCGTCGGTTACACCACGGGGACCTTGGACCTCGTGAGATCGGCCGAACCGTTCGCTGATGCGCTCGACTATGTGGGTGCCGGACCCTTCCGACCCACCCCGACCAAGGAATCGGGCCGCTTCCCGCTCGGCGTTCAGGGGTATCCGGCCTTAGTAGGGGCGAGCAGTCTGCCGGTTGTCGCTATCGGTGACGTCCAGGTGGCCGATGTCCCTGTTTTGGCGGCCACCGGTGTGGCCGGTGTCGCGATGGTGCGGACCATCATGGCCTCCGATGACCCTGCTGCAGTGGTGCGGCAGGTTGTGCAGTCTTTCGATGAGGTTCGGGTTAGCTGATGCTCTGAGGAGGTTTGGTGGGCTGACGTTGTTTCCCCCGTTGGCGTAGGCCATTGAGGTTGCGGTCCCGTCTTCCTCCGCGGGGCTGTGACTTTATCCCGTGTTGACGCTTCTACTCTGTTCACCTCAGCTCCGTGTGGTGATACGGGTCGTGATCGTCGGGGATGCCTGGTGGGGTTGCAGACCGTGGGTTCGTAACCCTGATTTCCACAACCGGACACAATCACCTGCCGTCTAGCTAGAGAAGTCAGCAAGGTTTACGCCGGTACGGCGCTATTCATGATCTGGCGCAGGACCTGGTTGGTGAGCGTGGTCTTGGGGCGGTGGCGTTTGTGCAAGTGATTGATGATCCAGTCCAGCACGAACTTCGGATCGCGCCGCAGCATCGTCGGGGTGGTGTGCAGGATCCTCCACCCGGCCTGCTCCAGATGGGCCGAACGCACCATCATCGCCTCGTACCCTTCCGGGGTACCGTGGACCGAGCGGCCTTCCATTTCCACGCCCAGCATCTCAGCCTGGAACGCTTGATCCAGGACATAGCGATAATTCCCCTCACCAACCCACACTTGGTGGTTCGGCTTGTGACCAGTGATCCCGGTTGCCCGTAGGATTCGTGCTAATTCCAGCTCCGGGATCGACCAAGGATTTAGGTCGATGTCGGCTAGCGCACGGTCGACTTCGGCCTTCGAATACCGGCCGGTGAGGGCTTTACGGACCGCCCGGCATGAGGCCGGGGTCACTAGGCGTTGGCGCAGAGCCTGGCACACCCAGTCCCACTGTCCCTGGATTGCCAGGATGATCACCGATACCTCCGGGATCGCGACTCGTATTCCTTCTTCTTCGATGGTGAAATGGTGGGGCACGTGCCAGCGATGCACCCAGATACGGGGTCGCCTCAGACGGCGAGTGGGCGAGAACGCCTCGATGGCCTGGATGCCGGTGTAGTCCCAGCGGCGCTGAGTGACCGGATTCTTCAATCCGAGCAACACCAAGGCGGCCATGCCGACCAGCGTCGCACCGCGGTGCCATAATTTCAGTGCTTGAATCATCGTAGTGACGCGGCGGGCAGCGCCGGTGGTGGCCACCACTCCCGGCAGGATGCGTACCGTATCGCCCCGGGTGACGGACCGGTCAGCCTGGCCTCGCAATGGGCTGTCACGGACAATGCGCGCCACCCCGCCGTTGCTACGCAGCTCCAGTTCGAAATTTTCCCTCATGTCGACAGTTATCGGTACAGGCCCGTAGATGTGCCACGTTTTTTGAACCTGTGGACAACCCGGCCCAGGTCAGCCGTACTGGCTGTGGATAAGTCGTCGTCCACCCGCATCCCAACCACGTGAGATGGCATCACGGGCAGCTACCACCCCAATCACCACACTCAGGTTGGAGGAGGTGAAGGGACATCGTGGTGACGGGTCCATGGCGGGAAGAGGGTGATGTGGCGAGGAGGGTCGTAATGATGATGAGGCCAAGGAGGGGATGGTACGTGGAACCTGTGTGATGGGGGTCGCCGGGGTAACTAGCGCTCCCAGAACCGTTTGGAACTGGGAGTGTTAGGAAAACGTCAGGATCTCGCACACCCCCATATGGGATCCGTAGGGAAGCGCGACAACGGCCGGGTCGCGCGGTTTCGATGGGTGGTGGTGCCACAACCGGCACCCCGGAAACCCCGGGTCGTTGTCAAGGAGCCTGTCATGCTCGACGTCATCTGGCTGCTCGGTGTCATCGCCTTGTTCATCCTGCTCGCCCTGTGCGTGAAGGGGGTCGATGCGCTATGACCATCCTTAATCTGGTGGCCGCCATCCTCGGTATCGCCGCCGTTGTGTATCTCGTGATTGCCCTTATCCGCCCGGAGCGTTTCTAATGACGTGGATCTGTTTCCTGGCGGGTCTGGCTCTGCTCGCCATCGCGCTCGGTATCGCCCAACATCACCTGGGTACCTACATGGCCCGTGTCTTCACCTCTGACAAGGACACGAGGGTCGAGACCTGGTGCTACCGCGTCATGGGGGTCAATCCCCGTGCTGGTCAGACGTGGAAGTCTTATGCTCGCGCAGTGCTGGCTTTCAGTTTCTGCGGAGTCGTCCTCCTCTACGCTCTGCAACGTCTCCAGCCGTGGCTGCCATGGTCCCTGGGGAAGGGATCAGTCAATCCGGCGGTCTCCTTCAACACCGCGATCTCTTTCGTCACGAACACCAATTGGCAGGCCTACTCACCGGAGGCGACCCTCGGGCACTTCGTCCAGCTCGCTGGCCTGTGTGTGCAGAATTTCGTCTCCGCCGCTACCGGCATCGCGATCGCGGTTGCGCTGATTCGCGGATTCGTTGGCCGTGGTGAGCACACCATCGGGAACTTCTGGGTGGATATCACCCGCTGCACGTTGCGCATCCTGATGCCGATTGCCGCCGTAGCGGCTTTCCTGCTCATCGTTGGTGGCGCGGTCCAGAATTTCACCGGGTTCCTGCACGTGACCGGTGTAGCTGGCGGAAACCAGGTCATCCCGGGAGGCCCCGTCGCCTCTCAGGAGGCCATCAAGGAGCTTGGCACTAACGGTGGTGGTTTCTTTAACGGTAACTCGTCTCACCCCTTCGAGAATCCGCAACCGTGGACGAACATGCTCGAGATCTTCCTCATCCTGCTCATCCCGTTCTCACTGCCTCGCACCTTCGGGAAGATGGTGGAAGATGTGCGGCAGGGCAGGGCGATACTCGCTGCGATGGTCGTCCTGTTCACCGTCAACCTATTTGCCATGGCCGCTGCCGAATTTTCTGGCCACGGCACTGCCGCACGCCTCGCGGGAGCCGCGATGGAGGGCAAGGAGCAGCGTTTCGGATTGGCTCAGTCGGTCCTCTTCGCTAACTCGACGACGATGACCTCCACCGGCGCAGTCGACTCGATGCACGACTCCTTCACCGCCATTGGAGGGATGTTCACCCTGCTCAACATGATGCTCGGCGAGATTAGCCCTGGCGGTGTGGGGAGCGGTCTTTATGGCATGCTTGTTATCGCCGTCATCGCGGTCTTCATCGCCGGCTTGCTGGTCGGTCGTACGCCGGAATACCTTGGCAAGAAGATTGGCCCGCGCGAGATGAAACTGTCGGCCTTGTACATCCTCGTCATGCCGACCCTGGTGCTATGCGGCGTGGCCTTGAGCCTGGCTGTCCCGGGCCTACGCAGTAGTGTCAATACCTCGATCTCCAACCCGGGCGAGCACGGGCTGTCCGAGCTGGTATACGCCTTCACCTCAGCCGCCAACAACAATGGTTCGGCCTTCGCTGGTTTGGACGCCTCGACGAACTGGCTGTGTGCCGCCCTTGGTGTGGCCATGCTCCTCGGGCGCTTCGTACCGATCATCCTCATCCTTGCCCTGTCGGGTGCCTTGGTCGAACGTGAACCAGTGCCCGTCACCGCCGGCACCCTTCCCACGCACAATGCGTTGTTCACCACCCTGATCGTGTTCACCGCGATCCTCGTTACAGCGCTTGTCTTCTTTCCGGTCCTCACGCTCGGACCGCTGGCCGAAGGACTGATCTGATCATGACCGTTATCCCCTCGAATTCGCGTTCCCGCGGTCTCACCGGGGCTCAGGTGCGTCAGGCCCTGCCCGGAGCCATTCGTAAGCTCGATCCGCGTTCTCAGTGGCGCAACCCGGTTATGTTTTTGGTGTGGATTGGCGCAGTCCTGACAACCATCATCGCTGGCCTGGAACTGCTCACTGGTGTCACCGACGGCGGTGTTTCCGTCGGTTTTTCCACGGCCATTGCGGTGTGGCTGTGGCTGACCGTCATCTTCGCCAACCTTGCCGAGTCGATCGCCGAGGGACGCGGCAAGGCCCAGGCCGAGACATTGCGCAAGACCCGCACCGCCACGAGCGCAATTCGCGTCGACGGGTGGGACGAGCGGAACGATCCGTCCGCCGAGCACACCACGACAACCGAGGTCGTCTCCTCGGAGCTCAGGTATGGCGACGTCGTCGTCGTGGCGGCGGGCCAGACGATCCCTGGTGACGGCGACATCGTCTGGGGCATCGCTTCGGTCGACGAGTCGGCCATCACCGGTGAGTCAGCCCCCGTGGTACGGGAGTCCGGCGGCGACCGTTCTGCCGTCACCGGTGGTACGACAGTGCTTTCGGACCGCATCGTCGTCAAAATCACCTCGAAGCCCGGGCAGAGTTTCGTCGACCGCATGATCGCCCTGGTTGAGGGGTCCGGACGTCAGAAGACCCCCAACGAGATTGCCCTCAATATTTTGCTGGCGAGCCTCTCGATTGTTTTTGTCCTCGTCACCCTGACCCTCAACCCGATTGCGTCCCTGGCCGCCAGGCCGGTGAGCGTCACGGTATTGGTGGCGCTGCTGGTTTGCCTCGTCCCGACGACGATCGGTGCTCTGCTGTCGGCCATCGGCATCGCGGGTATGGACCGCCTGGTGCAGCACAACGTGTTGGCAATGTCTGGACGCGCGGTGGAGGCCGCCGGCGACGTTACGACTCTTCTGCTCGACAAGACTGGCACCATCACCTACGGAAACCGTCGTGCCAGCGAATTCATACCGATGTCGGATGTGAGCGACGAAGAGATTCGCGACGCGGCCGCCCGGTCTTCGCTGGCCGACCCGACTCCCGAGGGCACCTCCATCGTCGACCTGGCCCGCGAGCAGGGCTTCGTCCCCGATGCCTGCGGCGAACAGGGGAAGGTCGTCCCCTTTACCGCGCAGACCAGAATGTCGGGCATCGACCTTCCCGATGGCACCAAAATCCGTAAGGGTGCCGGATCTGCTGTGCGCGCCTGGCTGACGGAGTCCCACATCAATATGGACATCGACACACGGGTCCACATGGATCGCCGGGTCGACTCGGTGTCCCAGTCTGGCGGTACCCCGCTCGTCGTGGCGGTACGCACCCCCGACCACTCGGGCAAGGTGCTCGGCGTCGTTTATCTCAAGGACATCGTCAAAGAGGGTCTGACCGACCGGTTTGCTGAGCTGCGTCGAATGGGTATCCGCACCGTCATGGTGACCGGAGACAACCCGCTGACCGCAGCCGCCATTGCCAAGGAGGCCGGCGTGGATGATTTCCTCGCCGAGGCCACCCCGGAGGACAAGCTCGCCTACATCCGCAAGGAGCAGGAGGGTGGCCGGATGGTCGCGATGACCGGTGACGGCACCAACGATGCCCCGGCTCTGGCCCAGGCGGACGTCGGCGTCGCGATGAACACCGGCACCTCGGCTGCCAAGGAAGCCGGCAACATGGTGGACCTTGACTCCGACCCGACGAAGCTCATCAGCATTGTCGGAATCGGCAAGCAACTACTCATCACGCGCGGTGCCCTGACGACCTTCTCGATCGCCAACGATATTGCCAAGTATTTTGCGATCATCCCAGCGATCTTCATGGCGACCTACCCGGGTCTGTCGGCCCTCAACATTATGGGTTTGCATTCCCCGGCGTCAGCGGTGCTCTCGGCGATCATCTTTAACGCTATCATCATCGTTATTTTGGTTCCGCTGGCCCTCAAAGGCGTGGCATACAAGCCCGCCGGAGCGTCGAAAATCCTCGCACGGAACCTGCGCATCTACGGGTTGGGCGGTGTTGTTGCGCCGTTCATCGGCATCTGGCTTATCGACCTGATTATCCGTCTCATTCCCGGCTTCTGATCGGAGTTCATCATGATCATCTCCTCTAGGACTCGCACCGCCCTCGTCGGGTTGCGCTCGATGCTGCTGTTTACTGTCATTGTCGGCGTCGTGTACACCGGCCTCATGACTGGGCTGGGTCAGTTGGTGCTCTATCACCAAGCCAACGGCTCGCAGCTGACGGTCAACGGCAAGGTGGTCGGCTCGACCCTCATCGGCCAGTCCTTCACCGACAAGGGTGGAAGGCCGTTGCCGAAGTACTTCCAGCCGCGTCCCTCGGCTGCCGGTGACGACGGTTACGATGCCAGGTCCTCGGGCGGTTCCAACATGGGCCCGGAAAACCCGGACCTGGCGAAGGCCATCAAGGAGCGTCGCAGCCAGGTGGCGGCCTTCAACCACGTCGATGCTGACCGGGTACCCGCTGATGCTGTGACGGCGTCGTCGTCGGGTCTGGACCCACATATCAGCCCCGAATACGCCGACATCCAGATCGCTCGGGTGGCGAAGGCTCGTCATCTCGACAAGGCCGTCGTACGGCGGATCGTTGACGATAACACCACGGGACGCCAACTCGGGTTCCTTGGCGAGACTAAGGTCAACGTCGTGACGCTCAATGCCGAACTGGATCGCCAGCACTGACGGTGCTGACGGTCGGGTAATCATGGCTTAGGAGGACGCGGTGGCTGTTCGGGGAAGGTCGCGGGTGCTGCTGGGCGCGGCACCGGGCGTCGGCAAGACCTACGCCATGCTTGACGAGGGCAAGCACCTGCGCGCCGGGGGGTCTGATGTCGTTATCGCCGTTGTTGAGACTCACGGCCGGGCAGCTACTGCGGCGATGACTGAGGGGATGGAGGTCGTCCCGCGGCACTATGTCGAATGCCGCGGCATTGAGCTGCCGGAGATGGATCTTGACGAGGTGCTGGCCCGGCACCCTGACGTCGCCCTCGTCGACGAACTTGCCCACACCAACGCCCCCGGGTCCCGTAATGAGAAGCGTTGGCAGGACGTTGAGGAGCTTCTGGAGGCCGGGATCGACGTCATTTCGACGGTCAACATCCAGCACATCGAGTCCCTCAACGACGTTGTTGAGCAAATCACTGGGGTACCACAGCGCGAGACTGTCCCAGACACCGTGCTGCGCAGGGCCAGCCAGGTGGAGGTCGTCGACCTCGCCCCGCAGGCCCTGCGCGACCGGTTGTCGAGCGGCAAGGTGTATCCGGCCGAGCGGATCGACGCGGCCTTGTCAAACTACTTCCGGCTCGGCAATCTCACCGCCCTGCGTGAGTTGGCCTTGTTGTGGGTGGCCGACGAGGTCGATCACGCGCTGGCCGACTACCGTAGCGAGCACGGCATCGACTCCCGTTGGGAAGCCCGTGAACGGGTAGTCGTCGCCCTGACAGGGGGTCGGGAGGGCGAAACCCTGCTGCGACGCGGTGCCCGGATCGCGGTTCGAGCCGGTGGCGGAGACTTGCTGGCGGTGCACGTCACCACTGAGGACGGGCTGCGCTCCCCGCATCCGGGGGAACTAGCCCGGCAACGAGGGTTGGTGGACAAGCTAGGAGGATCCTTCCACCAGCTCGTTGGCGATGACATCCCCGACACTCTCATCGAGTTCGCGAAGTCGGTCAACGCCACCCAGCTCGTCATCGGGGCTAGTCGGCGTGGCAAACTCTCGCGGCTGTTGACCGGACACGACGTCGAGGCAGACATCATCCGGGCTTCCGGTGCTATCGACGTTCACATCGTCAGTCATGACGCCCAGGCGAAGGCGCTGCGTTTGCCGCGAATGGGTGGGTCATTGTCGACGCGGCGTCGGATCGCAGGTTTCGCTGTGCTGGCGGTGTTCGGGCCACTCTTGACGTGGCTGTTGGTGTCGTTGCGTAGCCCGGAGGCGCTGACGACCGATGTGCTGGCTTACGAGTTGCTGGCCGTCGTGGTGGCCTTGGTAGGTGGGGCATTCCCGTCGCTCATTGCGGCTCTGGCCTCGGGTTTTGCCCTGGACTACTTTTTCACTAAACCCTTCTACACCGTCACCGTCAACGAACCGTTACACCTGGTGGCACTGTTGCTGTACCTGCTCACCGCGGCCCTGGTGAGTGTTGTTGTCGATCGCGCTGCCCGTAAGACCCGGGTGGCCCGACGCGCCGCCGCTGAGTCGGGACTGTTGCAGTCGGTGGCCGGTTTGGTGCTGCGCGGCGAGGACGCCGTTGAGTCGTTGTTGTCCAGAGCAACTGAGGCTTTCGGGCTATCTGGGGCGCGATTGATGACCGACGGAAAGGTTGTGGCAAATTGGGGTATAACAAGTGATCAAGTCACGGAGCACCGCATCGACGACCATACCGTGGTGGAATTCCACGGCCCGGACCCGGCCGCCTCGGAGCGTCGGCTGATGTCGGTCATCGCCGCCCAGTTGGGGACAGCCTTGGAGCAGCGTCAGCTGGAGGAGACGGCGAAGGCGGTGGAGCCGTTAGCGGCCACCGACCGGGTGCGCACGGCGTTGTTGTCAGCGGTCGGTCACGACCTGCGTCGCCCGCTGGCGGCTGCCACCGCCGCTGTGTCTGGGCTGCGCAGCGAGTGGTCGAAGCTTTCTGACCAGGATCGTGCCGATTTGTTGGAAACCGCTGATGAAGCGTTGTCGCAGTTGGCGAATTTGGTCACCGACCTTCTCGACGTCTCCCGGTTGCAGTCGGGGGTGCTGGGGGTCTCGGTGATGCCGGTAGACCCGGCTGAGGTCATCATGCCGGCGCTGGACGAGTTGTCCCTGGGGCCGGCCGACGTCGAGATCGACTTGGGTTCTGACGTTCCCGAGATGGTCGCCGACCCAGCCTTGCTGCAGCGAGTTGTCGTCAACCTGTTGTCGAATGCGCTGCGTTACGAGCCGGCGGGCAGCCGGGTGCGGTTGGCGGAGAGTAGCTTCGCCAACCAGGTGGAGATTCGAGTCATCGATCACGGCCCGGGGATTCCAGAGGACCGTCGCGGCGATGTGATGGTGCCTTTCCAGCGGCTGGGTGATACGGATTCCAGCGTTGGGCTGGGGCTTGGGCTGGCGCTGTCGAAGGGATTTGTCGAGGGAATGGACGGCACCCTGGCCTTGGAGGACACTCCTGGCGGGGGACTGACGATGGTGATCAGCTTGCCCCGGGTAGGGGCTGAGGAGGCAAGTGTGCAATGAGAATTCTTATCGCTGATGACGACCCGCAATTTTTGCGAGCCTTGCGGATCACCTTGGGCGCCAGGGGATACGAGGTCTTGTTGGCGCGTGATGGGCAGCACGCCTTGGAGATGGCCATCGATCACAAGCCGGACATCATTTTGCTGGATCTCGGGATGCCGCGTCTGGACGGGGTAAAGGTCATTGAGGCGGTGCGCGGCTGGTCGTCGGCGCCGATCCTGGTGATCTCGGGACGATCCGGGTCGGCCGAGAAGGTGGAAGCTCTTGACGCTGGGGCTGACGACTACGTCACCAAACCATTCTCGATGGATGAGCTGCTTGCCCGTATCCGCGTTTTGACAAGGCGTATTGGCCAGGACGAGGTAGATGAGGAACCAATCGTCGCTTTCGGGTCGGTGTGGGTAGATCTGGCTGCGCACACCGTGACCCGTGACGGGGCCAATGTCAGGCTCACGCCGACCGAGTGGCGGGTGCTGGAGCTGCTCATCCGTAATGAGGGTCGGCTGGTGACTCGTCAGACCATGCTGAGTCAGGTCTGGGGCTCCGAGCACGTCACCGACACCGGCTACCTGAGGCTCTACATTTCCCAGTTGCGCAAGAAGCTGGAGCCCGAGCCGAGTAGGCCGCGGTATCTCATCACTGATGCCGGAATGGGGTACCGGTTGGTGCTTGACCCCTGATATATGCATATAATAATGCACATGCCCACTAGAAACGTGTATGTCTCCGACGAAGACCAAAACCTGTTCCAAGAAGCAGCCGAGCTTGCAGGAGGGTTTTCACCTGCAGTGAGCGAAGCTCTGCGCGAGTACGTGAAACGTCGCAAGCTGATGAGGGGAGGGGCCGAGCAGGTTGAGGTAGATCTGCGTACTGACGGGATCGACCACCGTGTCTCGTTCATGGGGCGTCGGTTGGTCAAGGTGCAACGAGACCACGAGCAAGGCTGTCGCATTGATACCGTCTACGCAACTGCCAGGGAGCAATTTGCCGTGGTGTCGAAGGTGCGTCGTGTTCTGCCAAGCTGGGCCGAAGGCAAGGAAGATCTTTGGTCGCATCCAGAAACGTGGGACAAGGAATTCTGGACGGTTGGAGATCGTACGCTTACGGTTTTTGCGAATTTGGATGAGTTGCGAACAGCGGATGGTGAACTTGCAGAACGGGTCGACTCAGCGCTGCACGTCGCACCCTACGAGGTTCTGGACATTTGACACATAGGGGGGCTTAAGCGGTGGCCTGAGAGGTAGTGGTCGTCCATCTGCCGGCTACCACGCTTGACTGTTTTCGCTCGTCAGAGGTGTTTCGTCACCGATCAGTGAGAGTTTGAACTTTGTCTCGGTCGCACGAACCGCGTGTTCTCGCTTGTCGCGAGGGGTTTACCGTATATCGAAGCGGCCATCAGAACCCTGTGTTGTGGACTCCCGGGGTCAGTCTGTCCGCTTACTTGAGATGGCTCAAACATTTCTGACCGACGCCGAAGTCGACGAGCTAGTCACCGTGTATGAAGGCCGGCTCCTAGCAGCGTTCGAGGGTGTTCTGAGAGCTGGTATGGTAATCGCGAATGTTAGCTTAATCACGTTAAGTTAGGCGGCTCACTTCGCGTCAAGTATTCGGGTGGGAGAAGACTGTGACCGGTCATCGCGTGAATAGGCCCGGATCATTTTCCCTGCTGCTCAGCGCAATGGCAATCATGAATCTTGGCTATTCGATCACGAATGTGGCATTCCCCATTCTCCTGGTCCAACGATACGGAGTCGGAGGGGAACTCGCCAGAACCCTCATGCTGCGGCTACTACCGATGATGATTGCCGGAGGAACTTCCGCCTGGCTACTACGCCATGCGGACGCCCGAATCGTCGCGGGCGTCTCCATGGTCCTGGGTGGTGTCCACCGTGCTCATTCCCTTCACCCAGTCCCTTGCTCAGCTGAACATGCTTTCCCTCCTGGGTGGCTTAGTCACGATCTACGCCTCCCCCGCACTGTTCGTCCTCCGATCCGGGGTCATCGACAATGAAAACGTCGTCAAGGGGGAACGCCGCAGTTCATTGGCCCCGCACTCGCTGGCCTTGCGCTCATACTGATCAGCGTCAGGACGCTGTTCTGCGTAGAAACGCTGACGACGATTCTTGGCGCGGCGCTTCTGTTGGGAATCCCCAAGGTGTCGAGGTCAGTCGCCCCAACACTTCCCGACGCGAGTCCGCCCCGCGATCGGAAACGTCTCTGGCAACGGAGCTTCTTCCGGGATCCACGTGTCGTGGCATACCTGTTCACCGGGATCGTTTACGGTGTCGGCGTAAGCGCCCTGCAAATCGTGCTGCTTCAGGTGGTCTCGGTTCGATAGCCCCGCGATCCTGGCGCCTACGGCTGGCTGCTCAGCGCACAGGCGCTGGGAGCAACAGTTGTCGGCTTGTTCGTCTCCAAGGTGCCGCGCCATCGGCTCGGGCTCGTCTACCTGATCGGCAACCTGGACGAAGCTGTGCTGGTCATAAGCCTCTTTGCTTCCAAAGGACTCGAGCTCACAGCTGCTGTGCTGCTCTCATCAGCGGACTATTCGAGGCCGCTGCGACGACTTGCTTCTTCGCCGACGTTCGGCGGCGATTGACTGCGGATGAGGTCGGAGACTTCTTCTCAGCCCTTCTGCCCGGTTTCAGCGGAGCAGAAGCAGCCGGCAGAACCACTCGGCGTGGTTTTCGTTGGAGCATTCGGACTGCTTGGCCAACTGCTGGCGGTCGCACTGCTATTCGTAATTCCAGTGATTCCCGTCGTCTACCTCTTCCTCGACCGCGAGAACCAGTCACAGCCCGCCGGCTTCGAGCAGTGAGCGGGCGATGTCGTAGGGCCAGGTTGCGGAACTTGAGGGCTGTGCCCCGGAGAAACCTCGACCCCGGGAAGCCTCGCACGCAATTCGGCCGTCAACTACTGCCTGACAGGCGATCCGACCCTGTTTCGGAAAGCTAACACCTCACCGCACGCCCCGAACAGCACGCGAAACCCCACGTTCTCCGCCAGGGCACAACAGAATCATTACTGGCAAAGAGACAAACCACCATCCACCACCAGCCTCGATCCAGTCACGTAGCCAGCGTCTTCGCCCACACCAGCATCGACGTCCCGGCGCAAGTATCGCAGAAACAAAACTGCCCCGCCATCAGGCGAGGCAAGTTTCGATTTTCTCATCTTACGTGGAGCATAGGGGACTCGAACCCCTGACCTACTGCTTGCAAAGCAGCCGCGCTACCAACTGCGCCAATGCCCCGTGGACCTCCATAGTGTAGAGGATGCGCGGTGGTTTGGGCGAGTCGAAGCCTCGCGCAATGTCGTCTGGTCCTGCCAAAAAGTCGAGATTGTGACGGTGCCATTGCGTTTTGGGGCAGTTTGTGACGCATCGGCCCCCGACTACGACAGCACCTCGGCGGGACTAACGACAACGGCCTCGAGCCCACGCTCAGCCAGTGCGGGAGCCAACTCTTCGGCTCGACCGCAGACACCGATCCGCCAACTGTCAGGGATCAGCAACTCCCGCCAGGCCCGGTTCACCGACCATTCCCCAGCACTCGCCCTCGCCGATGCCACGGCGGCAAGGTGATCGTCGACCCAGTTCGGTGCCAGTCCGGCCCCGACCAGAGCTGCCACTTGGTGGGCGACCGCACTGGCGGTGTCGTACTGCAATGGGGCGATGCCAACCGAGTGGTCGCGGGCGGCATCCACTTCGTCGGCCCGCAGATCGTCGCTGGAGGTGAGAATGCGTAATGCCTCGGCCACGGCGTCGGCTCCAACCTCAGTCCGGAAGGACCCCGCAACGGTCGCCACTCCACCATCGGGGAGTGGGCGGCTCGACATTCCGACCCCGTAAGACCATCCCTTGTCTTCCCGCAGCACCTGGTTGAGACGCGACCCGAACGTTCCGCCGAGGGCTCCGCATGCGACCTTGAGGGCTGCCCAACCCGGGTGGGAGCGCCCCACAGTGGCCTGCTGGATACGCACGTCGGCCTGCACAGCGTCGGGGCGGTCAACAAGAATCACCCGTGGTCCATCGAGGCGTGGCTGGAGTGGAGCAACCTGCGAGGGGGAACCGCTGGCCGTCCATTCCTCGAGTATTGACAAGTCGAGGTCCTCGACTCCGTCTCCGGCAACCACCAGCACGGCATCGGAGATCGTCCAGTGCGCGGCCCAGAATTCTCGTGCGGCTGCGGCGTTGAGCTTTTCCACCGACGAGAGGGTGCCGATCGTGGGCAGGGACGACCGTGACCCCACTGGCCATAGCGCACGTGCTGCTGCCATCTCGGCTAGGGCCGATCCACGCTGGCTGGTCTGGGCCAGGGAGGCTCGCGCCGCGTCGATCTGACGAGCGATGTCCTCTTCAACCAGGCTCGTGGTGTTCAACAATTCGACGAAGAGTTCAGCCGCTGCGTCGAACCTTGTCACGGGCACATCGACGCCGACGTGACTTCCGGCCAACCCGGCCGATCCGTCGTAGCTGGCTCCGATCGACTCCATGGCCTCAGCGAAAGCTGCGCCGGGATGGGGGCCGGTGGATTCGTCAGCTGTGCGGACGACGAGCCCAGCAAGGCCCTCGAGACCAGCAGGTTCGGTACACAGCGGCGCGTCCAACCCGATTTCCATAGTGACGATGCGCTGGCCAGGCATCGGAACGCGTACCACCGTGAGGCCGGTTGGCAGGGTTTCGACGAGGCACTGTGGAAAGGACCACGGCGAGCCGGGACGCACGGTGGGGCGACTGGTGAGAGGACGCTCATTACAGGTTTTCATCACGCCTCCTGGTGGACGACGGTTGACGCTTGATGGGGGGATAGCCATCGTCTTGCGGCTTCGGCAATGTGGTCTGCGGTGATAGCCCGGATGCGGTCGAGGTGAGTATTGACGAGGGCAGCGTCCCCTAGTAGCGACTCGTGCATATTGAGTAGGTCAGCCCGTTCGTCAACAACAGCCAACGACTCCAACCAACTTCGTTCCACCTGGGCGCGCGCTCGCTCTAGCTCGGCCTGGCTCGGTCCGTTGGCGGCGAGTTCGGTGATGATCTCATCGACAGCCCCGGTCAGTTCCTCCTCGGAGACCCCGGGCTTGAGGTGTGCCGACACTAGAGCTGCCGACGTTCCTCGTGCCAGCCCAAAGTCGTTCATACCCACTCCATCGACGAGGTGACGTTCCCTTTCCAGGGTGCGAATGAGCCGTGAGCTCATCCCCGATCCGAGTATGTCGGTGGCCATGGCGACGGTGAGATTGTCGGGGTTGGTGATGGGCGGAGTAGCCCATGCCCGGGTCACCGCAGTTCGCGGGAGGGGGCGCGTAACGACGACCCGAGGATTGTCGTGGCGAACTCGTCCCTGAATGCGCTCGGGGAGGTCCCCGGTGGCAGCGGGAACCGCCCCGAGGTACTTATCGGCCAAGGTCAACCCTTCGTCGGCTTCAACACATCCGGAAATGACAAGAACGGCATTGTCGGGCCGGTACCAGGTGGAATGGAAGGCGGTGACGTCGTCGAGACAGGCGGCGTCGAGGTCGGGGACCGAACCGATGGTTGGGTGGCCGTAGGGATGCTCGCTGCCGAACCTTCCGTCAAGGAGCATATCGAGTAGGTCCCCATAGGGGGTGTTGTCGTAACGCTGCCGCTTCTCTTCCTTGACGACCTCGCGCTGGGTCGCCAGGTTTGCCTCGGTGACGGCCAAGTGCGCCAGCCGCTCAGCTTCTAGCCACAGTGCGAGTTCCAGCGCCCCGGCCGGTACGGTCTCGAAATAATTGGTGCGGTCGAAGCTGGTCGACGCATTTGCTGACCCACCCACCGACTCGATCGTTGCCAGATGTTCGCTTGATGCGATGCCGCTCGTCGTGCCTGAGAACATCAGGTGCTCGAAGAGGTGGGCGAACCCAAAATGGCCGGCCTCCTCGTCTGCCGATCCCACTCGATACCACACATTGACGGCAACTCCGGGAGAGGTGGTGTCGGGATTAACGACCACGCGCATCCCGTTGTCGAGAGTCGCGCGGTGTAACTGGAGGGCTTCGGACATAGGTCCGAGCATAGGGGTAGTGGCTCGGGCCCCTCCACGAGACCGGTGTGGTGAATGTGTTGGGGACGGGGTTTGATGCCAGTAGGGGTGGTAACCCTCACCTCTCCCACCCTGATTGCCACACGGGGCTCGAAGCACGTGCGGCGGACTCTTCGAGAACGCACCGTCGAACACTGGTGCTGCGAAGTCGTCTGAGCAGCGCCGTACTCTAGAGGGCATGCAGACGCAGCGAAACGTGGTTTCCCACGCTCTGCAACGCCGACACACCCTGGAGGCGTTGCGCAGCCCCCAGGTCGATCTCAGCGCCCCAACGGCGTGCGACGCCGACCCCATGCTGGTACGCGCCGCCATGCACCATGGCGAGCCCCTCAACCACGACTGCCCGGTCTGTGAGTCCCCGCGCTTAGCCCTGCTGCGCCATGCCTTCGGCCACCAGCTGGGCCAATACTCGGGTCGCATCCGTACCCTGGACGAACTAGAGGAGATGGAGCACCAGTTCGGCGAGTTTCACGTCTACGAGGTCGAGGTTTGCCCCGACTGTCTGTGGAATCACATCCTCGTCGACTACGTCCTGGGTGACGGTCGACGCCGCCGCCCACCTCGCCATCAGCCGACCGTGGAGGACATCTATGGCTGACCACAAACCCGGTAGAGTATCGAAGCGCCACGCCCCCGCGACCGGGGGCGGTGCCGGAAGGGCTCGTCGGGCCGCCAGGAAACCTAGCCGTCACCCGAGGCTGAGCAAGTTTTTCCGGGGTCTGCTGATCGCAATCTTGTCTTTGGTGCTCATCGCCGGCGTTGGGGTCTTTGTCGCCTATGAGCGCACCGAGCTTCCCGACCCTAACCGCGACTTCCAGACGAACACCTCGTTTATCTACTACCGGGACGGCAGTCGCCTCGGGTCTTTCTCGGTACAGAACCGTCAATCAATCCCTTATGAGTCGATGCCGAAGACTCTGCGCGACGCCGTCGTCTCGGCGGAGAATCGCACTTTCTGGTCCGATCCGGGTATCTCGGTCAAGGGCATGACGCGCGCCGCCTGGGCGATCGCGCGCGGTGGTGAGATGCAAGGCGGTTCGACGATCACCCAGCAGTACATCAAGGTGTTGTACCTGTCCCAGGAACGCACTATGGGTCGCAAATTCAAGGAGCTCCTCCTGGCCGTGAAGACGGGCAAGGAGGTCTCTAAGAAGGACATTCTCGCCGGATATCTCAACACCATCTACTTTGGCCGGGGAGCTTATGGTGTTCAGGCTGCCGCTCGGGCTTTCTTCTACATCGATGCTTCGAAGCTCGCCCTGTCTCAGTCGGCGGTGTTGGCTGCGGTGCTCAACAGCCCGTCGAATTTCGATCCCAGCGGTGGCGTAGGCGCTCGCGAGAGGTTACTCCAGCGATACCGGTACGTTCTCGACGGAATGCTGGAGGCCGGCAATATCACCCAGGCTCAGCACGACGAGGCTTATCGGCAGCTGCCGAAATTCCCGAAGGTCCCCGACTACAACCGATGGGCGGGAACCGACGGCTACCTCATGAAGTTGGTTTACGACGAGCTCATCGCCAGAGGGTTCTCCGATCAACAAATTAAGGGCGGTGGCCTCAAGGTGACGACCACCCTGGATCGTAAGGACGAGCAGGCTGCCGTGGCTGCAGGCCAGAAGTATAAGAAAATTGCCGGCCGCAACGCTGGTCCTGAGGGAGCCAAAAATCTACATCCTGCGCTTGCCTCAGTCGACGTCAGCTCCGGTGGTGTCCTGGCCCTTTACGGTGGCGATGACTATATTTCCAATACCCGCGATTGGGCGCTTACTGCGCGCCCGGCGGCATCCACCTTCAAGACCTACGCGGCCATAGCAGGGATGCGCCATGGGTTCAGCTTGCGCTCCCGGTTGGAAGGTAACGCTTTCACGCCTGACGGGGATAGCACCGAGGTTCACAACGAGAACGACCGGAACTACGGCACCGTCAGTTTGCGTCAGGCCATTGCGAAGTCGATCAACACCGCTTTCGTCGACATGGTCTCACGGATTAAGAATGGTCCGAGGGCTGTTGTTCAGGCCGCTACTGACGCCGGTTTGTCTCAGGGAACTGGGTGGGATCTGAACAACCGGATCGCTTTGGGCACTGCTGAGGTGAGTCCACTGGCTCAGGCGGGGGGCTATGCGACGATCGCCAATGACGGCAAAAGGGTTACCCCACACATTGTGGACAAGGTCGTTGACCAGTCAGGCAAGGTCCTCTATCAGGCTCCCACGCCGTCGAAGCAGACCATTGAGGCTGATATCAGCCATGACGTCAGCTACGCCCTGCAGTCAGTGGTTGAGGAAGGCACTGGACGGATTGTGGCCGGCTTTGACCATCACGTGGCCGGGAAAACGGGTACTTCGGGAGTCGGTCACGGGGTGACGTCGGCGTGGTTTGTCGCCTATACCAAGCAGATTTCGACAGCTGTCATGTTTGTGGCGGGGGATAGCGGCAACGAAAATCTTGACCGCTACGCCCGTGAAGAGGCTACCGGTTTCCACGGTGGTGATTACCCGGCTCGCACCTGGCTCGACTATATGCAGACGGCGATGAAGGGGATACCCAATAAGTCCTTTGCTGCTCCAGACTGGGTGAATCTGTCAGGCAAGCATTATGGCTCCACCAACCGTCCGCAGGTGTCGGTCGAGGATGATTCCGATCGCGACCGGTCGAACCAGGATGATCCAGAGTCGCTGGGTGGGCCGTATCCGACTCGTACGTCGGCCTCCAGCCCAGAGCCGTCATCGGCGCCTTCTCGGGAGCAATCCTCCGAGCCCTCAGCGACGAGAACGGCGTCGGCCCATACACACACCTCTAAACCCACACAAACGTCACAGCCTACGCACACCTCTAGACCGACTCATACCTCCACCCACACCTCTCGCCCGACCTCGGGCGAGACGACGCGCGGTGGGAACCAGCCGAGTGGTCGGGCACAGAATGGGTAGCCTGACCACGTGACCATCCCCGATCCGAAAGACGACGCTATGGCAGCTAGGAGGTGTGCTGTCGCACACCCAAATGATGGATCCCCGGGTTACACGGCTCGCCGTGGCCTTGACGTTCCGCGCGGGTCCCGTGTGTCTCAACTGGGACTGGACCGTCGCATCGGCGGGCGTATGGGCCGCCATGCCTGGCCGCGCGGCGTCTTCTTTGATCCGGGCCCCTGGGCCATCATGAGTGCCATCGTCATCTGGTTATTGACGATCTATCGCGTTACCCCGTGTGTGCAGCACAATGTAGCTAAGGTCGTCGATCCATATCAGCGGCAGTGCTACTCGGATATCCCGACGCTGTATCGGTCGTCAGGGATGGGTCATGGCGGGTCGTTGTTCGCGAACCCTGATATTGCCCAGACCCCCCTTGTAACCGTTCTCATGGCATTTTGTCGTCGAGTCGTGTGGGCTTTCGGTACAGAGGTCTCCCCGAAGGCCACGGATCAGCAAGTTCTGGACGCCGCCAATGCCTACTGGGGAGTGGCCCAGATCGTGCTCTTTGTCGCCTTTCTGGCCATCGCGATCTCCGTCATGCTGCTGGGGCGCGGATCGGACACCAATCTTCCGGTCGGTGATAAGGGCCGCCCGACCCAGGCACGGAGGCGATCTTGGGATGTTTTCTGGGTGGTGCTGTGCCCGGCGGTGTACCTCGCCGGTCTCATCGACTTTTCCATGGTTCCGGTTGCCTTAGCGACGACGTCCATGCTGGCCTGGGCTCGTCGTCGCCCGTGGTTGTCCGGGATCCTGATGGGCCTGGCCTGCGCGGGGAGTCTCCAGGCGGCCGTGGTGGCTTTTGCCGTCT
This sequence comes from Cutibacterium sp. 37298, assembly GCF_023838685.1. Classification (NCBI taxonomy): domain Bacteria; kingdom Bacillati; phylum Actinomycetota; class Actinomycetes; order Propionibacteriales; family Propionibacteriaceae; genus Cutibacterium; species Cutibacterium sp. 37298. Next base: position 560,053 of record NZ_JAJNRJ010000001.1, read on the forward strand.
TGGTGTGCTGTTTGCGTGCGACGCGGTTGCCGGAGTTGGGACGGTACCTCCTGGCGGGATCCCTGGTGCTGGTGGTGTGCCACGTCATCGCGGCCTGTTTGGGCTTGCACACCTGGTGGGCCTATCTGCGTTCGACTTTCTGGTCGGGTACTGGCCTGGGAACGATTTGGTATGTCATTCAGGACTCTTCTGGCGGCATAATTCCGGGAATTGGCTGGATTACGGGCACCTTGACGGTTGGCGGTCTGCTTGGCTTGGCGTGGCTGTTGATGACGGTGCCGAGGCGTCCGCGCATCGCCCAGGTGGCCTGCGTGGCCCTGTTGATCTTGTTCATCACTAATAAGGTGTATTCGCCGCAGTGGATACTCTTTCTGGTCCCTCTTGCTGCTTTGGCCCGTCCTGACCTGCGGGATTGGGCTGTGCTCATGGTGGGTGAGTGCTTCTACTCCTTGGCTGTGTGGGCTCATTTGGGTGGGCTTTCTCTGCCTGGTGGTTCTGACGCTGACGTCGTGTACTGGGCGTCGATAGTGCTACGTCTGGCCTGCGAGATATGGTTCGCGTGGGGTGTCCTGGATGACATCCGACGACCTTGGAACGACGTCGTCAGGGTGGGGTATGCCGACGATCCCACCGGCGGCGTCCTCGATCACGCCCCAGATCCGGCTCCTGAACCTGTTGAGGATTCCAGCGCGGAGGTTGCCCGATGACGCGTACCGGACGCGCGACAGCTAGGCGATTTGCTCCCACAGCTGACGGACGCCTGGTGACCCAGACCTGGTTGGGGAGCCGTGCGATCTTGCTAGTCGTCGCTGTGGTTGTCATGACCGGGTATCACCGCACCTTTTCCCAGGTGACGGGGAATTGGGACGTGCAGCACTACATGTCGATCGCGCGCAATGGGTACGCCGATCCTCTCGAGATGGCGTTCTTTCCCGGACTTCCGGCATTGCTGAAAGGTGGCAGCTTCCTTGGTATTCCTATGGAAGTTACCGGGGTACTCCTCGGTCTGATCGGTTCGGCCTTAGCCGCATGGGCTCTCTTCCGGATTGGTGGGATGCTTCCCGCCTGTCTGTGGCTTATTGCCCCGGCAACCGTGTTTACCATGGTCGGATACACCGAGGCACCTTTCTGCGCTGCTGCCTTCTGGGCTTGGGAGCGTGCTCGTGCTGGGCGCTGGTGGGCGGCAGCCCTCCTCGCTGGTCTGGCATGCACGTTCCGAGTTTCTGGCCTCTTCCTGATAGGGGCGCTGGCAGTCTTGGCAGTCCTTGGCGATGGGGATGAGGGCCGTCCGATGAGCCAGGCTGCCCGACGTCGCCGCCTCATAGATGTCGTCAACCGATTGTCCACGCTGCTGGTGCCCACTGCGGTGCTGGTGGCTTTCGTGGTGTGGCTACACCGGCTGACAGGGTCGTGGACTGCGTGGTCCCAGGCCCAGACGAATGGGTGGAGACGCGGTTTTACGACCCCGGCGGAGACTTTGCGGCATACTTTGCCCGCCACTCACGCCGACACCTGGCGGTCCCTCTACGGCGCTGGAGCTAGCGGTGTGGCCATCGTATTTCGGCTTGAATTGGTTTCGGTGGCGCTGGGTGTCCTGGTGTTTGTCTACTGCCTTATCCGACGACGTTGGGCTTCGGCGTCCTGGGTGGGCATCCAGGTGGTGGCCTTTTCGATCGGTTACTGGTACATGAGCGTCAACCGCGCCACCTTGTTGTGGTTCCCGCTCTTTGTCGCCCTTGCTGAGGTCACTCGTGGTCCGTCTAAGCCGCCCGGTCTGGTGCTGCTGTGGCGGGGGATCATGGGCATCGTCATCGCCATTGATCTTGCTGTCATGGTGTGGTGGGGTTGGCGATTCTTTACCGGGGGGTGGGCTAGTTGAGTCGTACGGCCTTCATCGGGCCGGGACGCTACCAGCAGGCCATCGGTTCGCTGACATCTTGGGGGTTAGTGGCACTCGTGGTCGTTGAGACCTTCGCTGATTTTCGGCATGGACTCACCTCGCCGCCGTGGATCGTCAGTAGCTATCTCATTGTTGATGTGCTGATCATCCTGGCTTGTGGATCGGCGTTGTGGCTGCGTCGTCATGACCTTGGACGGGCCGGACGGTGGATGCTCGGCGGAGCCTTGGGTTTCATGGTCTGGGCTATCGTCTCGGCGACTTTCTGCCCGCTGCCTAATCTCGGACCGGAGCCGGTGGCCAGGCTCTTGTTAGTGATGGCTCCCGTCACTGCGGTTGCGACTCTGCTCGCCGGCCTGTCGGTGGCCGCGGGGCTGACGATCAGGTCATCTGGACGGATGGTGATCGAACGATTGTGGTGGCCTGCTGCGGCCATGACGTGCGCGTCTTATCTCCAGTGGCCTCGCGCCATGAAGGTGCACGGATCCACTCGACTCGCGACCGGTATGGGTGGTTCTGCGGTGCTCCACGTCGCCTTATTGCTGGCTTGTGGTGTGTTGGTGGCGGCTGCGGTGGCCGGTTGCCGGCGCGTCGTCAGCGGGATACTGGCTACTGGCGCGCTTGTCGCCGTCATACTGACGGGTTCGCGAGCCGGGCTGGCTTGTGCGACCCTGTTCGTGCTCGGATGCGCGATCGGTTCGGTGATGTGGCGCCGCTCCCGGGTAGTGAGACGGGCGGGTCATAGACGAATGGTCTGGGGAGGGCTCGTAGCACTGGCTGTAGTCGTCATCGGTATGGTGATTGTGGTTCCTGGGCTTCGACGCATGCTGAACCCGTCTGATCCGATGAGGTCCCGCACGCTGCGCACCGGAATACAGGTGTGGTCGAGCGACCTTAACCATGTTTTCTTCGGGCTCGGATCGGGGCGTTTGTGGCCGTGGTATTTGTACGACTGTCATGCCCGGCAGGAGCCGTGGCGCGAGTTAATGACGACGCAGTGGGGACCCACCCTCAGCAGCGCACACTCCACTGTGTTAGCGGTCCTCGTGGAGCTCGGTTTACTGGGCTTTGTTCTGCTCCTGCCCGTTCTACTAGGCCCTGTGGTGGAGTTGGTTCGCCGTCTGTTTGACGGTACTGGCTCTCCTGCGGGGGTCGTGCTGCGCTGGGCGGTCGTCGCCACGTTGCCAGCTTTCCTCGTTGATACCTACTTGGTCAAAAACTTCGGCGTGAGTATGTGGTGGTGGGTGGTCACCCTGTCGAGCGTGGCGTGGACTGATCAGCGTCCGCCCAGCACCTCGCGACAGAACTCGGGGTAGACGACAGAGGCGCGGAACTTTGCTTCCCACACCTGGCGGGAGGCCTGGCACACATGCTGGTACTCGTCCTCAGACAGACGTGCCAGCTGCACTAACGCGTCAGATGCCTGGGCGTCGGTGAACTCGGCAGGCAATAGATGCCCGTTGTCAGACGAGACGATTTCTCCTACTCCGCCGACGCCAGTCGCGATAATGGGGATACCGAGGGAAGCAACCTCCATCATTGATACAGGAAGTCCTTCCGAGGAGGAGAGGTTGACGAATACTGACGGTTTGAGATCACGCTGGGTCGCCATGACCTGGGTGTTGTCGACGTGACCGAGCAGGGTGACAGCATCCGTGACGCGGTGAACGGCGACCTCCTCGCGCAGAGTGTCCATCTGTGGGCCGTCACCCAGATGAGTCCAGTGCGCGTCGATGCCGTTGGCTCGCACCCTGGCGAGGATGGCGGCCATCCGGATCATTCTCTTGACTGGAACAAGATGGGCACAGCTGACGATGGTGAATGGGTCACGTCGGCAGTGGGCCGTCGGGCCGGGGTCGGAAGTGCCCAGGTAACGAGTGTGTATCTTCCCGGCGTACTGGGGCCACGTTGTTCGCAGTTCCCGAGTCCCCTGCTCGGAGACCGGGCAGATCCCGTCAAGAGACTGCAGGAGAAGGCGACGTTCTGGGATGTGATGGCGCGGGGAGGCACTGGGATACAGGTCGTAGCCGTGGGCTCGGGATATCACACGGTCCATGGTGACCCCCTGGGCGCGTAGCTGGTCGGCTAGCAGGGTTGCGGTGCGGGCCGTGATGTGCAGCCAGAAGGAATAGATCGTGACATGGGATTCCGGGGTCAGCCTGAGGCTCGGGAGTTTGGCAAGGATGCCGTTGAGGGCTGTTTGGGCGCGACCCTCGAAGTGAGCGTCGGAGACGAGTAGGCGGGGCTGTCGTCGTGTCGCTGCCCAGTCCACTCCGCTGGGTGGCAGCCGAACTAGTCCCTTCACGGCGACGAGGGCGCGGTCGAGGCCCCGGGGTGAAGACCGGGCAATGTGCATGACCTGAGCGTTGCTCGGGATGGCTCGTGTCTGCACATCGGCGGGGCCAGCCTGGATCGGGATGATCACCACCCGGTCGAAGGCGCGCCCCACATGGTCGATCTCATTTTCGAGGAACTCCTCCCCGCGTGACAGCGGGTAGGTGTTCGTCAGGAGGATCAACGTCGACTCTCGATGTGCCATGTGGTGATCCTAACGTGCCAGGGTCGTCATCCTCGCGGGGCGTGGGGTGGTCGCCAGGTCGACTACGTGTGGCAATACGGTTGGTGCAGGGAGCCCGTGCCATCCAAGATCTCTATGCGACGGTTCCCGAACGTGATTGCCACAGTGGTCGGGTATTGCGTGTGTGTTGCCGTCTCGACATGGTGTCTTGTGCTGTTACAGGTCTGATGCAGTCCTAGACCTCGGGTACCGTTGTGGTGAATTGTTCGGCGGATCGGAGGACAACCCATGCCACAGACCGGCGCTGATCGCGAGGTCCGACGCTGCATCTACCACGTCCCCTACCCACTGGACCCGAACACGACTTTCGGTGGGCAGAAGCGCGCTGTGGCGATGTTCAAAGCCTTAACGCAGTGGGGCGAAGTGTGGGTGGTCGCTGGTGACGCCCATCAACGGCGCCGCCTAATGCAGGTGGTCATGAACGCCATCCGTGCTGGCACCCGATTCGAGTTTTGCTATTCGGAGTCCTCGACGATGCCCACGACTCTTACCGAGTCCCATCACCTGCCTACCCACCCTTTGGAGGACTTCGCCTTCTTAACTCGCCTGCGTCGGCACGGCATTCCGGTGGGTCTGTTCTATCGGGACGTCTACTGGAAGTTCCCGCTCTACGGTGAGGGAGTCCCGAAGGCCAAACAGCTCGTGGCGCAGGCGATGTACCGCTACGACTTGTTCGCTTATCGGCAGTGCCTCGACGTCCTTTTCCTACCTTCACTGCGTATGGGGGAGTGGGTTGACGTCGGTGGTCGAGTGAACAAGGTTGCCTTGCCCCCCGGCCACGACATTGACGAGACCCCGACGGCCACCCCGTCATCGCCACTGTCGATGTTCTACGTCGGTGGACTGGGGTCCCTTTACGACCTGCGTGCCTTCTGCGAGGCAGTCGCCAGTGTCCCCGAGGCATCCCTGACGATCTGCACTCGGCCTAAGGAATGGGAACAGGCGCACAAGGACTACGAGCACCTTATAGGGAACAACACCAAGGTTGTCCATGCTAACGGCAAGAAGGAGTTGGAGCCCTACTTCGCGGCGGCCAATGTAGCCGTCCTGGCGATGGCTCCGCATGAGTACCGAGACTTTGCGGCTCCGCTTAAACTTTTCGAGTACATCGGCAACGGGAAACCGATCATTGCCACCGAGGACACCTTCGTCGGGGATGTCGTGACGCGCGACGAACTGGGGTGGACGGTGAAGGCTTCCGTGGTCGAGTTCGCGGCCCTCCTGGAACAGCTCACCCAACATCCGGAGCGGGTTGATGCAGCTCGCGACCGGGTCATGGCCGCACGGGACCAGCACACCTGGGCAGCCCGAGTGGAGGAGCTGGTTGCGGCCCTGGCTGCGGTGGATCAACGATGAGCGTCGCCGAACGAACGGCAGCACGGCCGTTAGACCGTCAGGGGATGGCGAGCCGGGCCACGTCAGGGGTGTGGCTGGGCGCGGTCGCTGCCGTGCTGGTAATGCGGCTGCCCATGGGATTCCTCCTCTTTCTGATCGTGCCGTGGGTCATCCTGGCGGTGCAGACACGGTTTGCTTCCAGCCTCAGCGTGACCCCTCTCGTTGCGGTTGAGGTGTGCTGCATGGTGGCTTCCGGGATGGCCGTGGCACTTTTCCACCCCGGACTCCTAGCTGACACCGGGAACAGCGCCTTTATCATGCTCGCGGTTATAGGTGTGACCCTCGTGGTGTTCCGGTCAGCTGAGCCAGGTAGGACGGCTCGTCAGGTCCTTAGCGGCCTGTACTGGGGTGCAATCCTCGTCTGGCTTATTGGCATGGGAGAGATCGTGACCGGTGTCAAGCTGCTGCCACTACTCTACCCGCGGGCCAACACGCTGGGTGCGGTGTCAAAGAATCGATGGGTTGTTACTGCAACCTACCCCAACTACAACGATTACGGCGTCGTGATGGCGATGCTTTTCACGGCTGTGCTCGCCCGGCTGTGGTTCAACCCGCGGAGAGGTGCGATTCGTCTCGGACGGTTGTTCGTCCTGGCGACGTGTCTGGTAATGATCCTCATTGGTGGGTCGCGAGGCGCCCTCTTTGGCTGCATCTGTGCCGTCGTGCTGTTGTTTGTCCTCAACGTTCGCCGTCTCCATACAGCCGCTATGGGGGTGCGTGCCTTCGTCTGGGGTGGAGCGCTTGTCATCGTGCTGGGTACCGGGCTGTGGATGAGTCCGTACGTCCAGGATCACTCCACAGCGGAGCGTGGCACTATCATGGCCAACGCATTGTCGATGACGTTGTCTAGCCCAGCCGCCCTGCTCCTCGGATACGGCTCGCTGTCGGAGTATCAAGCCCGGGCGTCGGCTCTGTACGGACACGTTCTCATGGACCCGCACAATCTGCTGTTGGAGATCGTCCTCCGCTACGGAGCGATCGCGATGATCCTTTTCGTTATCTGTTGGTTGTGGATTCTGGTCCGTGGGTTCTTGCCGCGTCGACCTGTGGCCGACTGGCGGGCGGCCTTCGGGCTCACCGTCGTAATGCTTTTCCCTGTGCTCGGCGTCGTTCCGTCATCAACCCTGCGGTATCACGTGACCTGGCTCTATCTTGTTGCGGCTAGCTGCATCACTGCAGAGACTGTCGCAGCAAACGGTGCCGGACGTCCGACGCTAGGTATGGTCCGGGATGCGGTGACGCAACCCGAACGTTCAGCGGGAAGTACGGGAGCGGCGTGAGGAGCGGTATTCCAGGACGCCCATGACGACCAGTCCGAGGATCAGGCCGGCGGCCACTCCCACCATCGGGGAGGAGAGCTTGGTGCTGTTCTTGTTGGTTGCTGGAGCGTTCGGGTTGGGGTCCGATGGGAAGGCCGGCTGGATGATCGTCAGCTTCGGCTGCGGGAGGCCAGCGAGAGAACTAGGGACCAGGTCGTTCGCCTTTTCGGCGAATGCGTGGGCATAGGCGTTGGCACGCTCGATGGCCTGGTTTTGGTTGGTTCCCATGGCGTAGACCGCAATGACAGTGCCGCCCCCGCCCCAATACACCGAGGTGCCCGCCTTGAGGTCGTCTGCGGTTGTTCCGTCATGGAGATACTTCACGGCGGTGTTGACGATGGGGTCCGGGGTGGTGAGAGCGACGTAGTTGCTCATGATCTGGCCGACGGTAGCTGACTCGACAGTGGCCTGGGCCTCGGTGCGTGGCTCGGGCAGTGTGACCATCACATGGGCATGGGCAGCGACCGTTCCGACGGTGTTCTTGGGTGCCATGAGGAGGGAATAGCCGACGAGAAGCCCGGCGGCGACAATGAAGGTTATGAGGCCAGCGAGCCAGTGGTGCCCCAGTCCCTTAAGGAACCCGAGTAGATCGATCGGCTGTCTCGGGTCGCGCGGGCGCGGTGGCTGGTTAGAGGAATCCGTGGTGGCCTCGCGCTCAATGGCGGAGGACCCGGATTGTGCGACGGTGGGTTCAGAGGGAAGGCTGCTCACGTTAGTGCATGCTACACAGCTCAGCTAAGCAGACGGGTGATACCCGCGCGTTAAATTGGTTGGAAGGCGGGCCGCCACGCCGGATTTTCGGCGTCGCCGTGCAGGGGCGACGGGCCTGTCGGGCTAGCACGAGTAAGCTGGCCTTGATGTAACCGGCATGAAAGGCGTCCCACATGGGTGAACCACGGATCATCGACACCGCTGATTTGGACGACGGTGTGACCATCGGCGACGGTTCGTCGATCTGGCATCTTTCTCAAGTTCGCAGCGAGGCCGTCCTCGGGCAGAACGTCGTCGTGGGCCGCGGTGCCTACATCGGCGAGGGCGTCCACGTTGGCGACAACTGCAAGATCCAGAATTACGCGTTGGTTTACGAGCCCGCGAAGCTGGAAGACGGGGTATTCATCGGACCGGCAGTGGTGCTTACCAACGACCACTTCCCGCGGGCTATCAACCCCGACGGCTCCCTCAAATCTGCTGACGACTGGGAGCAGGTGGGTGTGACCTGCAAGCGTGGCTGCTCTGTTGGCGCCCGTTCGGTGTGCATTGCGCCTGTCACTATTGGTGAGTGGGCCACGGTGGCTGCCGGCTCGGTCGTCACCAAGGATGTCCCGGCATATGCCTTGGTGGCCGGCGTCCCGGCCCGTCGCATTAAGTGGGTGGGCCGGTCCGGATTCCCGCTAGATCCCGACGGTGAGAACAAGTGGATCGACTCGCGTACCGGAGACCGGTTCGTCGAGGATCCTGCCACCGATACGCTGACCCTGGTTAGCGAGGGCGAGCAGGCCTAAGGCCGTCGTCCCCCAATACCCCCTCGTGGGTGCTACGGCGCCCACAAACCGGACCTCCCGTCCGAATAGTTAGGAGCTTTCACGTGACCGCCCAGTTCATTCCTCCCGCTAAGCCGATCCTCGGCGATGACGAGCGTAAGGCCGTCGACGAGGTTATTGCCTCCGGCATGGTCGCCCAGGGCCCCCAGGTCCACGCCTTCGAGGACGAGTTCTCCTCCCAGGTCGTCGACGGGGTTCACTGCGTCGCCGTCAACTCGGGAACCTCGGCCCTCCACATTGGCCTGCTGGCCTCTGGCATCGGTGAGGGCGACGAGGTCATCGTCCCTTCCTTCACTTTCGCCGCTACCGGCAACTCGGTAGCCCTATCCGGCGCCAAGCCGGTGTTCGCTGACGTCGACCCGGTCACGTTTACCCTCGACCCGGCTTCCATCGAGGCCTCTATTACCGACAAGACCGCCGCGATCATGCCGGTGCACCTCTATGGTCTCCCGGCTAACATGGCCGAAATCGTCGCGATCGCCACAAAGCACGGTCTCAAGATCTTCGAGGATTGTGCCCAAGCCCACGCTGCCAGCATCGACGGCAAGCATGTCGGTACTTTTGGCATCTTTGGAGCTTTCTCCTTCTACCCGACGAAGAACATGACCTCGGGCGAGGGTGGCATGATCACCACCTCCGACCCGGAGATCGCCCGTAAGGCTGCCATGCTCCGCAACCAGGGCATGGAGAAGCGTTACGCCAACGAGTACGTTGGTCTCAACAACCGCATGACTGACATCCACGCTTCCATCGGACGGGTGCAGTTGACCAAGCTGGCCGGCTGGACCAAGACCCGCCAGGAGAACGCGGCGTTCCTGTCGTCCAACATCACCGAGGCCATCACCCCCGCCGTGCCGGAGGGTTATGTGCACGTGTACCACCAGTACACGATTCGTCTTGAGGGAGCTACTGGTGAGGAGCGTGACCGTTTCGTCACCGCTCTCAAAGAGGAACACCAGGTTGGCTCGGGTGTCTACTACCCGATTCCGAACCACCGGCTGCCGTCGCTGGCCCCCTACGCTCCGGGCCTGGAGCTGCCGAACACCGAGAAGGTTGCCGCCGAGTGTGTCTCACTGCCGGTCCATCCCTCGCTGTCCCAGGCTGACCGTGAGCGCATCGTTGCCGCTGTCAATACCTGCGCGAAAGCAGGTGCCTGATGGCGAATCTGCGCGCCGGCATGGTCGGCATCGGTTCGATGGGCAAGAACCACGTCCGCAACCTGCGCGCCATCGACGGCGTCGATCTGGTCGCGATCGCGGATGCCTCCGGCAAAGACCCGTTTGGAGTCGCCGGTGACCTACCCGTTCTCCCCGACGTCGATGCGGTCATCGAGACTGGTATCGACTACTGTGTCGTCGCTGCCCCGACGAAGTTCCACGAGGAGATCGGTCTCAAGCTGGCTGAGGCGGGGGTCCACGCCCTCATCGAGAAGCCGCTGGCCTACGACACTGCGGCTGCGACTCGTCTGGCTGAGGCCTTTGAGAGCAAGGGTCTGGTGGGCGCGGTCGGCCATATCGAGCGATACAACCCGGCCTTGCAGTCGTTGCGTAAGCGTCTGGAGAACGGCGACCTCGGTGACCTCTACCAGGTGGCTACCCGCCGTCAGGGGCCATTCCCGGCCCGTATCGCTGACGTCGGCGTTGTCAAGGACCTCGCTAGCCACGACATTGACCTCACCGCGTGGGTTACCCAGCGTGAGTTCGAGTTGGTCGCCGCTCGCACCATGTTCAAGGCTGGCCGCGATTACGAGGATATGGTCTCGGCGACTTGCCAGCTCTCGGGCGGGCTCATGAGTAACCACCTCGTCAACTGGCTGACCCCGACTAAGGAGCGTCGCACCTTCGTGACCGGCGAGAAGGGTATGTTCGTCGCGGACACTCTGACCGCCGACCTCACCTTCTACTCCAACGCCAAGGTTGCGACGGTATGGGACGATATCGCTAACTTCCGTGGTGTTGCCGAGGGTGACGTGACCAGATTCGCGATCCCGAAGCCCGAACCACTGCGCACCGAGCATGAGAACTTCCGTGACGCGGTGCTGGGCAAGGAATCCGACATCGTGACGATGACCCAGGGCGCCACGGTCGTCCAGGTGTGCGAGGCGATGATCACCTCCGCCGCGACCGGCGAGTTCGTCAAGATCTCCTGACGTAACAGTAGTCGGGCCGGGCCGCTAAGGTCCGGCCCGATTCTCACATCTCTGCTCGATTTTCCCTGCGCCCCGGAGCGGCCAGCTGCCCCACAGGTAGGATGACTCCCATCTTTCGTCTCCATGATTCCCCAGACGGCTCCTCGGCCGTAACATTATTGCGCTCGGTTGCCCCCATCGAATGGTTCAGCGGGGCAGCTGAGGTCATCGTCGCGTGTCTTTTCGTCACCTGCACCTTCGTAACGGTCGCCCAGCCTGTCTTTGATAATGGCGCATGCCAGTTGATGCTCCCGCTGTTTGCTGTAGCGGCACTGGTACTCGAAGCGTTGTGCATCGTGCGGGATGTTCGAGGGGTGCCGTCGCCGCGCGAGTGGTCCCGTTCCCTCATTATCGTGACGTGCAGTTTCGTGGCGCTATTGGTATGGGGTGCGGTCTCAATCCCGTTTCACGAACATCTCATCTACGACGATTCCATGGGAGTTACCCGGGATCTTCCGCTATATGCCCTAGTGATGCCTCTGGCGGAGGCGACGGTTACCCTTCTCGTGGCTATTTTCGCGTGCCGGATGATCGCGGTCGGGAACCTTGAAGGCGCGCTGTGGCGGTTGTCGATGCTGATGGCCATCGCTAACCCAATTGACCTTGTTCGTGAGTACGTCGAAGGCAATACCACCGGATGGCGGGTTGCCACCAGACTCGGTGGGGCCGCCATCTGTCACGTCCTTCTCATCCTGGCCCTGGCCGTTGCTGTGGACGCCGTGATACGACACCGCCACCGGATTCTCTCCAGCGTGGCTGCTGTCAGCCATCTTGCCTGTTTGGCAGCATCCGGGTCTCGCGCCGGAACCATTAGCCTGGCACTATTCGTCATCGGGCTGGTATTTTTCGGACGTTCTTACCGGACGCGCAGCCGGAAACAGCGGACCGTCATCGCAATGTTGGGACTCTTGGCAGCAGGGGTAGCCATATGGCTAGTGTCGACGGTCCGTTCTGGGTCTCTTGTCGATCCGGCGCGTGCGCGAACCTGGGCATTGGCGGGACGTGTTGTTGTGGATTCGCCGAGCCATTTCTTGGTGGGAACCGGATACGGAACAATCTGGCCGTGGTTCGCTGTCGAGTCCACCTTTATGCCCGAATCATCCCACGGGATGCGCCGAACTCTTTATGGTTACAGCCTCCCACACGCCCACAGCCTCATCGTCCAGGTTGTCGGTGAGCTTGGTGTGATCGGGCTGGCCCTGATTTTGGTCTGCCTGGGAACTGTTATCGCGGTGTGTGTCAAGGGAATTCGCGGAGGCTATCCGCTTTTATCCTTGGGCGTGCTCGCAACAATGCCGGCTTTCCTCATGGACACCTACCTCATCAAGAACTTCCCAGTAGCTCTGTTCTGGTGGATCTTCACCTTGGCACTCTGCCGGTTAGTGACCACCGGGGATGCGGACGTCGAGGGTGACTCAGGCTACCGCGAGGAGAAGTACGCCTGAGAATAAATAACTTTTGGTCGCGCGCGAGTAGTACTTTCGTACTAGCCTATCTTCGTCATTATTCACACTTGTGACGACGCTGTCGCGATGCGATGAACACAGGCACCACTGTCTAGGCACAGGTCGGTCATCCCCTGGGGGGAGTTCCGAACCATTGTCTTGGAGGACCTCGTGGTGCCTCATAACATCGGAAAGGAAGGGAAAATGTCCCTCGAACCGCTTGATGTCGACGCGGAAGGCGTCGCCGCCGCCACCAAAGCACGAGGTTTTCGGCCTAAGCATCTGGTGACAGGACCCTCGCGTGACGACAAGTCATTCTTGGGCCACCCCGGCGGTTTGCCGTGGATGCTCCAGGTAGAAATGTGGGAGCGGTTCTCGTGGTATGGCATGCGCGCCATCCTCGTCTACTTCATCACCGACACTTTGGCCCATGGCGGGCTGGGATTGCCGATCAACGCCGGCCAGGTTGTTATGGCTTCCTACGGCGCCGCAGTGTTGTTGATGACGATTCCTGGCGGTATCTTCGCTGACCGCATCCTCGGGCCGTGGATGTCCACCCTGTGCGGCGGTCTCATCATCATGACGGGTCACGTCATCCTGGCGATTCCGCAGGTGGTGACGTCATGGATCGGCCTAATCTGCATCGCCATTGGCACAGGTTTTATTAAGCCGAACCTCTCCACGGTGGTAGGAGGTCTCTACGATGACGGCGACCCCCGCCGCGATCAAGGTTTCCTGTACTTCTACATGTCGATCAATATTGGATCTCTCTTCGCGCCGATCGTCACCGGCCTCCTCAAGGACCATTACGGCTACCACGTAGGTTTCATTGCCGCTGCTATCGGTATGGCTCTGGGGCTGATCGCCTTCTTCCATGGTCGTTCCAAACTGCGTGAGTTCGCCTTCGACATCCCCAATCCGCTGGCCCCCGGCGAGGGTCGCCGGATGGTGCTCCGCGCGTTGGGTATTGCCGTCGTCGGTGCCGTCCTTGCCATCGGTTTCAAAGCCTTGCTGGGCGAGTGGACCTCGGCCATCGCCTACGCTCTGTTCGCCTTTGCCTCGGTGACGGCACTGAGCTACTTCTTGACGATGTTCCGCTCCCCGAAGGTCTCTGATCGTGAGCGTGGCCATTTATGGGCATTTGTGCCGTTGTGGGTTGGCCAAGTGCTGTTCACCATGATCTTCGAGCAGGCGGCCGGCAAGATGGCCACCTTTGCTAAGGACAACACCGACGGCCACATCGTCGGGTCGTGGTCGGTGGAGCCTGAGCAGTACCAAACCATTAACCCGGCTGCAGTCTTGATCCTGGCTGGCCTGCTAGGCATGTGGTTCCGGCGCAGAGAAGGGAAGTTCCCCAATACCCCGCAGAAGTTCGCCATTTCGGTGTTCATCATTGGTATAACCGCCCTCATTATGGGATTCGGTTTCCGGAGTTGGCCAGGTGGGAACAGACTCGCACCGTGGTGGCTCCTGGCGGTGGTGTTCGTCATTCAGACTGTTGCTGAGCTGTTCATGAACCCGATCGGTTTGTCGACCGCGACCAAGCTAGCCCCGAAAAAGTTCGCATCCCAGAACATGACCCTGTGGCTGCTCGCCTCAGCCTGTGGCCAGGGCCTCGCCTCGGTGACGATCGAGCGCACCAAGAACCTTGGTGACGTGGTGTTCTACTACAGCCTAGGTATCGTGACGATCCTTGTAGCGGTGGTGCTCTTCGTGATCGCCCCATGGACCCAGGCGAAGATGAAGGATGTCGACTCCGTTGCCGAGGAGGGTGACGCCTGACCTCACTCCCAACCCATTGCGAGGTCCGTCCCGTTTGGGGCGGGCCTCGTGCCTTGTCAGGGGGTTTACGCGTGGTGTGGTGCCACCCCTCGTGGCAAGACATGCCGTTGCGTGCCGATATGCCATACGAAGCTTGGCCTAGTGCGAAAAGCTCGCTGGAACCCTCGAAGAGGCAGGGTCGGCAGGTTACCGTGGTCGGTGTACGCATCGTTTCGACGATGAACCCCATTCTGGGAGCAGATATGACGACGTACCAGTACCTCATTGTCGGTGGCGGGATGGCCGCTGATTCTGCCGCCCGCGGTATCCGCGACATCGACAAGAAAGGGTCGATCGCCATCCTCAGCGCTGACGTCGACGCCCCGTATCCTCGGCCAGCGCTGAGCAAGAAGCTGTGGACCGACCCTGAGTTCACCTGGGACCAGGTCGACCTTGCTACTGTCGCTGACACCGGCGCGGAATTGCGGCTCGGCACTGAGGTGCTCAGCATTGACCGTGACGACAAGACCGTCCTGACCGCTTCCGGCCAGGTATTCGGCTACCAGAAGTTGTTGCTCGTTACCGGCCTCACCCCGTCGCGCATTGACGATGACGGCGATGCCGTCCTCTACTTTCGGTCTGCTCGGGACTACCAGAAGCTGCGTGCGCTGGCCCAGCCCGGTCACCAGTTCGTGGTCGTCGGCGGCGGATATATCGGTGCCGAGCTTGCTGCGGGCCTCGTCCAGCAGGGCTGCGAGGTCACCCTCGTCACCCCCGATCCGACGCTGGGTGGTTCGCAATTCCCGGCCCAGATTGCGTCTGAGTACCAGAAGCTTTTCGCCGATGCTGGGGTGCACCTCGTCACTGGGAAGCGCGTCTGTTCGGTGCGCAAACATGAAGCGGCCGAGGTCACCCTCGATGACGGCACTATCCTCCAGGCTGACGATGTTATTGCGGGTTTGGGGGCATCCCCGGTCACCAAACTGGCCGAGGAAGCGGGCCTTACCGTTAATGATGGGGTCGTCGTTGATGAGCAGTTGCGCACCAACGATCCGGCCATCTGGGCCGCCGGAGACATCGCCAACTACCCGGACCCGGTGTTGGGCCGCACCCGCGTCGAGCATGTGGACAATGCCACCGCGATGGGCAAGGCGGCCGGCCGCATCATGGCGGGATCAAAAGACTCCTACACCCATACCCCGATGATGTACTCACAAGTCTTTGGGGTGCGCTGGGAGGCAGTCGGCACCCTCGACTCCAGCCTCGCGACCACATCAGTGGAAGCCGGGGATGGGCAGGTCGTCTACTACCTGTCCGATGGCAAGCCTGTCGGTGTGCTGCTGTGGAATCTTCCCGGACGCACCGACGAGGCAGTCACAGTGCTTGCCGATCCGCCTGAGGACCTCTCGACCGCCATCAGCTAACTACTAGGAGGAATCATGGACCTTGGACTCAACGGACGCACTGCGCTCATCACTGGTGCTGATTCGGGTATTGGCTGGCACACCGCGAAACTCCTCCTCGCCGAGGGAGCCAAAGTTGCCATCACCGACCTCGACTCTGACGAACTCACCCACGCTGCGCAGGCTCTCGACGTCGCTGATGACCGTCTCGTCGCCCTCCCGGCCGACGTCACTGACGCTGACTCTCTGGCGAAGCTGCACCAGCACGTGAAGGACGCCCTCGGTCCGATCGACATCCTCGTCCAGTCGGCCGGCGTGACCGGGGCCCAGGGTAAGTTCCACGAGATCGATGAGGAGGGCTGGCGTTCCACCCTTGACATTGACCTCATGGGCCCGGTGCGGGTGCTGCGTGAGTTCCTCGATGACTTGCGTACGGGTGGCTGGGGGCGTGTCGTGCTGCTGGCCTCTGAGGATGGCGTCCAGCCCTACGACGACGAGATCCCCTACTGCACTGCCAAGGCCGGAGTATTGGCTCTGGCTAAGGGTTTGTCGCGGACCTATGCCCGTGAGGGACTCCTCGTCAACGCCGTTTCTCCAGCCTTCATCCATACCCCGATGACTGACGCCATGATGAATAAGCGGTCCAAGGAGCTTGGCGTTAGCTTTGACGAGGCCATCGAGTCCTTTCTTGACCAGGAGCGCCCCTATATGGAGCTCAAGCGGCGCGGCGAGCCTGAGGAGGTGGCTGCCGTCATCGCTTTCCTATGTTCGGACAAGGCTTCGTTCGTTAACGGATCGAACTACCGCGTCGACTCCGGATCGGTGGCCACTTTTTGAGGTTCGACATTGGTGCCTGTGGGGCCGAGTCACGATGACAGCGGCCCCATCGTGGAGGCTGGCTCAGGCGTCGAGGTTAGAGGCAACCAGGTCGGCAATGGTGTTGACGTCGTCCTCGTTATCGCCGGCGACCGTCACTGGGTCACCTGCGCTGGCACCGAGGGTCATGATGAGCAGCACGGACTTGGCGTCAATTGGCTCGCCTCCCTCGGTAGCTAGGGTGACGGTTGAACTGAGCTTGGCAGCCTCCTGCGAGATGACGGCGGCGGGGCGGGCGTGGAGTCCGACAGAGGATCCGACCTTAACGGTTTTGCTGGCCACGATGGTGTTCCTTTCGGGGTTGTGGTGTGGAAATTTTACGCGGCAGCCGCGGCCTTGCGCCGGGCTGAGGCTTTGAGAGCGGTTACGAGCAAGGCTGCCACGAGGGTGCCGACGACGATGGCCAGGATGAAAGCCCAGACCCGATCAATGGCAAAGAAGACGAAGATTCCGCCATGGGGAGCTTTAGAAGCGGCCCCCAGAGCCATTGACAGGGCACCGGTGGTTGCACCTCCGACCATCATCGAGGGAATCACTCGTAGCGGATCCGCAGCTGCGAACGGGATGGCGCCCTCGGAGATGAAGGAGGCTCCCAGCAGCCAGGCAGCAGTGCCGTTTTCACGCTCGGCAGGCTGGTAGAGCTTCGGACGCAGGGTCGTCGATAGCGCCATGGCCAGCGGGGGAACCATCCCGGCAGCCATGACGGCGGCCATCACTTTGAGGGATCCGACGTTGGTGACCGCGAGGTTCGTTGTCGCGAAGAGGTAAGCCGCCTTGTTGATGGGGCCGCCCAGGTCAGAGCACATCATGAGTCCCAGGACGATTCCGAGGATGACGGCTGAGGCGCCGCTCATGCCGCCTAGCCAGTTGTTGAGGGCGTTCGTCAAGGCTGCCAGCGGACGTCCCAGTACGACATACATCAACCCACCGGCGACTAGGGACCCGACGAGCGGGATGATGACAACCGGCATGAGGCCACGCAGCCAGCGCGGCGGGTTGAGACGGGTGAACCAGTAGGCGACGAAACCGCCGAGCAGACCACCGATGATGGCACCGATGAATCCCGCTCCGGTCACCCCAGCGACGGCACCCGCTACGAAACCGGGGGCGATGCCGGGGCGGTCTGCCAGGCCGAAGCCGATATACCCAGCCAGGGCAGGTAGCAAGAAGCCGAAAGCCGCTTGCCCGACGGCGAAAAGGACCGCGCCGATGTAGGTCATGGTGGCTGACCCACCTAGAGCATGGGCGGTTGGCGTTGGCAAGTTGTTGAAGGTGTTGTGCAAGGCAATATCCATGCCGTCCTTGGCAATCTCATACCCGCCGAAGAGGAATCCCAGGGCGATGAGCAGACCACCCGCGGCGACGAACGGAATCATGTAGGACACGCCCGTCATGAGGGCCTGCTGGATGCGCTTGCCCCAGCCAATGTGAGATCCAGCCTGCTCGGGCTCCTGCTGTTCGCCATGGCCAGCGGGGACCCGATGGGCGTGTGGGTCTTTGGAAGCGGCGACGGCCTCCGAAACCATCTTCTCAGGCTCGTCGACGGCCCGCTTCACCCCGGACTCAATGACTGGCTTGCCTGCGAAGCGCTCCCGGCCCTTGACGCCAACGTCGGTGGCGAAAATGACAGCGTCAGCACCCTCGATGTCGGCGGTGCTGAGAGGCTCGGTGGCGGTGGATCCTTGGGGCTCGACCTTGACGTCAACACCCAGCTTCTTTCCAGCAGCCCTCAGGTAGTCGGCGGCCATGTAGGTGTGGGCGATGCCGGTGGGACAGGCCGTAATGGCGACGATGCGGGGCGTATCGGAGGCGGTATTGGTTACCGCAGCGTGCCCAGGAGCGGGGAGGGCCGTTGCAGATGAGGTCGAGGCTTCTTCCTTCGGCTCGACGACCCCACCGATAAGGTCGACGACGGTTTGCGCGTCGGGGGCCTGGCGCAACTGTTCGACGAACTCAGGATTGACGAGGGCGCGAGCCAGCTTGGTCAGAAGTTTCATATGGTCCGCGCCGCCGTCTTCGGAGGCCGCGATCATAAAGATGAGGTCGGCCGGGCCGTCAGGTCCATTGAAGTCGACAGCGGGCGACAGCCGGGCGAACCCCAGGGATACCTGAGATACCGCGGCTGAGCGGCAGTGGGGGATGGCGAACCCACCGGGCATACCAGTCGGACTTTTGGACTCGCGGTCCAGAGTGTCGTGGGCGAGGCCGTCAGCATCGGCGCGTCCAGCGGCAGCAATGAGTCCGGCGACTGAGGTGATGACCTCGGTTTTGGTCGAGCCGAGGTTGGCGTCAAGAGATACTAATTCCGGGGTAATGAGAGGAGTGCTCATCAGTTCTCCTTACAGGTGGGTGAGGCTGACGTGAATGGCGTCTGCCTGAGACGGGGTTGGCATGGTTGACCCCGGTAGAGCGGCGGCTGCTGTGCCCCACGCCACGGCGGCGCGCAGACAGTTTTCGGGCTGGTCGCCGTGGGCGCGCGCCAGCAAGAATCCGGCCAGGGAGGAGTCTCCGGCGCCAACAGTCGACTTCACCTTGACCGGCTCTGGCCGGGCGTGCCAGGCGTCGTGCTCGGTGATGAGCAGAGCGCCGGTCCCGCCCAAGGTGACGATGACCTCGGCGATGCCGTGCAGACCTCGGGCGGCCACGACAACGTCGTCGAACTGTCCCCTTGTGGCAGCGGACTCGAGGGAGCCGCCGTCAATCCCGCATAGTTGGCCGAGCTCGACGGAGTTCGGCTTGACGAGGTCAGGGGCACAGTCGGGGAGGCGGACCGCCAGTTCTTGGAGGGGTTGATCGGAGGTGTCGACGGCGACCTTGACGCCGACCTCATGGAGGCGGTCGGTCATTGTGGCATACCAATGTGTGGGTACGCCCGGGGGTAAGGATCCTGACAGTACGACCCATTGCGCACCGAAGGACTTCTCGACGATGGCCTCCTCAACTGCGGTCAGCTCCTCGGAACTGAGGTCGGATCCGGGCTCATTGATCTTGGTTGTAGTGCCGTCAGGTTCGGTGATGGTGAGGTTGGTTCTCACCGCTGCTGCAACGGGTACGACTAGGTGCGGGATGTCGTCGTGGCTGAGGCCGAGGGGCAGGCGGCCCTTGGCTCCGGCTGGCACCACGGCGCAGGTTTCGATTCCAGCCCCACGAAGGACTCGCGAGATGTTGACCCCCTTACCGGCGGCGACCTCGGTGGAACTGCCGAGTCGGTTCACCTGACCGCGCCGCAGCGGCCCAGCTATGGGCGCTGTGCGGTCAATGCTCGGGTTGAGCGTGACGGTGACGATCACGTGGACTCCTTCGGCTTTGGCCAACGGTTCCTCGGGCCCGAGAGAACCATCAATGTTGGGATGTGTGACACTCTAGTTCGTAAACACACTAATACGGACATTTGTTGTGTAGGTTTCTCGGAGCGAGGGCTGGCATAGGTGGTCCAAACATCGATGTGGCAATCCGGGTTACGACGTGGGGTACTGCCATGGGCGATGGGTGCTGACGCGATCATCACCCAGATTTCCACACCGCGCGGTGGAGCTTATCGAAGCGGTGTTCGTGGCGTCCGGTGTGATGCTCTCCAGCAGAAAAGGGGTTGTGTCGCTGGTTACCAGCGGCCGATGTCAGGCGATGACGATGTCGACGCCAGCCTTGTGCAGCATCTCGACTTGGTGAGGAGTCACCCCAGAGTCGGTGATGATGACGTCAACGTCGCCCAGCTCTGCGAACCTCATCGTCGATTCCGCACCCATCTTCCGAGAATCGGCCAGAACTACGACGTGATGGGCGCTCGCGACCATTGCCGCCTTAGTTGCAACTTCATCGGCGTCAGGAGTGGATAAGCCGTGCGTCGGGGAAATGCCGTTAGTGCCCATGAAGGCAACGTCGACGCGGAGTCGGGCAATGGCGTCAACGTTACCGACGGTGGCCTGGGTAGTGGGGCGCAGTCGTCCTCCCAGCAGGTGGACGTCACAGTTGCTGTGGGTAGCCACCGTGCTGGCGATTGGGGATGAGTTCGTAAAGACGGTGAATCGCCTTGTGGAGGGCATGATCGACGCTAACCGGCCGGTTGTCGACCCGGCGTCGAGGATGATTGACCCCTTGTCACTAGGTAGATGGGATAGTGCCGCCCGGGCGATTTGTTCCTTCTGCGTCACTGCCGAGGAGTCTCGGGTGGCGAGGGGCTGGTCGCCCAGCAGGTCGAACTCGATCGGGATAGCGCCACCGTGTACCCGCCGCAGCATTTTCTGATTGCACAACTGGTCGAGGTCACGGCGAATGGTCTCGGGGACAACTCCTAGTGCAGTGGAGGCTTCAGCAACCGATACTCGACCGGTCTCGCGGGCAGTATCGATCAGCCACTTGTGTCTTTCGGCGGGATACACGGGCTCTCCTTGGGAATACCATTCGCCGCAACTGCGTATTGCGAAAGGCCTTGTCGGGGCCTGGTGCGAGCGTCTTTGCGACGGCGTGAGCATAACACGGACTCGTCTAGGTGCCGTACCCGGATAGACTGACGGAGTATTCGCGAATCCCAAGGAGTTCAGGAATGAAAATTGCCGTCGTCGCCATGGGCAAGATCGGGCTTCCCCTGGCCGTGCAGTTCGCCGAGAAGGGTCACGACGTCATCGGCGTCGACGTGCAGCAGCGCGTCGTGGACGAGATCAACAAGGGCAATGAGCCTTTTCCCGGTGAGGCCTTTCTTGACGAGAAGTTGAAGAAGCTTGTCCCGGCAGGCAAGCTCACCGCCACCACCGACTACTCCCAGGCCATCCCCGGCGCCGACGCGATAGTTCTCGTCGTCCCGCTCTTCGTTAACGACGAGACCTGGGAACCGGACTTCGGCTGGATGGAAAATGCCACCAAGTCGCTGGCCGAGTACCTCACCCCCGGCACCCTCATCTCCTACGAGACCACCCTGCCAGTCGGCACCACCCGCAATCGCTGGAAGCCCATGATCGAGGAGATCTCTGGTCTGAGTGAAGGCAAAGACTTCCACCTCGTCTTTTCCCCGGAGCGCGTTCTCACTGGTCGCGTCTTCGCTGACCTGCGTCGTTACCCGAAACTCGTCGGCGGCTTGAACGACGAGGGCACTGCCAAGGGCATCGACTTCTACCAGCAAGTTCTCGACTTCGACGACCGTGACGACCTTCCTCGCGCCAACGGCGTCTGGGACATGGGCACCGCTGAGGCCGCTGAGATGGCCAAACTTGCCGAGACCACCTACCGTGACGTCAACATTGGCCTGGCCAATCAGTTCGGCAAGTACGCTGCGGCCAACGGCATCGACGTCTACAAGGTCATTGACGCCTGCAACTCGCAGCCCTACTCCCACATTCACCGTCCCGGCATTGCCGTCGGAGGTCATTGCATCCCCGTCTACCCGCGTCTCTACTTGTGGACCGATCCGGACGCCACCATCGTCCGCACTGCCCGCGAGGCCAACATGACGATGCCCCAGTACTGCGTCGACCAGGCCGCCTCGGTGCTCGGTGATCTGTCCGGTAAAAAGATTGTCGTCCTTGGCGCTTCCTATCGGGGCAAGGTCAAGGAAACTGCTTTCTCCGGGGTTTTCCCGACTGTTGACATCCTCGCCAAGGTTGGCGCTGACGTCAGCGTCCACGACCCGATGTTCACCGACGAGGAGCTCGGCAAGTTCGGCTTTAAGGCCTACCACATCGGCGATCCGGTTGACGGCGCCCTACTGCAGGCTGACCATCCCGAGTACGCCGAACTGACCCCGGCGGACCTGCCGGGTATCAAGGTGCTCGTCGACGGTCGTCACGTCGTCGATCCGGCCGTATGGGGAGACGTCGAGGTCATCGTCGTTGGTGACGGGGAGGCCTGAGTACCCCGGCAGCTTCCTCGACATGATCGTCGAGGGGCTGTTGGTGCTGTTGCCCCCGGCAGCCCTCCTGGGGCCCTGGGCCGGCAGTGGGAGAGTGTTTGGCTACCGCATCTTGGTGGTGTTGCTAGTCGGGTGCGCAGTGACGGGATGGATTTATCCCGCCTGGGTGCGACGATTCAGCCGCGCAGCTTGCGCCATCGTGGTCGTTGCGGTGGCGTGGGCCGTAACCGGTGTGGTAGGTGCTATGAGGCTGGGCCCGCATCGGGATCTTTCGAGCCTGATGGGGGCCGGTCTTGCCCTGGCGGGGGCATGGTCAGTGGCGAGACTTATCTCGGATAGGCACATACGCCGTGAGCGTGCCTTACGCGATGTTGCGATCGGTTGGGCGGTCGCAGTCTGGGCGGGGGCACCGCTGGCCGTCTGGGAAATCCTTACCGCGCGACACTTGGGCACTTACGCCGACGGGGCATGGCGGAACCATCCAGGGCTTTATCGCCAGCCGGCGACGTGGCTCACCAACCCCAACCTTTACGCGGTTTTCCTGGCTATAGGCTCCGTATGGGTCGGTGTGGTTGGCGTGCGAAGCGCTACTCGGTGGGTGCGGATAGCTGCCATAGCCACGGCGGTGACCGGTTTAGGGCTGTTACTAGCGACGGACAGTCGCATAGTCTACGCGGCGCTGTTATTGGCCGTCATGGTGCGGTTGTGGGCGGTTCGACGGTGGCGCTGGGTGCTTCCCGGGGTGGTCATCGCCGTCGTCGTGGTAATCGTGGTGACGCACCTGCACCAAGCCGGGTTGGTATGGCACAGGCTCATCGGTGTACTGATTCACCACAACGATGAGGGCCCATCATCCTTCGCGGTGAGGACTACTTTGTTGGCTTGGGGTCTTGCGCTCGTGATGGAGTACCCCCTGCTTGGAGCGGGTCCGGGAGGATACCGGGCTAACATCCTCGCTGCGCCAAAGCGATGGTTTCCGCATGGCAAGTCCGATCCCCATAACGGGATCCTGGAGATTGCCTCCCAATACGGTTTGGTCGTTACCGCTCTAGTCGCAGTGTGTTGGTGTCTGGCCATTGGTCGATGTTGGCGGTCGCGACGATGGTGGGGGGCGGCTCTCATCACTGCAATGCCGGTGCTCTCACTTGCCAACAGCACCTACTTGGTTCAGTCGGTGAACCAACTCGGGTGGCTGGTATGTGTTTTGGCGGCGAGTTCGTCCCGTCAGGAAACGCCGCAATGACGAGGTGACTGAATTCCACCGCATGTCGTGTCTGGACGTATGTAGGTCACGGTAGTGTGGGACCGCCGGTGCCTTAAAGGAGAGCGGGCATCGGCGTTGCAGTACGAGAGGGGAAGGTGTGCGGATACTTATTGTCAGTGCGGCATCGTCCATCCACACCGTTCGATGGGTCAATGGACTGGTCAAGCGGGGTCACGAGGTTCACCTGGCATCAGTCCATCCGGCGGGCCGTCACTCCATTGATCCCCGAGTTCGGATCCACCTGGCCCCACACGGCGGGAAGGCAAAATACGTCGTCAATGCCGGCTGGCTGCGATCAGTGGCGGCTGGGGTGCAACCTGACATCGTCAACGTCCACTATGCGACCGGTTATGGTCTGCTCGCTCGCTTTGCCCATATTGACGCCCCGATGCTGCTGTCGGTGTGGGGGAGTGACGTTTACGATTCCCCCCGGGCAAATCCCCTCATGCGTCACATGGTTCGATCCAACTTGATCTCAGCTACTCGGATCGCATCGACAAGCCACTGCATGGCGCGTGTCACGCGTGACTTGGTGAACAAACCCATATCCATCACCCCCTTCGGTGTTGATACGGAAATACTCACGCCCTTTGACAAGCGGCGTGATGCGAACGGCGGTGACGGGGTGGTGCGCATCGGGACTATCAAGGCTCTCCACTCCAAATATGGGATCGGCGAACTCATCCGTGCCTTCAGTCGGGTCCATGATGAACGGCCTAATACCGTCCTTCGTATCTGGGGCGGCGGCCCAGACGAGAATCCCCTCAAGGTCTTGGCTCGCCGTCTTGTCCCGGACGGTTCGGTGGAGTTTCGCGGTGCCATTGATCATTCTGAGGTCAGAGATGCCTTGGGTAGTTTGGACATCTTTGCCGCCTTATCGACCCTGGATTCGGAGTCTTTCGGAGTGGCGATTATCGAGGCGGGAGCCTGTGGACTGCCAGCGGTCGTCAGCGATGCGGATGGTCCGGCAGAGGTCGTCGAGGATGGTGTTACCGGCTTGATCGTCCCCCGTGGTGACGTTATTGCCAGCGCTACCGCCCTGATGCAGCTGGTTGATGACGTCGAGTTGCGTCTGCGTATGGGTGGGGCTGGTCGCGACCACGTCGTCGAGATGTATTCGTGGGAGCATAGCCTCGATCTCATGGAGCAGGCGTATCGGGACACCATCGATGATGCAGTTCGCCAGCATTGTTCAGGTCGTCACGGTGGGTAGTGGAAGGTAGAGTGCCAGCATTGCGCCCAGTTCCCGATTCGGGCGCTGTCATGTGGCCTCGGGGAGAGGCTGACCATCTCATCGAGAGGATTGCGTCGTGCGCGTCGTGAGCATCGTCGGGGCTCGTCCCCAATTCGTGAAATTAGCCCCGGTGGCTAAGGCTTTCGCGGCTAAGGGGATTGACCACAAGATCATCCATACCGGGCAGCATTACGACGTCAACATGTCGGATTCCTTCTTCGCCGAGCTCGGGATCCCGAACCCGGACCTGCATCTTGGTGTAGGAGGCGGCTCTCACGGCGTCATGACCGGTCGAATGCTCGAGCAGCTTGATCCGGTGCTTGAGGACATGGACCCAGACTGGGTGCTCGTTTACGGCGACACCAATTCGACCATTGCCGGCACCCTCTCGGCGGTGAAGATGCACCTGCCGGTGGCCCATCTGGAAGCCGGGCTGCGTTCCTTCAACCGTCGCATGCCCGAGGAGCACAACCGAGTCCTCACCGACCACGCCGCAGACCTGTGCCTGGCCCCGACCGAGGTAGCCATGGGGCATCTGGCCGATGAGGGGCTGGCCGCCCGTGCAGTTCTCGTCGGGGACGTCATGACCGACGTGTGCCTGCAGGTGCGCGATTCCGTCCTCGCCAACCGGCGCCCGGTGCCCGGTGTTGAGGTGGGTGAGGAGTACGTTATGGCGACGATCCACCGTGCCGACAACACTGACGACCCCAAGCGTCTGGTCCACATTCTTGACGCCCTCGGCAACCTAGATCGCAAGGTCATCCTGCCGGTGCACCCGCGCTTGCGCGCCCGCGCTGAGGCCGACGGCATGACTATCGCTCGCGGCAACCTCACCACCATTGACCCGTTGGCTTACCCCGACATGGTTAACGCCGTCACCAACGCCGCTGGCGTCATCACCGACTCGGGTGGTTTGCAAAAAGAAGCCTTCCTGCTTGGCACTATCTGCACGACGGTGCGTACCGAGACCGAGTGGGTGGAGACCGTCGAAAACGGTTGGAACGTGCTTGATCCCGATGCCGAGCACCTGGGCGAGTACGCCACGCGCCCGCACCCCGAGGGCGATCCGGGGTATCCCTACGGTGACGGCAAGGCGGCTCGCAATGTCGCCACCGTGTTGTTGAAAACCGGCGAGCGAGACCGTTCCTGATGGCGAATTCTTCCCGCCTCGGCAGGGTCGTCTCCCTTTCGACAGTTCATCACGGTCACGACAACCGGGTTTTCAACAAAGAAGCCAAGGCTCTTGTCGCAGCCGGGCACGATTACCACCTCGTCATTTCCGCTGACCGTGACCGGATCGACCAAGGGGTCCCCGTCGTCGCCTTACATCGCGAGGAAGGCCGGGTCCGCCGACTCGTCGTCAGTCAGCGGGAGGCATGGCGCCACCTGCAAGCCCTCCAGCCCGAGGTGCTGCATATTCACGACCCGGAGCTCATTCCGCTGGCACTGGTGTGGCGTCGGCGCCACCACTGCAAGGTAATCTACGACGCTCACGAGGACCTCATTGGCCAGGTCGACACTAAGCCGTACCTAGGCGCGGTGACGCGGCCGCTGGCCAAGATGGCCGCTCGCGGACTTGTAGGGCTGGCCGAGCGCAGCGCCGACGCCGTTGTGGCTGCTACACCGACCGTGGGAGAAAGGTTCCCCCACGCCCCAGTGACGGTAGTGCGCAATTACCCGTGGCTAGACAATTACACGGTGCCGTCCAAGCCGGTGCCGGGGAAGCTCGTATACGTCGGGGACCTGTCGGAGGAGCGCAAACTTTCCTTCATGATCGAGGTGACGCGCACAGTCCGTAAGCAGGTGCCACAAGCGCATTTGGTGCTGGCCGGACGTGTGCTGCCACGCTGTCAGGAGACGGTGGAGCATGCCGTGGCAGAAGGGTTTGTGGAGCCTCTCGGGCTGGTCGCCCCTACCGAGGTGCCGCAGGTGTTGGCCAGCGCGCAGGTAGGACTGGTCTTCCTCAAGCCGCTGCCGAACTATGTCGCGTCGTTGCCGACGAAACTGTTCGAGTACATGGCTTCCCGAGTGCCATTTGCGGCTTCGGACTTTCCGGCCTGGCGCGAGATGTTCGATGGTTACGGGGCTGGGATTTTTGTTGATACTGAGGATGCCGCAGCTACCGCAGATGCCCTGAGCGAGCTCTTGGCGGACCCGCAGCGGTGTCGGGAGATGGGCTGTGCTGGGCGTCGAGCGGTTGAGACGGGGCTCAACTTCGAGTCCCAGGCCGAGGCCTTGACCGATCTGGTAGCCGGTTTGCTCGAGGGCTGATTCCCCGGTTACGTGCCCGGCCAACAGTTGGTGGAGTCTCCGCTGCTCTTTCCAGCCACCGTGTGGCGATTCGGGTAATGATCGGCCCCAAAGCTATTCCCGGTAGCAGGTGCTAGGGTCACGAGGCAGTTTTCCACAAGCTGTGTGAGTACCTCGACCGAGGTTGTCCACAGAACCGAAAACGGTTGGCGGAAATCGGCTCCTCCGACGACAACTTTTTAGTGTGAGGAATCTTGGAGAACGACTCGACCGACGCGGCGTTGCCCGAATCCACCGGCACAGCTATGTGCGGGGCCAGGCCGACCGGGCGGTAGCTCGAGGGGAGGCTGTCCGCGTCCTGCCGGGGGTGGTCGCTGCGACTGCTGTGGCCCGAGACCCGAGGATCATTATCCGGGCGTTGTTGTTGTGGCACCGTGACGTTGTGTTGGTCGGAAAGGCTGCTCTTATCATGCTCGGGATGAAAGCCCCGGGTACAACCCGGTCCATGGACTTCTACGGCGTTAAGGAGGTGGAGGCTTTCTCTACAACTCGTCGTCTCACCCGGCCGGGAATTCGAGTGCGTCGGTGGCATATACCTCACCGGTTTATTACCGAGCGGGAGCAAATTCGCATCGCTACTGCTGAAGTGTCGGTTCTCATACTGGCTATTCAGGGCGAGTGGGAATGGGTGTGTGAGGCTCTCCGGCAGCGAGTCGTGACGCCCGAATCATGCCGGCAGGCTCGTAAGAGCCTGACAGGTCGGTATCCCAAGACCAAGGTTGATACTGCTCTGGCCGACATCTGTCTGGCTGCGTGGTCGATTCCAGAACTAGAGATGGGCAGAGTACTGCGCGCTACTGGAATCACGGGGCACAAACCGAATCACAAGGTTCGTGTGGGCGGCCGCTACTACTACTTGGACCGGGCCTTCGAGGCTGAGAAGGTGGCTTTGGAAATTGATGGTCGATCGGTACACGGGACGATTGACGGGTTTGAGGCGACCATGATGCGCTCAGCGCATTTAGACCGCCATGGCTGGAAGGTGCTTCACGTCACCCCAACAATGTTTCGCGAGAACCCGAGGTTTGTCCTAGACTGGCTCGCTTCCCACCTCCACCGGCGTCATCGACCCAAAACTATGTTTACCGAGTTCGCTTTGCGACGGATCATGAGCGGTGCCGCCCCAGCTTGAGGCGCAACTCGGTACATGGCTCACGTGTCGGAAAACCAGGCCTGACCCTGCTCTATCCTTCGCGGCCCCTCGGCTCTGGCGCGCCGTGGAAATCGGGGTGATGGTCAACTCAGCTGCAATTTCATGCAGCATGACTGGTACTCAGATACCCGATTTCCACAGCGCGCCAAGGAGGAGGACCCCGAGGGGAAAGCTCAAGGCTAGCCAGCTCAAACTAGGAAGTTTGGGGTCTGGCATGGGAGCCCTGGTGAGTGACTCCACCGTAGATCGATGGGTTGTGCTGCTCCCGGTTCACGTCTCACTACGGCGAACGGAGGGGCGACGCTCTCGCGTCACCCCCACCGAATCGTCACTTGTAGGAGTAGAAGTCCGGGGCTGTTGAGACTCGCCCGGTGCCACCCATCGGGGTTGCATGACCATCAGCTCGAGGGTCGCGACGTTGGGTCACTCGCCCGCCGGAAGGCCTGCGCGTGGCGAGATTCTCGAACAAGGACGGGTCCTGGGAGCCCGTTTTCCTATCCTTAGGGCTTTTACGCATGGCTATCAGTGCGATCCCGATAACGGCGACAGCAGCCACCGCGACGGCAACGAGGGTGCCCTTGTTGATCTCTTCAGGGCTGACTTCGGGCTTACTCATCTTTTCACTCTTTCCCATCAATGGGTTTAGCGCCCTTCTCATCATCGTCGCGAAGGGCATTCCTGTTCATGTTCTCTTTACCCTCCTCGCTGAGAACATCACCGACGATGGCTCCGGCCTCACGATGGAAGGCGATGTAGCGGGCGCCGAGGTTGATCATGGCTTGCAGACGGTTGCGGCCGCCCAGCAGGGTGAAGATGTGCACGGTGACCCATGTCAGCCATGCACCGATACCGGTGAACTTGAGCTTTTCGGATAGCTGCACGACGGCCGAGTTGCGGCCGATCGTCGCCATCGTGCCCTTGTCGTTGTATTCGAACTTCTCCAGCGGCTCGCCGAGCTCGAGGTGAACGATCTGACGAGCAACGCACTCGCCTCCCTGGATGGCAGGTTGGGCGAGCTGGGGCTTGGGATCCTCGGTGTTGATGGCACCGTCGCCGACAGCAAAGATGCGATCCTGGCCTTTGACGAGGAGGGTGCCGTTGGTAGCAATGCGGCCACCTCGGCCCTGCTCAAATCCCCAATTCGTAACAGACTTGTGGGCACCGACGCCAGCGGCCCAAATGACCATGTCGGCCGGGAGAGTCTGGCCGTCCTTGAGGAGCACGGAATTTTCGCGCACCTCAGCGATGGCGGTATTGGTGCGCACGTCCACGCCGCGCTTCTGCAGTTGGCGGCGGGTGTAGTGGCGCAGCGCTGGGTCGAAGGGCATGAGGAGGTGGTTGGCCATCTCGACGAGCGTCACGTGGACCCGGTCGGTGGACACACCCGGGAAGATCGCCGGGATGCCGATTGACTTCATCTCGGCGAGGGTGCCGGCCATTTCGACGCCGGTCGGGCCGCCGCCGACGATGATGACGTCGAAGGTCTTGTCACGTTGGGTGTCGAGATCCTCAAGGTAGGTGAAGATCGCGTCGCGAGCGCGCAGCGAGGATGCACGGGTGTAAATGGTGTACGAGTTTTCGGCGGCACCAGGAGTTCCGAAGAAGTTGGCCCCGACGCCCTGGGACAGGACGAGGTAGTCGTAGGAGATCGGGTCGCCGTTGTCGACCTCGACAATCCGGTTCTCGGTATCGATGCCGGTCACACAAGCGCGACGGAAGTGGGTGTGAGGACCGTTGTGAGCAGCGAAGGAGCGAAGTCGGTAGGTGACATCACCAGGGTTGAGACCGCCGGTCGCCACCTGGTACAGCAGCGGCTGGAATGTGGTGTACGGGTTGCGGTCGATGAGGGTGACGTCGCATCCTGCCTCGGCAGTCTTTTCGGCAGCAGCCAGGCCACCGAATCCGGCACCGACGATGACAACTCGGGGCTTGGAGCCCGTCAGAACCGGTTTGCAGCCCAGGCCCGGCAGGCCGATGTCTGACAACAGGTTATTGATGCCCATCGTAATCCTCCGAATGATGTTGCAATGAGACGATACTCCCAAAAATGTGGTGTAACTCGCAATGAGTTAGGTCTCATTAAAAGGCGCGGAAGGGGCACTTCCGCTTCCAGCGTGACAGGCTGGGACCATGCCACATCTCCATACGCAGCCGCACGGACATGACGTGACGATCAGTGCGTGGATCCTCAACAGTTTCCGTCTGACGGCGTTCGTCGTCAGCAGTGGAAGGCGCTGGTGCACAAACACCGCAAAATGAACCTGTGGATCCAGCCTGGCGGGCACGTCGAACATACCGAGAATCCCTGGCAGGCCCTGGCACACGAGCTTCATGAGGAGACGGGCTACAGCATCGACCAATTGAGTGTTCTGCAACCCTGGGACCGGCTGCCCGACGGCATACACGACCTCATGCATCCCACCCCGGTGCTCCTCAACACCCACAGCCCCTACCCGGGCCATTTCCACTCCGACATCGTCATGGCGATGGTCGCCCATGGCGATCCGGCGGAAAAACCGCGCTCGGGGGAGTCTCAAGAGCTGCAGTGGGTCAGTCCTGACGAATTTGCCACGTTGCCGGGGGCCGAGCCTGACGCAGTCATGATCATGACGATGATCATTGAAAGGGTGGCTGATTCATGGTTGGCGATTCCCGCGACGAGCTGGTCCCTGGCTGACGCTCCCGCTGAGGCGATGACCGATCGGTCTGTTGCTGAGGCCACCGCTCCTGACCCTCTCGACGACAGGGAGACGCTGGGGTGGGGGACCGCTCAGTGACGAGGAATTGTGGTCCAGACCTGGCGAGAGTTGGGGCTGGGCTTCCGGTTGCCGCCTACCGTGACGAGATCACCACGGCTTTACATGGTGGGCGGGCCGTCATCGTGGCTCCACCGGGTACTGGTAAGACAACATTCGTCCCGCCGTTGGTGGCCTCGAGGTGTTCTGGTCGGGTTATCGTCACCCAGCCTCGCCGGGTGGCAGCGAGAGCCGCTGCTCGCCGACTTGCCGCGCTAACCGGGACCCGCCCCGGGGAGTTCGCGTCGCACACCGTGCACGGCGAGTCGACGACAACCCGCGACACCAAGGTGGAGTTCGTTACTACCGGGGTGTTGCTGCGCCGTCTACTCAGCGACCCCGACCTGACTGGGGTGGATGCTGTCGTCCTCGATGAGGTCCACGAACGGCACCTCGACGCTGACCTCGTCGTGGCAATGGTGTGCGAAGTTGCTCAATTGCGCGATGATCTGACCATTGTCGCGATGTCGGCGACCGTTGATAGTTCCGGGTGGGCGGCCTTTCTCGGTGGTGTTGAGCCGGCGCCGGTTGTCGAGGTGGCCTCCGCTCTGCATGAACTCGAGGTGGAGTGGGCACCGGCAGCTGGTGCTGCTGTGGAATCTCGGGGAGTGAGTCGCGAGTTTCTCGGTCATCTTGGCACTGTGACCGTTGACGCGCTTGATCGCCACACTGAAGGGTCGGCACTTGTTTTTGTTCCGGGCGCCCGCGAGGTCGACCACGTCGTCGCGGATTTGCGTTCCCGACTCGCCGGGATAGATGTGGTCGGGTTGTCCGGGGCGATGTCGGCACGTGAGCAGGATCACGCTCTGTCAGATCCGGGGAATGTGCGCCGCGTTATCGTCTCGACGGCTGTCGCAGAATCTTCCCTGACGGTGCCTGGTGTGAGGCTCGTTGTTGACTCCGGGTTGTCACGCGAACCGAGACTCGACCGTGGTCGAGGTATGACGGGCTTAGTGACGGTCCGGGAATCCCGCGCCTCAGCAGTGCAGCGCGCCGGACGCGCAGCTCGTCTGGGCCCAGGGGTAGCCGTGCGCTGCCTGCGTGCCCAGGACTGGGCGGGCATGAATGCCGACCCTACCCCCGAGGTCGACCACGCCGACCTTGTGGCGTCCCTGTTGTCTTTGGCGGTGTGGGGATCTCCTCGTGGCGAAGGGATGGCACTGCCAACACCATTGCCACAGGATCGGGTAGCTGCGGCCGAAGAGGAACTGCGAGATCTGGGTGCTGTCGACGCGGAGGGGCGGATTACGGTGAGGGGGCGTCACCTTGCCACGTTTCCCCTTGACCCACGTCTGGCAAGGGCTTTGACCGACGGTGCCGCCATCGTCGGATCCCGCCGCTGTGCTGAGATCGCCGCCATGCTTGGCCTGGAAGACGGCCAGGTCGACCTCGTTGGGCAATGGCGTCAATTGCGATCGGGGCGACACCCAGAGGCTGTGATGTGGCGCCGCGAAGCTGATCGGCTGGCCCGGCTCATCAACGACGTTCCCCCTACCGACATCACCGATGACGATGCCGTCGCCACCGTCGTTTCCCTCGCTCGCCCGGGGTGGATTGCTCGCAGTCGAGGGGAGGGTTCCGCGTCGTATCTACTGGCCTGTGGCACGGGGGTTGACCTTCCTCGCAACTGCCCTCCAGGGCTGCTCGGGCAACCGTGGCTGGCGGTGGCACGTACCTCGCGCATTACTAGTGGCGCCCTCATCCGGGCCGCTGTCCCGCTCTCGGAGTCGGCTGCTTTGGAGTCCGGTGAGGCGATGCTGACGAGCGACACAACGGTGACTTGGGATGGCGGGAAAGTACGGGGCAGGCGGGTGTTGCGCCTCGGTGCGATCGAGTTGTCGTCGACCCCGGTCCGCCCAGATCCGGTACGGGCTCGCCACGTGGCGCTGGAAGCGGTGAGGTCTGGGGGACTTGACGTAGCGAGCCTGACGAAGAACGGTGAGTCTTTGCGACGCCGTCTTGCCCTTGCCCATCGGGTGTTTGGCGATCCCTGGCCCGATGTCAGCGATGAGGCTCTGCTAGCCCGCGCCGAGGAGTGGCTTGACCTTGACGCGTTGGCGGCAGGACGGGGAAGTGACGCAACTTCGGGGTTGCGGGGGCTGCTGGGCTGGCGGGAATCCGCTCGTCTTGACGAGGTCGTCCCCGAGACCATCACCGTCCCCAGCGGATCGCGGATCCGCATCGACTACCCCGAGCCTGGCAGTGACACCTCCCCGGTTCTTGCAGTCAAACTTCAGGAGTGTTTTGGCTGGGCTGACGGCCCGACGGTGTGTGACGGCAGGGTGAGGGTGGTCCTCCACCTGCTATCCCCGGCGCGACGGCCCTTGGCCGTCACCGACGATCTGGCGAGTTTCTGGGCCAGTGTGTATCCCGCGGTGAGGGTTGAAAACCGGGGGCGCTACTCCAAACACCCGTGGCCGGAGGACCCCATGACAGCCACACCTACTAAGCGCACGAACCGCGCCCTGCGGGGGAACTGATGTGGCGTCCTCCAGGGGCAAGATACGTGTGGTGAATTGGTTTTTGATTCCGTGGGTAACCACCAGGAGTGGCTCCGGGGTGTTTCCCAACCATGATTGCCACGGATGGTTTGCGGGCGTCGAGTGGCGTCGAGCGGTGGTGATCTCACGGCGTCATAGCTATGATCGAGGGCAACGACAGGGGAGCATCGTCGGATGCTGAGAGTGGGCACTGCCCAGACCCTCGAACCTGAACCGGTTAGGACCGGCGTAGGGAGTCGGGCTCTTCGCGCTTTCGCGCCCCTTCCGAATGAGCGGAAGGACTTCTATGACCAACGACAAACTCACCGTGCGATACCGCACTATCGACATCGTGACCCCAGTGATGATTGCTGTGGCATTCGGCGTCATCTTCCTCGGTTATGGAGCGGTATATAGCCTCCTCAAGCCGGCCACGTCGGTGTATCTGCCCATTGAGGGCATCCTTTCTGGCATCTGGTTCCTGCCGGCACTTCTTGCCGGGCTCATCGTTCGTAAGCCGGGCGCAGCCTTACTCTCCGAGGTTCTGGCGGCCACCGTTGAGGCTGCTCTCGGCGGCCCGTGGGGGGCTGGCACCCTCATTTCCGGTGTCGTCCAGGCCCTGCCGATGGAACTATGTTTGCTCGTCGTCGCCTACCGTAAGGCCGGTCCGAAGCTCGTCCTGGTGGCCGGGGCTCTTACCGGTTTCGCTGAGGCCATCTACGAGCGCATCTCCTACTACCCGATGTTCCGTTTCGGCGATACGATCGTCTACTTCGTTTTCATGATCGTTTCCGGGGCTCTGCTTGGCGGTCTGGTGGCATGGGGTATCGTCCGTGGCCTCGCGGCTGCCGGTGCGCTCAGCCCCTTCGCAGTTTCTCGTGAATTGCGTGGCGGGAAGTCACCCCGGAGCACAACCTCATCGCGAAACCTGTCATGACTGACGTCTTGACCTATGCTGACCACGTTGACGAGGTTTCTAGTCGCCGGGCGGTGCCGGTGGATGTCGAGGAGTTGACGGTCGGCGTTCCTGATCGCGACGAGCCCATTCTTGGCCCCATCGACCTCCATTTGGCGGCAGGATCCCGGATACTTGTATCTGGACCGTCGGGGGCTGGTAAGACCACTTTGCTGCACGCCGTCGGCGGCTTACTGGAGGAAGAGAGCTACGACCTCACCGGGCGGGTGAACACGTGGTCCGGCGACGTGAACGTCGGACTGTTGCAGCAGGAACCGATCCACTCCGTCGTTGCTGCTACATGCGGACGAGACATCGCTTTTGGCCCGGAGAACCATCGTGTCCCGCGTGAGGACATCTGGTCGATCGTCGAGGATTCCCAACGACGAGCGCGGTTCACCATGCCCATGGACCACTCGACTACGAAGATGTCCGGCGGCCAGATGCAGCGCCTCGCCATCGCCGGGATCCTCGCCACCAATCCCGGGCTGTTGCTGCTTGATGAGCCCATTTCCATGCTCGACGAGGAGTCGGCTACGGCGATCCGTGATGAGGTCGCCAGGATGGCCCATGACCGAACTGTGCTCGTCGTCGATCACCATCCCGACCAGTGGCGTGGCGTCCTTGACCAGGTCGTCGAATTGACCGACCACGGCACCCTCAAGAAGATCTGGGACTTTGAAGACTTCCTGGACTCGCGTGAGGCAACGTCATTGCCGCCACACACCTCCATCGCGGGCGAGGTGGTTGCTTCTACCAGCTCCCTCGATGCCCACCGTCCCCAGTCCGACGACGTGCTGCTGCGTGGTGTCACCATGTCTGCCCGGCGTGGTCACATCACCGTTCTGTCGGGCCCGAGTGGGGTTGGCAAATCCACCCTGCTGAGGCTGCTCGCTGGCTTTGACGTCCCCGCGTCTGGCGAACTCACCCTGCCTGACCAGACCGCCTGGGTGCCGCAGAACCCGGAGAATTACCTGGTGGCTCGAACGGCTGCCGACGAGTTGTTTGCCTCGCCGATGGTCCCGGAGAACGCCGATCTTAGGGACTTGGTGCGGACCTTCGGGCTCAAACCGTTCCTGGACTCCCACCCCATGACGTGCTCCGGGGGCGAGAAGCGGCGCCTTGCTATCGCGGCAGCTGTGGCCCAGCTCCCCGACCTTCTCCTCCTCGATGAGCCGACTGTCGGCCTCGACGACGACCGCGGCGTGAGCGTGCTGTCAGCGATTCGTGCTGCTGCTGACTCAGGTGTCGCCGTCGTCGTTTCCTCCCACGATCGTCAGGTCATAGCTATGGCAGACGAGGTTGTCGACGTCGCCTCTTACCGCGTCCCGGACCCCACTCCCAATGAGCGTCCGGGAGAAAAACCGGCCTTCCTGACGACGATCAACCCCCTCGTTGTTTTTCTCATTGCCATTGCTGGCATTTTCGGGTCTCTCTTTGTGCGCTCCCCCCTCGTGGGGGCTATGGGACTTATCCCGGCTGCCGTGATGGCCCCGATGTGCTCCCGCCGTGTCAAACCCTTGGTGGTGCGGACGGTGCCGGTTCTCATCGCTGCGGTGATGCTGGTCTGGACGACCCTGTTACTGCACAGCGGGTTCACTGACCCGTCCGCCTGGAGCGAGGCGACTCGTCAGGGACTGAGGATTCTCGTCTTTGTCCTGCCAGGGGCGCTGGCCTCGGCGGCCATCGACCCTACTCGGTTGGGTGACGCCTTGGCCCAGCAGACCCACCTGCCGCAGCGTCCGGTGGTGGCTTCAATGGCCGGAGTGGTGCGGATGGGTCACCTAGGTGACCAGTGGCACATTCAGTCCGATGTACGTAACTTGCGCGGGTTGGGCCCCAAGCGGTCCCTGTCCTCGCGGATCACGTACCTGTCGTCAATGACCTTCGCGATGGTGCTGTATGCCATGAGGTCCTCGGAAGTCCTTAGCCGAGCGATGGATTCCCGCGGATTCGCGACGGCGACCCGCCGGACCTATGCGCTGGAGTCGCGCTGGCATGCTCGTGATCTGTGGGGAGTGGTGCTTGCAGCGTTTGTTGTCGCGGTTCCAGCCCTGGCGGCGGTGTTGTTCGGCTGAACTGACGCGCGCTCAGCGATATAGTGCTTTCTCGAGCACCCTCGCCAGCTTGTCGACGGATGCCTGCAGGGAGTACTTGTTTGCCATGAGTTCACGGGCCCGCTCGTGCCAGCGCTTCATGGTGGCTTCGTCGGCGTCACGTACCCGCTCGATACCGGCTACCAGGTCAGTGGAGTCGACGCATGCGCCCACCTCGTCGTCGCTGATGACGTCGCGGATGGGCACCTTGGCGTTGGAGACGACGGCTAGCCCGGCAGCCATGTAGTCGTAGAGCTTGTTGGGGCTCATACCTTTGTCGAAGACCGACTGCGGGGATACCGTGTGCAGACCGACGTCGCAGGCCGACAGGATGCGCACCAATTCTGACTTCGGCACCTGGTCGTGGAAAGTGACGTTGGTTAGGCGGAGCTTGGCGACTTCGTCAATGGCCCACTGCTTACGCGCCCCGGCACCGACCAACAGAAAGTTGACGTCGGGCAGGCGACGGGCGGCATCGACGATGAGGTCCAGTCCGACGTAGTTGGCATGGGTTCCCGAGAACACCGCGGTGAACCCGGAGATGCCGTACTCCTTGCGCAACTCTTCGCGGGACTCTTTGACTTCGTATTCAGCCAGGTCGGCGCCATTAGGGACGACGGTGACCTTGTCGACGTTAATGCCGAGTTCGCGGAAGTGGTCCTCCCAGCCCTTCGTGACGACGACGATCTGGCGAGCGTGGGCGTAGATGGTTTTTTCCAACCCTTGCAGCACCTTGTGCAGGGCTGACCCCTCCTTGAGGGCGCCGCCCGATACCAAGGATTCCGGCCATAGATCGCGGACTTCGACGACGAATGGCTTGCGACGAAGAGCGGCGACGACCATCCCGACTGCGGGGGACAAAATCTGTGGGGAGGAGGCAAAAATGACGTCGGCCGGGCGGACTAGGGCGCGGGCTCCGGCGCCGGCGGCAAAGGCAACCCAGCCGAGGACCCGCTTGACTCCGTTGCCCTTGTACTCCGGGATCGGGACGAGGGTGTAGCGCGGGTCGTCAACCGTCATGCGCTCACCGGAGGTGTGGTTGATGTTGGCAGCATAAAAATGGGGCTGCCAGCCGCGCAGCCGGGAAAACATGTCAAAGTTCCGGGTGATGCCGCCCGATCCCGGTGGAAAGGCGTAGTGATTGATCACGCTGACCTTGCGTTGCGGCATCTTTCCTCCTGGGTTTGGGCGCACACTAACCCTACCGGGCATGGTCGCTGCCTATGGACAGAGCCACGACCGGAGCCGTAGCCCTGAGGGTGTTAGTCCTCGCGGGTGCCTTCCAGAGCTAGGCCCACCAGGATGGGCTGGAAGAGCAAGCGAATTGCGCGCTTGCGGTCGTCGTCAAGGCCGAATCCATCCTTGTGCTCGACGAGTTGGCCGACGTTGCCAGGGAAAATTGCGGCGAAGAAGGCAGCTGCGCTGCGTCCCCAGAACTTCTTGTGACGGCCTGACAGTAAGGCGGCGCCGAGGATGATCTCGGCGGTACCTGACAGCCAGACAACCGTGTCGTCATCGACCGGTACCCAATCGGGTACCTGAGCTTGGAACTCCTCGCGGACGAAGGTGAGGTGACCGACACCGGCGTAAGCCAGTAGCCCGCCTACTCCGAGACGGCTCAAGGTGCGTAAGGGGTGGCGCTTCGAGGGCGATGGGGCAGTGAAGTGTGATGGGCGGGACATTGATCCTCCTGACGACCGGAAGCGGTACTCAATCGATGATAACTCGTGGAAATTCTGGTTCTGTTTCGTCGTGGAGGCAGCCAAGGTAGCGCGGGGCCCTCTGCGGAACCCGTTTACCACGGCTGGCCCCAGGGTCCGCTGACCGATTCCGGCAGCGGCCGATCATGGCGCTCGGATCGGTTCCCTGAGCTTGTGGCTGGCACGTTCAAGATGACGTCGAGTCGGGGTGATCATGTGATGGCCTCGCGCACCAGCATTACAGCTCAACCGGCGGGTTCGACACCGCGCCTTTGCGGTAGCGCCCTGGCCATTGGATACCGCTATTCGCTCGAGAGGTGGTGTGGTATCTCGGTTGGTGAGTAATGACTGAGCAACCTGAGATGGCACCGGACATCATCATTACCCCGATTGCCACACGCGGGGAGAGCCGGGGAGAGGTGCGAGGTTGAGGAGAAACGTGGGCTCTCCCGGGCAGGGCGCATCGCCCGTGCACTTGTCAGCGATAGGTGTCGGACATAACGAGGGGCCGGTGACGATCGCCACCGGCCCCTCTGGACATTCGAGGGTCAGGATCCGTAGGTTGTTTTGGCCTTCTCGAGGGCCGCGACGTAACCATTGCGTTCGTACTCGGCGGTCGACGCATCATTTGGGACAGCGAGCATTCCGCGCAGCGTGTCGAGGTTGACCTCCTTGCGTTGCAGGTAGGACTCCAGTCCTTTCTGCAGCTCGGTCGCGTACCCGGTGCCGTGACGCACCAACGCTGAAGTGGTCATAACGACGTCGGCTCCAGCAAGCAGGTATTTGACAACGTCGGCGGCGCTCTCGACACCTGAGGACGCAGCCAGCGATGCGCCAATGCGGCCCGACAGTGCAGCAATCCACGTCAGTGGCAGGCGAGCGTCAGCCGGGGAAGACAGCCACACCCCGGGCTCTACTTGCATTGTCTCGACGTTGATGTCGGGCTGCAGGAACCGGTTGAACATCACTAGGGCGTCGGCACCAGCGGCATCCAGACGGGTGGCCATATTGCCCAGGGCCGAGAAGAACGGCGAGAGCTTGACAGCAACCGGTACACTCACGGCGTCTTTGACGGCCTGGACGATCTCGACGTGGCGGTCTTCGACTTCTTCGGCTGACTGTTCAAGGTCGCCGGGCACCATGTAGATGTTGCACTCGATGCCTGCCGCGCCGGCGTCCTCCATCCGCTTGGCGGTGTCGACCCAGCCGCCGTTTGTGGCCCCGTTGAGGGACGCAATGACGGGGATGTCAACGGCATTGGCGCTGGCCTCCAGATGGGCGAGGTAGCGTTCGGTAATGCCGCCTTCGTTGCTGGCCACGGTCGGGAAGAAGCTCAGCGACTCGGCGAACGAGTCCATGTACTCTAGCTCGATTTCGGCTTGCCGAGCCTCCTCGTGCCTCACCTGTTCCTCGAATAGGGAGTACATGACGATGGCTCCGACCCCGGCGTCGGCGAGGGCCTTGACCCCGTCGACTTTCTGCTGGATGGGGCCGGCGGAGGCAACTAATGGCGACTTCAGGGTTAGCCCCATGTACTTGGTGTGAAGATCACTCATGACACGTCATTCCTTCGTGGCTGTCAGGCGCGGTTGGATGAAGCGGCGAACTCGGACATACGGGCATCGACGGCGAAGTTCTCGGCGGTGCGAGATGCCATT
Source organism: Cutibacterium sp. 37298 (assembly GCF_023838685.1). Lineage (NCBI taxonomy): Bacteria > Bacillati > Actinomycetota > Actinomycetes > Propionibacteriales > Propionibacteriaceae > Cutibacterium > Cutibacterium sp. 37298. Next base: position 599,943 of record NZ_JAJNRJ010000001.1, read on the forward strand.
TCGGCATACTCGGCGTAGCGACGTTCCACCTGGCGCTGGCCCAGGTCCAGCAGACGTTCGGCCTCTTCCGGATGGGCCTTTTGGAGCATCCGGTAACGCAGTTCGAGCTTGGTGTACTCCCGCCACGTCTCGTCGGGTTTGGGGGAGTCGAGCAGGAATGGGTTGCGCCCTTCGTCGGCTAGCACCGGGTTGTAACGCATCAGCGGCCAGTGTCCACAGTGGACCGCCTTGTACTGCTGGTCCAGGCCGTTGCGCAGGTCATAGCCGTGGGCGATGCAGTGGCTGTAGGCGATGATGAGGCTCGGGCCAGGGTAGGCCTCGGCCTCGCGGAAGGCCCGCAGGGTTTGCTGCGGATCGGCGCCCAGGGCCACGCGGGCGACGTACACCGACCCGTAGGCGATGGCCTGCAGGGCCATGTCTTTTTTGGCGGTGGGTTTGCCAGCCGAGGCGAATTTGGCGACCGCGCCTAGCGGGGTCGATTTCGATGCCTGACCACCGGTGTTGGAGTACACCTCGGTGTCGAGGACCAGGACGTTGACGTCGCGGCCGGAAGCGAGCACGTGGTCGACGCCACTGGAACCGATGTCGTAAGCCCAACCGTCACCGCCGATAATCCACACCGACCGGCGCAGTAAGTGGTCGGCGACGCTCATGAGGTCGCGCACTGCCGGGGTCTGTTCCATGTCGGCGAGCTTGGTTTGGAGCTCCTTGACGCGGTGCTGCTGGCTCTGCAGGTCGTGCTCGGTCAGCTGCGGGGCGTGTAGCAGATCCTCGACGAACTCCGGGTCGAGCTGACTGGACACCTCCTGGAGGCGGCGTCTGGCTAGCTCGGTTTGGACGTTGGCCGCCATCCGCATACCCAGGCCAAACTCGGCGTTGTCTTCGAATAGCGAGTTCGACCATGCCGGGCCACGTCCTGATGCGTTCTTGCCCCACGGGGTCGTTGGTAAGTTACCGCCGTAGATGGAGGAGCATCCAGTGGCGTTGGCAACCTCGGCGCGGTCACCGAAGAGCTGGGTGATGAGCTTGACGTAAGGTGTCTCGCCACATCCCGAGCAGGCCCCGGAGAACTCGAAGAGGGGCTCCAGGAACTGGGTGCCTCGTACGGTGGCGAAGTCGACACGGGAGCGATCATTAACCGGGATCGTCTCGAAGAACTTCACGTTCTCGCGCTGGACGGTCTTGTCGAGGTGCTCTTCAAGGTTGATGGCCTTGCGGTCGGGTTCCCCGACTGGGTGGGCCGGGCAGGCCTCGACGCACAGTCCGCAGCCGGTGCACTGGTCGGGGACGACCTGCAGGGTGTAGCAGGACTCCGGCAGACCGGCGGCATTGAGTTCTGCGGACTGGAAGGATTCCGGGGCACTCTCGAGCTGAGACTGCGGGTAGTACTTGGAGCGAATGACGCCGTGCGGGCAGACGAAGGCGCAGTTGCCGCACTGGATGCAGGCGTTGGGCTCCCAGGTGGCGATGACGTCCGATAGCGTCCGCTGCTCGTACTTTGTGGTGCCGGCAGGGTAGGTGCCGTCATCGGGCAGGGCCGACACGGGCAGCAGGTCGCCGAATCCCTCGATCATTCGGGCGGTAACATTCTTGACGAACTCGGGGGAATCCTCGCGCACAGCCGGGATGAGGCTGTGGTTGGCAGTCATCTGGTCGGGAACCTTGACCTGGTGTAGGTGTTCCAGGGAGGCGTCGACGGCCGCATGGTTCATCTCGACGATCTTCTGGGACTTTTTACCGTAGGTCTTTTGGATCGAATCCTTGATCTTCGCGATGGCCTCATCCTTGGGCAGCACGCCAGAGATCGCGAAGAAGCAGGTTTGCAGGATGGTGTTGGTGCGGTTACGCAGACCCACCTTGCGGGCTACGGACAGGGCGTCGATGGTCCACAAGTCGAGGTGCTTATCGAGGACCTGACGTTGCATGGTGTCGGGCAACTTGTCCCACACCTCATCGACCGCGTACGGAGAGTTGAGTAGGACGGTGGTTCCCTCGCGGGCCATTGTCAGCACATCCATCGACTCCAGGATCCCCCAGGCGTGGATACCGATGAACCCTGCCTGGCTGACCAGGTAGGGGGCCTCAATCGGCTTGGGTCCGAAACGCAGGTGGGAAGTCGTCTTGGAACCGGACTTCTTAGAGTCGTAGACGAAGTAGCCCTGGGCGTAGGTGTTGGGGTCCGATCCGAGGATCTTGATGGTGTTCTTGTTAGCACCGACGGTGCCGTCAGAACCCATGCCGTAGAACACTGCGCGGATCGTTGTGGGATCCTCGATGTCGAGGGGTTCCCATGGCAGGGATATGCCGGTGACGTCGTCGTCGATACCGATGGTGAAGCGGGGACGCGGACTCTCCAGCTCGAGCTCGGCGACGATCCCGGCCACCATACCGGGGGTGAACTCCTTTGACGAGATCCCGTAACGGCCGCCTGAGACAATCGGCATGGAATTTCGGGTGCCGCGGGAATAAGCCTCGGATAAGGCAGCCAGCACGTCGAGGAAGAGGGGCTCGCCGTTCGAGCCGGGCTCCTTGGTGCGGTCCAAGACGGCAACGGTACGAGCTGTCTCCGGGATGGCTTTGACGACCTCGGCGACCGGGAAGGGACGGAACAGGTGCAACTCGACGAGACCGAGTTTGTGCCCGCGGGCGTTGAAGTGGTCGATGGTGTGCTCGATGGTGCGGGCGCCAGAGCCCATGCAGACTATGACCTCGGTGGCTTCAGGATCACCGTGGTACTCAACGAGATGGTATTGACGTCCGACGACCTGGGCGAACTCGTCCATGAGGGACTGGACGATGCTCGGCACCTTCTCGTAGTACTTGTTTGCGGCCTCACGAGCCTGGAAGTGGGTGTCGGGGTTCTGGGCGGTGCCGCGGATGAACGGGTGAGCCGGAGAGAGGGCGCGCTCCCGATGAGCGTGGACGAGGTCATCGGTGATGAAGTGTCGGATGTCGTCGTCCGAGAGCATCTCGAGCACGTTGAGTTCGTGGGAGGTGCGGAAACCTTCAAAGAAGTGCATGAAGGGCACGCGGGAGTGCATCGTCGCTGCCTGGCTGATGAGGGCCAGGTCGTGGCATTCCTGCACGGTCGAGGAGCACAACATGGCGAAGCCGGTTTGACGGCAGGCCATGACATCCTGGTGATCGCCGAAGATGGATAGGCCCTGGGCGGCTAGCGAACGGGCGGCCACGTGGAAGACCGTGCTGGTGAGCTCACCAGCGATCTTGTACATATTCGGGATCATGAGCAGTAGGCCTTGGGAGGCCGTGAAGGTGGTGCTCAGGGCGCCACCCTGCAGAGCGCCGTGTATCGCCCCGGCGGCGCCACCTTCGGACTGCATCTCCATGACGGTGGGGATGTCTCCCCAGATGTTCTTGCGCCCGGCGGCAGACCACTCGTCGGCGGTTTCAGCCATCGGGGAGGACGGGGTGATCGGGTAGATCGAGCACAGTTCGTTGCAACGGTAGGCGACCGAGGCGGCGGCGGTGTTGCCGTCGGCAATGGTGCGGACGCGGGAGTCGGAGCTATTTGCCATGGTCAGTCCTCCTTCTCAGTTCTCGGAGTCGACGGTGAACTTCAGCGAAGCTGACCGTTGTGGATTAGGTTCAGGACGCACCGCCCAGCCGGGTGTGGGGTTGCCAGATCCCTGTACGGTGGCCGGGTCCGTGCCTTCGGGAATCATCTCAATAGCATGAACTGGGCACTGGTCGAAGCAAGTGGCGCATCCGGTGCATTTGTCGTAGTTGAATTCGTAGCGGTGGCCCTTGCCGAGCTTGATAATGGCGTCCTCAGGGCAGGAACCGTAGCAGCCGTCACATTCGAAGCAGTTACCGCAGGATAGGCATCGTCCGGCTTCGAAATGGGCCTGATCGTCGGTGAGACCACCGACGACCTCGTCGAATCCGACGCGCTGGGTCGGGTCGAGTTCGGGCTGGTGGCGACGCAGGTGATCGCCGAAGTACCACAGGTTGAGGTCGTTGAAGCCCACCGCGGTGTTCTTGGCGGTCGGGTAACCGGACTCGCGGTTCAGCCACAGGTCGATCTGACGGGCGGCGCGTTTGCCGTGGCCAACGCCGATCGTCACGGTGCGCTCGGAGGGGACGGTGTCGCCGCCGGCGAAGATACCGGGGACATCGGTCATGAGGGTTGAGGGGTTGACGTCGACGACGTCGTTGCGGAACCTCATACCGGGCATCTTGTGTAGGAAGCTGGTGTCGGCGTCCTGACCGACGGCAAGGATGACGGTGTCGGCTTCGAGTTTCTCGTAGCGTCCGGTGCCGTGCGGCTTGCCGTCCTCGTCGAGTTCCATGACCTCGACGGTGAGGTCGTCGCCGACGTCAGTGATGGTGCGCAGCCAGTTCATCTGGACGCCCTCGCGCTCGGCTTCTTCGCGCTCTTCGGCGTGGGCGGGCATCTGCTCTGCGGTGCGTCGGTAGACGACGATGGACTCCTCGGCGCCGAGGCGCTTGGCGACGCGCGCGGCGTCCATGGCGGTGTTGCCGCCGCCGTAAACAGCTACGCGGCGTCCAATGAGTGGCTTCTCGCCGGAGGCAACGTTGTGCAAAAAGCTCACGGCGTCGACCATTCGGGAGGCATCAACGGTCGGGATGTCGACGCGTTTGGATAGATGGGCGCCGATGGCCACGAAGACGGCGTCGAAACGCCCCTTGGCCTTTTCTTCCATGAGGTCGTTGACGGGATGGTTGAGGACGATCTTGATGCCGAGGTCGGTGAGACGTGCTACTTCGGCGTCGAGGATTTCGCGCGGTAGACGGTATTCGGGGATGCCGTAGCGCATCATGCCGCCGACTTTGTCGCCCGCGTCGTGGATCTCGACGTCGTGGCCGAGCATTGCGAGGTGGTAGGCGGCAGATAGGCCGGCCGGGCCAGCGCCAATGACGAGAACGCGGTGCCCGGAGGGCTCTGTGGGCCTGGTGAACGTCCAGCCCTTTTCAATGGCAAGGTCACCGAGGTAGCGCTCCACGGAATGGATGGACACGGCACCATCGAGGTCGGCGCGGTTACAGGCCACTTCGCAGGGGTGGTAGCAGACACGACCGTGGATGGCAGGGAAGGGGTTGTCGGCGGTCAGTTGGCGCCATGCCTTCTCTTCTTCGTGGGCCTTGATGAGGCGCAGCCACTCCTGAATGTTCTCGCCGGCTGGGCAGCCAGCATTACAGGGAGGAAGCATGTCGAGGTACACGGGTCTGCGGGTACGGGTGGGAGTGACGCGGCCGGTCGTGCGGGCTAGATCAGGACGTGCAGTGATGTCCTGGTTTTCCCTGATGACGTACCCGTTTGGGTCGGTGGTGTCACTCGTCATGGTCTCGGCGCTCATACCTGGCTCTTCCTGTTGGAAATGCGGCATTTCAGATTGCGAATGTGGGGTTCGCAAACGAACCTACAGCCGATGTTAGACCACATGTGAAAGGGCGTGCAGGGTAGGGTATAGGAGCTGAAATTTGGTGCAGGAAGGTTTGTCTAAATCGTATCCGAAATTTTGGAATTACGAACCATTTTATTATCGAAATATGGTGAGGTGTGAGGACTTGCAGCGGTGCGTGCTCCCGATGTCAAACTCGGTGGTTTCCTGGCCGATGGTGCAAGACTGGAACCATGATCGTTGCCTTCAGTCTTGTTCCCAGTGGTGGCCGAGCTTCGCGGGAGGACGGTGGCGTTGCCGACGCCGTTGCTGCTGCCGTCAAGGTGGTTCGCGATTCTGGGCTGCCCAACCACACCTCGTCGATGTTCACTGAAATCGAGGGCTCGTGGGATGAGGTCATGGATGTCGTTAAGCGGGCTACCGAAGCGGTTGCGCAGTATGGCACTCGGGTGTCGCTTGTACTCAAAGCCGATATTCGTCCCGGGTGTACCGGTGAGATGACGGCCAAACTGGAGCGGCTCCAGGGGGAGCTGGATAAGCAGCACAACTGACTGCGGGTGTACCGGCGTTAATCATCTGTCGATGAGCAGAGTGTCGTAGGTATTGCGGATGTGCGCCTCGGTGACCTTGGCTGCTCGCTCGGGGTCGCCATTCTCGATCGCGGCAAGCATTTCTTTATGATCGCAGACGAGACCGTCACGCCATTGTTCCCACCCAATAAGGGAATGCTCCGCTTCCAAGATAGGTAGGTGTACCGCCTCGCGAATGGCCACCGTCAGGTCACTCATGAGGCGGTTGTCTCCGGCCTCGGCTAAGGCGACGTGGAAGGCAGTGTCGAGGGCGTTGAAGGAGTCAGGTTGCATAGCGTCGTGCATCTGAACGAGGAGGTCTGTCGCCCGAGCTAAGGGCACAGGGGCGCGCACCTTTGCAGCTGCAGCACAGGCAGCTTTTTCAAGCGCTACACGGGTTTCAGTGAGATCAGCGAACGAAACAACGTCGAGGGCTAATTGCAGCCGCAGTATGCGTCCCATGGCGTCTGAGGGGCGGGCGTCGACGCGGGTTCCATTGCTGCGTCCGGTGCCTGAGGACAGGATTCCCTGGGCCTCCAAAGCCCGAATGGCTTCTCGAACCGCTCCCCGACTGACGCTGAGAGAAGCTGCGAGCTCTCGCTCCGGGGGAAGACGAGAACCGTTGATCCACCGTCCGGCGAGGATCTCGTCGTCAATGTGGCGCATGACAACCGAGAACCCACCCGATGTTGAGGCGGTGCTCGAATGGGTCACTGATGCCTGATGTCCAGCGTGTGGGTCTGGTCGGCTGGAGCCGGCGTCGCGGGTCTGTGTCATGGCTGGGATCCTCGTCGGTGAGTTGATTCGTAGGCGCCAATAGTTCATCTTATGTCCACCTCGTGAGCTTCCCGGGGTGATGTGGTGTGATCTCCGCGATTCCCACCGTGGCTTGGTGCGGTGTGTGAGGTGCGCCCGAGTCGAGATGTGCGCAGTCCGGTGCTGGACGTCGCCGCGCACGCCCACAACATATTTAAAGTCATTGACAGCGTAGGCAAACCTTAAATGCTGCACAAATGATTGTTAAGCTAACTACGAATTGAACGGAAGTGCTTGACGTCCATCGAAAACGGTCCTACCGTCATATTGGTCGGACCAAATCGGTCCGACCTTGCCAGCGGTTAGCCGACCGTAGGCAGTGGTTGAACAACGGAGTTCTTCGATGGTTCTTCTCCAGACCTTCACCCCATCGGCCAACCTGCTGGGGTCGCAATGGCTGTCGGCCCTCTTGGCAGTCCTGCCGGTGCTGGCCATGCTCATTACCCTTGGTGCGCTGCGTTGGAAGGCGCACCTGGCCGGCCTCTTCTCATGGGGTGTCGCCCTCATTGTGGCGATCACCGCTTTCCGTATGCCGATCGGAATGGCGTTTTCCTCAAGCGTCCAAGGTTTCCTCTACGGTCTTTTCCCGATTTCGTGGATCCTGCTGGGCGCTATCTGGATGTATCAGGTGACGGTCATTTCCGGTCGCTTCGACGACCTGCGCCGCACCTTCTTCCTCATTAGCGACGACCCGCGTGTGCTGGGCATCCTCATCGCCTTCTGCTTCGGTGGTCTGCTAGAAGCCCTGGCCGGGTTTGGTGCTCCCGTCGCCATCGCCGCTGCGATGCTCATCGCTATCGGATTCGGCAAGCTCCGTGGTGCCGTCACTGCCTTGGTTGCTAATACCGTCCCGGTGGCGTTCGGAGCCGTCGGCCTGCCGGTTCTCATGGCTGCCAAGACCGGTGGCTTGGACGTCGCGATGGTAGCCCCGGTTACCGCCCGCGTTTGCGCGGTGCGCTGTCTCGTCGTCCCCTTCCTCATGCTGGCGATCATGGACGGCCGTAAGGGTGTTCGCGAATGCTGGCCCTTTGGCCTGTTCGTCGGTGTCGTCTTCGGTGTGACGAAGGTTATCGTCGGCGGTACTCCGGTCTACAACCTCACTGAGATTTTCGCCGCCGTCGTCACTGTCGCCCTCTCCCTGCTCTTCCTTAAAGTTTGGAAACCCAGGGGTGGCCGCGAGGCCGCCGAGCGCATCGGCATCCCGATGGACCCGACCGTCGAGACCGAGTCGGTTGAGGCTCAGGAGGTCGACACTTCTGACCTCACTGGCAGCCGCATCTTTATGGCCCTCGTTCCCTACATCCTCGTCATCGTGGTCTTCGGTATCGCCGCTATCCCTGCTGTCAAGGACAGTTTCAAAGCCGCCGACGTGAAGATGGCCTGGCCTGGCCTATCCGGACTCGTGACCGCCGGTGGCGAGGCCGCCGCCCACCAGGCCTACACCTGGCAGTGGCTGTCCCAGCCGGGCTTCTTGCTCGCCATCGTCGCAATTCTCGTGGGCCTGATCTACCGGGTGACCCTCTCCGACGTCGCCAAGGAGCTGTGGATCAACACCAAGAAGATGAAGTTTTCAATGCTGACCATTGGGTTGGTTGTCGCCTTGGCCTATGTGATGGGTGACTCCGGCCAGACCCTTGCCCTCGGCATGTTCATCGCTGGGGCAGGAGCGGTCTACCCGTTCCTCGCCCCGATCCTCGGTTGGATCGGCACATACGTCACCGGATCCGATACCTCCGCCAACATCCTGTTCTCTGGCCTACAGAGCAGTGTGGGACAACAGGTCGGTGCTGGGTCATATCTTGGTATGGAAAGCATGCGGCATTTGCTGGTTGGTGCGGGCGCATCCGGCGGTGTCGTCGGCAAGATGATCTCCCCGCAGTCGCTGACCATCGCGGCCACCGCGATAGGTCTAGCCGGCGGCGAGTCGGTCATCCTGCGCAAGGTTTTTAAATTCTCAATCATCCTCCTCGTCCTGATGTGCATCATCGTCGGCCTCATGTCGACCCCGGTGCTCGGATGGATGGTCCCCTGAATCTGCTGACGGTTGACACCGCCTGGCATCCGTTCATTATCAATGGAGGTCACCATGACAACCACTACAAGCTCTGGCACCAGGGCTGCCTCGCCCGGCTTGCCGGGGGCGGGCATGACCGTCGGGCTGTTCATTACGTGCATCAACGACGTGATGTTCCCTCAAACGGGCGTGGCCGTTACCACCCTGTTGGAGCGCCTCGGCTGCACAGTTGAGTTCCCACGGGAACAGACCTGTTGCGCCCAGATGACGACTAACACCGGATACTTCGACGAGGGTATTCCGACCGTCCGCCAGTATGTGCGAGCCTTCGGAGACTACGACTATATCGTCGCACCCTCGGGGTCCTGTGTCGCCGCCGTCCGTGATCAGCACCCGATGCTTGCCGCGCATGCCGGAGACTCTGGTCTGGCCAAGGAGGTCGAGCACACCAGTCAGTGCACCTACGATCTACCCGAGTTCCTCATCGACATTCTCGGGGTCACTGACGTCAGCGCATACTTCCCGCATCGGGTGACGTATCACCCGTCCTGCCACGGCAAGCGGCTGCTGAACCTTGGTGATCGTCCCTACGAGCTGCTGCGTCACGTCAAAGGCATGACCCTGGTCGACCTGCCGATGGCCGAGCAGTGCTGCGGGTTCGGCGGCACTTTCTGCATTAAGAACCCCGATATGAGTGCGGCAATGGCCAACGACAAGGCCCGCCACGTCCGCGAGACCGAGGCTGAGTACGTCGTCGCCGGCGACAACTCCTGCCTCATGAATATCGGTGGTGTGCTGTCGCGCCAGAACTCGGGCGTTAAGCCGATTCACATCGCTGAAATCCTCGCCAACACTGAGGAGGAGTGACCCATGAGCACCGAACTGCGTCGCGTCACGTATGGAAACCACGGCGTCGCCCGGTTGACCCCAGCCCCCGACAAGCCCGGCACGTACATGGGCATGCCGAAGTTTTCGAAGGCCGTCAAGGGTGAGTTGAACTTGTCGGTGCAGCGCAAGAACATGCGTAATGCCACCACGACGATTCGCAATAAGCGCGCTATGCGTGTCTCCGAGTCCCCGGATTGGCAGGATCTGCGCGATGCTGCCGAGTCCATCAAGAATCGCGTCGGCCGCCACCTCGACCATTATCTCGTTGAGGCGGAGAAAAACCTGACTGCGAATGGCGTTCACGTCCACTGGGCCCGGGACGGCGAGGAGGCCAATCGCATCGTCGCCCAGATCGCCAAGGATAAGGGGGTTGACGAGGTCGTCAAGATCAAGTCGATCACCAGTCAGGAAACTGACCTCAACGAGTACCTCGAAGAGCAGGGCATCGCGGCGTGGGAGACAGACCTGGCTGAGCTCATTGTGCAGCTAGGTCACGACCGTCCGTCCCACATCGTCGTGCCGGCCATCCACCGTAATCGTGCCGAGGTCCGCGAGATCTTCCTGCACGAGATGAAGAATTATGGCCGTCCGGCTCCCGAGGACATCTCGGAGAACCCGCCGGAGCTGGCCAATGCGGCTCGTCTGCACTTGCGCGAGAAATTCCTGCGTGCCGAAATGGCCGTCTCGGGTGGCAATTTCGTGCTCGCTGATACGGGGTCCCTAGTGATCGTTGAGTCTGAGGGCAATGGCCGTATGTGCCTGACCTTGCCGGACACCCTGGTGTCGATCGTCGGCATCGAGAAGGTGTTGCCGAATTTCGACGACCTTGAGGTTTTCCTCAAGCTGTTGCCGCGTTCGGCCACCGGGGAACGGATGAACCCGTACAACTCGGTGTGGAGCGGTGTGACCGACGGTGACGGGCCGCAGGAACAGCACGTCATTTTCCTTGATAACGGTCGTACCGACGTGCTTGCCGACACCCTTGGTCGCGAAGTGTTGCGGTGCATCCGGTGTGCTTCGTGTATCAATATCTGCCCGGTTTACGAGCGGGCGGGCGGTCACGCTTACGGCTCGGTGTACCCCGGGCCGATTGGTGCGGTGCTCAATCCGCAGCTGCGGGGCGTGGAGCATCCCGTCGATCGTGGTCTGCCATACGCGTGTTCGCTGTGTGGTGCGTGTAATGAGGTGTGTCCGGTGAAGATCCCGTTCACCGACATCCTTCTTAAGCTGCGCAACAAGGTGGTCGAGTCCGAGAAAGCCGACCGTATACCGCAGGACTACGAGGTGGCCGGCGAGATGGGTCTCATGAAGACGGCCTCGTGGGCGTTCAGTGATCATAAACATTTCGAGGCGATCCAGGTTGGCTCGCGTGGCGTGGGACGTGTCCTGCGCGGCAAGAAGATGGGTCCGGTTCCAGTGCCGGTGGCCGAGCGATGGCTTAAATATCGCGACGTTGACGCACCCCCAGCTGACACTTTCCGCACCTGGTGGAAGAAGAACAGACAGGAGCAGCGATGACCACCATCAGCACTGATCCGGTGGCGCGTACCGAGATCCTCGCCCGGATTCGTCGCGCCAGCACTGACATCACCAATTCTGACCCGGTCGCAGATGTGCCGATCGAGTGGGAGTACGGCACTGGCATCGACATGGACGACGTGGTTGGCACCTTTGTTGAAAAGGTCATCGATTACAAGGCGACCGTCGTGCGGGTCAAGGGTACTGACGTTCCCCAGGCCGTCGTTGAGGGACTTAGGTCTACCGGTGCTGAGCACAGCGCCGTCGTTCCGGTCGGTTTGGACAAGTCCTGGGTGGAGGCGATCGAGGGTGCCGGGTTTGACGCCCGCGTCGATGATCCGCAGCTATCGAAGAAGGATCTCAATGACACCGATGCTGTCGTCACCGGCGCTGCGTGTGGTATCGCTGACACGGGCAGCATCGTGTTGACCCACGTGGAGGACCAGGGGCGTAGGGCCATCACCCTTGTCCCGGATCGCCACGTCTGCGTCGTCAAGGCTAGCCAGGTGGTTTCCGACGTCCCGGAGGCCATCCAGATCGTCAAACCGGCGGTGCATGAAGGACAGCCGTTGACCTTCATTTCCGGTGGTTCGGCCACCTCTGACATTGAGTTGTCCCGGGTTGACGGAGTGCATGGGCCTCGTCGGCTTTATGTCATCGTCGTCGATGGGTGTTGAGCGATGGTGTAGTGGCCAGTGACTGGCATCCACTGGACTGAGCAGTGGACCTGCATACGGGAGAATCACCACCCAGCCCATTCTTCGAACCGTGCTCTTTTTGCGCTATGTGTGAGTCACGTTGTGCCCTGTGGCGAGGAAAGAAATGGGTTGGTAGGATCCGCTCCGGGGTTGATCTCATACGGGTGAAACCCAACAGATCAAAGGAAATTATTGTGACTCTTTCGGAGAGAGTTGGCAGGGTAGTGACGGCCACTGCTGCAGGTCTCGTTGTAGCCGCATCCGTGACGGTTCCGGCGTTCGCTGAGGGTACTATCAACAGCCACATATCGAATGGGAGAGTGGGATTTGAGACCCGAAGTTGGTGGGACGACGATTCTGATGGAGTCTCAACTAGTGTTTCACACTATTCCAAGTGCAACGCCAGGTCAGTGAGCTATGAGCTCATACATGAGTATTCGTGGCGCCCTGACGCCAAGTTAGGTACCCAGGCGTTGTCATGCTCAAGGACCGGTTCGCGGTACTGGGGACGTCAAGTCGAGGGTGACTACCATGTGGTCATCCGCGGTATCAGTGGAAGGGCCTCGGTTTCGGTGAACGACTTCCGAATTAAATATTGACAATTAGCGTTGACATGATCATTGACCACGTCTCTTTTTCTTACCGACGGCATCATGAAGTCTTGCACGGTGTGAATATCGAGTTCACGCCGGGCAGGACAGCGTTACTCGGCCCCAACGGGGCCGGCAAGTCCACCCTGTTCTCTCTATCTTCGGGAGTCACAGTGCCTCAGTCAGGGAAAATCAGGCTGGGAACTGCTGAGGCTTCGTCGCGGACCTTGCGCCGTCGGGTGGGTCTCATGGGTCAGACCGTCCGACCTATTGCTGGGCTTACGGTACGTGAGCAAGTTACTTACTGTGGTTGGCTTATGGGGCTGGGTGTCCGCGAGGCTGCTATCAAGGCTGAAAGGGTAATTGCAGATGTCGATCTGATTGATAAGGCTGACGAGCGCTCCTCCAGAATCTCGGGTGGCCAGTTGCGCAGGGTGGGCTTGGCCCAGGTGCTTGTCGGGCAGCCGGAGGTGCTGCTGCTCGACGAGCCCACCGCCGGACTTGACCCCGCCCAGCGGATGCGTTTTCGTGATGTCCTTGAGCGGATTCCCAATGATCGGGCTACCGTCGTCTCTACCCATCAGGTTGATGATCTGGCTGATGGGTACGACAGGGTGGTTGTCCTGTCCTCCGGACGAGTCGTCTTCGATGGGACTCCTCTCGAGTTCCTCGATCTAGCACCGGAAGATGCCCAGCACCGCGCAGAGACGGCCTATCTGGGTCTGGTGGTCGGCGAATGAGGTTCACGACACGATTGCGAACCGCGCCTGGGGTCTGGCTGGCACCCTTCATCGCGCTCGTGTTCATCATGGTTGACCAGAATTCTTCCAGCGAGTCGTACTGGCTTTCCCAGGTGGTTGGGGACACGGCTAAGGTCATGGTCGCCAATGGATTGTGTGCCTTTGCCGGGGTGCTGGAGGGCCGACGGCTTAATGTCGTCGCTCTAACATGCAATCGGGTGAGGACGTGGTGGCGTATCTTATTGGAGCCCGTGGTGGCTTCGGCTACGGTGACTACCGTGCTGACGGTGATGTTCATGATGAAGCATGGATTTGCCTCGCACCCTTTAGGATGGGCCGTCCTCGGTGTGACCCTGTTGTCGGTATGGTCATGGAGTGTCGTCGGGGTTGCGCTGGGGCTGTGGTTGCCCGTGGCCGTGGCGGCGCCGTTGGCCTTGGCGGTACCTGTGGCGTGGATGATTTTCCCGCCTGGGATGTCGATTTACTGGCTACGTCACCTCACCGGCACGTGGATGAGCTGCTGCACCATCACGCAGACACTGAATCCGGTCGTCGTAACGGGAACCTTAGCTGTTCAGCTTGGTCTTCTGGTAGGGGGCGTGATCGTTGCATCGGCGCGGGTGGCACGGCACAGACGTCGGTTGTCTCTTTGCTTGGGAGTCTTGGCTCTCAGTATGGGGTTTGTCGCCGGTGCCGTCCAGGTCGGGCACCTTAATGCTTTTCCGACCATCGCGCGTGAAACTGTTGTGAGGTGCCATGTGGTAGAAGGCACGGGCGTTCAAGTGTGTCTGCTTCCTGAACACGAGTCGGAGCGGTCGATGCTGGATTCAACCGTCAAACGGGTATTTCCGATCTGGAGGCGTGCGGGAATCGCTCTTCCGAGACTATATTCCGAGCAGGTTCTTCCGGGACGGAAGGATGCCGTCGAGCTCAGTGTCTTCTCAGGGATGATGGAGGGTTCGATCGCTACTGCTCGCCTTGCGGCAGCTACTGGACGCCCCTTCTGTTTGATCTCAGACAAAGAGGAGACTCGGCCTGTGGAGATCATTCAATACAGCGGTCGTATTGATGCGTGGCTGCGGCAAGTGGCGCGCGCGGCTGGTCTTGAGGTCACTGAGGAGGGGATAGCGAGTGAGGATTCCGACTGGGCCAGGAAATTGCGTACCAAGAGTGTAACGGCTCAGGCCAGTGCAGTAAGGAAGATGCAGGAGTATCTGCGAGGGTGTCCTCGATGAAGTGCTGGTTGCGCAATCGTCTGGCGTGGCTCCAGTTAGCCGTGGCATGTTTCTTTGCTATGGCGTGCGCCCTTACCGATCCCGGGGAGCTGTCAGTGCCCGCTGTCTTCGGCAGTATCGGTGCCTTCATGGTGTTCAACAACTTGTTCGGCCTGGTGCTCGCGATTGTCTATGCTGTTGGTCTGTCTCGGGCAGATCTGACTGTCGAAGATAGGTCGTCCCGACATACTGGATTTCTTGACGCGGCTCTGGGGGTGGCCATTTCAGTGATCATGCTGCTGGGACTATTGGGCGGGCCAGGAAATGCCAGTGTTGTTCGCGACGTCCCGATATTCTTAGGGATCACGATGGTCGCGGCTCGCTGGATGCCGCGTAGTCTTGCGTCGCTGCCTGCGATCGCATATTTCTTCGTAGGTCTTCTGACAGGTCGCGCCTACGACGGGGAGGCGTGGTGGAATTGGCCAGTGGCCAAGCCGTCGGGGCAGGTGAGTCGAGGATGGATCGTTGCCTCAACGATCCTTGGTGTGTTGGCCTTAGCGATTCCGACTCGGAAAGTGCGGCAACGTTCTGCGGCGGATGACGATTGAGCAGACCGCCGATGGTGACGTGGCGGCACATTGCGGTGCGTAAGAATAATCCGTTCACCCAACGTGCCAGATCCGGTCGCAGCGTGCCATGACGAGGGGGTCGTGGGTGATGACCACTTTCGCGGCCCCACCGGTGGTCGCCCACAGGTCGCTCATGAGAGCCTCGGAGGTCTCGACGTCCAGGTGTTCGGTGGGTTCGTCGAGGATGAGCAGGTCGTGCGCCGTCGCATCAGCGCTGGCCTCGTGGTTGACGAGCACTCGGGCTAGGGCAAGTCGCTGGGCCTCCCCGCCGGACAGCGTCCCACCGTCTTCGGCGATGACCCGTCCCGGCGGCATGGTAAGCCCGGCTTGATCCAAGGCCGTGAGAACCTCGTCCTCGGTGGCGTCCTTGCAACCGATCCGCACGTTCTCGCTGATTGACGTCGCGAAGACGTGGGCATTCTGGGCCAAGTAACGCACCCGCCCGGTCGTCGTCACTGTCCCAGCCAACGGTGGGATGAGCCCCATGATGGTCGCCGCGAGGGTCGTCTTTCCAATTCCTGACCTGCCGACGATGGCCACCGATTCCCCAGCCGCCACGTGCAAGTTGACGTTTGAGAGTACCGGCTGGTCTCCTGGCCAACCAACCGTCAGCCCCTCGATCACCAAGGAGGGTTTTTCCTCGGAAGCGGCCGCGGTGGGGGAGTCGCCCACCCCGACCTGAGGCGCGTCGAGCACCTCGGCTACCCGCTGCAGGGCCGCCTTGGCACGGGTATGAGTCTGGGCGGCCCCCGTGAACGCTCCGAATACCTCGTGGAGGGCCAGTGGGGTCAGTACCAGCACAGCCAGGATTCGCCCACCGATACGCCCGTCGGCAACCGCATTGCCACCGATCCATAGGGCCGAGACGACTGCTAACCCGGCTGCCAGGATCTGACCTGCGGTGCCGAGACCTCGTCCCCATGCCGCTCGTTGCTCGGCGGTGCGCAACCGGGAATCGACCTCTAACACATCGGCTAGGATCGCGTCCTGGGCTCCGTAAGCCACCAGATCTGGGGCGCAATGGGCCAACTCGCGAGTGCGGTCGGCCAGCTGACCACGCAGCGGCACCAAGGAGGAGTCGGCAGCCCGGGACAGGCGTTGGGTGATCGCCGGCATGACGACGGCCGCCAGTAGGGCCGACAGCAGTAGGACCGCAGCCGAAGCCAATGAGAACCGAGCCAGCAGGACCGTCGTGCCAATGATGACGAGGCTTGACGCGCACGCCGGAACGATCACCCGCACGACCATGTCCAACACCGCGTCGACGTCGGCAGTAACCCGCACCAGCAGGTCACCCCGGCGACGTCCCAGCAGGGTGGTACGTGACAGCCGGTCGTAGACCCGCATCCGCAATGCCCCCTGCATCCGCAGAGCCAGGTCGTGGCCTACCAGACGTTCGGCGTAGCGGAAGACACCGCGGGAGATGCCGAAGAATCGCACCCCGACGGCTGCGGCCTCCAGGTAAAGCACCGGTGGCATCTCTGCGGCCCGAGACAGCAACCACGCTGACACACCCATGAGGGCCACCGACGCCCCGGATGCACATGCGCCGAGCAGGGTCGACAGGACGAGTAGCCAGCGACCTCGCGGGACATCCCGCAACAGAGTCTTGAGCAACTGGGTGGTTCGCGCGTTCATGCCAGCACCTCCAGGTCGACGACCACGTCGGCTGCCGCGATGATGTTGCGACGATGGGTCACGACTAACACCGATGCGCCCGAGGCACGTACCGCCTCCAACACGGTCGCCTCGGTGTCGGCGTCAAGACCTGCCGTCGGCTCGTCAAGGACCAGCAGACCGGCCTCGGCTTGCTCCACCCGCACCAGAGCGCGGGCCAAGGCCACACGACGACGTTCCCCGGCGGACAGACCTTCGGCGTCGTCGTCGATACGCTTATCCAACGGGATTGTCGCGGCTCCGCAGCGATCCAGGGCGTCGCGCAACATGGCTCCGGGCGCATCCGAGCACCCCAAACGGATGTTCTCGGCCACCGTACCGGCCATCATCGCTGGCACCTGGGGCACGTAGGCCAGCTGACGTCGCCACGACTGCCATACCGATTCGTCGGCCCCGATGAGCTCGCGATCGCCGACGAGGATAGACCCGGAATCGGGGTCGATGAATCCGAGCAGACACGACAGGGCGGTCGTCTTGCCACCACCGGAGTGCCCGACGAGGGCGACGACACTCCCGGGCTCGATGCGCAGGGACAACCCGTCAGGGGCGGCACGATCCGCCCCTTCATACGTGTGCGTCAACCCGCTGATGACCACCGGGACCTCGCGAGGTGAGGCGATTTCGACGTCGCTCCTGGGTGCCGTCGGCCGCCCGGACTCAATAAGCCCGAAGGACACCTCTGCGGCGGCCATTCCGTCAGCGGCATCGTGGAAGAGCACCCCCACCTGCCGCACCGGCAGGAAAACTTCGGGGGCGAGGATGAGGATGAACAGGGAGGTGCGCAAGTCCATTCCGCCAGCGGCAACCCGGAAACCGACGGTAACGGCCACCAGGGCTACCGAAAGGGTCGCCAGCAGCTCAAGTACGAAAGAGGACAGGAAGCTGATGCGCAGGGTGCGCATCGTTTCGGAGCGGTTGGCCGCCTCGGTGCGGCGCAGCCCCTCGAGTTGAGCGCGGGCTCGTCCGAAGACCTGCAGGGTCGGCAGCCCAGCGACCAGATCAGCGAAGTGGTTGGCCAGTCGGGTGGCTACCTTGAACCGTTTTGCTACGGCCGCCTCGGTCCGCCAGCCAATGAGGGCCATGAAAACGGGGATGAGCGGGATCGTCACGACGACGATGACGACGCTGGTGAGGTCGTTCAGGCCGATCGCGGTGGCTAGCACTACTGGCACGATGACGGCCAGTACAAGCTGGGGAAGGTACTTCGAGTAGTAGCCGTCGAGGGCGTCCAGGCCTGTTGTTACCAGGCTGATGAGGGTTCCCGACGGCATGGTTGCGTCAGTGGGACGCGACAACCTGGCTTGCAGGATGTCGCGCCGCAATTGCGACTTGACTGACGCTGAAGCTCGATGAGCCAGGGATTCTTGCAGCCAGGCGAGGCAAGCTCGGCCACAGAACACCGCCGCAAGCAGCCCGCACCACATCCCCACGCCGTCGAGATGATGGGTGGCGAAGACCGACGAGACACCACGGGACAACAACCAGGCCTGTGCGAGGGTGAGCAAGGCCGTAGCCACGCCCACCACGCACAGACCTGCGAGAAAGGGAAGAGTGGCCCGCGCCCGGCGAACCAGGCGCGGATCCAGCGGAGCTGCCACGGATTAGGCAGCCACCGCGGTGTCCGGGATGGCCTCCCGAGTGAGGCGCTTGCGGAACACCCAGTAACTCCAGACCTGGTAGGCCAGCACAATCGGCACGAAGACACAGGCGCTGATCGTCATGATCTTCAGTGTCCGGCCGGTTGCGGAGGCGATCCACATGTCGAATGCGATACCCGACGGGCGGTACCCGAGGTTGCCGTACATGGCGAACATGCAGGCAGCGATCATGAGGGCGATCCCCAGAGCGGTGCACAGGAAAGCCAGCCCCTCGCGACCCTTGGCGACGACCGTCGAACCTGCGGCCAGCAGCACGACGACGAGCAGGCAGAGGATCCAGGTGAACACCTGACGTCCGTCCCGGGTGACGTACATGATGTTGAACATCAAGGCCCACACCAGAGCGACGACGGTGGCGATCCAGCCCAGCTTGGCCGAGGTGTTGCGAGCGCGGTCGTGCATGTCGCCCATCGTTTTGAGCGCGACGAAGTTGGCCCCGTGAGCGCAGAAGAGCACCACGAACAGAATGCCGCCGATGAGGGCGAACGGGGTGAACAAGCCCCAGAAGGAGGTCGTCACCAACGGCGCAGTGCCGCCGTCTGGGGTCGAGTGCGGGCCGACGGCCAGGCCGCGAACGAAGTTCGCGAAGCCGACGCCGAGCACCAGGGTGGGCAGGAAGGAGCCAATAGTGGCCATCCAGTCGAAAGCGTTGCGCCACGAGGAGGACGGGTTCTTCGAACGATATTCGAAGGCAACGCCACGGACGATGAGACCGAGCAACACCAGTAGTAGTGGCAGGTACAGACCGGAGAACATCGTCGCGTACCAGCCGGGGAAGGCGGCGAAGGTGGCGCCACCGGCGGTCAGCAACCACACCTCGTTGCCGTCCCAGGTCGGTCCGATGGTGTTGACCATGAGACGACGATCCTTGTCGTCACGTCCCAGGAAGGGCAGCAGCATGGCGACGCCGAAGTCGAATCCTTCGAGGAAGAAGAATCCGACCCACAGAACGGTGATGAGGACGAACCAGACGATCGTCAGGGGCGAGTGGGCAGTAGTTTCAAGAACGGGAAGCATGTCGTTACCTCCTCAGTATGCGAAGGACAGCGGAGTGTCCTCGCCCTCGGTAACAGGTTGATCACGGGTGGAGAGCTCAGGCAGCCCCTCCTTGAGGGCCTTCCAGAACAGCCCCACCTCGACGACCGCCAGAATGCCGTAGACGACGGTGTAGGCGATGGTCGAGAAAAGCACGCTGCCGGCTGAAACGTTGGGTGAGACGGCTGCCGTAGTTGGCAGCACACCCGCGACGATCCAAGGCTGGCGTCCCATCTCCGTGAATATCCAGCCGAAGGAGATGGCGAACAGTGGCAGCAGGGGTAGGGCGATCATGAAGAAGGTCAGCCATCCGTGCGGCTTCGGGTTGCGGCCTCCGCGCATTGCGATGAGCATGACGACGCCGATGAGGCCACCGATCATGCCGAGGGTGATCATGATGCGGAAGGTCCAGTAGGACAACGGGACGTTCGGCTCGAGTTTGATGCCGTTGGCGTCGATTTTCTGACGCAGCACATTCTGGTAAGAGGTCTGCAGGGAGGTCTGCGAGCCGTCCTTGCGATGGTAGGTGTACTCGTGGACCTGGTAGCTCTTGAGCTCGTTGATGCCCTTGATCTGCGAGCCCCACTTGCCGTTACCGAGGAAGCCGAGCATGCCGGGTATCTTGAGAGCCCACACCTCCTCCGAGCCGTCCTTGTTGCCAATGGTCAGCACGGAGAAATCCGAGGTGTTCTGGTAGGCAGCCTCGGCAGCAGCCATCTTCATGGGCTGTGCGTCGGTCATGACCTTGCCCTGGTAGTCGCCACTCAGCACAACGCCGACGCAGGCGATAATGAGCACCCATGCGCCGAACTTCGAGGCCCAGCGCCACGTGCGGACGCTCTCGACCTCTTCGGCGTCGGAGATCTGGGAGGTGGCGCGTCCTCTGGCGACCTTAGCCAAGTGCCAGAAGGCGATGGCGGCAATAAGGGCGCCAGCCACCGTGTAGGAAGATGAGATCTGGTGAACGAAAGTCGCCTTGAATACCGGGTTGCTCAGCACGGCCCCGAAATCGGTCAACTCGGCCCGGTGGGTGACTGGGTTGTAGCTGGCTCCGACAGGATTCTGCATCCAGGAGTTCGCCGCGAGGATGAACACTGCGGAGATCATGGTGCCAATGGCTGTCAGGTAGATGCACGCCAGGTGGACTCCCTTGGGGAGTTTCTCCCAGCCGAACACCCACAGGCCAACGAAGGTGGACTCCATGAAGAAGGCTACCAAGGCCTCAAGGGCCAGCGGAGCACCGAAGATGTCGCCAACGAATCGCGAGTACTCCGACCAGTTCATGCCGAACTGGAACTCCTGCACGATTCCGGTGACGACGCCGAGGGCGAAGTTGATGAGAAAGAGCTTGCCGTAGAACTTGGTCAGACGAAGATAACGGTCGTTGCGGGTCTTAAGCCACACTGTCTGCATCACCGCCACGAGCATCGATAGCGCGATCGTGATCGGGACGAAGAAGAAGTGGTAGACCGTCGTGATCCCGAATTGCCATCGGGCGATCAGTTGGGCATCCATGGCGGGTACCTTACTATCCGAGGTCACCGGTTTGGCCGGACTGAGTGGTGTTGCGCAAAAACAGACCAAAAGGTCAGGTGTGCGCCATGTTGCTGGTGACGTTAGCGTTGCATCCGCATGACCGCCGAAACTAGTTAATCGCACGTCGGTTCGCGCCTGTGAGCCCCCGTTGTCGGTTGGTCACGCCTCCAGGTGCCGCTTAAGACTCAGTGGAGATACCCGCCCGGCGTAGTGGAGCCCCACGCCAGTAGCCGATGAGCGCCATGACGATGATGAACGCCAGGGTGCCGAGTGTCAGCGCCTCGAAGGAGGCATACGAGACCCCCTGGGCTTTGGAGAAGTCGTGAGGCATTCCCACAAGGGCCTCGAGGGTGCCTGGGAAGATGCTCACCCATGACCCAAAGGCGACAAATGTCGTCGTCACTACGCACATGAGGATGAAAAACCAGTTCGGGCCGGCCCGGAAGGGCCGTTCGACGTCGGGCTCGCTGAGCCTCAATTTGGCTGCGGCGGGGATGATGAGCAGGTAGCTGAACAGGTAGGTCGTTACTGCCACTCCAAGGACGACGTTAAACAGGTCAGCGCTAGAACCCGTCAACTCCATGGCGGCGAGCATGAAAAGAGTGGAGACGATCCCCGATAACAGGTTGACGTGTACCGGCGTGCCCAGCCGGGGGTGGAACTTTCCGAAGAACCCACCGAAGAAGGAACCATCAGCAGCGGCCATGGCCTGCATTCGGTCGGACATGATCATCCACGCCGCGCCCTGACCGATATTTGCCAAAGTGAACATAACGAGGGCTAGCACCATCATCGGTTCGGCAGCCGGCCCATATACCGAGAAGACGGTATTGACGGCTTTAAGCAGTCCTGAGACTCCGTCGATGTCGGAGGGAGGCAGGACGAGCAAAATCGTCGCCACTGGAAGGAGGTAAAAAATTCCAGCCATAGTGGCCGAACGGAGCACCGAGACCGAGATGTCGTGCTGGGCGTTGCGCATCTCCCCCGACGCGCTCGATCCACCCTCAAAACCAAGGAAGGCAAAGAGCAGCAAAGGCGTCAGGGTGATGAATCCGCGCAGGGTGGGAGAGAAGTTACCAAGACCGAGGGGCTGGACGCCGTGTTGGGCCGCATACACGGCGGCGGTGACTAAGAACAAGCACAGGAAGGAGATTTTGAAAAAGGCGCCGGCGGTAGGAATCCATTTGGCTTTAGCTAGGGACAAGATAGCGGCGAACACCGTCAGCCAGATGAAGGCCAGCTTAAACAGGTAGTCACCAGCCGATCCTGCGGAAAAGTGAACGAGGTGGTTGTGGGCGGCCTCCGCGTTGAGGAAAGCCATCGAGCCGCCCACCCATACCGGCTGGGTGATCCAGGTGAAGATACTGGTGACGGCGGCAGCTGGTCGCCCAAAGGCACGTCGGGTCCATAGGTACACCCCTCCCTCGCCGACGAAGGCCGAGCCGGTCTCGGCGAAGATGAGGGAATAGGGGATGAGGAAGACGATGATGAGGAATACCAGCCAGGTGAAGGTTTCGGGGCCTTCGGCTGAGACCGATCCCAGCATCTCCAGCCCGACCACCGCAGAAACGATGAGGAAGACGATGTCGAATCGGTTGAGGGTACGTTGCAGGACCTTCGTCTGGTCCTTCGCCATGTCAGTGTCGTTGTGGGCAGTCAGCTGGGAGTTTTTGACCTCGGCCATGGGTCTCTTTCGTCGATGAGAACGACCGGCTGGGGGCTGGCCGGACGCTGTGCCCCGGTGGGCACCTCATCAACTTTAGAGCCTGTTGCTAAGAATGTGGGTGCGGTGCCTCATTCGTGACTCGCCGCGGCGAACTGCGCTTGGTACAACTCGTAGTAGTGACCCTGGTGCTCGATCAACTCACTATGGCTTCCCTGCTCGACGATGTCGCCGTGTTCCATGACGAGGATGAGGTCAGCGTCCCGGATAGTGGAGAGGCGATGGGCGATGACGAAGCTAGTACGCCCCTTGCGCAGGTTTGCCATCGCTTCCTGAACGAGCATCTCGGTGCGGGTGTCCACCGAACTAGTGGCTTCGTCAAGGATGAGTAGGTCCGGGGCCGTTAGGAAGGCTCTAGCGATGGTGATGAGCTGTTTTTGACCCACTGAAACATTGGATCCATCCTCATCGATGATGGTGTCATAACCGTCGGGCAGGGTGTGAACGAAGTGGTCGACGTGGGCGGCCCGTGCGGCGTTAAGGATGTCTTCTTCGGATGCTTCAGGGCAGCCGTAGGCGATGTTGTCGTGGATAGTTCCGCTGAATAGCCAGGTGTCCTGTAGGACCATGCCGAGCCGGGAGCGCAGTTCGGCGCGAGGGACGGTGGAAATATCAACGCCGTCAAGGGTGATGGTTCCGTCATCAATCTCGTAGAACCTCATGAGCAGATTCACCAGCGTCGTCTTGCCGGCTCCCGTGGGTCCGACGACCGCAATCGTCTGTCCTGGTTCTGCGACCAGGGATAGGTCGGTGATGAGAGGCTTGTCCGGGTTGTAGGAGAAGCGAACGTGGTCGAAGACGACTCGTCCCTTCGTGGCTGGGAGGCTTCCGTGAGTATCCGTGGATAATTCGTCGGCGTCGAGAACTTGGAACACCCGCTCCGCGGAAGCCACCCCGGACTGCAGCAGATTTGCCATGGAGGCAATCTGGGTTATCGGCTGGGTGAACATTCGGGAGTATTGGATGAAGGCCTGCACGTTGCCTAGCGGCATCTGGCCCTTCGCCACCCGCAGACATCCGATGAGGACGATGATGGCGTAGTTGGCGTTACCGAGCAGGAACATCACTGGTTGGATGAGGCCGGAGACAAATTGGGCCTTGGTGGTCGCCTGACGCAGTTCCTCGTTTCGTTCGTGGAATTCCTGGGCGACAGCCCGGCTGCGCCCGAAGGTTTTGACGAGGGCATGGCCGGAGTACGCCTCCTCCACCCACGAGTTGAGTTCGCCGGTGGCTTTCCACATCTGGGCGAACTGTCCCTGGGCCCTCTTGCCGATGAGACCTGCGATGACCCCGGCGATCGGGATGACGACTAGGGAAATGACGGCCAACAGCGGTGAGATCCAAAACATCATGATCAACACGCCGATGATCGTCAACAGAGCGTTGAGGAGCTGCTGCAAGGTTTGTAGCAAGGTCTGGGAGACGTTGTCGATGTCGTTGGTCATCCGGCTCATGAGCTCGCCGTGGGGCTGACCATCAAAGTACGACAGTGGCAGCTTGTCTAGTTTGGCACTGACCTGGCGGCGCAAGTCGTACATGGATCGCTGAATGGCGGTGTTGAGCAGGAACCCCTGCAGGAACATTAAGAGGGCTGCGCAGGCGTACAGGCCCAACGCCCAACCTATGATGACGCCGAGCCGGTGGAAATCGATGCCGGAACCGATGACGACATGAGGATATTGCTGCAGCAGGGTGATGATCTTTCCTCGATCTCCACCGTGGCTGGCTTTTCCGAGTGTGTTGATGAATGTGTCGGCTGACATGCCCCGGGCTGCGGGAATGTGCTTGCCTATCTGTTTTCCGACGATGCCGCCAAAAATGACGTCGGTGGCGCGGCCCAGGATTTTCGGGCCGATGACGTTGAAAGCCACTGAGATCGCGGCCATGATGACGACGATCGTCAGCGTGATGCGATGGGGTTTGAGCTGGCCGAGCAGTCGCTTGAGGGAGGGCCCAAAAGAAATGGGTTTTTCGGCAACTTGACTACCACGATGGCCTTGTTGGGAGGAGGCCCGGGCGATCTCAGCCTGCTCATTCCTGGTAGGTGCCTGCTGGGCGTCCTTGCCGGTCATGCCGCCTCCTCGATCGATAGCTGGGAGTCGACAATCTCGAGGTAGGTCGGGCATGACTTGATGAGTTCGTCGTGAGTCCCCCTACCGACGATGTGTCCGGCGTCGAGGACGAGGATCTGATCGGCGTTGCGGATCGTCGAGACCCGCTGGGCGACGATGATCATCGCGGCGTCGCCATGATTGGCCTCGAGGGCGGCTCTGAGTCGGGAGTCAGTGGCCACGTCGAGGGCGCTGAAGGCATCGTCAAAAATGTAAATGTGGGGATCTTTGACCAAGGCTCGGGCGATGGATAGGCGTTGTCGCTGACCTCCGGAGACGTTGGTGCCACCTTGGGTGATGGTGGCCTCTAACTTTCCGTCCATGTGGGAGACGAAATCGTCTGACTGTGCGACGTGCAGGGCGTTCCAGAGCTCCTTGTCAGTTGCGTCGCAGCGACCATCACGCAGGTTTGACGCTACCGTGCCACCGAAGAGGTAGGGCCTCTGGGGCACCAGTCCGATGCAGCTCCATAGGGTTTCAGGGTCGTAACGGCGCACGTCGGTTCCGTTGACGAGTACTTGTCCGTGAGTGACGTCGACGAGCCTGGGGATGAGGTTGACCAGGGTTGATTTCCCCGACCCAGTGGAACCGATGATGGCTGTCGTCGTGCCACGGGCCAAGGTGAAGGAGATGTCGTGGAGAACCGGCTCAGAAGCGCCGGGGTAGCTGAATGTAACGTCGCGAAACTCCAGCAAGGTCGGAGCGTCGGGCAGGGCCATTACAGGTTCGGGATCAATGGTGAGAGACGACGAGGTGTGCAGCACTTCCTCGATGCGGTTTGCGCATACCGAGGCTCGTGGCCACATGACGATGAGCATGACCGCCATCATGACGCTGATGAGAATCAGCATGAGGTATGTGGTGAATGAGGCCAAAATGCCGACTTCGGTCTGTCCGTCGTCAATCCGTGTGGCCGCAAACCAGAACACCGCAATCTGGGACAGGTTCATGATGAGCATGACGAGGGGGAACATCGCCGCCATAGTCCGGCCGACGCTCACCTGGATGTCGCGCAGGGAGGAGCTGGTGGCGTCGAAACGTGCCGCTTCGTGGCGCTCCCGGGCGAAAGCTCGCACTACGCGGATGCCGGTGATTTGTTCACGCACGACTCGGTTGAGGTCGTCGATGCGTTTCTGCTGACGCTTAAACAGTGGCCCCATCCGGGAGACGATCAGCCCCGCACCGATGGCTAGCAGGATGACTGCCACCACGATGATCCACGACAGGGAAACGTCGGCGCGCACGGCCATGATGATCCCGACCATCATCATGATCGGCGCCCCGATGAGCATTGCCAGGGTCATAAAGACCAGCATTTGCACCTGCTGGACGTCGTTGGTAGTCCGGGTAATGAGTGATGGTGCTCCGAATTTGTTGATCTCCCGGGCCGAGAAGTCAAGGGTGCGGGTGAAGATGGCGTCGCGAACGTCACGGCCCATTCCCATCGCCACCTGAGCGGCGAGATAAACCGCAATGACCTGGCAGATGGCTTGCCCTAAAGCGACCGCCAGCATGAAGAGGGAGTGGGTGGTGACATATCCGGTATCCGCTGTCACGACGCCCTTGTTGATGATGTCTGCGTTGATGGTTGGCAAGGTCAGGGCCGCGATTTGGGCGCAAACCTGCATAACGATGATGACGGCAACGTGCAACCGATAGGCCCTCAGGTGTCGGGTCACGAGTTTTGCCAGCACGAATACTCCTCAGACGGGGACGTGTGCAACCGCCGCCGGTGTGCCGGATAAATGCGAGCGGCACGACCACTTTAGTGGAGTTCACGGTTGGTCGCCCGCATGCGGTAGGTCGGTAGGCTGTGTGTCGCGGGAGGTGGGGTGTTGTGAGGGGGATGAGACGCTTGTGGTGGCGGGGCTCTTCTGGTTGATTCTGACGGGGTGTGCAAGCTCACCGATGAGCAGTGGCGGATGGTCGACGCCGGGCAGGTAGATCATGGTGTTCTCCGGCCGGTAAAGCCAAAAAGCTGACGACTCCGAAGTTACTCACACTCGCCAGAACCAGTGCGGCAGAGCGATACCGAGATGTATTCGTCCCTGATTGGTCCCCGACCGTCATAGCTGCGTTGCTTGAGGAGACGGAGAAAGGTAACGCGGATCCGATGCTGACTTCCAAGGTTTTAGGTGCCCCCGTTGATGACATCGATTTTTCTGAGCCACCGAGCGAGGAGGAGATGGTCGAGCGGTACGAAAGAACGATGTTGGATCGTCGTAGGCGTGACGACGGGGCTGGGGATTCTGCATTGTGACGAACGACATAGGCGAAATCGTCGTCAGCTTACTGCTTCGATAAGATTCCCTGGTGAGTTCTGACACTGCATCCAGCCAGTCCCCTGACGTCTCCGAGCAGATGCAGGTCCGCCTCGACAAGCGGGCCCGGATCATCGCTGACGGAGGCCAGGCTTATCCGGTCGATTTGCTACGCGACCACACCCTGGTCCAGGTTCGTCAGAAATACACCGACGACACCGGGGAGCTGACCTTGGCACCTGGCGAGGAGACCACCGACGAGGTCACCGTCGGCGGACGTGTCGTTTTTGTTCGCAATACCGGCAAACTGTGTTTCGCCAGCCTGCAGGACGGGTTTACCGAGACTTCCAACGGTGAGCGGTTGCAGATCATGCTTTCCAAAGCCGAGGTGGGCGATGAGTCCTTGGCTGCGTGGAAGTCCGACGTTGACCTGGGTGACCATGTCTGGGTGCGTGGCCGGGTCGTCGTCTCTCGTCGTGGTGAGTTATCCATCATGGCTGCTGAGTGGCGGTTGGCCTCCAAGGCTCTGCGTCCGCTGCCGACCCTCCATAAGGAGCTCTCGGAAGAGACCCGGGTGCGTCGTCGCTACGCGGATCTCGTCGTTCGTGAAGAGTCTCGCCAGATGGTGCGCACCCGCGCCCTTATCACCCGCGCGGTGCGTCGCGCCCTCGACGAGCGCGGTTTCCTCGAGATCGAGACTCCGATCCTGCAGTTGGTCCACGGTGGTGCCGCAGCCCGCCCATTTAATACCCACCTCAATGCCTTCGACATTGACATGAGTTTGCGTATCGCTCTTGAGCTCTATCTCAAGCGGGCGATGGTCGGCGGCACCGATCGGGTCTACGAGATGGGTCGGGTGTTCCGCAACGAGGGCATTGATTCCAGCCACTCGGCCGAGTTTTCTATGCTCGAGGCCTACATGAGCTGGGGCAACCAATTCACTATTGCTGAGGTGATCAAGGACATCATCATGGCGGTGGCCGACGCCCTCGATGTCCATCAGATTGAGACCCCCAAAGGCACTATCGACCTCGACGGGCAGTGGCGTTGGGTCAGCGTCTACCCAGGCCTGTCGGAAAAACTAGGGCGTGAGGTCACCCTTGACACCCCGTTGGAGGAGTTGCAGGCCATCGCCGCTGAGCACGAGATTGAGATCGACCAGTCGTGGGAGGCTGGCAAGGTCGTTATGGAGCTTTTCGGTGAACTCGTCGAGCCAGGCCTTATCAACCCCACCTTCGTCTGTGATTACCCGGCTATCGCCCAGCCTCTGGCCCGTCCGCACCGCGACGATCCTCGCATGGTTGAGGCCTGGGACCTCATCATCGGCGGGATGGAGCGCGGTACTGGCTTCTCCGAGCTCGTCGACCCGGTTATCCAGCGTGAAGTTCTTACCAAGCAATCCCTCGCTGCCGCCGCGGGCGACCCTGAGGCGATGCAGCTTGACGAGGACTTCCTCGAAGCCTTGGAATTCGGCTGCCCGCCCATGGGTGGTCTGGGGCTGGGTGTCGACCGGTTGGTGATGCTCTTTACCAACGCTGGGATCCGCGAGACGATTCTCTTCCCGCTGCTCAAGCCAGAACACTGACCCGAAGGCCCGCCGGGACATCCCTGGTGGGCCTCCCGCTCACTTCCACAGGGTAGCGACGCCGAATCCAGCAGCCATGAGCCCCATACCGATGAGGATGTTCCAGTCACCCAGGTCGCTGATACCGGGGATCTGATTACCCGCGATGTAGTAGACGATCAGCCACAACACCCCGAGTAAAAAGAGAGGGACGAAGACCTTCGGGACCCACGAGCGATCAACCGGTGCAGCCTTTTTCTCGGCTCGTCGTTCATCCATTGTGGCCCGGTCCTTGGCCTGGGCCTTCTTCTTGGCTTGCGGTCTGACCTTCGATTCGGGCACGGTGACTACTCCTGGGGTTCGAGGACACGCCCACCGAGCGTGATGGGACAAGTCTTGCTTGACTAGCCTAGAGGACGATCGCCAATTCCGGCGACACGGGTCAGCCTGCGAGGAGGGGACGATGAGCGACGGCAACGACCCTGATGACGTCCGTCCCGACGACGCATCCGTCGATATCGACGAGGATAGGTCGCAGGCTACGACAGACCCCTCTATTCAGGACGTCCGTTCGGATTCGCGGCACCCTCGTCTAGCTAGATCCGCCACCGTGATTGTCATGGCCCTGGCTGGTCTCATGATGACGACGGCTGCTATCAATTCACGCGGTCACGATCTTCGGCCCGAGCGTGATACCGACATGGCCACCCTAGTGCGTAGCCAGGCCAGTCACAACGCCGCCTTGCAGAAGGAGGCAGCCGGTCTGCGGGCGCAGGTGGAAGACTTTTCCAAAGCTAATCAGACTCCGGGCGTCACGTCCTCGGTCATCTCGTCGGCGTCGGCTTTAGCGCCGTCCGTTGGTTTGGGAGCTGTCAGTGGTAAAGCCCTGCGCGTCACGCTCGACGACGCACCCCTCAGCGAGAATCCGGACGGGGTCGACGCCAACATGCTGGTCGTCCACCAGCAGGACATCCAGATGGTTGTCAACACCTTGTGGTCTGGGGGAGCAGAGGCCATGACCATTCAGGGGCAGCGAGTCATCTCCACCACAGCCGTGAAATGCGTCGGTAATACCGTGGTCCTGCATGGCGTGGCCTACGCTCCTCCCTACGTCATCGAGGCGATCGGGGACCTCAACGCCATGCAGAAAGCTCTCGACACCTCTGAAGCGGTGCGCATTTACAAGGAATACGTGAGTGCTTACCAGCTCGGGTGGTCGGTGGAGAGAGCTGGCCAAGTCACCATGCCTGCCTACACCGGCGCCGTTGCTGTGAGTCACGCCACGCCGCGTTGAGCCGGGCAATTTAGCGGACGCTGTGGTATGGGGACATCGAAGCCCCCGCTAGCGCCAGCCAGATGAGCCCGCCGATGAGCGCATCGGTCAGCGGCCCGACGACGAACTAGTCGTGGGTACTGCAGTCGTCGGGGCCGGCGGGACCGGTGCGATTGACGACGAGGACGGTTCCTCGGAAGGAGCGGAGTTCGTCGGTGGCTCGCGAGTAGGCTCCGGGGCTGGCGGTGCCACGGCAACGAGCACCTTGATGGCCGTTGACCTGTTAGCAATAGCCCCATAATCCGGATCCTGGCCAAAGACCGTTCCTGGAGCAGCAGAGGACGTCACCTGACGCTCCACCGAGATGGAGAATCCGCTTGATCCAGCGGCCGAATTAGCCTCTTCGACGCTCATACCCTTAAGGTTCGGCACCACCGACTTGCCGGTGGCGATCGTCAAGGTGACCTGCTGATCTGGGGCCAGAGTCGTTCCGGCTTCCGGGCTGACAGCGTCAACGGCGCCAGCTTTCGCCGAATTCGGCTCAGTCTTGGGGTCGTCGTTGGTTACCTTGATCTGGCTATCAGAGAACCCGGCATCCTTAAGGGCTTTAAGGGCGTCGTCCTTAGGCAATCCGACAATATTGCGCGGGATCGTTAGCTGTTTCGGGCCATCGTTAACCGTGATCTTCACGTCGCTACCGGCAGGAACCTTCTCGTTAGCGGCTGGGCTTTGCGAGACGACCTGGTTGGCGGTCGCCTGGTCCTTTTGAACGTGGTCGACCTGGACCTTCAGACCGGCATTTTCCAGGGTTGAGGTTGCCCCCTGTTGGCTCAAGCCGGTGACGGCTGGAACTTTGACCATTTTCACCGTTCTGGATGGCGTAGGAGCCGGAGAGGGCTGCGAGGACGAATTAAGGATCTTATGTAATCCGAACCCGAGCAGGGCGAGCAGCACCACGACTACGATCGTGACGACGATAACCGGCCAACGTTTACGATGCGGCTCTTCAGGCTCCTGGGGACTTTCAGCGCTAGCAGGGCTGGCCTCGTCTTGCTGAGCAGCAGTGGCAGGGACGGGATCGGTTGCAGCGGCTGGAATAAGGTGAGTCTGCTCCTCAGTATCAGCCCCAGAATCGGCGTAATTCTGCATCGCAAAAGGTTCGCGTCCCGAGAGTAGGCGATCAATGTCGTCACGCATCTGCTTAGCAGTCTGGTAACGATCCGCCGGGTCCTTGGCGAGCGCCTTGAGGGTGATTGCGTCCATCTGATGGGTGATCTCAGCGTCCAGGGAGGACGGTGGGGCCGGGATCTCGCGGACGTGCTGGTAGGCCACCGAGACGGGGGAGTCACCGATAAACGGTGGACGCCCGACCAGCAGCTCATAGAGCAGGCAGCCGGTGGCATAGATATCAGCGCGATTGTCGACGGTCTCGCCGCGGGCTTGCTCAGGGGACAGGTACTGGGCGGTGCCTATGACGGCGGCCGTTTGGGTCATGGTGGCGGAGGTGTCGGCGACCGCACGTGCGATACCGAAGTCCATGACCTTGACGTAGCCCTCGCGGGTGAGCATGACGTTAGCTGGTTTGATGTCGCGGTGGACAATGCCGGCGGCGTGGGAGTAGCTCAGTGCATCGAGCACACCTTGAGTGAACTCCAGGGCACGCCGGGGGAGGATCTTGCGACCGTCACGTAGCACGTCGCGCAGGGTGTGACCGTCAATGAGCTCCATGACGATAAACGGCACCGGCAGGCCGGTAGCCGGGTCTTTCGTTTCACCTGTGTCGTACACGGCGGCGATATTGGGGTGATTAAGCCGCGCAGCCGACTGCGCCTCGCGCTGGAACCTCGCTTGGAAGGTGTCGTCGCTGGCGAGGTCAGTGCGCAGCTTCTTGACCGCGACGTCGCGGCCGAGGCGGTGGTCGCGGGCCTTCCAGACATCGGCCATGCCGCCACGACCGATGAGATTCTGCAGCTCGTAACGCCCGGAGAGCCAACTCTCAGCGCTCATTGAGGGATCTCCTTTGTGTTGACGTAGTGGGTTGTTTGTCTGCTTGTCATCTCATCGCCTCGATGACATCTCTAGCGATGGGAGCCGCGAGTCGGCCTCCCGAGATTTCATTGATGGCGGTGTCCAAAGATTGGATGAAGACCGCTACTGCGACGTGCGGGTTGTCCGACCATCCGACGAACCACGCATAGGGGGCCTTACCTTGTACCGTCTGGGCGGTGCCGGTCTTACCGCCGACGGTGGTCCCATTAATGCGCGCCCTCTTGCCAGTGCCATTGTTGACCACCGAGACCATCATCGCCTTTAGCTGCTCGGCCGACTCCTTTGTCATCGGTTGAGACATCTGCTTCGGGTGATGTTCGGAGACTACCTGCAGGTTTGATGCTCTCACCTGCGCGGTGAGGTAAGGGGTCATGAGTTTGCCGTCATTGGCGATGCCGGCAGTCACCATGGCCATTTGCAGCGGAGAGGCTGCGACGTCGAACTGGCCGATGGAGCTCTGCGCCAACTGCGCATCGGTGAGGTTCTGGGGGAATCTTGATGCGACTGAGGACACATCGGAGCTGACAACCTTGCCAAACCCGAATCGCTCAGCCTGATCTCGGATCTTGTCTTGGCCCAGGCTCACGCCAACTTTACCGAAGGCGGTATTGCACGAGATGTCAAGGGCGTGGGTCAAGGTGATCCTGCTGCCCCCACAGTTGGTCTCGTTCGTCAGCGGGGTGCGAGTGCCCGGCAGGATCCAATTTTCCGGTGAGTCGACCATGGAATTCGGGTGATACCCGTTCTGGAGAGCTGCCGCGGCGGTCACCAGTTTGAATGTTGAGCCCGGAGGATATATTTCTCGGGTCGCGCGGTTCGACAGCGGAGACGACGGGTCCGCGACGAGGTTCTTCCATGCTCGGGTGGTGTCGTTGAGGTGGTGGGAGGCAAGCTCGTTGGGATCATAGGAGGGGGACGACGCCATAGCCAGCACCGCGCCAGTGGTGTAGTCCAATGCGACGACAGCGCCCTTCTTTCCCTTGAGCCCGTTCCACGCGGCATCCTGTGCTTTGGCGTTAATCGTCGTGGTGATAGAGCCGCCCTCAGGTTTGTGGCCAGATAAGGTGCCGGTGATGCGAGAGAGCCATTGGGCATCGGAGGTTCCGGTGAGCTGGGCGTTTTGGGTCTGCTCCAGCATGGATCGTCCGTAGTAGTAGGAGTAATACCCGGTGATGGGTGCGTACTTCGGCCCCGATAGGTACACACGCTGATAGGCGAACTTGCCATTGCTTGACGTCGTGGTAGCGATCGGTCTCGAACCGACGAGGATGTTGCCGCGGTTCTGGGAGAACTCCGCGTCACGCACCCGGACGTTGTGGGGATCGTTGTTGAGACTGGCCTGCCGGAACATAGCCGAACCTGTGAGGTTGACCATGAGGGCCAGGAACATCAGCCCGGCGAGCAAAGAGACTGCGCGAATTTGTCTATTCATCGCGTGCCTCCGGTGATGGCCTGTTGCGGATCAGGTGCCGGGACGGTGGCGGCGAAGTCGTCGGCAGGCTTTCGGTTCCGGTGTGAGACGATCATGATGATCGCAACGATGACCCAGTTTGCGATCAAGGAAGAACCACCTTGACTCATAAATGGCGTTGTCAGACCGGTCAATGGTAGGAGGCGGGTGACGCCACCGATGATGGCGAAGACCTGCAGGGCGAGGGTGAAGGACAAGCCAGCGACCATAAGCTTGCCGAAGTCATCACGGCAACCGAGGCTGGTGCGCATTCCGCGGGCGGTAAGGATGAAGAAGAGCACGATGACGGCCATGAGGCCGGTGACGCCGAGTTCTTCACCTATGGATGTAGCGATGAAGTCGCTCCACGCCAGGGGAACCATGCCGGGACGTCCTAACCCCCAGCCGCGCCCGGCTAATCCTCCCCAGGCAAGCCCGAATTGCGCCTGGATGATTTGGTAGTTCTGGGTGTAATTGCTGAATGGGTGCAGCCATGAGTCGAAGCGAACTCGTACGTGGCCGAAGCAGGTGTACGCCAGCACAGCGCCGCCGAGGAAGCTCACCGCCCCTAGTATGGCCCATCCGACTCGTTCGGTGGTGATGTACAGCATCACGACGAACATGCCGTAGAACAGCATTCCGGTGCCCAGGTCGTTCTGATAGACGATGACGAGCATCGTTGCTACCCACATAACGGCAATTGGCCCGAGGTCGCGGGCGCGCGGCAGAGTAATTCCAAGGATCTTGTGCCCGGCGCGGGAAAGGACGTCACGGTTGTCGACGAGGTAGCCAGCAAAAGCGATAGCGAGCACGACCTTTGATACTTCGGCTGGCTGGGAGGTGTAGGAGCCAACGTGGATCCACACCCGCGACCCCAACGTCTCCATGCCCAGGCCCGGCACCAGGGGCAGCATGAGGAAAACCAGGCCCACAATGAACAGCACATACGGATAGCGCTGCAAGTTGCGGTGGTCGCGCAGGATGAGCAGCGTCGCGACGAAGAGGACAATGCCCAAAGCCGTCCACAAAGCCTGGGCGT
Source organism: Cutibacterium sp. 37298 (assembly GCF_023838685.1). Taxonomy (NCBI): domain Bacteria; kingdom Bacillati; phylum Actinomycetota; class Actinomycetes; order Propionibacteriales; family Propionibacteriaceae; genus Cutibacterium; species Cutibacterium sp. 37298. The sequence continues at coordinate 634,379 of NZ_JAJNRJ010000001.1, forward strand.
CCATGCGATGATAGTGCGGATCAGGGATGTAGTCGATGCGATGGATCATCGCTAGCCCGAGCCCATTGAGAGTGAAGACGATAGGCAGGATTACCGGGTCAGCGTAGGGTATGACGATCCTCACGAAAATATGCGCGACGACAGCCACCGCCAGCCACACGCCGCCGACGGTTGTCCACGTATCTGGCAGCACGTGGTTGATGTTGAGCTCGGTGAGAACCCATCCGCCGAAGCCAATAGCCCAGGCGATGAGGAGCATGAAGAGTTCCGTCCAGCGCCTCTTGGCCTGAATGACGACGGTGCCGTCATCAAATTCCTGTCCGATACTCATTGGCAATCCCCCGAAGTGACGGCCGGGAGGTCGACTTCATGGCCTGAGGCGCTCGGTGAGGGCATAGCGGAAGTTGGCGTCGGCGTGGCCGGGGTTGGTACAGCGGACGGCTGGGGAGTGTGATGGGCGTTCGCGGTGGGCCCGCTGGCGGAAGGTTGCGGGGGTGTTGAGGGGGGCGTCGCGGGTTTAGTAGGAGGTGGCGCAGTGGCACCCTCCCTTATTACCTTGCACTGTTGGGCCCCAGTACGCAGTTCAGCAACTGTGGCGTGGGCTGAATCCATGGACGAGACCCTGATATTCCCCAAGACGCGGTCTCGGTAATAGCGGGGAAGATCAGCAGTTTTGATGTTGGTTTTCTCGGTGACGTGGGATAGCTGGATCCAGGCTAAATTGTCGGGTGATCCTTGGTAGATGGCTACTGTGTCGTCGTCGGTACCAACGTAGTACTGGGTGTTGAGGTAGGCGCGAACGCCAAAAATGCCGCTGACTACCACAGCGACGAAGGCCAAGATGACGACGGGCCACAACCAATGGCGGCGGTGACGGGTCATGGAATCCACGGGGGCGTAGCGCATCGACTCTTCGGCCTCGGAGTCGAACAATACGGTTGACTTGCCGTCATTGTTTGTCGCGGATGCCGGTTGATCGAGGGGCAGTGGGGCGGTGACCTCATGCTCGGGTACTTTGCGGGTCGTTGCTGCGCCAATGATGTGTGGTTCGGAAGCGTCCAGGTTGGGGTCGGCCTCAACGACCTCGGCGACGACGATGGTGATGTTGTCAGTGCCGCCGCCAGCATGGGCGTCTGTTGTGAGCAGATCGACGACGTCGTCGAGGTTGGTGGTGTTGAGGTGCTCGCCGATCGTATCGTCGTTAACCAGTCCGCATAGTCCGTCGGAGCAAAAGAGAATGCGGTCACCCAAACGAAGATCCACGATCTGGGTGTCCGGGATGTGCTGAGGCTGACCATTAAGCACCTTGAGCAGGAGGGACCGGTGTGGGTGAACAGCGGCCTCCTCGGGAGTAATCCGCCCATCGTCAATAAGAGACTGCACCCAGGAATGATCGTGAGTCATCCGTTTCATCCGGCCTTGACGCAGCAAATAGCCACGGGAGTCGCCGATGTGAACGATGCCAAGCTGGGTACCAGAGAACATCGCGCCACAGAAGGTCGTTCCCATCCCTTCAAGGGAGGAGTCCCATGCGACGAGATCCGCCAGTTCGTCGTTGGCGTCGGCTACCGCACCGGAAAGAACGGTGAGCATCTCCTCACCTTGGGGGCGAGCTGGTGAGCCCTCGCCGGAGAACCTTCGGTCGGCCTTAGCAACGTGGCGTACCGCGACGGTCGAGGCAAGGTCACCCGCGGCTGCGCCTCCCATGCCGTCAGCGACGACGAGCATCCTCGGGGAGACGTATCCCGAGTCTTGGTTATTGCGTCGGACCAGACCGATTTCGGAATGGCATCGAATATCGAGGGAAAAGGCCATTGCTCATCGCCTACCGGTGACGGTCATGGTGGTCCTGCCAATTCGCACCTCGTCCCCCACCGACAGGCGCGTCGGATTCTCGATGCGCTCACCGTTGACATGGGTGCCGTTGGTTGAGGCCAGATCCTCAACGAACCATGCGCCGTCGATCCCTGGGCTGAACTCGGCATGGTGGGTGGAGGCGTAGTCGTCGTCGATCGGTAGGGTGCAGTCGTTGCCGCGCCCTACCGTGACGCCGTTGGCTAGCGGAACAAAGGTGCCAGCTCGACTCCCCGAAATGACCTGCAGGCCGGTTGGCATGGGGGCCTGCTCACGACGACGAGTTCTGCGGCCTTTACTGCGTCGTCTGGATTCCACGGCGGCTTCTCCAGCATTGCGAGGGACCCGGTGACCGTAGATATCGGTACGAATGACATTGGTGACAAACAGGATGAAGATCCACAATATCGCCAGATAAGCGATGCGTAATAGTGTGACGAGAAATTCGCTCACGATCAGATCCTCGTCGGCGAGTGGACCAGCATCCTCGTTGAGCCGATCTCGATGCGTGACCCGTCGCCAAGTTCGGTGCTGGTGACCTTGACGCCATTGACCGTCACCCCGTTGGTGGAGTCGAGGTCCTCAATGGACAAACCAATGTCGTTGCCCTGGGGCCAGACGTTGATACGAGCATGGAGGCGAGAGATACCCGGATCGTTGATGCGGATGTCGGCGTCAGATCCACGGCCAATCGTCAGTCCCGGAGGGGTGAGGGGATGGCGCACCCCGTCGACTTCCAGCACGAGCGGTGCACGCCGATCTGAGACGGCCTTTGCGTGGTTTTCCCCGGTGAGGACGGTGAACTTACCCACTGGAAGGGTGTCGTCTAAATCGTACCGAATGTGGATAGGCCCGTTGAATACGTAGTGACGTTCACTGGCGTGGTCGCGCAGGGTTGGGATGATCTCGGCGTTAAGGGTCTTGGTGTAGGGGACTAGACGCTCGTAATCACGGCTGGACAAGCGGACGACGAAATCGTTCGGGACCAGTGACTTGTCGCGGGACAGGATCTGTGCCTCGGAGTCGAGCTCGCGCTGCAGCCGACCGGCGATCTCCACCGGTTCAACCTCACCACGGAAGGCGCGCGCGAAGACGCCGCTGACGGCACCTTCGATCGACTTCTCGACTTTGTCCAGGAATCCCACCCGGCTCCTCCTTCCGGCTACATGTCGGGTTCGGCGCCCGTTTCACACGGGTAACCCCCCATGCGAGTGTACCCAGAAGGTTTGACGGCGCCGCGTGGAGACCGTGTTCCGCGTGGCGTGTGGGTGGGCCGAACACGTTCTCGGATACGCTACGCGCCGTAGAGAACCGGCTCAGTGGCGACTCAGCCCAACATTGAACATGAGGTCGAGCCATGCCTCGCCGATCTTTGCGCCGGCGTGGTCGGCAAGGACCTCGGCGACATACTCCCGTTGGATCCGACGCAGCGGTGCGTCAGCCATGCCCTGGGCCAGGGCGCTCGACAATTCGCCGGCGGCAGGGTACCCGCACCGCGACAAGATGTCAGCTGCCGCAGGGGTGTCGGCGTAAGCGGCTGAGGGCAGGCCGGCGCCAGCGGCGTCGAGGATTCGGGAGGCCAGATCCTCCTTGCGGGTCATGACGAGGGCCAACTCGCTCTGGTTCATAACCGTGTTTTCGGATCCAGCTGGGTGAATACCGACGTCGCGGCGGGCTGCCACTGCCGAGCGGGCTCTGGATTCATCGTCAAGGCAGATCTCCAAGGACCAGCCGGGCACAACTTGGCAGGCGTGGTCGAAGGCGAGGAGAGCGTCGGCAAGCTGCTCATCGGTGCACGGGCCAAGTAGGGCAATTCGGTTGGGTCGGTCGCCAGGGGCCGGACTGCCGCCAGTCGCCGGGACGCCGATGGAATGCACCGGGACGCCGAGGTGTTCCCAAGGATCGGTCTGGGGGTTAGGGGTGACGACAACGTCAACAATTTCCGGAAGCTTGTCAGGAGCGTCGTCAGGGTCGGTGGCGAGCAGGACGACGACGGGGCGGTCCGACTGGGCTTGAAGGCTGACGATCTCGTCAAGACGACGGGGATCAGTAACGATGAGTGCGCACTGGTGGTCGAGGCTCTCACCGAGTTCATGGCGTGCTGTCCCCTGACGGTGACGTGACCATTTCGCCAGCACCTTGTGTGCCGGGGCAGGCATTGACGAAGCGGTGTCCTCGGATCCCTCGATCGGGAGCTGTGACACATCGATTCCCCGCCGGGAGAACTCGTTGGTGAGGTCGGTGACGAGACGGTCAGGGCGGCCCTCGCCTGCGGCGGTCACCATGATAATGCGGCGGAATCCGCGGGTGACATGGGTTGCCCGGTTGATGGTCTTGGTCAGGCCGAGATCGAGGTGCATGGTGTTTATTCTGCCGCGCGAGGGGGGCTCATGAGAGGGGGCTCATGAGGGTTCGCACCGTTTCAGTTCGATAGTTACGCGAGGTGTTCGGAGGCCCACAGCCAGGCGCGTAATCGACTTGCCCGCTCGCGCTGAAACTCGCGGAATTGCGGCATTCCAGCGGGGTCGGGATTGCGGCATTCGCGTTCTGAGAGCCCCAAAATGGCGACGAGAAAGTCGACGATAGGTTCGACTGCTGGTTCGCCGTGAGTGGATGGGGAGAACTCAGCCGCGACGCGCTTAACTAGGTTATCGGCGCGATTCCATCGTGGGGCGTCAATTGGATCGGTGTGAATGATGTCGACGATGAGTCCTGCAGCGTCGACCCATGCCGGGCCGATCACGGCATGGGACCAATCAACGAGAATAGTTCCGCTAGTGCGCAAAAGCACGTTGTCGGATCGAACCGCGCTATGGATAACGGTGTCACCGTAAGCGTGGCGGGCGAGCCGCTCGACACGTCCAGCGAGGTCGGGTAGGCGCTCGATGAGCCAGGGGTCGAGGTCGGCGGGGGTGTCGGCCATGAACTGTTCCCACACCGAGTGGGTGTTTTGCAGGCGTGCCGAGAATGGTTCCCACTGCTGGTGGAAATCGGCCGTCACTTCAGCCAGCCGGGACAGCGAAGCAAGGGTGGTGTCGATGTCCTCATCGGACCAGGGCAGGTCGGGGTGGGGGCCCTCGATGTCGGAGGTGACCATGCCTACCCATCCGTCGACGTCGATGCGACCAAGTATGCGCGGGGCGGGTGCGGTGTCGGGGAGGAGCGACAGCAGGGTGGCTTCACGACGGTTGAGGCTGGGGATGGCCTCATTGATGGCTGGATGGCCTATTTTGACGAAGGCATGAGAGCCATCAGCGGTGACGACTCGCGATGCCACGCCAGGAGCGGTGCCGTGGGTCTGGACGTGATCAACGGAGACCGGGGACCCCAGAATTTCGGCGACTCGATGGTGAACCGAATCGGGCAGTTGATCCCAGCGGGCTCGTGATGGTTTCATGGACGCCTCCTCGTGCCCTTAGCCCATACTTTAGTTCACGACGTGGCCGTCGTGGCGATACCTAGGCTCGGAAGTGCAACACCTTCTAGCGTGTGAGTGTTCAAGTCGTTACGTGGAGGGGTTTGCTTCCTTGTGTTTAGGGTACCGGCTTGCCGGTCCGGTCGATCGCCACCGGTAATGGACCAGCATTCGCCTACCACTGTCTCTGTCTGGAGGCTCTCGGCATCCCCCATGCTGACCTGGATAAGGTTTGTCGCGAGATCAACACTTGTCCCCGGGCCTGCCTAGATGGATGCATGGTTGCTGACGTGTTCGACGAACATATTGACTAACTCCGGTTATCATCAACGCCACCTGCACCCGTCGTAATTCCAACGAGAACTTAAGGTGACGACGGGAAAGACCGAAGTTGCCAGCGATGGGCCGCATTTGTACATCCCGGTATTTCGTGTTCGGTGTGGTGTAAAAGATGCCCCATGTGTGACATTCTGTGGATAGTTATTGTTAGCATTATTTGACAAGTTCTAGAAATCGATCCACCCAGGCGTGTAGCTGCGGTATTTCATCAGAGTTGATCGTTGCGATGAGTTGATCATGGCCTGTCATGGCGTAGTCTTCCACGTCGTAAAGTATGAGACAATCCACGGTAATATGGTGTTTTTTGGCCAACTCGGAAGCCGGGGTGTCGGGGAAGTCGGTCCCTGTAAGGTATGGGCCTGTCCCAATGACGACGTGTGCTGGGTCCATGAGGAGTTCGTCCAAGGGTTCGAACTCATTACCGTCGAATACGACGCTGTCGCCATCGGCGGTGTCGAATCGAATCCTCAAAGTGTATCCGTACTCGGTGTCGCGCAACAGGTGCCTAACCTCAGCGCTAGTGGGCTGTGCACTGACGCGTACGTTTGACAGGTGAAGTGGCGGAAGTGATTGTGCAACCTGTGAAGCGCTGTTGAAGTCCAGGTGTCGGTTGTCGTCGTGCTCTGCGCGCGCTTGTTGTAAGGCACCATAAGATGGATCGTCCAACGAAGAGCCAGACGACGCTTGGTACATTGTAGGTGGTGCGATAAGGGTGTTGAGTTGTGCCAAGGCCTCAGGGTGGTTGTCGTAGAAATCGCGGTGCTCCATCCACACAGTTCCAGCGAGGATGTTGCGCCATTTCTGCGCTTCTTGGTCCCCGTTGGGGTCATCCGCACGGGCTTGCGGTAGATGTATCCGACGGTGGTGGAGTTCCTCTAATAGACGCAAGCAAAGCAAAGCGTAATCGAAGTAGTGGTAGTTAGCGGTGATCTTAGTTTTTCCTGCCCGCAGTTTGAAGTTGTATGCATCCGCGTCGAAATGGGTGATCTCGTTGAAACGGATTTCGCGGTGGCCGAGGTGGCCGAACCGCGTCCATACCTTGTCTTGATCAACGCCAAATCTGTGCCACAAACAGTCCGCCAGACAGCTGTAAGATATGGCGAGTACTATGGTGCTCATAAGCCAGCCTGTAAGGTTGGTTCTGAATCCGCCGGTGTTGTTGACGGCAAACCAGATAATTATCCCGGTCGCGACTGCCGCGAACGGGAGCCATATTGGTGCATTGAGCGGTGCGTAGGAAAAAATACGCGGCTGGGTTGGGTCCGGGCTCATGGTTCGCAGTCGGCGTTGCTTCCGGGAGTATGGACGCTCTACCAAGGGAATCGGTGGGTTCTCCATGTTCGGGGAAAGGTAGCGGGGTTTGACACTCATGGCACGGCCTTCATTTTCTGTGTGGTGGTGTTGCGGTGTATTACTGCGGTTGGCGCATATGCGTGATTTCACGGAGCATATATCTCATACCCTCCGGCGGAATAGCCTGTTGTTGATCATTCGACTTTCGTAGAACGAAGGAAACGCCGTAGCGTAGCCCCGAAAGCATGCAGTGATAAAGCTACCGCACGCTATCATCATGGTGGTCAAAGAGTTTTGAGAGTAAGAGTTTCCGGTAAATGGCAGTAGAATGAGAGGTCCGAAAATAAGAACGAGTATAAGAGGAAATTCGTGGTAGCGGAGTAGGCCAAGGATAAATCCGCAGGGTAGCCCCATCCACAGATCTCGGATAATCTCGCGTCGAGAGACGCCCACGAACATAGGAAAAGCTACACCAAAAATTGCAATGACGAGCGAAATGCAGACATAGGATGGCATGAAGAATTTTTGAATTTCCCATACCGAAAGATCCTTATTTTTCCAGCAGTGTCTCCCTAGCTTAGAGTTGCAGCGCCGTATTGTTCTCCGTGCTATGAAGTAGTACCATGGTTGAATCAACGCCCAGACTATGGTTAACCACAGTAGATCTGAAACTGGGCTACCCGATCTCACGAGAACCGCCCTGCCACAAAGTATATACATGATAATAATCTCGTAAGACCAGACTCCCGGAATGTAGAGCAAAACGGCGCCCAGTGCGAAATCTGCGAGCAAGATTATAATCCACGAATTTAGCCGCGCCATGTCATTTTGGAGCGCTGGGATGACTAAGAGGGTGACGACAAGAATAGCGGTGTAGATGAGTGTGGCTCGAAGCCTATTTTTTCGTTGAACCAAGTTAATTTTATATTCACGCGATTTTGACTTTCGGGATAGTGGATTCCTAACGTTGGGATGTTTCGGAGGATGTATCTAATAAATAGTTTGTCCCTATCCCAAGGGCCGCTCCGCCTGCTGATTCAGCCCAAAGACGCCGTGCGTTTTTCCCGGTTGGCTTGATGACGCCGTGCAATGATCGCACGCCAAAACGACTGCTTTCTATCGACTCCACTCCATGCTGGCCGGGGAAAAGTCTGGATCCAGCAGATGATACCGCCTGGTCTACTACGCTTGTTTTACCGATATCAGCGAGGGAGACGTGTTCTCCGCTGACGGGGCTATTTATGACTGATCCACTTGCTGAGGCGCCGAACCCTATCGTACGCTCAATGACTTTCTCTGTAAACGGTGAGGATTCCTTGGATAGATTCCTGCTTATTGATCCTGTCGCTGGTCCTGCCATACCGTCAAGGCCTCCTGCAACTCCTCCGGAGATGAGAGCCCCAGCGTACCCACGCAGACTCTTTGGTCCAGGGGACAAAGTGTAGGAGATTGTCGATCCCACCGAACCCGTGAACGCATTGACACCAGCCATCGCTCGGAGACCTGCAACTGTCTGTCCTGCATTTTTTGTCAAGAGGGCCGTTTTACTCACCCAGCTACCAAAGCCATTTGTGAAACCCCCAACAAGGCCAGAAACCACGACATCCCGCCAGTTGACGTGACGGTGGTGCACTTTTCTATGGCCGCCGTCGAGCCAGCGCCGAAAAGGGCTCCGGAGATGATTGCAGCTCCAAAGGGGCCACCAACACCGGTCGCTGACACAGCAATACCGAGACCGATAGCTAAAGCTCCGCCGATGAATTCTGGAGACAGGATCCGGTCTTTGTGGGCGGTCCACCAGTGGCTGATCGGATCGGTGATGTGATGCACGAGTGTGCTGACGGAGTTGGCGACGTAGTGTGCGAGTGTGCCGATGGGGTGGGTCAGGCCGGCTAGTTGATCGTCGGTGACGGGGTGGGTCCCCGAGAGGATCGGTGAGGGTGAGGGGGCTGTTGTTGGCGTAGTCGTAGGGGTTGTTGGCCCATAGCGCGCCGGCGGGCGGGGTTAACGGGTCAGGAGACAAAAAGGTGGTGGTAGTTGGGTCGTAGAGGCGCGCTCCCACCAAGGGTGACCATCAACCACTAGCGCGTTCCCGGCCATCCTGATCGTCTCGGGGACACCCTCAATAGCGACCGTCGTTGGTTGGTAGGGGTTGTCAGGGTCGGTGGGCATGACCTCACGCCATAGGTTGGTATCGCCGATGGGTGTGGCACCGAGGATGCGTCCTCCGGGCAGGGGAAGCACAGGACGACCATCAATCGAGGTGGGGGCTCCGGTCACGAGGTCCCAGTCCACTCGTACCTGCTGGCCCTTAGTGGTGATACGACTGGCGCGCCCCAATGCATCGACGTGAGTCGATACGGTCGTGGCGTCGGTGGTGATGTCAGACAGCCAACCCCGTCCATCCCAGGAGTAACGCTCCTCCTGGCCGTCTGAGCTGGTCGCACTGACGCGCCGTCCCGCTGCGTCATAGCGATACTGGGTGGCAGTGGCATGCCCGTGTGCACGCGTACACGTCTGCGCCAGGTGGCCTTCCTGGTCCCAGGCGAAGGTGGTGTCGGTTCCGGATGTGGCGTGGCTGGTGAGCCGGCCATAGGCGTCGTGAGTCCAGTTATGTTGTGTGCGGGGCCCGGTCGCGCTGATGAGTGACCCAGCCTCGTTGTAGCCGTAACTCCAACGCCCTGATGGCCCCTCTATCCCGGTAACCCGCCCCTGAGCATCACGGGCGACACGCGTGACGCGCCCATCGTGGACATACCCACACACCAGGCCGCCATCATGATCCCCAGTGGTCGTGATGGTCGGGGGTGGTGACGTCGGTGAGTCGCCCGGCACTATCCCACGCCAGACTCGCCGCGCCTAAGGCGGAATGAGTAATACGGGTGGGTAGCCCATCACCCCGGTAGGTATATGACACGGTGGCGCGCGTGTCGTCGGCGCGGGTCAGACGACCCTCACCATCCCAATCCCAGCGGTGGCGGCTGATGACCTTACCGTCACCGTCAGTGGTGGTGTGGTCGCAAACAAGCCCGCGCGCATCGACACTGATGGTGTGGTGCAGAGGGGCCGCAGGGTCGGTGTGGTCGTCGATGTGAAGCTGGCGAGCCTCTAGGTCCCACCACTTGCGGGTAGAAACCTGACCGTCAATGGTGACTGTTTCTGTCCCGCCGCGCGTGTCGTAGCTGGTCGTGATGCCATCAGGGCCGGTGTGGCTGGTGAGACGCCCGGCCGGGTTCCAGGTGTAACGGTGGGTTCCGCCGGCGGGATCGGTGGATTCGACGATCTGGTCGAGCTGGTTGTATCGATAGGTGGTCAGCGCGGCGGCGTTGGTGGTGGTGACCAGTCGTCCGCGTTTGTCCCAGGTGTAGCGGTGGACTTGGCCGGCAGCATCGACTGCCGTGATGAGGCGGCCAGCGGTGTTGTAACGGAAGTTCCGGGTTCCGGTGACCGGATCCCAGGTGCGCGTGGGTCGTCCGCACACGTCATAGTCAGCGGTAAAGGTGACGACCTCGCCGGCACGCGTTTCGACGAGCCGACCCACAGGGTCCCAGCTGTACTCGGTGGCAACCCCGGTGGGGTCGATGATGCCAGTTAGTCGGGAATCGGCATCGTAAAGGTAGCGGGTAACCGCGCCGGTCGGATCGGTTGTGCTAGCCAAGCGCCCAGCTGCGTCGTAGGAGTAGCGCTCTTGCAGCCCGGTGGGGCTCGTGATGGCGGACAGGTGTCCTACCTGGTCATAGTCGAACCGGGTGGGTGCACCGAGGGGGTCAGTAAGCACGGCTGGCAGACCGGCTGTGTTGTAGTCGATGCTGCTGGTGGCACCGAAAACATCGGTGCGTGAGACGATGCGCCCATAATCATCGAACTGATCGGCGGCTATCACCCGACCCGCGGCGTTCGTGACCTGAGCCTGGTGGGCGGTAGTAGTGGCGTGCAGACTCACCCCGGGGGGATCGGTGAGCGAGGTCAGTTCTCCGATGATGTTGTAGGAGGCGCGCCAGTGGGCCCCATCCGGGTCCTTCACTCCGCACAGCCGGGCCATCGCGTCACGCAGGAATCCCCAGCTGGCCCCCGTCGGGTAGACCGATCCCCGCCAGATCCCCCACCTCGTCATGCGCCAGTGTCGTCGTGGCGCCGGTTGGGTCAGTGATCGTGGTGATCTGGCCATCAGGGCCCCAGGTGTAGCGGGTGCGTCCACCATCAGGGGCTGTGGCTGTCTCAAGGTGTCCGGCCTCGTCGTAGTCGTAGCTCCAACAGGCCCCGTCCGGATCGATACGCTCGACCAGGCGGCCTGCCTGGTCATGGGTCATTTCGGTGCGGTACCCCAGCGGAGTGAGGATCTGGCTGATCTGTCCGGCCTCATCGTGGCTGATCTGCCATGTGGCACCGACCCCGTTCGTGATGGCCATGATCTGGCCATATTTGTCATAGTCGACACTGATGCTGGCGCCAGTAGCGTCGGTTAGGTGGCGTAGTAGGCCCCGATCCCACGACATCGTTACCGTAGTGCCGTGGGGATCGGCGAGGCGCACCGGGGTGAGTTGCGTGCCGTCGTAGTCCAGGCGTGCCCGGAGTGTGCCGGCGGTTGAGATGGTGGTGAGCCGGTCAGCCTCATCCCAGCTGTACTCAATGACCCCGCCAGTGGGCAGTGTGGTGCGGGTGCGATGTCCCCGCTCGTTATAGGTGTGACGGATAACCTTGCCCGCTCGATCAGTAGCCCCCACAAGGTTGCCATAGCGGTCATACCGCATAGAAGTGCGCTGCCCGTCAGCATCAATGATCCCGACGGTACGGCCCCGGGCATCACTAATCCACGTATTGGAATGGTGACCCTGCCCGTCATCGGCGACGGTTACCCCACCAGGAAGATACGTGAACCGTGTTAGGTGTCCTGTGGCATCGCGCTGGGTGCGGATCCGGCCGAGCGCATCGAAGGTGTTGACGCACTGGGCCACACCAGACGCATCGATAACCTGGCTGAGTAGCCAGCCGTCCCACTGGTAGTGGTGAACCCCGTCAGGACGGGTTACCTCTACCAGTCGACCCTGGGAATCGTAGGCATAGCTTACGCTACGACCATCACTGGCCACGGCCTTAGCCAGACGGCCCTGCGCGTAGAACAGATCCACCGACCGGCCCCACTCGGAGTGCATAGAAGTGATCACGCCATCATGGCGTTCGATCCACACCCCATCGCCCGCACCGGACCCCGAGGCGACCCACGCTCCCTCAGTGGTGAAAACCCACCGGCTACCAGTGTTGTCGGCAACGATCCACACAGGCCTAGCTACGTCAGCAGCCTGAACGGCCAGATCAGCGGCATCGCCGCGGGAAATCCACACATTGTCCTGGACGGCACGCCAAGGCCCCGCGACGGTATGGCAGCCCTCAGCAGCGGCGGAGCCGCTGGCACCATCGTGGTCCGTGAGAGGGAAAACGATCTCGCGGCCATCATCGCGCACCCAACGCACCTGCTCATCATCGATGATCAAACGCTGATCCAGAATGGTCGACCAGCCAGGCCCTAACACCCCACACGCCTCGGGCTCATCGTAGGCGGCAGCCAGCGTCGAGTTATACATCCGGGAGATCGCCAGCCCCTGGCTCGGCCCGCCAAAGACCACATCCGTTTCCGGGAGCACGAAGTTCCCGGTTGCCGAGTTCACCGGGTCCTCGATGTAACCAGTGGCAGGATCAATCCCACTCAAGATGGGCGAGGACACCTGAATATCTGCCCGCGTCATACTCACTCCGGCAGATCGCAGTCCGGCCTCCAAAGCCGCATCGGCCAATATCACCGATCCGGAGCCGCCAGCGGCAGCAAATGCACGGCCCACTGCCTCCAACCACGCCACATTAGCGTCGTTGAGGCCCATCCACCGCTGGTACTGGCCAAACAAGCCCCCCACAGTCAATGATCCATACTGGCAACTCGCGCAGAAGTGCTCGTACAGTGCTTCCAGCGCCGACGCGGGCATCAACCCCCGATTTGCTCCATGAATCAGCCGGGCCCCACCGGTCAGGTTCGCCGGAACCGCGAAATCAAACTTGACGGGATTTTGGTAATCACCCACGCCACTCGTATCAGACACGGAAGCCTCACATTACATACACAACACTCTCACAATACAGACACAACACAGATGGTAGATAACCCCGCACTTGTGAATCTAGATGCTGCCTGGCGTCATGTCCCCCGAGCAACTCGTGGACGTGGTGGAAACTCAGAGCGCTGCCCCGAGCCATGCATCGTCCTGATCGATGATGCGCACCTGGTTGCCGACGACAGTCAGGTCTTGGCACGAGTGCTGGCCCTTCCGGACTCGCCTTTACTGTTTAATCGTGGCTGGGCGTAATAATGATCTGCGCACCCTGTACAGCCACTGGACGGGGCAGATCCGTAAGTCCCGGCTGGGAGTCCTGCTAGTGCCAGATGCTGATTATGACGGGGACTTGCTGGGTGTACGTCTGCCGAGACACCCGGCGGCGACGGTCAACAAGGGAACATTGAAATACTCCCTCACCTATCGCACTATCAAGCAGCCGCTGAGCGGAGACGTCCTCGAGGCGGTCACGTCAGCCCGTTCCTGCCCTGATGCTACATGGGATGACACTGCCAAAGTTGTGCCGCATAGTCCGGCGCTCACTTCGATTGATGCCAAATGTGGGTGGACGATCACGCTGAAGACTCTCCCACAGGAGGAGCCGGTGACCGTCACGGCGAAATTCCCAGCGACGGAAGCGGCGATCAGCAATCAGTCAAACCTGCAGACTTGGCTGCAAAATCAGCAGCAAGCTACCGACAAGGCACTGAACAATGACGCTGTTACCTCAACTGCGTATTCTTTGCAACGGTTGCAAACGATGCGGATCAAGATACCCCCCGCGAGTCAAGGAAGGATCCGCGATCCCGGTGACGATCCTGGGCACCTGGCCGGGCGGAGAGAACGAGATGACGCCGATCTACACCACGCCTTTCAGCTCAAATCCGACGAGCATCCTCACCGACATCACAGGAGATAAGTTGGAGAACGTTCGGCTTACGGATCGTTGTTCGGGTGCAGTGTCCATCACTCCGGACGGTCACGACGTGAGTGCTCTGCATCCGGCTTCGTGCAGCATCGGTGCAGAGATCGGGAATTATCAGGTGCAGGAGACCCCGATTACCATTGTTGCCGGTGGATCGTGACGGTGTCCGTTGAAAATGAAGTTAGTGGTCTTTGGGAAAGGTTTCCATGGGCCGATTCAGAGTTGATTGGGACAGCGCGTGGCCCCAGTTTGTGGTGATGTGTTTTATCGAGGAGTTCGCTTTGACTGTGGGTTGGCGTGCTTTCGTATATTCGAGGAGTTGTGTCATCGTCGCTTTGCGCCTCCTGAAGCTACCATCACTGATGTTGACTGAGAACACGAGGCCCAAGTAGGCCGTAGTACGACTGGACGGCGTTTGTGTTCGGAACATCAGAAATTTTTGATACCCATGCTGAGGCGCTCACTTATCTCAGTGCCATGATTCCGTCACCTGATCATTGCGATGACAAGGGGACTGTCGTGGTGACCGTCGACTGCTTGCCAGGTCGAGCCGTGAGCGCCACGCTCAAACCTGAAGGCACAGGTCTCCTATTCATGATTTAATATGGCTATGTTCAATCTGCCGCGCCCGGTGAGGTGCTGTTTGGTGGTTTTGCTTGCTCCTGTCGTCATGGGTGCCGCGAAATTCAATTATGGTATGGAGATTAGAGACGAGGATCACGTCCGCTCCACGTTCGTCTACGGTGTCTCTAGAGCAGATCTAGAGGAGGCAGGGAAGAAGCTCTCAGATTTCTCCGATTGCGACAAGACGTTCGATGTGTCTGCCTCCGACAAGCAACACGGCGTAAAAGCTGAGTTCGTCGAGGACAAGGAATACGTTGGCTGCAAATTCACGATGACCACCACTGCAGATGACGCGCGGGGCGCTGGATTGGGATTGGCTTTTGATGCGGACAAGGTGTCACTATCTATTGGTAGGAAGTTTTTCAAGGATGCTCGGCTTGATAAAATCAAGGTAGGTGCCTTTAAAGTCTCGGTGACGTTCCCTGGTAAGGTGATCAGCCACTCGGGTTCAAGCAGTGTTGACGGCAATACTGTCACGTGGACCGATATCAAGACTCTACATCAGGGTTGAAGGCTGTGGGCGAGCGACCTACCGGTGCTGCGACGGCGGGTCCGTCATTCTGGAAGGGCTTCGGGAGGCATGGCATCAGAGGGGGGATCATTGGCCTCATTGCGGGTATTGCCTCCTATTTTGGTAATAAGCGACGTGCGAAGAAAAAGCGGGCGAAGTCTGGCGGGGCAACTGCGACCGCGCAGTACCCGGGATACGGGCAGCCGCAGCCCCAAGAATGGCAGGCTCCGGGTCAGGACGGTCACCAGTATGGGGAATCGATGAATTCCGGGGGCAACCAACCTTATATGCAGGATGGTCGTTACATCGGGGACCCGTGGAGTGCAAATTCGACGAACACTTCAGGGTTTAACGAGGAACCCAATCCAAGATAGGTGCGCACCCGGGGCGGTGCTCGCCCCGGTGTGGTCTGTGGTAATTCCCTGTGATGAATCGTTGAGTTGTGTCGGCTTCTATGCCGCAGGTGAGTAGGGTTCGGGTTCGTCCACCAGTGATAGCGGATCTAACAGGGTATTCTCTGCGTAGTTGGCGTGCCCTGTTGTGATTTTCTGGTGGATCTTGCTTTTCTCCGGCTTGCGAAGTTTCCTTTCGCTGTTTGATGTTTGGTTTACTGTTAGCGTAGCCACGTTTTGGGGACGATGTGGTGCCACCACTTGGGTACGACGGGTTTGTGGCTGAAGGCCCACGACCAATCATTAAGGATAGTGCGATTCGTGCAGTCGAATATGTCAACATAGTCTGATCCAGTTATCCCGCTCGTGTTGTCCTGATGGTTTATGCAGGAGAACGATATGGTTTCAGCGCTGTATATGCGAACAAATTTTACGGATTGTATTGCGGAAATAGGTTTTGGATACTTAAGAGAAATGGCTCGACCATCTGAATTTTCAGTTGTGTATCCGGAATGTAGTCGTATTTGGATGGCATAAATGACAGATCTCCTGGTCTGCCGGTGCATTTAGAATCGACGTAAATTTGGGACCATTTTCCTAGCACGAGCGGTCTGATTTCCGAAAGGTTAATGGTTCTGGATGGTGCCTCTATTTCTTCGTTTTCCATTGGTCTAGTACCTGCTTGTCGATGATAAGTATTTGGTTTCCGCCTCCGGGTAACTGATCCAAGGTGTCTGAGCCGTCGATGGCTTTGACGGGTTGCACTCCGGCTGCACCTTCGTAGAATGGCGTGAATTGTGGTATCTCGTATTCGGAGATGTGGTTGGCCTTGTTTCCCCACTGAGGGGCCAGTGCTAGGTCGAGTTGAGTTTGGAGGGGTCCCGCTGGTCGTGTCCGGGACACGTAGCCGCCTACCTCGTAGGTTGGATTACTCCAGCTACGGTAAGTTGTGATGGGTTTTATGGCGATCTTGCTTTTGAATGTGGCCCCGCGGAATGACGTTGCCTGACTTAGGTTTAACTGGCCATTTCTCTGGTAGCGGGCGACGAAGGATGTTGGCTCTTTCCTAACTCCAAGGGTTGTGTTATGGGGTCCGAAGTGTCCGGTGGGTATTGAGTCTGGGAGTGTGTCGTATGCTTTTCCTCCTATCGTGGCGGTGATGCCTCCGAAGGCGGCGCCGCTGAGTGTTTCTCCGCCTACTTGCTCTAGGTAGGTTTCGGCGTTGTGGGGCCCGGGTGATGTTACCCAGTGGTAGTTGCCCATCACGTAGCCTTGGGTTGTGCCGGCTTCTATCCCGCGGGTGAGGAGAGTTCGAGTTCCGAGACCTGCGATTTCGCTGAGTCCCGAGCCTCCCGTAGGTGCCAACGCTCCGGACAAGGCAACACTCCCCATAGTCGACGTGGCCGCGTACGACTTGCTGGAAAACCATGTCGCCTCCGGCGCCGATCAGCATCGCCCCGGGCACCTCAGCCCCAAAACACATCAGGAGTCCTCCGGCGGTGGCCAGAGCAATACCCCCGAGGGTCTCCCACGAGAACACGTTGCGGATGTGGCGGTCCCACAGGTTTCGGGTGTCAATAGTGCTAGCGAATTGGCGCATCTGGGCATCAGTGACGGGTCTGAGGCCTAATGGATCGGCTAGCGCAAGGGGATTGGTGGCGGCGTAACCGTAGCTGGCGGCCTCCCACAAGGATCCTGGTGGCGCCGCAAGCGGGTCAATGGTCAGGAAACTCGCCGTGGTGGAGTCATAAACGCGCGCTCCCATCCATGCCAAACCAGCTACACCAAGATGACCTCCCGTCATACTGATGTCCGCCGTCAGGTGTTCCTGGATCAACGTATACGGGTCGAGGGGATCGGTGGCTGGGCGACGCCACGGCTCATCCTGATCGCTGTCTGCGCTCACTGGTGTCAGAACACTGCCGTCGGGGAGTGGCAGTGCTGGTATGTCGCCAACCTGTACTAACCGAGATTCACCGGTCGCAAGATCCCACGCAATCGGGGTTCGTCCGGCAGGACCGGACACGTCGGTCAGACATCCGAAAGCGTCGACATGTGTGGCAAATTCCTGTGAGCGACCTGCTCGGAGAGTCATCACTCCCGCCAGCCAGCGCCGTGAATCCCACCTGAACTCCTCGCGTATCCCAGCCGAGGATGCAGCCTTGATTCGTCGGCCGCATGGGTCGTACTGGTAGTGCGTCTCTACCGTGCTGTCACCAGGCCCCAATTGCGTCACCGTGCTGACGAGTTCGCCGGCGAGGTCGTAGTCGTAGTGACAGATCTGACTGGTGCCGGCGTCCTGACACGTCGTGGTGACGAGCCGTCCCGCCGTGTCATAAACCCATCGGCGGCTCGATCCATCAAGGCCGTCGGCGGACGTGAGCGAGCTGGAATCGACCGATCCTGCTGACGATCTCCTGTCACAGGCGGATGGAGCAGCTGGGGGGAGGGAGACTCGGCAGGAGTGAGGTTGGGCGGAACATCGACGCCGGTGAAGAAATCGCGCACATGGTCACCAAAATCGTCATGTTGCGCAGCGAAATCGCGAACCTGTTGGCGTCGCTTATTCTCTAACCGAGCTTGCTCGGCAAGATAGTCCACCATGTCGGCGGCGGTGGTCAATGCCTCTGACAACGCCATAGCGTCCGCGGAACACACGTGGATGTTCTGTGTGAAGACAGTCGCGAAGAATCCCCGAAACTCTCGTGAGGCGATGGACTCAACAAGCGACGTTCGCGCGTCAAAAATGTTTATGCGTTGTGAGGTCCAACGCAGCTGGCTAGAGAACCCCTCGGCTGTTGAGAAATTGAATTCTACGGGATTCTGGTAGTCGCCGAAAACACTGAAATCGACCACTGAATGCTCCCTTGCTCTTTGGGCAAAGTGCAGCGTGATGCTCCACTGTCTGGCCTGCCGGCATGTCCTGAGCGCAGTCGGCAGGCGCTAGACTTTTGAGGGCTGCTATACGTCCTGTGTCACTTCTTGGCGATTCCCAGTGCTTTGGTGGCTGACTGCAGCGTGGACTTGACTATTCCGGCGTCTCGTCCGAAGATGCGGATCGCCTGATCATTGTTGAGCCAGATGTATGCCTGATAGCCGTGATCAGAGGTTCCGGTACTCCTTTTGATGGAGAGATCGAAAAGAGCGGCTTGTTTGGAGATATTTTCGTAACCCTTGATGGGTGACGCCTTGATGTTTATTTCCAGGCCGTGATTGACACCTTGCGTGGACAACGTGGTATGACCACACCTGGAAGTTTGTTCTTCTTGTGATTTGTATGCCTTCTTCTGTCGGTCGGACATGGTCGTGGTGACGATGATTCGTGTGGATGGTTTGTCACTGACGGCCACGAGAGTGTCGCTGATCTCGTGTGAAGTGAGGCCGAGGGAGGACTGCCTGAGAGCCGCATCGCATCCAGCTGGGGAGATCTTCGCTTGGCTGAGCGTCTTGTCGAGATTGTCCACAACGGGCCTGAGCTGAGAGTCGTCCTGGATGACAAACATGTGGCCATCGATCTTCTTGTGGGAGAACGCCTTGGTGAAGTCGTCCTTGCTAATTCGCTTGACCGCCTTGGTGGACGGCGAGGGGTTTGCGGGGGTATCGGATGACGAGTTTGTCTTGTCCCCGCACGCTGCAAGGCCGATCGCCATGATGCCGACCATGCCCAGCAAACAGGTTTTCGTCAATTTCTTGGTCATTCTGTGGTTACCTTTGCGCCGTTTGATTTATGCGCGGAGAAATATACCCGCTCTTTATGACGGGGCATAACCACCGGCCTTGAGGAGTGAGCGAGTGACGTTGGCTGAAAACCCGAAGTACTATTTTGCGATGGTCCCTGGCAGAATGCAGTGAACTCAAATGAAAATGTCCGCCCCCGGATAGACCGAAAGGCGGACTTGCCGCGGAGGATACGAGATTCGAACTCGTGAGGGCGTGAACCCAACCCGCTTTCCAAGCGAGCGCCATAGGCCTCTAGGCGAATCCTCCGCAAAGTAGCGTACATGGATTTGACGCGTGGCGCCAATTCGGCCGCGAGCCGTGGTGTGTTGGGCCGGGCGAAGAGTCCTCAATAGCGAGAGTCCCGGCCTCGGAGCCGATCGATCTCGCGACGATCCTTCTTGGTGGGTCGTCCAGCCCCACGGTCGCGGCGGGCGAGGGGAGCAGAGAGGTAGGCGGGTCGGGGGCTGACAGATCTTCGTAAGCCTCGACCGCGAGTTTGGCGCCGACTCTTTTCGTGATCGGGTTGATGACCTGGAGAACCCGGTCCCATCCGGGGGTGTGGACGGTGACGGTATCGCCGGGTTTCACGGCGTGGGAGGGTTTGACCGGGTCTCCATTGAGGCGAATGTGGCCGCCCTTGACGGCGGCGGTAGCCAACGACCGGGACTTATAGACGCGCACCGACCACAGCCACACGTCGATCCTCGTCATGATGCCTCCCTTGCCGTGGAAAACGTGTCAGCAATGCTATGGCGAGTCACGCGTTGTTGCAGCCGATGATGATTCGCGCAGCATTGCCACGGGTTGTTCCCCGGGCAGGGCGTCGGTTAAAGTGGAACCCGGTTCCCCGTGCGGCGGCACCTGACTGAACTCCCCCAGGACCGAGAGGTAGCAAGGGTAGGTTGGCTCTACCGGGTGCGCGGGGAGCCCTTTTCATGTCCGCGGCAGCCGTGCCTTATAAGGTTTCGATCAATGCCCGGGAGGAGGGTCGCTATGGACGATCAGCGACGCATCATCACGACCGACCGTGCTGGTTCCATCTGGGCAGGTATCACTTGGTGCTCGCTGTTGCTCTTTATCGTCGCCGGCATCATCGGAATGATGGCTCAAACAATGCTGCCGGCCAATCTCGGTTACCCCCAGCTTCACGACAGCGGTGTGCCGACCTGGCTGACCTGGACAGTCGTCGGCCTAGACGTTGTGGCCTTCTTCATTCCCCCGCTCGTGACCACCTCGTGCGGCCGTAAAGCTAAGCGGCTCGGCCACCCGGTGCGCTCTGCGGTTCAGATCGCGTGGGCCACCTTCGCTGTTGTGACGGTGATCAGCTTCTTGCTGGTTTTCTTTGGCTGAGGGTGTTCCGCGCGGAGCTGGGCGGACCGATGAGAATGTGTCGCAGCCGTCAACTAGGGTTTTCACCGTGGATGAGAGGGTGCCTGAACCGGGCATGGAGAATGAGGCCGTTGAGCCTGAGGTCTTCGGGCAAGACGGTCCGGATCTTTTTGGTGACGAGGAGTCGCCGCGCCCCGTCATGCCTCCTGACGAAGCTACCCCTGATGACGACCTTCCCTCGGATCCGCGCGATCCAGGGCTGCTGGACGGCCCCGAGACCCCTGAGGAACCCGACGGCCTCGAGACAGACGAGGACGAGGAGGATGGCGCTGACGTCATTGAGCGGGTTCAGGAATTAATCGGGGAAACCCCTGACAGCAACCCCGATGACGATCTTCCAGAGCTTCCGCTGGCCCTCTACCGGCGTTACCGTCCGGAGACCTTCGATGAGGTTATTGGTGAGGATCACGTCATTGAGCCTCTCAAGCGCGCGATCCTTAATAACCGCGTCAACCATGCCTACTTGTTTTCAGGGCCACGTGGCTGTGGCAAGACGACGACCGCCCGCATTCTTGCCCGAGCGCTGAACTGTGAGCAGGGCCCGACGCCGACTCCCTGCGGAACGTGTCAGTCCTGTCGCGACCTGGCCTGTGGTGGACCCGGATCGATTGACGTCATCGAGATTGACGCTGCCTCCCACGGCGGGGTCGATGACGCACGTGATTTACGCGAACGCGCCTTTTTCGCCCCAGTGCATTCGCGTTACAAGATCTACATCATCGATGAGGCCCACATGGTCACCCCGCAGGGCTTTAACGCCTTGCTGAAACTCGTCGAGGAGCCCCCGCCACACGTCAAGTTCATCTTCGCCACCACAGAACCGGAAAAGGTCATCGGGACGATTCGCTCCCGGACTCACCACTACCCGTTCCGCCTTGTGCCGCCGAAGGTGCTCGTCGATTATCTGGCTGAGCTATGCGGCAAGGAGGGGATCGACGTCGACCATGCCGTCCTGCCGCTGGTGGTGCGTGCCGGTGGTGGGTCGGTGCGAGACAGCCTTTCGGTGCTCGATCAGCTTCTCGGCGGTGCTGCTGACGGTCACGTTAGCTACGAGCAGGCGGCGGCCCTCCTCGGCTACACCCCAGAGGCTCTCCTGGACGAGATCGTCGACGCCTTCGCCGCCGGGGACGCCCACCAGGTTTTTGCCACGATCGACAAGGTCATCGAGGTAGGTCAGGACCCTCGCCGTTTCGCTGAGGACCTGCTGCGTCGCATGCGCGACCTCGTCATCGTCTCGGCGGTCCCTGACGCCTGCCGGAGCGGACTCATCGATGTCTCACCGGAGCAGGCCACCCGGCTTACTCATCAGGTCGCCGGTTTCGGCGCAGGCGAGCTCACGCGTGCTGCCGAAGTATTGGCCACTGGGCTGACGAATATGCGTGGCACTACCGCCCCCAGGCTTCATCTAGAGCTGATGTGCTCGCGGATTCTCCTACCCGGAGCCGACACGGATGGTCGTGGAATCCATGCACGTTTGGAGCGGTTAGAGAGGAGGATCGGCGTCTCTGGCCCCGTTGAGGAGGTCGAACGTGCTGAGCGTCCGGTCACCGCCCAGCCTCCCCCTCGCTATACGGACACACCACAGCAGGCTGGTCCTCCTCAGCACTGGCCAGCGGAGAACCTTCAAAACCCGGAGCGTCGGTCCGCGCCAGAACACCACGACGCCCCGTCGCCCGGACAGCGTCCATCTGGGCGTCCACGTCCCAGCCGTAAGGATTACCGGCCCGGCAATCAGCTTGCTGAACAGCCGCCGTCCAACCAGCACGGCGATGATGGTCAGATGTCGCAGGGACCAAGGCAGCAGGGCGGTCCGTCAACCAGTCAGCGCCAGCAACCCAGACCTCAGGACCACCAGCCGTCTCAGCGGGATCGTCAGGACTCCCCACCGGCCCAACCTCAACAGCCTTCCGCCGAACAAGGCGGTCGCGCCGACGATGCCATAAACATCACCACCTTGCGTCGCGAGTGGCCGCAGGTCCTCGAAGCCGTCAAGGATGGCGGACGTGTCGCATGGATGGTCCTCAATCAGTACGCCCAGGTGCTTGAGGTTCACGGTAATCAGGCCACCTTGGGATTCTCTAATATCGGAGCCCGGGAAAATTTCGCTGCCGGTAATTACCCGAAGGTCTTGCATGACGCCGTTGTGAAGGTGCTGGGAGTGGATCTGGCCTTCACTGCGGTCGTCGGGGAGCCTCCGGCCGCCGTCCGCCCCGAGTCCCATCCTGCTGAGTTTCAGAGTGAACCAGCTGCCCAGGAACCACCGGGTGACGATCCCTGGGAGGAAGGGCTACACCATCAAGACTCGACGCGGGGTGGCGAACTGTCGGACCCTACTCATCCCGGTCGGGATCCTCAGGGCCGACCGGGTGACCGTCAGGCGATTTCCGACGACGTTTCAGAGGATGCGCCACCCCCGCCGGTGACCAGCTCCCATCCCAGCGAGGCCGGGGACGACGATTCTGCCCCTGATGCCACGACCGAGGACCAGTCCGCAGATGTCCGCGATGAGGTCGTGGAATCGGGACCCATAGTTGGCGCCCCAGACCCTGACAGCGGTGGAGCTGCCGATCCTAAACCCGATCTGGTGCCAGGCCAGGATCACGTCGAGGCTGCCGGACGCGCTGAGTCTGCGCGGCAGATCGCTCCCGGTGGCGCATCCTCGCAAGGCCGTCCCTCCGCTGCTGCGGCCAGTACTGTGCACCGTTGGAGTGAACGCGCTAAAGGAAGTGTTCGCCCTCTTGAGGTGACTTCGCGGCCAGCCCAGGTCGAGGAGCCGCCTGATGACGGCGGGGAGTGGGACGACACCGTTGTGGAGGAGTCCAACGAGAGCCCGATTGACCTCATCATGCGCGAGCTAGGTGGGGTCGTCATAGACACTGACGGTGACTCAACCGCCAGATGAATGCGAGCGGGAACATATCAACCCAAGATCTCGTCGTTACCGACGGCTACTGTGGATGACGACACCGCCCCACCGGCGAGGACCAGGGGCCACACATACGGGAGACACTATGACCACTGGAGGATTCGACCTCGGGGGACTTGACATGGGTGCCTTGCTCGCGCAGGCTCAGTCTGTCCAGAACCAGCTTGAAGCGGCCCAGAACCAACTCGCGGAGAGCAATTTCGAGGGCACCGCTGGAGGTGGCCTTGTTCGCGCCACGGTTACTGGAACCGGTGAACTCGATGCGCTGACGATCGCGCCCGAAGCCCTCGAAGACACCGACGCCGAGACCCTTGCGGGCCTCGTTGTGGCTGCCGTCAAGGACGCCACCGGCCAGGCCCGCGCCATGCAGCAGTCTCTCATGCCTCAGATGCCCAGCCTTGGGCTGTGAGCTACCCCAGCACACTAGACAGGAGAATCGATGTACGACGGTCCGCTGCAAGAACTCATTGACGCCCTTTCTCGGCTACCGGGGATCGGGCCGAAGGGTGCGCAGCGGATCGCTTTTCATATCCTCGACGCTCCTGCGGAGGAAGCCAATGAACTGGCCGACGCCCTGCGCGAGGTCAAAGAGAAGGCCAAGTTCTGCAAGATTTGTTTTAATGTCTCTTCCGACGAGGTGTGCCAGTACTGCCGTGATCCGCGTCGGGACCAGTCGATGATCTGTGTTGTTGAGGAGTCCAAAGACGTTATTGCTGTGGAGCGTACCCGACAATTCCGTGGTCTGTATCACGTTCTTGGCGGAGCGATCTCGCCGTTAGACGGAAAAGGTCCAGCTGATCTCCACATCCGTGAATTGTGCCAGCGGTTGGCTGACGAAACCGTTACCGAGGTGATCCTGGCCACCAACCCGAACCTTGAGGGGGAAGCAACGGCAACGTATCTTTCTCGCCTCATCGCGCCCATGGGCGTGACGGTGTCCCGACTAGCCTCTGGTTTGCCGGTTGGCGGCGATCTGGAATACGCCGACGAGGTCACCCTGGGGCGCGCCTTCGAGGGACGTCTCCATGTGGGGGTTGGTGCCTGATTAACGCTGTGTCTCACTAAGTGGTCAAAGGTCGGATAAGTCCTTGACCGACGAATATTGCGTATGCGACTATTGGTCGAGATCGAAGCACGGCACCCGGAGGTTACATGTCCATCAAGTTCGCCATCCTCGCCTTACTGGCTGAGAAGCCTCGTCACGGGTATGAGATCAAAAACGAGTTCGATCGGCGCACAAATCATACCTGGCCCTTGAACATTGGACAGGTTTACACAACGTTGGACCGTCTTGAGCGTGACGGGTTGTGTTACCGCGGAGAGGAGACCCCTGATGGCAGGGTTATCGCCACCATCAGTCCGAAGGGCCGCGAGGAAGTGCGTCGATGGTTCACTACCCCGATCGCCCCAGCCAACCCGCCTCGCAATGAATTGGCCATCAAGATCGCCCTGGCGGCTACGTCGAAAGATGTTGACGTCGCCACCCTCATCCAGGATCAGCGTCACGCCACCATGCACCAGTTGCAAGAGTGTCGTCAGGCCCGCCGTAGTGTCGCAGAGGACGACCTCGCCGGTCAGCTACTCGTTGATGGAATGATTTTCGCCGCCGAGGCAGAGATCCGTTGGCTTGACCACTGCGAATCCAAGGCAATACAGGCTTCTCACGCCCGCCCCCATCAGCCCGTCGAGCCAGTGATTGACGGCTCTAAGGTCGTCCAGGAAGCCTGAACCGGATGACGTCGACCCCGTCGTGCGCTGCTGACCAGATCACTCCCACGATGCAGCGCACCGTGTTGTCCCTGGATCATGTGAGTCGTTCCTTCGGCGAGGGTGAGCAGCGGGTCGACGCCATCGTCGACGTCAGCCTAGGCGTCAACCCTGGTACCTTTGCCGCTGTCATGGGGCCGTCGGGGTCTGGTAAATCCACCCTCCTCGGTCTGGCTGGTGGGTTGGACCAGCCCACCTCTGGAACTGTGTCGGTATGTGGCGAGCCGCTTGGCGGCATGTCCCGCGACGACCTGGCGCGGGTGCGACGTCGTCAGCTTGGTTTCGTCTTCCAGGATTACAACCTCGTGCCCACCCTTACCGCTGTCGAGAACGTGTCTGTGCCGCTGGAACTCGACGGGGTGTCGGCCACCCGTGCCCGCAAGGCCGCCGAGATCGCCCTCGACCGCGTCGGCGTCCCGGAACTAGTTGATCGCCACATCGAGAAGATGTCGGGAGGGCAGCGTCAACGAGTAGCGATTGCCCGCGGCATCGTCGGGGATCGCCGCGTTTTGCTGGCTGATGAACCCACCGGCGCCCTTGACTCGGTCACCGGCGACGACATCATGGCCCTCATTCGGACCCTCGCTGACGAGGGGGTCGCCGTCGTCCTGGTGACCCACGAGGCTCGTCACGCGGCGTGGGCTGACCGGGTGATTTTCCTGCGAGACGGAAGGCTCGTCGACGAGTCCCAGGTCGTCAGCGATCCTATGGAACTACTCAACGACAACCCGAAACGTGGCCGGTGGTGATGTCAGCCCGGACCACGCCCGAGATGCCGACTAGCGCGGTTCGCCTCTCCGGAGACGCCATTGCCCGAGGACGGCCCCACCGCCGTCTCATCAATCGCCTGGCCGTACGTGACATCGGCAGGCACAAGTTGCGCTCCCTACTTATCGTGATGCTCATAGCGTTACCGGTGGCCATCATGTCCGGATTAGGGGTGCTCCTGCGCTCGGACGGCAGTATCTCCGGCAGTCAGGCCCTCAACAACTACGGTGACGCCGACATGGTCATCAGCCCGATATCAAATTGGGATGGTCAATGTTCCCAGCAAGGGCCGACTAACCCGTACTGTGACCACGGTGCCGAGCCAGATGTGCGCCAACGAACCCAGCAACAGACGGCTCTGGCTAACCTGACGCTGCCCGGCCACAAACTGCACCTTTTGAGGACTACCGAGGCTAGCGTTTCCTGGCGGCTTGCCACCTTGTCGGCAACGGTCAAGGCGATGGACCTGACGACTATGCGTCCCTACCGCATGGAGTTCCCGCGTGGCCCCATGCCTACCGGCAATAACATCTGGGTGACCACCGGTGCTGCGAAAGATTATGGCTGGTCGGTGGGGTCCCGAGTAACCGTCAACGGGCACCGGTACACCATCACTGGGGTGGTCCGGGAAGAATGGCCGGGGAATGGTCCAACGTTCTGGGTAGCCCCTCGCAGCCCGTTGGCCCGTGGTGGAGAGCTCACTTATTACGTCAACGGTGCATCGCTCACGAGGCAACAAGTCGAGAAGCTTAATGCGTCCGGGGTGGGCGTCGCCGACCGCCGTGCCGAAGAGAGTGTCAGTCAAGGAGACACCTTCGAACGGGACATGTTTGCGCTGATACTGGCCGCTGGGGTGCTCTCGGCTATTGTCGTAGCCACTATCGCAGCCGCAGCATTCGCTATTGGCGCTCGTCAACAGCGGCGGATGCTCGCCCTGCTCGGCATTACCGGGGCCGCTCGACGTGACCTCATGGGTGTGATGATTCATCAGGGAATGCTGTTGGGCCTGACGGGGGCCCTCCTCGGGGTGGGCCTCGGCGTGGGTATGGGCAATGGCGCGGTGGCCATCATTCGAATGGTGTACCCCGACTACATCACCTATGGGGTCGATTGGGGATATGCCGCCGTCGGGTCCGTGGTCGGTCTGCTTGCGGCACTGACCGCTTGTTGGTTCCCGGCTCGTGACGTTGCCCGTCAAGACGCCCTCATGGGGGTCAAACATGCGGAATCTGCGGCACGGCCTGCGCGGCGACCAACGCTAGCGATCGTCATCGCGGTGACCGGTCTGCTCGCCGGGGTCGGTGGCGTCATGTATGGCCGTCGTGGAACGACCGGCGACGTGATGGTGCGCCTGAATATTGGCATTATCGTCACCATTGTCGTGCTGTACCTGGCCGCTGTGTCTGCCATGCCCTGGTTGGTGGACAAGGTGTCGGGACGCAAATCGTCGCGGCTGCCGATCCGGTTCGCCTTGCGCGATCTTAACCGTAACCGAGGACGGGCGGTACCAGGGGTCGCCGCTTCCATGGCTATCACCGTGCTGGCATGCGCCGCCGTCTCGCTCTGCGACAGTCTCGCCATCCAGGACAAGGCCGAATACGTCCCGGAGTTCGGAGACCACATTGGGGTTCTCGCTGGTGAACACGATGACGGGGTCAGGACTTCGGACGATCGTGTTGCCGGGGAGATCAAACGGGTCACTGCGGTTTTCGGGCCGCACGTGAAATATCTACGGCCGGAGGAGCCGGTGACGTGCGGTCAGGACGGGAAGTACTGCACTAGCAGTCTCGAAGTTGCCCCCAAGGTACCTAACGGAGCGATGTCGTCGACGGTGGTCATCGACGACGGTACCCTTTATGAGTTGCTGACTGGGGAGAAGGCAGACGGCAGGGTGATGAAGGCTCTCGATGACGGAGTCGTGCTGTTCTCGCCCGATGCCACACGGGTTTCGCAGGCCATCATCTCCGACCATGATGAACGTCACAGTACCGGCACCACCGTGCTTCCAGCTATCCATGCTCCCCACCATGCCCTGGGATACGGTGTGCCCAATCTCATCAGCCGTAGAACGGCAGCCAAGGTGCTTGGGGTAAGCCCCGACAACGTGAAAACTCAATCCACAACGGTGTGGTTACGGTTGCCGCACATTCCGACCGCGAAGGAAGGGGACCGTCTGCAACATTCCCTCATGGACGTCACTGGGTCCTCCTCGGAGTTCATATGGGAGGAGGGGTACTCGGATGTTTTCGGGACCGTGATGCGCTGGTCGGCGGTAGTGGGCACGCTGTTGGCGGTATGCGTGGGCGCCGTGGTATTGGTCTTGACTCTGTCCGACTCGAGGGGGTCGCGCACCGCCATCGCGTCGGTAGGGGCGTCAAAGGCGACCTTGAGACGAATGGTGGCAGCACAGGCCCTCGTGACGACAGGGCTTGGTCAGGTCCTTGGCTTTCTCGTGGGGTTCGTGCCGGTTGCCGTTATGACGTGCGTCGGCCCCCGCTGGCCGATGCCAATGCCACTGCCGTGGCTGGCGCTCATCGTGTTCGCCCCGCCGGTGTTGCTGGCTTTAGTGACGATGGTCGCCGTACCAGTGCCGCGACCACGGATGCAGAGACTGGACTGACGCCTACCGTGCCCAAGTTCCCGTCACAGTCGGGTCAGTCTCAGTGTTGTTGAGAGCTGGATGGTGCGGATCCGCCGGGGGCTGGGATCGCCGACGGCGCCGTTCACGCGGGACGGCTTGACCAGCACCCCAGGAAGCGAGGGTCGCCAACCGGGACCGCAGATCCTTCGGGAGAGTGAATGGACGGGCCAGCAGCGCGCCGAAGCTGCCTCCGACGGCTAGCGCCACACCGACGAGCAAGGCCTCTAGAAAGAGGGTCCACCCAGCGCTCGAGGTGCCGCCGGTTTCGTTTTGCGCATTGACGATCATGTACAGGGCTCGGTACATCATGACGCCGGGCATGAGGGGGACGATGGCGATCGTCACCAAACCTAGCTGAGGTACCTTCCAGCGCTTCGCTCCTAGGCCTGCGATAAAGCCTGCCACCATGGCTGCGAGTCCTGACGCTGCTGACACAGATCCCGTCAACTGCATGCCGAGGAGGTATCCGGCCCAGGCTGCTGCCCCCAAGGCCGCACAGATCGCCAGGGTGCGGTATCCAGCGTGAGAAGAAACGCCGAAGGTCACGGCGATGACCGCGGCAGCGACCATCTGGAGGACCGGGTTGGTGGAGAACCCCAGGGCGGGCGAGATGTACCCGGGCACTCCGAGCCTCAGTCCGATCCACATCGCCGTGATGACGCCGAGGATGACGCCACCGGTTTGTACAAACCCTTCCAGGAATCGTCCGGAACTTGTGACGACGTAGCCGTCGAGGGCGTCCTGGGAGGCCGCGACGAAAGAGCCGCCGGCCAGCAGGGAGACGATTCCGGCGGCGACGATGAGGGAAGGAGACAGCGGCAGAGGGTGATTGGAAGCCGCCATGTACACCATGACGATAAGGGCGAACGCGGTCGCGATGGCGCCACCGGCCGCTTGAGCAAAGAAATTCGTGATCCGCTTGCGCGCCATCGCCTGAACGGTGGCGTCAACGATGCACGTCGAGAAGAAGCTCAGCACGCCGTCCATGACGGTACCGCCGAACAAGGTAGACAGTCCTGCCCCCATGAGACCAATGTTCATAGTGACGAACCATTGACGGTACAACCGGGGGCTGCGCGTGATGGCGGCCAAGCGGTCGGCGGCCTCCTCGAGACTTACGGTCTTGTCGCAAATGTCATCGACGAGCAACTGCAGTTCGCCCAGGCGCTGGTAATCGTTGCTGCGGGAACGAACCACCCGCAACGCGGTGATGGGGTCTTCGTCCAGTCCACGATGCTGGGTGACGATGACGGACGTGTTCGTAATATCGATGTGGACGGTCACTCCGTAGGTCGCGGTGATGCGCAGGGCTATTGCGACGGCCTCAGACGCGGAACCTCCTACCGAGATCGCCATCACCGCGACGCGGGTGACGAGGTCGACGACACGTCGAGCTTGCATGATCGCCATCTCAGCGTCGCCCAGGTTGAGAGCCAGAGTCGGCTCTACCGGTGTCCTGGCGCGAAAGAGTTTTTCTAGCGGGACGCGTCGGGTTCGGTGCGCCCTTGGTGGCCTGGAATGGCGGAGTTTGGCTTGGCCATTGTGGGGAGAGGTCGTCCTTGAACGGGTCAGGGGCCACGACCTCGAAAGGCTGCCTACCGGGGCTATCTTCGTCGGGTTATCCTCATCGACCGGGGGTTCAGAAGGGGTGGCACTCGACTGTGGTGGGGTAGCGGGCTGGGCGGAGGCCTGGCCTGGACGGAAAATACGGGCGTCAATGCCGTCAGCAGTTCGTGGGATCGGGTCGTCGCCGTGCCAGGAGCGCGGATGATTTCGGGACGCGGATCCGCTACGAGCACCCGACCGCTTCTCCGCCATCTGACACCCTCCTCGCGCCACGCAGGAACGCCCTGCAGGACCATTGTGATGGTCTTTACCGACGGTACCCAAACGGGGACGGATTCGGGACTTGTCGATAGGGTGACGGGGTGCTCATCGCGACCGACCTCGACGGAACCTTCCTCACCCCCGACGCCACCGTGTCTCCTCGAAACCGGGCTGCCGTGAAGGCCGCCGAGGCAGCTGGTATTCACGTCATTCCGGTAACGGGCCGGGCTATTGGTGGGCTGCGCGTCATCGGTCCGGTCTTTCACCGGTATGCCCTGGTGTCTAACGGTGCTGTCGGTACGGACATGTCCACTGGCGAGACTCTCTTCACCGAGACGATGTCGGCTCGTACCGTGAAGTCCTACGTCGACCAACTCACTGCCGAGTGTCCGGGGGTGGTGTTCTGTGCGGAGGTTGGGGATTCTTCAGTGTTCCTCGTCGAGGAGGGGTACGACGAGATTGTCCCTGCCTTTGAGTCTGAGAACGATCCCGCCGAGCACGTTCTCGTCAGTCGTAAGGAGCTGTGCTCTAGTGAAGCCGTCAAGCTCATGATCGTGCACCCGACAGTGCCTGCCTCAGATATCTACCAGCTGTCCAGGCGTCTGCGGGTGCCCGGAGTTCACGCTACGTGGGCCGGGTTCACGGTGGCGGAAGCCGGACCAGCAGGCGTGACAAAGGCCAGTGGTCTAGAACGCATCTGCCAGCTCCTCGGGGAGGATCGTGCCCATGTCGTCGCTTTGGGAGACGGGGCCAATGACGTTGAGATGTTGCAGTGGGCCGGGGTGTCTTATGCGATGGGCGGCGCCAAGCCGGAGGCGATTGCTGCTGCGGACAGGCGCGCTCCCTCCTGCGAGGAGGATGGTTTCGCCGTTGTTGTCGAGGAGTTGCTGGCATCTCGATAATCTCGCAGTGTGCTCATCGCAACTGACCTTGACGGAACCCTCCTGACTCTTGACGGCGCTATTAGCCCTCGTACTCGTGATGCCATTCGCGGCGCAGAGAAGGCCGGGGTGCCGGTGGTGCCAGTCACCGCACGGCAGATCTACGGTATTGAGAAGTGGCGTGACGACTTAGGCCGCTGGGCACTGTGCTCCAACGGCGCCATTTGCTGGGACCTCCAGGCTCGCACCGTACTCTTTCGCCAACTCATGCCGGCTGCCGTGGCGAACGAGTTCGCCCACCGTCTCCTCGATGCCGCTCCCGGCACCCGCTTTCTGACGATCAAGGACGACGGGCTCACTTTCGCCTCCCAGCGCGGCTATGCCGAGTTGACGACGTTCGCTGACCATTCCCGCGAGCCATCCGACATGCCCGCCCTGGATCTTGACGAGGTGCTTGACGGAGACTGCCTCAAAATGGTCGCCCGCCATCCGAACCTGCCCGTCGAGGAACTCGCTGCGCGCGCGGCGAGCGTCGGTATGGCTGACGAGGTACACGTCACTACCTCGGGCAAGCCGATGCTAGAGATTAGTGCTAACGGGGTGGCCAAAGACTCCGGTTTGTCCATGCTGTGCGATCACCTGGGCATTGACCGGGCCGACACCGTGGCTTTCGGTGACGGAGCTAATGACGTCGAGATGCTCGCCTGGGCGGGAGACTCCTACGCGATGGCTCATGCGGTGCCGTTGGCGGTCGCAGCGGCCCGCCACCGGGCGCCGTCGAATGCCGAGGACGGGGTTGCGCAGGTCGTCGAGAAGCTGCTGTCGGTGAGAGAACGGTGACGAACGATTCGGAGCTCAACATAGCGGTTGACAGGAAGTATATGAGGTACGGCCCTCTCATAGGCGATTTTAATATAGGTGTCGTATAATTAAAGTCTGGAAATATGCTTAGCCGCCGACGGCCCTCCGAGCGGCGGCGGGCATTAGGATACGAGGACAAGCAGCGTGAAGAATCGAACGGTTGCAGGCGTGACCCTAGCGGCCACCTGTCTCGGCGTAATTGGGTGCGCCACGGCATGGGCAGAAACTTCAGATGGGGTTAGAAACACGTACATCTCCAACTGGGTGGTGGGACATGAGTCATCTACGTGGGATGATCCTAACAGGCATGACGGCAGGACTAGCCTCTCGCACTACACGAAGTGTTCACCCGCGCCCGATAGTGCCGGTGTGATTCCTAGAACCGTAACGTACAATCTGCGTCGGGTAAAGGACTTCAGACCAGACGTAAACATCGGTGATAAGACGCTGTCTTGCGCGAAGACCGGTTCCGCTTACTATGGGCGCCTGTCTGCCGGAACTTACAGATTCCGGTTAGTTGGCCTGACTGGGGGATCCCCTACGTGGTTGAAGCTTTCTGTTCGTGATTTCCGGATCCGATGGTGACCCAGACACTACAGCTCGAAGGGGTTCACTTCTCCTATCCACGATGCAAATCCCGGCTTTTCACTGAACTGAACTTAATTCTGGGTGATACCGGGCCAACGGTTCTCTTGGGCCTTAATGGTGCGGGGAAAACTACCCTGCTGCGGCTATGTGCGGGCGAACTTCAGCCCTCGGCGGGGTTAATAGCCGTGGATGGGGATAAAGACCCTCGTTCCGTTGTGTCTCTGATGCCCCAGCAGATCAGGCCAATTCCTGGGTTCCGGGTAGTTGAGCAAGTGGCATATTCAGCTTGGCTCGGCGGGTGTAGTTCGTCCCAGAGTGAGAAGCGGGCAATTATGGCGCTAGAGGCAGTCCAATTAGAAGACCGTCTGAAGGACAAGCCCAATCAGTTGTCCGGAGGACAGCTGCGTCGAGTTGGTTTGGCTCAAGCTCTGGTAGGAGAACAGCCGATTGTTTTGCTCGATGAGCCAACTGCTGGCCTTGACCCAGCGCAGAAGCACGTATTTCGGAATCTGCTCACGGAGCTCGGCGCTACTCGTAGTTTTGTGGTGTCCACTCACGATACTTCCGACGTTGACTCAATGTATAACAGGGTCGTGATACTGCATGAGGGGCACATTGCCTATGACGGATCTACCGATGAGTTCCTCATGCATGGTGCGGGATCTTCTCACGCAGCAGAGGCGGCATTTCTTGATGTCGTGGGTGTATCGGAGCAGGCGCGATGACGTGGCATCTTCTGCTTCGACGGTCTTATGGCGTGCGTCTTGTGCCAGTAATGCTGCTCATGTGGTGGTATGGGGCATTTGGGAACCCTCCGGCGCGCTCAGCTATTGAGCGGGCTTCCAGTATACTTTACGCATTCATGATGGTTGCGGGGCCTGTTGCGCTGAGTACTTGCTTGGAACTTCGGAGATTTACCGAAGGTCAGATTCTAAAGAGATTATCCAAGCGGTCTCGGCTGAGAATTGTGGCGCCGTGGTGGGCAATTGCTGTTCTTCCTTCTACAATAGCTGTAGGCGTTTTCGTTCTGCTTTCAGGATCTGGGGATCAAATTGTAAAAATGTCGTTGATTGGTGTTGTCTGGATGCTCGCGTGGGGTGTCTTTGGCGCCGTGATTGGAATGTCATGGCCATTGGCATTATCGGCACCGACGGCTCTTTTGATCCCATTTATACTCGTTTTGTATGGCCCGGCCGTATCGGTACTAGAATTGAGGTATCTGGTTGGCTATTACATGGACTGCTGTAATGCGGGGGAGATGCTAGATCCGCAAGTCCTTGCGGCCGGCATGACGATGGCGTGCGGTGTTCTTGTTGTGTCTATGGTGGCGTTTATTGCGAGTAGGCTGCGCTATCATTCAAGTGCCATCGTGACCGTGATCTTGATTATCGGGTTGGTCTCAACAGTGTTAATTGGGTTCCGTGAGGTGGAGGGTGTGGGTGCTTTTCCTGCCGTGCCTCGAACTGGGACGCAGACGTGTTTGAAGGATCCCACGGTGTGTACCTGGGATGCGCACGACCTCCAACTGCTGGGGCCCATAGTGCAGAAGGCAGATGCTGCGTGGAGGGCTAACGGGGTTCACGTTCCAAGGGCATACCGGCAGGGCATTGGGCAATCGACTCAAACAACCGTTTGGTGGTCGGCGTCGGCAGAGGATGTGTCTGAATCGGCATTACCCGCACTATCGGCAGTCGCGGAGGGCCTGGCTGTTGCTCCATGTCAAGTTCGTCAAGACGAAGTGGAGATCTGGGTGCAAAATGTTCAGGATCGTGTTGTCGCTTGGTTGGTGGAACATTCAGGCATCGAGGTGCGAGACACGGCATTATCCCCAGAGACTCGTGAGTGGTTGAAATCCATCGATCGACTGCCGATCGAGAAGCAGGCCAGCATTATTGAACATGATCGAGCCCGGCTTCGGACATGTTGAGCGGTAATGTGCTGCTGGGCTGGAGGGCCTGGGCTCGAAATCGATCCCTGTTATCTTTGCTTGCAGCGACTGTGGTTTGTTGTGTCCTCATCGGACTCACTTCCGAAGTCATAATCGCGATCCCCCCGTTTTTGACAGGCAGAGGTGTTGACGTTTCTAACGCCGCCGTGGTTCCCCTGTGCGTGGTCATCGTGCAAGGTTGGTGTCTTTCGCGGCGTGACACGCGGCTGGAGGCAGGATCCGAGCGGCGGACTGCACTTGCCGATTGTCTCCTGTCAACGACGCCGGCCGTCCTTGTTGGAATTGTGGCGTATGTGGGAAATCTCCCCGTCGGAATGGTTGCCACGCGAAATACTGTCGGATTGTCTGGGGTGACCCTTCTTGCCAACGCACTTGGCGTCAAGAGGCTGTCATCCCTACCTGCGACTATTTGGGTTCTCATGAGTCTATTGGCGGGGAGTACCGCAAGTTTCGAAGCTCCGTGGTCTTGGCCGGTGAAGGATCGCACAGATGTACTGTCTGCAGTGCTTTCAGTGGCTCTCTGCCTTCTAGGGATCTCTGCCTCGCTGGTTAAGCCCCGCCCGTGGCGTAATCGTGGGTGATCCTCATACGCGAGGTCAACTGACCAGTGTGGGCAGGTGGGGTCCCTCCGGCACACGAGCATGACGGTGAGGCGGGACCATCGAGACGGGAACGAGCAACATCTCAAGCACACTTGGGTGTTCTTTTTCATGTCAACCTAGCTCGTGTCACCCATGGCTGAAGACGTCTAGGACGCCGGATACCCACGGTGGCTATTACCGCGCACAGAGCATCTCAGTGGTCCGTTGTTGATTCTGAAGCCTGATTGCCACCGGTGTTTGGGGTAAACGTCGATCAAGTGTCTACGTGCGGGCCGGGGGAGCTTCCAGGTGTGTGGCATTTCGGTAGGTAATGGGCGTTCCTGGCGTCTGTGGTGGCAACAATGCCGTAGAGCGACATCATTGCCACCGTGCCCGGAGACCCGCCACAGTTTTCTCCGGTTGGAGTAAGATGTTTGCGACCGCAAGGCAGTGATGGGGCGATCACCCCGGAGTCGCTGGAAGAACGGGCGAGTGCATACACTGCCTTAGTAGAACCAGCAGCGATCGACTAACCGAGAGGCCGACGTCGTTGACGTCGTGCAAGGAGGGTGGTACCGCGGGTACCCGGAGAATCCGGTGTGCTCGTCCCTCGGTGACCCGAGACGAAGGACCACCCGCTGCGATGACCGATGTGAACCCAGTTCGCTCCGACAACTGCAGGCAGTACAACAACGTGCCGCCACAGATTGACCTGCCCGCGATGGACCACGAGATCATTGATCTGTGGGCTCGTCAGCACACTTTTGACAAGTCCTTGGAGGCCACCAAGGACGGCCGGCCGTGGACCTTCTTTGAGGGCCCGCCGACCGCTAACGGCCAGCCAGGTACCCACCATGTTGAGGCCCGGGTGTTCAAAGACATCTTCCCGCGTTTCAAGACGATGCAGGGGTTCCGCGTCGACCGCAAGGCAGGCTGGGACTGTCACGGTCTACCCGTCGAACTGGCCGTTGAAAAGGAGCTCGGGTTCTCCGGTAAGCCTGACATCGAGAAGTACGGCGTTGAACCGTTCAATGCCAAATGCCGCGAGTCCGTTACCCGCCACGTCGATGCCTTCAGCGAACTCACCGAGCGAATGGGCTACTGGGTCAATATGGATGAGGCGTATTGGACGATGAGCCCGTCCTACGTCGAGTCGGTGTGGTGGGGTCTTAAGCGAATCTGGGATAAGGGTCTGCTCGGCGAGGACCACCGCGTGGCCCCGTACTGCCCGCGCTGCGGCACCACCCTGTCCGACCATGAGCTGGCTCAGGGTTACCAGGATGACCGCGACCCGTCGATCTATGTGCGGTTCCCGGTGACGTCGGGCCCGCTGGCTGGACGCGCCAAGCTGCTGGTGTGGACGACCACCCCCTGGACCCTCGTATCGAACACTGCTGTGGCCGTCCACCCCGAGGTGCGATACGTCGTCGCCCACCAGGATCCGGTTCCGGAGGGATCCGATGCCGTCGCTACTGCCTCTGCAGAGGATCCGGCCTCTCAGGACCTCATCATCGCTGAGCCACTGTTCGAAAAAGTGCTGGGTGAGGGGTGGAGCCTTACCGGCGAATCCTTCTTGGGCTCGCAGATGGAATTTTGGACCTACGAGCGCCCCTACAACTTCCTGGAGTGGCCAAAGACTGAGCGGGTGACGGTTGATGGACGTCCCACCCCAGCTGACGCAAACTTCGTCGTTCTAGCTGACTACGTCACCGTCGAAGATGGCACCGGGCTGGTGCATCAGGCCCCAGCCTTTGGCGCCGACGATCTACAGACCTGCCGTCGCTACGGGTTGCCGCTGGTCAACCCGATTCGCCCCGACGGTACCTTCGAGGAATCCGTGCCGCTGGTGGGCGGGCAGTTCTTCAAGACCGCCGACAAGCCGTTATGCGAAGATCTTGACAGGCGCGGAGTTCTATTCCGCCTGGAGATGCACTGGCACTCCTACCCGCACTGCTGGCGCTGTGATACCCACTTGATTTATTACGCCCAGCCCTCGTGGTATATCCGCACGACGAAGGTTAAGGAACAACTGCTGGCCCAGAACGAGGGCACCACGTGGTATCCCGAGACGATCAAGCATGGCCGTTTTGGTGATTGGCTGGAGAACAACATCGACTGGGCTGTCAGCCGGTCGCGCTACTGGGGTACTCCGTTGCCGTTGTGGCGCAACGACGACGATCGCTCCGATGTCATCTGTGTGGAGTCGCTGGCCGAGTTATCCCAGTACGTCGGGCGTGACCTCACCGGGATGGATCCGCATCGTCCGTTCATTGACGAGGTGACCTTCACCCGGGATGGTCATACCTATCACCGGGTGCCCGAGGTGGCTGATGCCTGGCTTGATTCGGGCTCGATGCCCTTCGCCCAGTGGGGATACCCGCATGTGCCCGGCTCGAAGGAGAAGTTCGAGTCTCACTACCCGGGTGACTTCATCTGTGAGGCCATCGATCAGACCCGCGGGTGGTTTTACACCATGATGGCCGTCGGAACCCTGGTGTTTGACGAGTCCTCGTACCGCAATGTGCTGTGTCTGGGCCACATTTTGGCCGAGGACGGTCGCAAGATGAGCAAGCACCTGGGCAACATCCTGTTGCCTATCCCGCTCATGGATTCCCATGGTGCCGACGCGCTGCGTTGGTTCATGGCGGCCGACGGTTCCCCATGGAGTGCACGGCGCGTCGGTGACGAGACCATCCAGGAGACGGTCCGCAAGGTTCTGTTGACGTACTGGAATACCGTGAGCTTCCAGGCCCTCTACGCCCGCGCCAATGGGTGGTCTCCAGCTCAAGGCACGCAGGATGATGCCGACCCGGCGAGGGGGTTCGGGGGGGTTGTCCCCCCCGCTGTGGATTCGAGGGGGTTCGGGGGGGTTGTCCCCCCCGCTGTAACACAGCGTCACGTGCTGGATCGCTGGCTCGTCGGCGCCACCAATGTGCTGGTACGCGACGTTACTGAGGCGCTGAACAACTTCGATACCCAGCGCGTCGGCAACCTTATTGCTCAGTTCGTCGACGAGCTGTCTAACTGGTACGTGCGCCGTTCCCGCCGTCGCTTCTGGGACGGCGATGAGGGCGCCCTGTGGACTTTGCACGAGACCCTAGAAACCCTCACTAAACTGATGGCACCGATGGTTCCGTTTATCACCGAGCGGGTCTGGCAGGACCTCTTCGTGACGACAAATCCGCACGGCCCGGAGTCGGTCCATTTGGCAAGTTGGCCGGTGGCCGACGACTCGCTCATTGACGAGTCCCTGTCCGAATCGATGGATGTGGCCCGACGCATCGTCGAGCTGGGGCGCGGTGCCCGTGCAGAGGCCAAGGCCAAGATCCGTCAGCCTTTGTCTCGCGCCCTCATTTCTGGTGCCGCCTTGGCTAAACTGGACGAGGATTTGCAGGCTGAGATCCGGTCCGAACTGAACGTCATGGCCCTGGATTCCTTTACTGCGGCTGGGGACCTCGTTGATCATTGCGCGAAGGGCAACTTCCGGGCCCTAGGCAAGAAGTACGCTAAAGCCACTCCGAGGGTCGCAGCCGCTATTGCCGCTGCCGATCCCGAGTGGCTTGCCTCCGAACTGGCCATCAAGGGGTCCATCGAGTTGGATGTACCAGAGGTCGAGGGAGGTAAGGCCGTCGTGACCGCTGACGATGTGATCGTCTCCGAGCGTCCTCGGGAAGGCTGGAGCGTCGTCAACGAGCAGGGTGAGACGGTGGCTCTCGATTTGGAGATTACCCCCGAGTTGGCTCGCGCTGGGCAAGCCCGTGAGGTCATCCGTTTCGTCCAGGACAGCCGCAAGAAGGCTGGACTCGACGTTTCCGACCGCATCACCTTGGCGTGGTCTGCTAGTGCCGATCTGGCTAAAGCTATCGAGGAGCATGCTGAGCAGATCAGTCAGGAGGTGCTGGCGGTCCAGATGTCGCGTGAGCCCCGCGCCGACGACTGGGCCATCGAGCCGGACCTAGGACTAGCGGTCAAGGTCGTCAAGGTCTGAGGACACGGAGGGTCGCCGTGCCGGCCAGTCGCCAGGTGTGGATCGACGGAGCAGCATCGCGACGCGGAACCTCGCGCATCGGCCCGGCTGAGGCTGGGCTGATGGTCCCGTGATTCAGACGGTCTGTTTCGCCATTATCAGCGACAGGATCTCCGGATCGGTCTGTTTCATTCCTTCGGTTCCCAGCCGGCCGATGCCGCGAATCGCCGCGTCGACGTCATCGTGTACCAGCCCGTTCGTCCCAGGTATGCGTCGGCCTGCCAACGAGAGCAAGGCGGCACGGCCGGCTGCATTCGCTGAGGCGGAGACCTTCAACGCACAGCTGCAGCCTGCACCATCGCAGACCATGCCGACGACGTCGCCGGTCATTGATGCGACTGCGCGTTCCACCGCGCTGTAGGAGCCGTCTAACACCAGGCAGATCCCGGCTGCCGCACCCATCGCTGCTGTGGTCGCAGCACAGAAAGCGGAGAGCACGGGAAGCCCGGCGTGGGCGTAGAGGGCGACGGCGTGAGAGAGGGCCAGGGCGCGTACGCGCCGTTCGTGGTCGACACCTGCGTAGTCCGCGGCGACAGTGACTGGGACGGTGGCGACGATGCCTTGGTTGCCGGATCCGCTGTTGGTCATTGCCGGCAACGGGGCACCGCCCATTCGTGCCTCTGAGGCAGCTGCAGTGTATGCGGTCATGCGTGTGCACAGGTCGTCTGAGGCCATGCCGCGGTCGATCGATCCGAGTATGGCGGCACCTTCACCAATCCCGTAGGAGCCGTCTCGTCCAGCGTCGACCAAGGCGTTGTTGAGGCGTTCGGCCTCGGTAATGAACTCGATAAGCTCAATGTCCACGGTGGTAGCGAAATCGTAGATCTTGGCCAGACTGAGACCTTGGAGGAGCGCGGCCGTCGGGGGGACGTGGCCTGCGGCCGGGCGTTCCTTGCTCTCAAGGACTTCGTCGTCGCGGCTGACAAGGAATACGTTTGTGTGGTCGCCTGCAATGCATGCTCGAGCGTGGTGACCATCGAGGTGAAGGACGGTTTCGGCATAGAGGTCATCGTCCACATCGGCCACAGTGAGTTCGACGACTCCTGAGTCGACTAGATGACGCGCCTTCTCTGCCGCGTCTTCGCTGACGTCGGCCAGGACCGCTAGCCCCGCATCGGGGTTGCCTGCGAGGGCTCCCACCGCTGCGGCGATCTCGAGGCCGGGCCGTCCGGTGCCGGGGACCATGACGGCCATGCCGTTCTTCATA
This sequence comes from Cutibacterium sp. 37298, assembly GCF_023838685.1. Lineage (NCBI taxonomy): Bacteria > Bacillati > Actinomycetota > Actinomycetes > Propionibacteriales > Propionibacteriaceae > Cutibacterium > Cutibacterium sp. 37298. The sequence goes on from NZ_JAJNRJ010000001.1 coordinate 674,967, forward strand.
ATATTGGGGGATACCCGAGCGTCAATGTGGAGAGAGTCGAGTTGTTTCGCGTCGCTTCCAAGAGCTCGTTTGGCGCGCGCCGCGGCATAGGCCAGGGCAATGGGTTCGGTGCAGCCGGTGGCTGGGGTCACACCCTGGTGGAGGGCCTCAATGAGGTTGTTGATCTCAGAGGGAGAGAGCGGGGTTTGACATCGTGTTTTCTGCATCGAGTCGGCATTCCGGACTCCTTCGGTCACCAAGGGTGTCATGATCAACCTTTCTGATAAGAATTAGCTGAAAGCCAGGAATGGGGAGACAACTAGAAGAATCCCTGTTGCGATAATGAGAATTAGACTCGGGCTTCGGAATTTGTGAAGTGAGGGAACCTTAAATACAAGATACGCTGGGATGAGGCAACCAATCATGCCGAAGATGGGACTGCAGATGGAGGTGAAACTCAGCACAGGGGCATTGAGGAGGATGGCGCCCCAAGACACTAGGATCGCAAAGACGAGGATGGACCATGAAACAATTTTCTTGTTGATTCTCTCCTCGGGGATGAGGCGGCGTAGCACGTTCATCGCAATTCCTTGGCATGCCTCACGGAAGCCGAGGAACACCCCGAAGTACGCCGTCATTACGGCGAAGATGTTGAGAATCAAGGAGAAAATCTTGACGGTCGAGCCTCCCATGCCCTGGGCCACCATCGCCAAGGTTGAGATGTTTTGATTGTAGGCTTTTACTGCTACGTCATGTCCCATGGTCAAGTTGAAGGAGATGGCGTAGAAAAAGACCGTGATGAACAGCACGCTGAACGCGATATTCATGGAGCGCAAGGCCTTGTGACGTGCCACTTCGATTGACTTGTAGTGGGCTCGGTAGGAGATGACCATCGGGCTGAGTGACTGGATGAAGAGTATCGAGGTCAATGTGAATGGAAGCATGACGATGGTCTGTTTCACTAGGTAGCCCAAGCTCGGGAAGGCCCCGACGTTCGCCAGGTTCCAGCTGCCGATGATCGCGAGGCCGAGGAAAATCACGACAAACAGTTTCGTGAGTACCATCACCGTCGAGATTCGGAAAAGGATCTTTTCCGCTCGTGAGGCGATCGCCACCATGATGCAGATGACGACCAGACCATAGAACGGATTGTGCGACCACACAGTCTTGGTCACTCCGAAGGAATGGAGGAAAGAGGCAGAATCGTTGGTGAGGGCTGTTGAATAAATAAATACCCAGATCACCAACATGATGAAATAGAGGACACCGATAAAAAAGCCCCAGTTCTTTCCCAGATAACCTGAGATGACGCTAGGGTAGTCCTTGCATTCGGCTGATTCGGCCAATGTGTTGATGAATAGCCTCTGGAACAGGTACATCGCGGGATAGGCGATCACCGATGAGACGAGGAAAACCCACAATCCGACTAAGCCGATCTTCACTGGAAGAAATACAATACCAGCACCGATAGCCATGCCGATGCTCATAATGATCCAGCCCCAGTCGGTGCTGTCAAATTTGATGGCTTTTCGCCATTCCTGCTCGGTCATACTGGCAGGTCGGTCAACGGTGACCAATGTATTCATGGGAATCAACTTCGTCGAGATTCGGATTTTTGATGATGTTAGCATACTCCTTACCCTGCATCGAACAGGTAGCCGTGGAGGTGACCATGATTATCCCGCAGGAACGTAGAGGGAAGTGGCACGTCAGTCACGGAGTTTTGGACTTACTAGCGTCCGTACGATTTCCTGGAGGGGCGAGGAGTGGGCGAGTGATCTGAGGAGTCACGGCCTGTTGTCGGGCCCAAGGTTCAGGCGTGGGACAGTTCAGTGTCGTCGTAGTTCTCCACACCGAGCTGGTCGAGGACCCGAGATATCGCCCCGGCCACTCCCAGCGTGTCGTCGAGTGGCATCGTCAGGCTCTCGGTGCGTCCGGCTCGCAGGCATTCGCAGACCTCCATGAGCTCGTGAGCGTAGCCGCGGCTCAGCGCGGGGGGTGTTGTGGCCCTCCGGGATGACTTTGCGGCGGTGGATGAGGATACGGCTGGGGTGGTGGAACCTAGGCTCGACCTCTATCCAGCCGTTGGTGCCTTGAATAGTCATGCGTCCCGCACCGTCGGAGGTGAACGAGATGGCCAGCGTGGCGAATTTGTTCTTTGGGAAGGTCCGCAGCATTGAAGCGTCGGAATCCACCCCATTGGGGAAGTGGTTGCCACGGGCGATGACCTCGGTGGGCTCTCCAAAAAGGCGAATGGCGAAATCGAGGGCATAGACGCTGAGGTCAAGGGTTACTCCACCACCTAGAGCTGGGGAGAAGAGACGGTCGTCAGGGTCATAATCGCGCAGGGCGAACACATCTCCCTGGATACCCGTCGGCTCGCCGATCGCGCCATTGTTGACGGCGTCGATCATCTCGGTGACGACAGGCAAAAACCGGGTCCACATCCCCTCTATGGCAAAGATCTTTTTAGCCCGAGCAGCCTCAGCTATTTCGGCAGCCGCATGGGCAGTTGCGGCGAAGGATTTCTCGACGAAAACAGTCTTCCCGGAGTCAATGGCAGCCAGGGCGATCGGTCGATGCTGAGGGTGCGGGGTTGCCACGTAAACGACGTCCACTGTGGGGTTGGTGATCATGTCGACATAGGAATCGTGAGCGTCTGGGCGGGGGCAACCCAGGTTCTGAGTAACCAGATCGGCAAAAGCATCGGCGCGGGCTGCTGACCTTGACGCGATAGCGCAGATGCGTGCTCCCGGGACGTGTGCAAAGTCTTTAAGAACCGTGCGGGCGATACATCCAGTGCCCGCGATTCCCCAGCCGATGGTGGCCGTGGTGTCCATGGGGTAACTCTAGGGTCGGTGTATGCGATACCACGGCCCGCCGTGCAGTCAGTTTGTCTATTTCGTCCCTTGTCAAAAAGCATCCGTATCGCGTACCGTGAGATTCGTGGAAAGCAATGAAGCTGACGATTGGACGCTCCAGGCAAATTGCCGCGGTATGGCAGATGCCCTCTTTCCGGATGGAAAAGAGCAGCGCCGAGCTAGGCGTATCTGCACTGACTGCCGCGTCCGTCCGGAATGCCTTGCTGAGGCCCTGGATAACCGGCTTGAGTGGGGGGTCTGGGGCGGCATGACCGAGCGTGAGAGGCGACGCCTGCTGCGTGAGCGTCCAGACGTGACGAGCTGGCGTGATGTGCTGCTCGCTGACCGGGGAACTCTGACGAAAACGGCTAGGGTGAAGTCATGACCCGATGGGAGTATTTCACAGCACCGATTCTGGTGCACGCCTCGCAGCAGATCCTCAATAACTTCGGAGCCGACGGCTGGGAACTTGTTCAGGTCGTCGCCGGTCCCAACCCCGATTCGCTAGTGGGCTACTTCAAACGTCCGCTTTCTGACCAGGAGGAACCCCGATGAGCGCCACAACGAGGTGTGCCGAATTGGGGATTACTCTTCCTCCAGTTGCGGCTCCGGTCGCCGACTACGTGCCGGCCATTCAGACCGGATCACAAATTCTTACCTCCGGTCAGCTACCCTTCGTTGACGGTGAGTTGACTGCCGTTGGCAAGGTGGGAGACGCCGTTTCCGCTGAGCAGGCCGCTGAGGCTGCCCGCGCCGCTGCTCTTAACGCCATCGCTGCTGTGGCTGACGTGGCCGGTGGGTTGGACGCCATTAAGCGGATTGTCCGAGTGGTCGTCTTCGTCAACTCGGCCCCGGACTTCACCGGTCAAGCTGGGGTAGCCAACGGCGCCTCGCAGCTGCTTGGCCAGGTCTTTGGTGAGCATGGCCGACACGCCCGCAGCGCCGTCGGGGTGACCACCTTGCCACTCGGATCAGCCGTCGAGGTCGAACTGACCGTCGAAGTCTGATCGCGCCGGTTCCAGAACAATACTGTGGGGGCCAGGTGTCAACGCCTGGCCCCCACACTTGTGGATGCGAGGTGCCGCGAACTCAGTTGGCCCGTGATGCCAGCTTCTCTGGCTCCATGATGGTGACAACCTTGGGTCGCGCCGCGATCCATCCCCGAGCGGCGAAATCCGTCAGCGCCTTGTTGACGGTCTCTCGGGAGGAGCCGACGGCCTGGGCGAGCTCGTGCTGGGTGAGGTCGTGACGCACCACGATGTGCCCAGTTGACGGGTTCGCGGTACCGAAGCGTCGCGCCAGGTCGAGCAGGGTGTACGCCAATCGACTTGGGACGTCACCGGAGACAAAATGGGCGGTGTTGTCGTCGGCTCGACGCAGGCGCTCCGACAGGCGTCCCAACATAGCCAGGGCGACGTCGTGACGGCCTTTAACGAGCTCGCGCATCTGCGCACCCGGAGCCTTGAGCAGGCTGCAGCGGGTCACAGTGGTGGCCGTCGTGGAGCGGGTGCCGCCGTCAACCAGCGACAGCTCCCCAAACATGTCATTGGGGCCCATAAGCCATAACAGGGAGTCGCGGGGAGTGAGGTCTTCGGCAGTTGTGGAGCGAGTGAGCTTCACTTTTCCTTCGACGACGAGGTACAGGTTGTCAGCCGAGTCTCCGGCCTCGAAGATCACGGTATTTCGCGGGCAGACTGACGCCTCACACATGGCCATGATTCGGGCGGCCGAGGCGGCGCCGAGAGTTGCGAAGAACGGTTGGGTCGCCGCTGTTGCCACCACATTTGCCATCCGAACATCTCCCCTCATGAGCACGTGCATCGTTCGACCATTTGTGGCCGGGCGTGTGCCTACATTGTGGCAGCTGTCACATTCCGTGCTGACACCGGGCCTCGATTCTCCTCCTATGCTTAGCTCCATGGCAGCATCCCCTAGCGCATCTCGACCTCAACGGGAGGACTGCCGCGCGTGCGCCAACGAGGTGCGAGTACTTCTTGCCGAGGCCTATCCAGACGCTCACTGCGAGTTGAATTACGTCGGTCCGTACCAATTGCTCGTTGCTACGGTGCTGTCGGCTCAGACGACGGATCGGCGAGTCAATACCGTCACACCCACGTTGTTCAACCGTTGGCCTGGCCCCCAGGCCCTGGCCGATGCCGACATTGGTGAAGTCGAGACAGTAGTCGCCCCGTTGGGATGTGGACCAACCCGAGCAGCGCGCCTTGTGTCGATGGGTGCAAAGCTCGTCGACAATTTTGACGGTGCCATCCCTGACGATCTTGACTCGCTTGTGACCCTGCCCGGAGTCGGTCGTAAGACCGCCAATGTTGTTTTAGGTAATGCCTTCGGCATCCCCGGAATCACCCCGGACACCCACGTCATGCGGGTGTCTCGACGTCTGGGCTGGACCGATGCGACTACCCCCGCCAAGGTGGAAACCGACCTGGCTGAGCTTTTTGACCCGTCCGAATGGGTGATGTTGTGTCACCGCCTCATCTGGCACGGGCGGCGGCGCTGTCACTCGCGGCGTCCTGCCTGCGGGGTATGCCCGGTTGCCGAGCGGTGCCCCTCCTTCGGGGAAGGCCCAACGGATCCTGAGGAGGCCGCCACGTTAGTCCGGGAGCCGCGTCGATGAGGGGGATGAACGTTTTCGGCGCGGTGATGGCCGCCTTGATGTTTGCTGGCTGCGGGGGAGATGCGGGCATAGCTCATCAGCGTGAAAATGCCGGAATACCGGGGTGCTCGCATTTGCCGTCGGGGCCGATTGCGAAAAGTTCCGGGACGGCCACAGAGGGCCGGCCCATGCCCGATCACGGCTTGCAATGCCTTGGCGAGGGGCCGACGATCTCCATGTCTCGGGCGACATCGAGGGGCGTGACCGTCGTGACGATCTGGGCGTCGTGGTGTCGACCATGTCGTAGTGAGGCTCCGCTCATTGCAAACGCGTACCGCAGGTATCACGACCGGGTGCACTTCCTTGGCATCGATTATGCCGAATCTGACGCATCCGAGGCCATTTCGTTTGCGGGTGACGCGGGTCTGACCTTCCCTCACCTGCAGGATCCTGACAGCACTATCCAAGGCGCTTGGCAGATCAGTGGGGTGCCCGTCACCTTCATCGTGCGCGACGGAACTATCGTCACCCGCCACAGTGGGCAGTGGCGCTCCCAGCGGGAGCTTGACTCTGCTATTGACAAGGCCATTAAGAGGACGCCATGAGCCACTTAAGTGCCCTCATCGCGAGTCTTGGCTGTGACGACCCTGATTTTTCAGTGGGACGACGACCTGGCGGCGGACGATCCTCGGCGGTGCTGGCCCTTATCAGCGAGGAAAGGAACGACATTGTCCTGACTCGACGACCACTGTCCTTGCGTCACCATGCTGGACAGGTAGCCCTACCTGGGGGTCGGGCTGAGAACACTGACGAGACGATCGTCGATACCGCCCTACGGGAAGCCCACGAGGAGGTGGGATTGGACAGACGCCTCGTCACCGTGAGGGGAGTGCTGCCGACTGCCCACGTGGCTGCTAGCGGCTCTGATGTCACGACCGTCATCGCCACTTGGAGTGGGGCAGGGACAGTTGGGGTCGTGGATCCCGCCGAGGTGGCCATGGTGCAGCGTGTCAGACTGGCTGACCTGGCAAATCCGGCGGCTCGTGCCACCACACGTCACCCCTCGGGATATCGCGGTCCGGCCTTCGTTCTACCCGATATATTCGTGTGGGGATTCACTGCCCACGTTCTCAATGCTTTGCTGGATCGCGGCGGATGGTCCCGACCGTGGGATCGGGAGCGCATGGTGGAGATTCCGGAAGGATATCTAGGGGCTCGACGCCTGCCGGAGGGGACGACACCGAATGACATTCCTTGAGGTGCGGGCTGCGTGCCTTGACGGCTGCATCATAAAGCAACGGCTCTCCCACATAACTGTGGGAGAGCCGTAACAGTTAGCTTAGTCGCGCTCGGTGGCACCGCTAGCGCGGCGGGGAGCGGAAGCGCCGCCAACCGACACTGGAGTGGCAGGGGAAGGAGCTTCGCTGGCGTCGATGCTGCTGCGGGCAGTGGCGTTGTATTTACCACGGGCGACGGCTGACTTGACCGCCCCGAGGGTCGATTTAGCCTCGTCAACGATGCCGGTCGGGGCCTTGACCTGAGAGATCTGTCCCTTGCCGACCAGAGCGAGGATGCCTGCCAGGATGAATAGGACGACAGCCATCGTCGCAAAACCGACAACTAGAGACAGCAAGATGTCCCAGTTGCCAATATGCTGCCACATGAGAGAGAAAGCGAAGGCGCCACACAGCCACAGCAACAGTGCGCCGACGATACCGAAGTAACCAGCGCCTCCGAACATACCGACACCAATCCCGGCGTGCTTGGCGGCAGGCTTGATCTCCGCCGTCACCAAGGCCTTGGAGTCCTGGACGAATTTCTGGCCGTCCGTCTTAAGGTTGTCAATCGTATCGCCAACCGGGAGCTTGTCTGCCATGGGATGCCTCCGCGTGATGAATGTGGTGATCTCAGCCTAACGGGAATAGGTTCGATCTGCTGTATTCGGGTTGAGTTGTCGTCGCAGGAATTAGCTTTAGTCGTTGCAGGTACCGGCTGCTACCGGAACCTCGTGGGAATGTTTGGTCTGGCGCATGGCGTGACTTTTGCCGCGATGGTGCAGCATGCCACCACCAAGGATGGCCGCCAAGAAGGATGCCATCAGCACGGATGCCTTGGCCTCGTCCGCGAATTCGTGGTTCTTCGGGAAGGACAGATCGGTCATGAGCATCGAGACGGTAAATCCGATGCCCGCCAACATAGCTACCGCGATGATGTCGCGCCATACAACACCGCGACCCAGCTCAGCTGAGGTGAATCGGGCGGTGAGACAGGATCCGAGGGTGATGCCGATGACCTTTCCGAGGATGAGCCCGCAGACGATACCTAGCGAGATTGGGTGAGTCCACAGGGCCAGGAAGGTTTTCCCGCTGACGTGGACACCGGCGCTCATAAGGGCGAAGAAGGGGACGATGACACCGGCCGACCATGGCTCCACTTTGTGCTGCCAGCGATCAACGGGGTCGTCCAGGACGTCTTCCTCAGTGCGGGTTAGGAGGCCAAAAGCGACGCCGGCGATGGTGGCGTGAACGCCGGAGCGCAGCATGCACCACCACCCGACGATGAAGATCGGCACGTACCACCAACCGTTATCGACGTGGAAGTGTTGCATCGCTCCCCAGAGGCCGATGCAGGCGATCGCACCGGCGAGCCACCAGATGTCCAGGCCCGTGGAGAAGAAGACTGCGATCACGATGATCGAACCGAGGTCATCGGCAATGGCCAAGGTGAGTAGGAAGGCTCGTACGGCCTGTGGCAAGCCTGCTCCGACGATGGCTAGTACCGCTAAGGCGAAGGCGATGTCGGTTGCCATCGGGATGGCCCAACCTGCCGGGTGTCCGTCGCTGGCTAACACGTTGAATAGCGTGTAGATGCCAGCCGGGAACACCATTCCGCATACTGCGGCAACGATGGGGACCAATGCGTCAGCAGGTCGCGATAGCGATCCCTCAACGAACTCTCGCTTGAGCTCGAGGCCGGCGATGAAGAAGAAGACCGTTAGAAGGCCGTCAGCCGCCCACTGCTCGATTGTGAGCGGACCAAGGGCCAATTCACGGAAGAAATGGTACGAGTGATGACCAAGATTGGCCCACAAGAGGGCTGCGACCGTGGCTGCCAGCATCAGCATGCCGCCCGTGGTCTCGTTTCGGAAGATGTCAGACAGGTGAAGGGCGTTCGGGCCTGTCACCGGTCGAAGGATGCTCTTGCGAGGCCGCTTGTTCTTGCGGGAATCCGTCATAAATGCCTCTCGGGAACCCGCGGCGCGGGCTCAGCGGGATAGGGGACAGAGTCACGCCGACCAGACTTCCCGGCACACCCTATGTAGCAGCATACCAAATTGGTGTGATGTCACCGATCGGCGCTCATAGGGTGGATGGACCGTGTTAAGGCACGGTGTGAGCGGGATCAGAGCGTGATCGTCAGGCCGTCGTCATGGGGTCGAATAGGGGTGGTGAGCTCATCGTGGTTGACCCAAGCCCGCCAGCATTCAAGTTGATAGGGCAGACGTAACCCGCTAGTCCCGGCAGAATCGTCGGCGAGTGCGGCAACCTTCGTGAGCAAGTTGGAGCGGGCGTCGGAGTCGAGGGCCCGGACGGCCGGTCGGGCCGCAGCCATGGCGACGAGAGAGTCACGGTCGACCGGCACCCACAGGCGCTTGGTGGTGTGCTCGTCCTCCGGAAAGTACTTGCTGGAGATGAGTTCATGTACTGACTCGGTGCCGTAGTCGCCGCTCATAGCATTTTCATCGACGGTGCGCAGTAGCGCTGCAAGCCGCTTGACCCACGGAACAGTGTCATCGCGTACCAGCCAGGAGACGCCGAGGACACTGCCTGGGCGCAGGACGCGGGCGATTTCAGGTAAGGCGAGGCCGGGGGCCAATTCGTGAAAGCCCTGATGCACCAAGACAGCATCGAAACTGGATGAATTAAGAGGTAACGATTCGGGCGACCCGCAGATGGCCATGACGCCAGGGATGCGGTTGAGTTTTGCCGCGGTATCGGGATCGCGGTGAACGGCCAGGACGTCGGCCCCATAGGAGGCAACGGCTCGGCAATGGGCGACGGTCGGACACAGCACGACGACTCGACTACCTGGGTCCACACGTCCGGCAGTCAGCCATTCGAATGTGCCGCTGGGAAGATGCGGTGCCGAAGAGACTGCCATGGCCCCGATTGTAGAGGGAATCGTGGTGGCCAGGGTTGTCCACAGGGGCTCGTCGGCGAGTTGGCACGGTTTTCCACAGATCTGACATTGGGTGATGAATTCTGCGGTTTCCGACGACAACTGAAGGTATGAAGATTCTTGGACAGGGACGGGGCGCTGCGGTGCATGGGCCTGCGCATAGTGCTGCCCCGGAGGAGACAGCGGTCGCCTTGGTGACCCGGGATAGTCGATTGGCGGAAGTCGTCGGGTCAGTGGCAGCCAGCGGTGGGGTTGGTGTGGAAGTCCTAGGGGGCCGCGAAGCCGTGTCACGGGCTTGGTCGAAGAATGGTCCATTGCTGGTAGGAGCGGACATGGCTGGGTCGGTGATGGCGTGGGGGCTGTCTCCACGGCCGGGCACCCATGTCGTCGGTTTCGACGCTGAGGAGGCGGCACGCTGGTCGGCGGGACTATCGGCCAGCGTCATCGTCGTGCCGCGAGCCAATCAGGTGCTTACTGAGATTCTCCATGACGAACTGGCGACGACATCGAGGGCCACAGTGGTGCAGGTGAATTCGAGTGGAGGCGGTACTGGGGTCAGCACCTTGGCATCAGGTCTGGCGTGGGCCGCTGCGAGGTCGGGGATGAAGGTTGGGCTGGTTGAACTTGATCCCAGTGCCGGCGGGATCGACCTGCTGCTAGGCATCGAGAGAAAAGACGGGTGGCGGTGGCCTGAGTTGGCGTCGGCCCGCGGGGTGACGACTGATTTGGGGTCTCACGTGCCTTCCCTCGACGGTGTTGAGGTGGTGAGTGCAGGCAGGGTGGGTGTTCACGTGCCTCCAGCAGCCCGTAGGGCTGTGGTTGATTCCCTGGCTGGCGATCACGATCTTGTCGTCGTGGATCCGGGAGGTCTTGATACCCCGGAGGTGACGGTGAACGTCAAGGTCGGGGTGGTGGCGGCTGACCTCAGATCTGTGATGACGGCCAGAGGGCAGAACCTTCCGGACCTCCTCGTAGCGCGGCGAGGGCCAGGACGATCCATGCCGGACGAGGACATCGAGTCGGTGTTGGGGGTACGGCCCGATATGACGATCAAGGACGACCGCCGACTGGCTCGTGGTCAGGGGGATGGGGAAGCACCATGGGTGGTGGCCTCCCGACGATGGCGTAGCGGGTGCGCTGAGCTCGTTGATCAGGTGATGGGCTCATGAACGGAGAAGAACCGGATCTCAAGCTCGTCGAGCAGGTGCGACGCCGACTGGCTGGCCTTGCGCGGGACTGGACACCGATGGACGTCGCTCACGCCATTCTCGACTGTGGCCGGGTGGCTTCAGACAAAACCGTATTGGCGGTCGTTGAAGAGCTACGCCGCACCAGCACTGGGGCCGGGCGATTAGATCCTTTGCTGGTAATGGACGGGGTCACTGACGTCCTCGTCAACGGTCCCAACCAGGTGTTTATCGACCGCGGACAAGGCCTGGAACTGACCGACGTCACCTTCAGCGGACCTGAGGAAGTAAGGGCTTTAGCAGTGCGGTTGGCTGCAGCGGTGGGGCGTCGGCTCGATGACGGCAATCCGTGGGTGGATGCCAGGCTGCCCGACGGCACCCGGGTTCACGCTGTCTTGGATGTGCTGGCGAGGCCAGGGACCTGTCTTAGTTTGCGAGTGCCGTCCCGACGCTGCCTCTCCCTCGACGATTGGGTAACCGGAGGATCGATGGCGCCGGGGTGCCGACGGATGATCGACACAATTTTGAGCCGGAAGTTAGCCTTCTTGGTAACTGGGGGTACCGGGACCGGAAAGACGACCCTGCTTTCCGCGATGCTGACGAGCTTGCCGTCGGACCAAAGGCTGGTCATTGTGGAGGACTCCCGGGAGATCTGGATCGACCATCCGCACTGGGTGTCAATGGAGGCCCGCGCAGCCAACTCTGAGGGTAAAGGATCGGTGACTTTGACCGACTTGGTCCGTCAGTGCTTGCGAATGAGGCCCGACCGGATCGTCCTTGGAGAGGTGCGAGGGGCGGAACTGCGAGATCTCCTCATGGCCCTCAATACCGGTCATGAGGGTGGTTGCGGGACGGTGCACGCCAACGGGGTGGCCGAGGTACCAGCTCGTCTGGAGGCTCTGGCTGCTTTGGGTGGGTTATCTCGGGAGGCGGCATCGGCTCAGATCACCGCAGCCCTCCACACCGTCATTCATGTGGAGAGGGGAGAGAGGGGGCGACGGGTGGCGGAGATTGGGGTTTTCGTCGATGTCGAGGGTCGAGCTGTGGTCCTACCCGCCGTGCGGTGGGATGCCGACGGCGTGATGACTCTTGGCGACGGTGCGGGGAGGTTGTCGCAGTTGCTCGGAATGGAGGTGGCGCGATGACGGTCATCGGAGCCTCCTTGCTTATGGGGTTGGCGGTATGGATAGCTATGCCATCCGCCACAAGGAAGCAGGAAGGGCGGCATCTGCCAGCGTGGTCGGGGATACCGGTGGGGTTCGTGGTGGCCTGGTTACTTTTTGGCGCGAGCGGTGTGGTGTGGGCCGTTATGACGGTAGTCGTGGGCGAAACGGTGCTTGTCGTTGTGCGCCGTCAACGTCGAAGAGCCCAGATTCTTAAAGGCGGTCGCGATGTTGCCCGGGCGACAAGGGCCTTGGCTGGACGGGTGTCGGTGGGGGAGATCCCCTCAGTTGCACTAGAGCACGTGGCCGATGACGTGGAGGTATTGGCTCAGGCTAGGCGGGCTCATGCAGTGGGCGGAAGCGTTTCCGACGCCCTCATTGCCACCTCCCGGCAACCAGGGATGGCTGGTCTGGTGCCACTAGCCCACGCGTGGCACTTGGCGGCGACAACAGGTGCGCCCCTCGCCCCAGCGGCGAAATCCGTGGCTGAAGGAACAGCTCGGCGAGCCCGTCTAGAAGCCACCCTCGACTCCGAACTCGCGGCGGCTCGGGCGTCGGGGCGGATCATGGGTCTGCTACCTCTGGTCGGATTGCTCATGGGCCATGTCGTCGGAGCGCATCCGACGGTGTTCCTTACCACTACATGGCTAGGGAGGGCTTGCTTGTTGGGATCGACCCTGCTGGCATGCGTTGGGGTGCTGTGGAGTGAGTCTCTGGCTGATCGGGTAGCGAAGGAGGCACTGCCATGAGCGACATCGATGTGACGGGAACCCTCCTTCCGGCGATGATCATGGCCGCGATTGCAGCGTGGCTGGTCGTTCCGGCGACAGCACGAACACGTACTCAGGGTCGGAAACCGCCTCCCGTTTGGCTGGCTCCTCGCCCCGGAGCCCCAGCATCGCACATACGGGTGCTAGCGGGGCTAGTTGCGGCCTGCGCGGTCCTCGTCGGCGTGCCGTGGCCGTTTCCAGCAGCGGCGGGTTTATCCGTTCTTGTGGGAGCGGTGATGTGGTGGGGATCTGGCCGGCTTGAGGCATCGGGGCATAGACGGATGGAACAGCATCGGGCGGCCCAGCTGCCTGAGGCCCTCCTGATGCTCTCGAGTGCGATGGAGGCTGGGCTGCCATTGCGGTCGGCAGTAACAACGGTAGCCGAATCGTTGGAAGGACCATGCGCTGAGGATTTGCGTCGGTTGGCGTCGTCTCTGGCGGCAGGAGTGCCGGACTCGAGGGCTTGGAACGATCTCGCGTCGGTAGAAGTGTGGCGTGATCCTGCTCAGGACGTCTCACGAGCCGTGAACTCTGGTGAAGGGATCAGTGAACTGTTGTCGGCCCATGCTGCGCAACTTCAGGTTGCAGCCGCAGAAAAGGCCGAGAAAAAGGCACGTAAGGCGGGAGTTGACGCCATCGGTCCGCTGGTGTGCTGTCACCTTCCAGCCTTCTTGTTGGTTGGGGTGGTGCCGATTATCGCCGGAATGGTGTTGGGGGCGCTGTGACGACACGAGCTGTGCCGTGAGGGCACGGGCATGTCGTCCTGCCTGTTATCGGTTGTCCACAGGGGGTTTGGGTGACCGTAGGCGGGTTATCCACAGAAATAAAACTGACTGGCGGATTTTGGGAGCTCAAACGACAACTGGAGGTGTGAGGCACGCGCCTCACAGAGGTCGGGAGTGGCCCGGCCTGATAAACAGACAGGAGACGACAGTGTCTGAGAACACCGATCCAACGACGGAACCCGTCATCTCTGCTAGGTCTCTCGATCTGGTTGGCGCTACTGATGTGGTAGAGCCCCGTTATCGAGGGCGTTACCGAGCAGCGCGCAACAAGATCATTGATCGTGGCATGGCTACCGCGGAGTACGCCGTCGGCATGCTTGCCGCCGTCGCGCTCGCGCTGGTCTTGCTCAAGATCGTCACCCACCAGGAGGTCTTTACGAAGCTGCTCAAACTGGTTGTCAGCATCATTGGCAAGGCAGGAGGCATGCTGCCGTGACCGGTCTGGCTCGTCGTGGCGGACGCTCGCGGGTGTCCGCCACGCCGGGTCGCTCCCCGCAGCGATCCCGGCAGCGTGTAGCGCGGGGGATGGTGACAGTCGAGATGGCTGTCAGTCTCATCGCAGCCACCCTGGTAGTGGCGACAAGTTGTTGGGTGGTGGGGCTGGTAGTCGTCGAGGATGCCTGCCGTACGACGGCCGCCCAGGTGGCCCGTCAGGTGGCTCGCGGGGATACCGCGTCGGCTTGGCAGGCCGAGAGCAACGCGCCCACCGGAGCCAAGGTATCTACAACCACATCCGGCGGCTGGGTGAACGTGACCGTTGAGGTCGACAGGTCGTTGGGGAGGATCGGGCCGGTACACCTGCGAGGGCAGGCCCGTTCTCCGATGGAACCGGGGCAGACATGATGAATTTGGTCTTGTCGAGAATCCGGTCTCGTGGCACCAAAGCGGGTGGAGAACGAGGCTCGGGGACCCTGCTGTTGGCGGCTGTCGGGGTGGGGTTCATCGCGGCAGTGTGGATGTCACTTTTAATCACGGGATGGTGGTCAGCTACTCATCGTGCGGAAGAGACGTCTGACATGGCCGCATTGGCTGCTGGGGGAGCCCAGGCCGTCGGGGAGCCTGGCTGCCCCGTGGCCGAGCGAACCGTCAAAGCCAATGGGGCTGAACTGGTTTCATGCGTTGTGCATAACACGGAGAGCGGGTCGTCTGTGACCGTCGAGGTAGGGGTACAGCTTCATCGCGGATGGGAGTTGCCGGGAATGCCTACCAGGGTGGTGAAATCGTCTCGGGCCGGCCCGATGGAGTGAGAATTTCGCCCAGAAATGCCAGGGAAACCATAGGCGGCCCTAGGGGGCGTCGGTGATCCGTCCTAGCGCATGAGTTCCAGGTGCCGCTGCACGGATGCTGTATCGAGATCTCGATATGGAATTGGGACGGATCACCGTCATTCCTGATGCTCATAGGACCGGGGAATTGTACCTCTATCGAGCGTTGCGGATGGTTCCAGAAATGGCACCGAACGAGGCCATTTCGGCCTAGGCAGCCGAAGACGACCTGGGTCAGTTGTCCGTCACGAGCTTGTCCGTAAGCAGATGCGAATCACCAACCTGGGGTGCTGAGCTGCCCAGAGTAGTGCTGGGGACGTTGCAGGGGTGGTAACACAAACATCCGCGAGGAGGGGATACCGAAGCCGCACCATAAACCATGTCGAATGACCGATTAGCCCAGCGGATCCATCGCTGCCGTCAGTGCGGCAGCAGCGGCCTTATCGAGCATCTGGTTGGCATTCCCGCATTTGGGCGAGACGACGCAGGCGGGGCATCCAGACTCACATCCACATTGGGCTAGGCGCATGGTGGTGGCATGCCACCATTCCTCGGCCTTCTCGAAACCGGCCTCGGCGAATCCAGCCCCACCGGCCTGACCGTCGTGGACGACGATGGTGCACGCTCCAGTGTCAGGCAACATCACCGTCGACACCCCACCCACATCCCATCGGTCACACGGTGAGTACATTGGCAGTAGCCCAATCGCGGTGTGCTCAGCGCCATGGGCGGCCCCTGCCAAATGGACGGCATCAAGCTTCAGGTCGTCCACGACTTTGTCGGGAATAACCCACCAGCAGGCCTGGGTGATCATGGTGTGGGTGGGCATCTCGAGGGCCACCGAGTCCCACACATCATTGGTGATTTCGTCGCGACGCAGATACCCAACAACTTGCTCTGTCAGTTCTACCTGCCCGCACGCCACATATCCGGGACCACAATCGCGACGTCTCTCCTCCCGAAGGATTCTCACCGTCGACGCTGACTGGGGTTGAGTCCAATATCCCGGCAGGTCCTGGTGCACCAGGGCGTGGTGCTCGACCGGGTTGTATTCGTCGACCAGCCACTGATCCCCCTGATGCAGGTACACCGCGCCTGGATGCACGGTACGGTCTGCGGCGGCTTCGTCGACTACCCCGATGACCCTCCCGGTGGACACGTCGATAATGTCAATCCCTTTGCCTGCCGCCGATCGCAGGTCGATGGCGTCGACAGCCCGTTCCGGACGAGTCCAGAACAGCCGATTTCCGCGACGTCGCAGTACGTTCTGGCCTGTCAACGTTTTGCATATCCCGGCAAAGGCCGACCCGTAAAACTCTTCGTCCGCAGGGGAGAGGTATGCCTCCTGGGCGGCCGCGGCCACGTGCGGGCCGAGCACATACGGGTTATCTGGGTGCAGCACAGTTGATTCCACCGAGGACGAGAACAATAATTCGGGGTGCTCAAAGAGGTATTGATCCAGCGGATTTTCCCGGGCCATGAGCACTACCAACGCGTCACGGCCCGACCGTCCGGCTCGACCAGCCTGCTGCCACAAGGCCGACAGTCGCCCTGGATACCCGGCGATAACGACAGCGTCCATCCCCGAAATGTCTACACCCAACTCCAGGGCATTCGTCGCGACGACCGCTCGCATCGAGCCGTCCTGCAGTTTGGCCTCGATACGTCGTCGGTCCTCGGGAAGGTACCCAGCCCGATACGCGGTAACCCGAGCCCCGCTAGTTACCCGGTCCTGGGCATGGGCAGAAATGACCTCTGCCAGCGAACGCGAGGCGACGAAACAGATCGTCTGTAATCCGGCGTCGGTCAGGTCAGCTACGAGTCCCGTCGCATCGGCTGAGATGGACTCGGCTGGCTGCCACAAGACGACGTCACGGCCCGGGTGCGGGGAGTAGTCCTCATCAACGACCTCGACCTTCTCTACACCGAGCAGGCGGGTCCCGGCTTCGGCGGCGTTCGTCGAGGTTGCGCTAGAAAGCAGGAATACCGGATCTGCGCCATGCATCCGACAAAGCCTGCGCAGCCGGCGGATAACCTGGGCTACGTGTGCCCCGAAGACCCCGCGATATTGGTGGGCTTCATCGATGACGACATATCGCAGGCTTCCGAGTAACCCAGCCCATCGTGCATGAGACGGCAGCACCGTGTGGTGCAACATGTCCGGGTTCGTGAGGACGTATCGGGCCTGCTCCCGGGCGAAACGACGCTCAGCCTCATCGGAATCGCCGTCAAGGGTTGAAACCAGCCAATTCCTCGGCCCAACCTCGTGGCAAACGCGTTCTTGGTCGTGAGTCAGGGCCTTCGTGGGAGCCAGGTACAGGGCACTGTTGCGGTGTAGGGAATCCCGCAAAGATGCCGGCAGGCCAGGAGTTGGCGATTCCGGCATCACCGGGGTGGTCGATGCCGTCGCAGCCATGATTGGCAACAAATAGGCCAAGGTTTTTCCCGACGCCGTTGCGGTACAAATCGCTGCATGACGGCCTGCTCTTGCCAGCTCGGCGAATCGCGCCTGGTGTTGCCATGGCCGATGAATCCCAGCCGCTTCGACGGCTTGACGACAATCCTCGGGGAACCACGAAGGCCACTCGCAGGTGCGTCCTGCTGCGGCCTCGCGATGATCGAGATAGACCACCTGGGGGATGGCCAACAACCGCGACACAGCGTCACGGGTTGACGAGACAGATGGAACGATCACGCGCCAAGATTGCCACCATGGGCAGACACCTCACCGTCGACGAGATCGAACAGCTGCGGCACATCTTCACCGATATCGGGTACGTGACTGATCCCGTCATGGCCGCCATCGGCGACTCTGGGCAGCTCGGGTTGACCAGAAATAGCACCACACCAGCTCTGCGGGCGTTAGCAGGGCGCACGGATGCCCTGGCCGGAGCTATTCGTCTATGGCTGTTGCAGCAGCCCGTTCCTGTTGAACAGTTGGCACCGTTGCCGCTGCAAGCCCTCACCGAGGCCGGCATCGTCAGCATTGCGGGATCGACAGCTCGCGCCCTGGTCGACGTGCGTCCCTACGGGTCCCCCGACGACGGCGCTTCGGGGTGGACAGTTTCCGACCTCACCCCGGGCTTGGATAAGGCCATCACTAAAATCCGCCCTGACTACGTATTAGGCGTTTCACCAGCATCAGTTTCACTGACCCAGATGGCTGTACCAACTCATGTGGGGAGCGCCCTCGACATGGGGTGCGGGTGCGGCGTCCAGTCCCTGCACTTGTCGCGTCATGCCGATCATGTCGTCGCCACTGACGTCAACCCTCGAGCTCTCGAGATGGCCCAGCTCACTTGCCGTCTTTCTCACGCCGACGTGGACATCCGGGATGGATCCCTCTACGACCCCTGCGGCCACGACACCTTCGACCTCATCGTCACTAATCCGCCCTACGTCATGGCTCCGCCTAGCCGTGATGGCCAACGGCTGATCTACCGGGAGGGAGGGTTCTGTGGGGACGGCTTGGTGGAGGCCGTGGTTCGTGGTGCCCCTGCCCGTCTCAATGACGGCGGGATGCTCCAGGTTCTTGCCAACTGGGCCCATATCGGTGATCAACCGTGGTCCGAAAGGCTCGCCACCTGGGTCGAGGAGACTGGCTGTGACCTGTGGGTGGTCGAGCGCGAGCACCTCGACGCTTGCGAGTACATCGAGGCCTGGCTTACCGATGCCGGATTGGACGGGTCTGCCCAGTGGCGGTCTCGCTACGACGAGTGGTTGTCCTACTTCGACGATCTCGACGTCACCGGTGTGTCCCTGGGGTGGATCACTTTGACCAAGGCGGGCCGGGATGATCCCGATCTCTGCTTCGAAGAATGGCCCTGGCAGGTGGCACAACCGATTGGTGAAACGATGGCCCGACGCGCTCAGGCTGTCACCTGGGCGTGTCTCAGTGACGAGGGCCTGCTTGCTCGACGTTGGCGCATCGCCCCCAACGTTGACAGCGAAACTGCCGGACGCCCCGGTGCTACCGACCCTGAGCACATCGTGCTGCGTCAGCGTCGCGGGCTGTGCCGGGCTGTCGAGATGACGACGGCTTCTGGCGGAGTATTGGGTGCTTGCGACGGTGAACTCACCTTGGCACAGATCACCGATGCCGTCTCTGCGATTCTTGAGGTTGACCATGACGCCTTGCTCATCGAGGTGCTGCCTCTGGTTCGCGAGTGCCTGCGCCACGGCATCCTCGAGACGGCATGACCGGGTGCATGCTGAGCGCTGTAGTCCGTAATGCCACACTTCGATCCCGGGTGCGCTATTTTTGGCGAAGCAATCATTAAAAAGGAGGACCGATGACTGACCACCAGGAGATCCCGCTTACCGAGACCCATCACTGCAGCTGCGGTGAAAGCGACACCGAGCTGCCTGAGCTCGATGTGCGCACTATTCCGCACGCTATCCGTCATGGTGCCGTCATCGGTGCCTTTGCGCAGCTGCAGCCGGGTGCCTCGATGGTCCTTATTGCCCCGCACAACCCGCTGCCCCTGCTGAGCCAGCTTGAGCAGATCGGCAGTGTTGGCGTCGAGTACCTCGTCGAGGGTCCTGACGAATGGCACCTTAAGCTCACCAAACAGGCCTGATGCCCTGAGGATCCGGACGCGCTCTCGACCTCCGGCATCTCATGTGTAGCCGGTCCGTCGGGGACGAAGTGTTCACGTTTCTGGCATACCCGAGGTGCCGGATGCGACGGCTGTTGTTACGGTTGACGCGCGACCACCGGTGACGGTGCCGCTACATTGGGCCGCGGACCGTCCATTTTGGGCAGCCCAGCAGCTCACATCACGTCAACGGAGAAGGCAGGAATGTCACCGACCAAGAGCCTCGTCATCGTCGAGTCCCCCCATAAGGCCACGATGATCGCCGGGTACCTGGGGCCCAAGTACACCGTGCGAGCCAGCCAGGGTCACGTGCGCGACCTGCCCACCAGCGCATCCGAGGTTCCCGCCAAGTACAAAGGGGAGCCATGGGCGCGTACCGGAGTCAACGTCGATAACGAGTTCACCCCGGTCTACGTCGTTTCTCCAGAAAAGCGGTCGACGATCCGCGAACTCAAGAGCTTGCTCAAGGACGCTGACGAGCTCCTGCTCGCTACCGATGGTGACCGCGAGGGGGAGGCCATCGCCTGGCATTTGCTTGACGAGCTCAAACCGAAGGTGCCGGTGCGCCGCATGGTGTTCAACGAGATCACCGAGAAGGCCATCAACGAGGCCGTCGCCCATACCCGAGAGCTTGATACAGACCTCGTTGATGCCCAGGAGACCCGACGCATCCTTGACCGTCTCTACGGTTACGAGGTGTCCCCGGTGTTGTGGAAGAAGGTACTGCCACGGCTGTCGGCAGGTCGCGTGCAGTCGGTGGCTACCCGGCTAGTCGTCGACCGTGAGCGCGAGCGGATGGCGTTCACCAGCGCGAACTACTGGGACATGGAAGCCACCTTAACCGCCGACCTGGATGAGTTTCAGGCCCGCTTGGTTTCCCTCGATGACACCAAGATCGCCACCGGCCGCGACTTCGACTCCCACGGCAACCTCACTTCCAGCGTGCGCCGCCTTGGCGAAGTTGCCGCGACCGCTATCGCGAAGGCCCTCGAAAAGGCTCCGTTCACCGTCACCAAGGTGGAATCCAAGCCGTACACCCGCCGCCCTTACGCTCCCTTCCGCACCACGACCTTGCAGCAGGAGGCAGGCCGCAAGCTCGGCTTCACCTCCCAGCGCACCATGTCGGTCGCCCAAAATCTCTACGAAGGCGGCTACATCACCTACATGCGTACCGACTCGGTGGCCCTGTCTCAGGAGGCCATTCACGCGGCTCGCAACCAGGCTGCCGAGCTCTATGGTTCCGACCACATTCCGGACAAGCCGCGCATCTACGCCTCTAAGGTGAAAAACGCTCAGGAAGCCCACGAGGCCATCCGGCCTGCTGGCGAACACTTCCGCACCCCAGCTGAAACCGGCCTGACCGGTGACGAGTTTAGGCTTTACGAGCTGGTCTGGATGCGTACCCTGGCCTCTCAAATGGCCGACGCCAAGGGCGAAACCCTTTCGGTGACTATTGATGCTACCCCGGTCTCGCCGGTAAACCTGCCCGACGGCGATGTCACCACCGCTACCTTCACCGCGTCTGGACGCACCATCACTTTCCATGGTTTCCTGCGCGCTTACGTCGAGTCCGTCGACGAAGGAGCTTCCGATGACGCGCAGAAACGTCTGCCTCAGTTGTCGAAGGGACAGGATCTAGACCCACGCGAGGTGACCGCTAAGGGGCACGACACCCGCCCGCCGGCCCGCTACACCGAACCCAGCCTGGTGGCAAAGCTCGAGGAACTAGAGATCGGTCGCCCATCGACGTACGCATCAATCATCCGCACTATCACCAGCCGTGACTACGTTTTCAAGAAGGGCTCGGCCCTGGTGCCGACCTGGCTAGCGTTCGCCGTCACTAGGCTGTTGGAGGAACACTTTTCCAACCTCGTCGACTACCAGTTCACCGCCGACATGGAGGAGACCCTCGACCAGATCGCCCGTGGTAATGCCGATCGGGTGGCGGTGCTCTCAGCCTTCTACTTTGGCCAGACCAAGACTGACGACGGCGACGTCCCGACGCCCACTGAGGGCCACGAGGGGCTGCATCAGCTTGTCACTGAGCTTGGTGACATCGACGCGCGCACGATCTGCACCTTCCCGCTCGACGACTCTGACGTCGTTGTCCGGGTGGGCCGCTACGGTACCTACGTTGAGGATCCGGAGGGCAATCGAGCTAATGTCGACGACGCTCTGCCCCCTGACGAGCTCACCGTCGAGGCCGCCAAGGAGCTGCTGGTAAGCCCGAACGGTCAGGACCGCGAGCTCGGTCTGGATCCGTACAGCCATCGTCCGATCGTGGCCCGCAACGGGCGTTTCGGCCCTTATGTCACCGAGGTCCTTGACGATGACGAGGCCACTGAGATCGTTGAGACAACAACCAAGGATGGCAAGAAGCGTCGCACCAAGCACAAGGTGAAGCCGCGCACTGCTAGCTTGTTCAGATCGATGAGCCTTGAGACCGTCACCCTTGATGAGGCTCTCAAGCTGCTTTCACTGCCCCGGGTGGTCGGAACGGCTGCCGACGGCACCGAGATCACTGCGCAGAACGGGCGCTACGGCCCCTATCTCAAGAAGGGAACGGACTCGCGTTCCTTAGGCAGCGAGGACGAGATCTTCTCCATCACTTTGGAGCAGGCCGAGGCTATTTACGCCCAGCCTAAGCAGCGCGGTCGTGCTGCGGCTAAATCGCCGTTGCGCGAGCTTGGCGAGGATCCGACCTCGGGACGCCCGATCGTCGTCAAGGATGGCCGTTTCGGCCCTTACGTTACTGACGGCCAGACCAACGCGACCCTCCGCAAGGACGATTCGGTCGAGGACATCACCCCGGAGCGGGCCCAGGAATTGCTGGCCGAGAAGCGGGCTAAAGGGCCAGCTAAGAAGAGCCCAACTAAGAAGAAGACGACCAGGAAGACAACCACTCGCAAAACCACCACGAAGAAGTCGACGACCAAGGCCACCTCGAAGTCCGTCAAGGTGACCAAGGCGAACGCGAAAACGTCGTCAGGAAGCTGAGATGGCGACGGGGTGTCGTTCGGGCAGCACCGAACCGTTGTACTTCGAGTTGGCATGGACGGCTGCTCGACCGGTTCCAGCCGACCTGCGTACAATCGTCGCCGCCGGCGGGGCCCGTCGGACCATTGAGTGCAAGGTCACCTTGCTGGACTCCCCGGACCACCGGCTGCTGAGGTCGGGGATTGTCGTCGCTCACCGCGTCGTGGATGGACTGGGGGAGTGGTACATGGATGCTCCCGAGTGGTCCCCGTGGTTACCGGTTGCTCGGTCAGTAGCCCTCGATGCCGCCGGTGAACTGCCTCAAGATTTCACTTGTCTGGCCCGTCCTTTCCTGCGCGGGGCGACCCTCTGCCCGGTCGCGGCCCTGTCCTGGGAGCGTAACGAGACGATCCTGGAGGCCCTCGATTGCACCAAACTGGCCCTCATCCGCGACGACCGCATTGCCGTCGTCCAGTCAGGAGTGACGACATCGCGGGTTCGTGAGCTGACGATCACCCCACAACGGGGTCTCGCTGAGGGGCAGCGGGAGTGGCTCACCAACCGCATCCTGGCTCTGGGCGGTGTGCCAGTCTCCCGGCACCCTTCGGTTTTGCGGCGTCTTGGCCCAGGGGCTGGCGCGCTCACCGACTACCCGCGTCCGCACCTTCATCATGGTGCCGGATTACAGACCTGGGTATCGGCTCAGCTGGCTGGACAGTTGCGGGACGTTATCGAGGCTGATCTGGCGGTTCGTTGCCAGGGGATGGATTTAGGCCCCACCGAGACAACACGGACGGAGCCGCGCGTTCTTCCAGAGTCCCCAGATCGCACTGATCTTGTGGGGATGGGGTACGACCCAGTAACGATGTCGACCCCCAGTATCCACGACGGTAACCATGGGTCGATTCGGCCGCTTCAGAAGGCGATTCGGGCGCTGTCGGAGACCCTGGACGCAATGTCGGGTCTGCTCGATCAGGCTTGGGTCGAACGTGCCCAGAACTTGTGTTTGCGGGTGATGGGTCTGGATCCCGGTCACATCAGTATCCATAACCTTTCTCGGGAGTATTACCAGTTGCTCGAGGAGATCACAGCGGCGGCGCGGTCCCCGCGTCTCACTGTTGATCCTGACCAGCCCGCACGTCCCACCATGAAGCGCGTGCTTCGGAAGTCGGTTGCTGACGCAGTGGCCAAGTGTGATGACGTTGAGGATGTGCAGGGGTGGTCAACAGCCGAAGTTGCAGTTCGCCACGCAGCCGCAGTCGCTGGAATTCTCGACACGAGTCGCGCCGGGAAAGTGGCTAAGCAGCTGCGCCCCGTCGTCAAGGAGATAGCGCAGACGAAACGCAGCGTGACCGAGGCTGTTGACGTCTCCCACATGTCTCCTCAAGAAGCTTTTGAGGCCGGACGCGAGGTAGAGCGGGCGTCGGCATCGTTGTTTGCGGCCCGACAATCATTTAGGGATGACTGGCAACAGCATCGCCGCAAGATCCTTAAGGCTATCCATGACTGACCAGACGGTGACTGGCCGCGATCTGGGCGGTGTATTCGTTGTCTTCGAGGGTGGGGACGGTGCCGGTAAGACGACCCAGGCCCGACTACTTGACCAGTGGCTGACGACCGAGGGAATCCCTCACCTCATGACTCGCGAGCCCGGGGATTCCTGGCTTGGGCAGCGGATCCGCGAGCTGGTGCTCTCTCCTGACTCCGGGCCGATCTCCTCGCGCGCCGAGGCTTTGCTGTACAACGCCGACAAGGCCCAACACGTCGACGAGGTTGTCATTCCAGCTTTGCGAGAGGGCAAGGTCGTCGTCTGCGACCGCTACGTTGACTCGACTATCGCCTATCAGGGGGCTGGCAGGGTCCTCGACCCTGGCGAGGTCGGCCAGCTCGCGTGTTGGGCGACGACCGGCCTGGTACCTGATGTGACGGTTCTGCTCGACGTCGATCCCTGCGAAGGAGCCGGTAAGATCGCCGCCAAGGATCGTCTGGAAGCTGCTGGTGACGAGTTCCACCTTCGGGTGCGTCAACATTTTCTTGACCTCGCTGCGGCCCATCCGCAGCGATACCTCGTGCTGAACGCGCGGAAGAGCCGCAAGGAGATCAGTGAGGCCATCTGTCAACGCGTGACTGGATTGCTCAACGGGTGAGGAATCGAGCGGTTACGATGTCGGGCCGATCTGCAACGATGATCTTGTGAGCGATGTATTGACCGGTGTGTGGGCCGATCTTGTGGGCCAGGAGAAGGCTGTCGGGGTACTGCGTCGTGCCGCCGAATCGCAGCCGGGGCGCTCGTCCCATGCGATGAGTCACGCATGGCTCATTACGGGTCCGCCTGGATCAGGTCGGTCGAATGCTGCGAAGGCCTTTGCAGCGGCGCTACAGTGCGTCGACCATGGATGCGGGCAGTGCAATGCCTGTCGAACCGCCTTGTCAGGCGCCCATCCTGACGTCACCCTCGTGCGTACTGAGGCGCTGTCTATCGGCGTCGATGAGGTGCGTGAACTGGTTCGTCGAGCGGCGATGAATCCGGTCCACGGGTGTCACCAGGTTGTCGTCGTCGAAGATGCCGACCGCATCACTGAACGCGGAGCTGACGCCTTGCTTAAAGCTATCGAGGAGCCTGCGCCGAAAACCGTCTGGTTGCTGTGTGCCCCTACTCCAGAGGACGTCATCGTCACGATCAGGTCGAGATGTCGGCGCCTTCACTTGGCTACGCCGCGCGATGAGGCTGTGGCAGATCTGCTCACCCGACGTGACGGCATTGCCCCGGAGGTGGCTGCTGAGGCTGCCCGCGCTGGTCAAGGGCATATTGGGCGGGCGCGGCGCCTGGCCTGGGACGAGGAAGCTCGTGCGCGACGCAACGCCATTGGTGAGCTCCCTACCCGGTTGCGGAGCTTGGGGGACTGTCTGCAAGCAGCCGAGGACCTCGTTAATCAGGCCAGCGAGGAGGCCGCAGCCGCTACCGCAGAGGTTAATGCGGCCGAGCGGGCCGAGCTGGAGAAAGCCCTGGGGTTTGGCTCCTCTGGTGCTCGACCGCGCAATGCTCAAGCTGCTTTGCGGGACCTTGAAAAGCAGCAATCCGCTCGGTTGAAGCGGTTACAGCGCGACGCCTTGGATCGTGTGTTAACAGAGTTGACGGCTTACCACCGTGATGTATTGGCTATCCAAACTGGCGCTGTGCGTCCTGAGGAGGAGAACGCTTTACGAGGAGCCCGCCTTGTTAATGCTGGCTGGTCGGCCTCCCTTCATCGGATCGCAGATTCGCAGAGTCCTGAGCACACTGTTGCCACGATCGATGCGATCCTTGCGGCGCGCAAGAGCCTGAAACATGGCGTCACCCCCCTGCTTGTGATGGAAACTCTCCTTATCGCCATGACGGGAGTAGACCGCGCCCGCTGGTGAATCCCCCTGTCATGGCATGATGAAGTGAATAACAACGGTGTGTTGCGCCGCTGTGGCAGCGAGTTTCGTGGCACAGTGTGAATGTGCCGTGCCGTATCCTCGGTGCGGTTCCCAAATCGTGAGGATTGAGCGTGAGCAAGGCGATCAAGAGGACTGCAGCGGACTCCACCGACGCCGAGACCACCCGGGTCATCCGGACGGGGGCCTCCCGCGTGGATGCCGATGTCAACCCCACTGAGGTGATCAAGCCCAGTGATTCAGCGGACTCGGAGCGCACCAGCGTCATCGACGACAACGTTTTCCGTCCTGACTCCGAGACGACTCGTGTTGTGGACGATCGCGAGTTCGAGGAGGAGCGTCGCCGTCGCGAATTGGCCGAGCAGCGCGCCCGCGAGCGCGCCGACCGTCAGGCCATCGAGGCCGAGCGTCAGCGTCGCGCCGCCCATGCCGAGCCCGAGCCGGAGCGGGTTGCTGAACCGGCCCCCAAGCGCACCACCGACAAGATCATGGCATCCCTGGGCCTGTTCTTGTTCCGCCTCATCGTAGGCGGGATTCTTGGGGTTCACGGATTCCAGCACCTCGCCCAGCGAGACCTCACATTGCGCGCGGTGCAGGCTCTCCCACTACCCAGCGGATACGCCCAGGCCGGTGTGTGGGTGCTGGGCATCTGCGAGTGCATTGCCGCGGTGTGCATCATCCTTGGCCTGTTTACCCGCGTCGCGGGAGCCGGCATCATCGCGATTATGGTGCTGACCTTGACTTTCATCTTCTGGGGCAGTTTTGCCATCTTCAAAACGATGGGCTTCAAGGGCGAGCTGGAGCTGCTGCTGGCTGCATGCGGCGTGCTGTTGTTGTTCTTGGGTGCCGGTGGCTGGTCCATTGACGCCGCCTACCGGCGTAGCCGCGCTGCTGCGAAGGCAGAGGAGGTCGGCGACTGAGCCGAATCGTAGCGGTAGCCTTCCGCGAATACGGTCAACTTTTTCACCTCGACGTCGGGACCCTCGACGTCGAGGTGGGTTCGTGGTTGCTATATCCCACCCCAGAGGGGCCACTGGTATGCCGGTGCGTATGGGGTCCTGAAGAGGTTGATCTCGATGGGAAGTTGCCGACGTGCCCTGGTAAGGCCGACGATGCCGCTGTCGCCGCTGCAGCGCGTGATCGACGCACCCGAGCCGAGATCTTGCAGACCGTTCGGCGCACCGTCGAGGATGCGGGAGTCGATATGGAGGTGTTGGCGATCGACCTCGTCGAATCCGGCGATGATCGTGCTATCGCGGTGTATTTCCGCGCCCCACACCGAGTGGAGTTTGCGACCATCGTTGGTCCCCTCGCTCGGCGGCTACGCGCCAGAATCGATTTGCGCCAGCTTCGTGGCCGCGATACCGCTAGGGTCGTCGGTGGTGTCGGGGTGTGCGGTCGTTCGCTGTGTTGTTCGACCTTCCTGCCTGAGCCGTCGTCGGTGCCGAATCGCCTTGTCAGCGAGCAGGGGATGGCCTCCAACCCCTTGGCGGTGACTGGGGCATGCGGCAAACTTATGTGCTGCCTGCGTTACGAGTCACCTTATTACGCTGATTTCGAGGCTGCCCTCGGAGAGGTCAGGGTCCCGGATGCTCCGAGATGTCCGCTAATGCCGACGTGTTCTCGCAGACGGGACCAGGAGCACAAGGACGCCTGACTCCAGGAGGAACTCAATGACACCACGCGTTTCGCGACGACGTATGTTTGTCGCGGCTTTGATGGCCAGTTCCCTATTCGCTGTCACCGCATGTACCTCTGCGGGGTCTAGGCCGCCCCAGTCGGCTTCAGCGAGTCGACAGTTTGCGCCGCACAAGCCGAGCGCCTCGCCGTCGGTGACTGCCTCGGTTGTACCGGCTCAGGATAAGGCTGACACCAATCCGCCGGTAGCCTCCTTTGACCCGAAGGCGCACGCTCTCATGGAAGGTCCGCGGAGCCCTGATCGGCAGGTGATGCACCCAGCTAGAGACAACAAACCCTTCAGTAAGGCTCCTGCTGGTAAGGGAATAAATTGGTACCTATCTCGCAAGATTTCGTGGCATGACTGCGGGACGTTCCAGTGTGCAGACATCCCGGTGCCGTTGGATTGGGATGACCCGGACGGTCCAGCAATCACGTTGGCGCTCAAGCGCAAACCGGCTGAGGGTGCTGCCAAGGCGACCCTTTTCATCAATCCCGGCGGTCCAGGTGGTTCCGGCCAGGAAATGGTCAGCTCCTTCCAGTCGTCGTCCTTCCCCGACCATGACGTCATTGGGTGGGATCTGCGCGGTACGGGGGCGTCGACTCACGTCAATTGTGGTCCGGCGAAGACAATGGATGGTCTGTTCAGTCTGGACGCCTCCCCTGATAACGAAGCCGAGTGGAATGGGCTTATCCGCGGTACCAGGGACTTTGCGCGCAGTTGTCGCGCGTATTCGGGGCAGCTGCTGGACCACGTTTCGACGATAGACACCGCTCGTGACCTCGACTATTTGAGGTATCTGGTGGGAAATAAGAAGCTTGATTATCTCGGTGTTTCATATGGCACTTTCCTCGGTGCTACCTATGCCGAGCTGTACCCAGGCCGCGTCGGGCATATGGTGCTGGACTCGACAGTGAACATCACGAACCATGACACTGTTAGTCAGGCTGTTGGATTCGATCGAGCTTTCGGCGATTTCGCACAGTGGTGTGCCAATCGGGGAAACCGCTGCGCTTTGGGAACGAGCGCGGCTGAAATTCGCAAGGCGACATTGAACTTTTTAGACCGTCTTGATGCTCATCCCATGAAGGTCGCGGGGCGAGAATTGACGCAGAGCCTGGCGGCTACCGGCATCGCCTTGTTCCTGTATTCGGGCAAGCAGGCCTACTCGTATCTGACCGCTGCCCTCGTTGGAGCCATGAAGGATGGCAATGGTGGCTATCTATTGACGGCTTCCGATTACCTCAACGGCCGTGGAAAAGATGGTCAGTGGGAGACGATCGCTTCGGCTTTCCCCGCGATCTCGTGTCTTGACCAGGCCGATTTTGGCTTGAAGCACGCGCGTCAAGAGTGGCCTCAAGAGGTCGCCAAGGCCCCAACATTAGGTAAAGCTCTGGGGGTGGCACCGATCTGTGAGGTATGGACGGCTCGCCCGGCTCCCCAGCTGTACCTGACCGCTCGGGGAGCGGCGCCGATCCTCGTGCTGGGTGCCACCGGCGATCCTGCGACCCCTTACGAGCAGGCCACATGGATGGCTGGCCAGCTTAAGTCTGGCGTGCTACTGACGTGGCGAGGTTCCGGCCACTCCGCGTGGGAATTGGGTAACCAATGCGTCAAGAAGGCTGTCGAGGGATATGTCAATGACGGAAAGACCCCCAAGGACAACACGGTGTGCTAGCCGTGACCTGCCGCAAGGGCAAACGTGCGCGGTTGCCGGGAGGTTTGGGAGACGTCGTTACCCTTGTTCTCGGGAGGAGGGATCGCTCATGACCTTGGATCAGCGCCATGTCGCCGGCATCGTGGTGCGTGCTGTGGGCCTTGCCCTGCTCGCGGGTATTTTGCTCGCACTGGAGTGGGCATGGCGCACGCATGCGTGGAACGATCTCAAGGCCGTGGACGGACGGTGTGTCCTCGTGGGTGCGAGAGTTGACGATGGGCGTGTCCCGACGGTGGGGTGCCATGAGAATGGTGCCAGGTACGTCAAAGATGTTGTTAAGCCTTCATCGCAGTGTCCCAAGGGACTGACCCGGGTGTCGGTACGCCACGAGTTGAGCCACGACACCGGGTATGTCGGGGCCTTGTGCGTGCGTAATCCTTGATCACACACGCCCCCGCAAAACTCAGGAGCCCAGCTAGGACAGCATCGCTCGACGCAGCACATCCAGTGGCAGAGCTCCCATCCGCAGTGCTGTGGTGTGAAACTCCTTAAGGTCGAAGTTCGGATCCTTGGCCTTCGCAGCCTCCCTCAGCTCCAGCCAGGTGCGCTCGCCGAGCTTGTAGGAGGGGGCTTGTCCAGGCCACCCGAAGTAGCGGTTGACCTCATAGCGGGCCGAGCCCTCGTCCATCGAGACGTGGTTATTGAAGAAGGCCCAGGCTTTATCCCAATTCCATTCGCCGCCGCCCATTTCCTCGGGGGCTTCGAACTGGCAGTGCAGGCCGATGTCGAGTACGACGCGGGCGGCGCGCATGGACTGCCCGTCGAGCAAGCCCATGAAGTGGCCGGGATCGTCCATGTACCCCAAATCGGCCATCAGCCACTCGGCATAGAGGGCCCAGCCTTCCCCATAACCCGACGTCCAGTAGTTGCGGCGCCAGGAATTGAGTTCCTCGCGGGCCGCGATGGCCGATGAAGTCTGCAGGTGATGGCCTGGAGCGCCTTCGTGGTAGACGGTGGTGAGTTCTCGCCACGTGGTGAAGGTGTTGGCGTCGTCGGGCACCGACCACCACATGCGGCCGGGACGGGAGAAGTCATCGGATGGAGGGGTGTAGTAGACGCCGCCGTCGTGGGTGGGAGCGATCATGCCCTCGATGTGCCTAGCCTGCTCGGGTACCTCGAAGTGAGTGCCGTCCAGGGAGGAAATCGCTTCGTCGGCGCGCTCCTGCATCCAGACTTTGAGGGCCGCAGTGCCGGTGATCTGGTATGCGGGGTCGGCGTCGAGGACGGCCATGGCCTCCTTGATGCTCGCTCCCGGGCGGATGCGCTCAGCTGTCTCGCGCTGCAGCTGTTCGATGCGGGCGAGCTCCTGCTTTCCCCATTCGTACGTTTCAGCGAGGTCGACGGTGGTGCCGACGAATTGGCGGGAGGCCAGTCGATAGCGGTCGATGCCGACGGCGTCGGTTTCGGTGGCCAGTGGGGCAATCTCGGTTGAGAGGGCCTCGGCGGTGCGACGGAAATTCCCCTTGGCCGCGTCGATACCTTCGGCGAGTGCGGTTGTCACAGCGTCGGGTAGGTCACGGGAGGCGGTTCGCTTGAGGTAGTCGTCGAAGAACCCGCCGTCGGAGGTCCATGCGGTGATCTGTTCGACGAGGAGGTCGACTTGGCGAATGGCCGCCGGGATTCCGGCGTCGATCGAGGCGCGTTGGGTTGCCAGCCAGCCGTCCAGGGCAGGGCCGGTGGCATGAAGACGACGCGCGATCGTCGACACCTGGTCGGGGGTCTCGGTGGGCATGGCGTCGTAGACCTCGCGGATTTCGTGGACTCCCGACGCGATGCCATTGAGAGAAAGGAGGTCGTACCCCTTATCGTGACTTTCCGCCTCTAAACCCAGGCTAGAACGCATCGCGGCGACCGTGATCCGGTCGGTATCGTCGGCGGGCATAGCCTGATCGAGCCGGTCGAGGGTGTCCATGGCGAGGCGGTATTGGGCGTCCAGGCCGGCGGGGGACAGGTCGTCGTATTCGTCCTGGTTAAGATCCAAACCGAGCGCCGTGGCGAGCGTAGGGCTGGACTGGACGAGGGCGGCCCAATAGTGGTCGGCAACCTCGTCGACCTCTGATCCCATCTGGTGGGTGGTGTGTGCATTGTCCATGGTCACAACGATGACGTTATACCGAGCCGACGACGGGTGCGTGGCATGCGGTGTTCCAGCAAAAAGCGTGTTGGTTTCGTGAAGAGGTCATCGTGCCGGTATAGTTTTCGGGGCCTGCCGCGGCAGGCGTGCCAACTTAGCTCAGTCGGTAGAGCGACGCTCTCGTAAAGCGTAGGTCACGGGTTCGATTCCCGTAGTTGGCTCCACGTTCCCAAAGCATTGCTGACAAGGTACCGCAGCGGTCCGCTCAATCCCGATTTGCGACCGCTCGTCCCACGAGGTCAAACCTGCGGATCGAACAGGGGCGACGCCCAGCTCGTCAGAGGCGCCAGGTACGATCAACTCACCACGATTCATCGATCACGGTCCGGCCATGAGTTCGGTCCGTCCAGCGGAATTGCAAGGGGACGCATGTACGACAGCATCATCATTGGCGCGGGTCTAGCCGGACTCACGGCTGCTGAAGAGCTCGCCTCCGCAGGACACTCGGTGGTGGTCCTGGAGGCCCGAGCCCGGGTAGGCGGCCGCTTGGAAAACGCCGAGTTATCCAACGGGCAGGTCGTTGAACTGGGTGGCCAGTGGGTTGGAGAAGGGCATGAGGAACTTCGCTCCCTCCTCTCCTCACAAGGGTTAGAACTGGTTGATTCAACCGACGGCGACGTCGTTGTCAAGGCCAGGGGCAGGGTCTCTCACGTCACAAGTTTGTCCGAGCCGTCCGCTCATTCCCTTAGCCCCTTCGAATTGGCTGACCTCGGCCAGGGCCTGCTGAGGTTCCGTCGTCTGGCCGATCGTGTTGCCAATAACAAGGGCTGGGCGGCGGCCAATGCCACCTGGTTGAACCAGTCGTTGAGTCAATGGACAGTCTCGAATGTTCGTACCGAGGCCGGTCGTGGCTACATCACGAACCTCTTCCGTCAAGCCTTCGGTGTGTCTGCCAATGACACTCCTCTCTTCAACGGTCTGGCTAAGGCCAACGCCGGTGTGGACTTGGAATCCCTCGTCGCCGTCAACGGTGGCCTTAAGCAGCAGCGCGTTAAGGGCGGGGTTGCTCAGGTTACCCGTAACCTCGCTGAGCCTCTCGGTGACGATCTTAAACTCTCCAGCCCGGTCCGATCCGTTCATAGTGACGACGACGGCGTTACCGTCACCACTACTGATGGCACGCAGTATCAGGGACGTAGCGTCATCGTCACCGTGCCGCCGCGGCTACTTAAGGACATGACATTCGAGCCAGCGCTGCCTGCTGAGCGTCTCGAGATGGCCGACAAAGTGCCAGCTGGCAATGTCATCAAGGCCTACCTCGTTTATGACAGCCCATGGTGGCGCACCTCTGGTGCTTCCGGCCAGATGGGTGCTGACGAGGGCGCTGTCCGTGTCATTTTTGATACTTCTGACGACGAGACCGGCAAGGGAATCCTCATGGGCTTCTTCGAGGGCACCGAGGCTTCCGGCTACGGGAAACTTTCGGTCGGTCTGCGTCAACGTGCCTTCGAAGAGGTCGTCGAGTCGGCCTTCGGCAAGGCCCCCAGCTCGCCGATCGAGTACCTTGATCGCGACTGGCTCTCTGAGCCTTACACCGGCGGATGCCACGGAGCCCACTTCGCTCCCAGTCTGTGGACGACTACGGGGCCGATCCTTGCCGAGCCGCTGGGCCGGGTGTTTTTCGCGGGGGCTGAGTACGCCTCTTCCTTCAACGGTTATATGGAGGGCGCACTGCGCGCTGCTGCTCGCGCTGCTCAGGAGGTCCTCGACCTGCTCTGAGCCAAGACGATCAGCCACTGACTTCTTCTGCGGCGAACCGTGCCACGAGGCCAGCGTCAGAGGGTTGTATCGCGGCGACTCCCATCGCTGACTTCAGCCTGGGGGCGACGTCACCGGGAGGAGCCACAGAGATGCCTGAAGGTCGCACCGAGGGGCTGTTGCGGAAGCGCTTGGTCGACGTTACTGATATGTGAAAAAGCAGGTCGCGAAATGACGGCGGCGTTACGTCGATAGCGCCAAAGTGACGGGAGCTGGTGAGAGGATGCCATATTCTTGAGCAGCCACTCGTGGATGGAGATGAGAATGTTTTGTGCGCGATGCGGCACCCAGGTGGGTGCACACGATGCAGTCTGCCCACAATGCGGGCTGAATTTGCGTTTGCCTGGCGCCGTGCGCATGACCGACCCGGGTTCCTATGACGAGACGCGGGTCCAGAGCCCGGTGGGTGAAGGGGCGACACCGACGCGGGAGATCCCACGGGTGCAAACGCCGTCGGAGCCAGGGGAGTGGCAGGATTCCATGCCGACCCAGCAGTGGCCGGTCCAGGACTCGACGCCAACTCAGCAATGGACCACCAATAGTCAGTCGGGGCCGCAGCAACCTTCTCAAGGGCAATACCGAGATCTTGGGGCTTCCCAGATGCCCGACGATTGGTTCCGTGACCCGGAGGCTGAGCGCACCCGGGTGATGGCCGCGGTTCCTGAGAATCCCGTGTTCACCCCTCCGCCTCCGCCGTCGACGCCAGCTATGGCATATCCGCCGCCACCTTCGGGTGACTCCCCACGTCATCGCAACGTATTGATTGGCTTAGCGGTGGGTTTGTTGGTGCTGGTTGTCCTGGGAGCTGTGCTGCTTTTTGCCGGCGGTCTCAAAGGGCGGTCGGGTAGTGAACCTGCTGTGGTCACGACCCCGTCGGCCAGCTCACAGCCCACGCAGTCAGCCTCGGAGGATCCGCAGGCTACATCGATTGACACCACCCCCAGCTTCCTGATGTCCTCGCCTGCCTCGCCAAGTCCCGTTCCGTCGAGTCCAGCCTCGTCGAGTCCAGCCTTATCAACCCCAACTCCGTTGAGCCCGCAGTCTCCGACATTGAGCGCTCGTCAGGTGGCTGACAAACTGCCCGACGGAGACACCCTTTGTTCCTCGTCGGTTGGTGCCGTCGGTACGACATCGTGCCCGTTCGCTCTTGAGGTGGCTAATGCCATCCCGGCGGGTGCCCAGGGCGACTATGAGGTGCAGGCGTATAGCCCGGTGACGGGTAAGATGTACACCATGAAGTGCGAGACGCAGGAGAGCTACACCACCTGTACGGGTGGCATCGCCGCGAAAGTTCACATTCTGCGCTGAGGGCTCGGATCCTGAAATCACATCGGTCGCTGAACCCCGACGAGCCTCACCTTGTCGAAATATTCATCCTTGAGATCAGCCCACGTGCCGTCGACCTCTACCTCGGTGAGGGTCGCGGGCGGGTACCAACAGCCGACCTCGTCCTCGGCTCCACTCATGGCGGCAAGTTGCGCTGCCAGTCCGGGGATCGTCGGGGCATGGGCGATGATGAGCAGGTTATCCACATCGTCGTCGATTTCTCCGATGCGCCGACGCACGGTATCAGTGCCGCAGTAATAGAGGGCTCGCATGAATTCGACCGGACAATCCAGTTGGAGGCAGTCCCAGGTCTGGCGGGTGCGTAGGGCATCGGAGACCAGAGCATGTCCAACATTGCGCAGTCCTAAACGCGTGCCGACCTCACGGGCCTGACGGCGCCCCACGTCGGTGAGCGGACGCTCCCGATCCCCGCCCGGAGCATGTGATGCGGGCTGTGCATGTCTCATGAGGAACAGAGTGTGCATGGATCCATCGTTGCACTTCGCGGTCGCCGCGGTTCTACGATGTTGGCATGCCGTTGACGGATTTGGGCATTGATGAGGCGCGTACCTACCGCCCGAACGTCCCTGAACCCGATGGTTTCGACTATTTTTGGGCCGAGACCCTCGATGAGTATTCCGGCGTTCCCCAAGATCTGACGGCGGTGCCTTTCGATAACCGTCAGGCTCTGATAGATACCTGGGATTTGTCGTGGGCGGGGTATCACAACTCTCGGGTGAGCGGGTGATTACATGCCCCAGCCGCTGTGAACGGCCCATTCCCCCTTGTCATCGAGTACCTCGGGTACTCGAGTTCGCGTGGTGTGCCGATTGGATCAGTCTTCGCTGCTGCTGGCTATGCACATATCGTCGTCGATCCACGTGGTCAGGGGTGGGGCCACCCAACCTTGACGGAAAACTGTCCGGATGCCCACGACGGGACAGGCGCCCCCGGGTTTATGACCCAGTCTCTTTCCGACCCCCACGGCCACTATTACCGTCGGCTCTTCACTGACGCTTTCCGTTGCCTCCAGGCTGCCCGAGAGATGGAGCTGGTCGACCCCACCAGAATCGCCGTTCTCGGTCATTCCCAGGGCGGTGGTCAGGCCATTGCGGTGTGCGCGCTGGCGGCGATGCGCGGTATCAAGCTGGCTGGGGCCTTCGTCGACGTGCCGTTCCTGTGCCATATCAGGCGCAGTTGCGATATTGCCACGGATGGCCCATACCTGGAAGTCGTTCGTTACCTGGCTGCCCACCCGTTACTGTGCGGCCGTGCTTTCCAGACTCTCGGGTATTTCGACAGCCTGCATTTCGCCCCGTCGGGCCCGAACTTCTACCTGGTTTTCAGTCGCGATGATGGACCAAGCGGTACCACCGTCGTCAGTGTGGGCGGCATACAACGCTTGGGGCGACGGCATGGTTGCTGATAAGCACATTGCCGTCTACCCCTTTGCCGGTCACGCGGCTGGGGAGGACGTCCAGCGTTGGAATCAGCTCGGAGTGCTGGCCCAGCTGTTTTCGTGACGAGTCAAGGTCAGTTCACGGTTTGACGGCGACGATGAGGTCGCGGTGTATCGAGGAATCGACGCGGTGGCTGAACTGATGCCACAGGTCGTCGTCAAGGGGCGTGAGACCAGCGGCAGACAGAATCGTCACGAGGTGTTCCCGAGATAAACCCAGGGTGTTCCACGACATACCTAGCGCGCCGCCGTGACGCAGCTGACCGGCCCATACCGGGATGGCCTCGCGCAACAGGTCAGTAGGGGAACGACGTCGAGATGCTCCGCTGTGGGAGCCATGCACTACACCGTAGGGGGCGTCGGTGACGACGGCATCGAAGGTCTTGCGTCCCCACAGCACTGCCGAATCAACGGCGTCACCAGTGAAAACGCCCATGGTCAAAGGTTCGGCCTGCGGGAAACGTACCTTAGCGTCAAACCGCTTGCCAAGCGAGCGGCCGTCACGTCGCACTGGATGGGTGCCGCAGCTGTGCTTGAGGTGTTTGCGACGCAGCCATGTCGTGACGTGAGCAGCGAGCGCCTCGACGGCCTTGACATCCTGCTCGACACCGAAGCCGTTATGCCCGGCCCTCCAGGCGCATCCCAGAGTGGTGCCGCGCCCGGCCAGCGGGTCGAGGATAGCTAGCCGCTGGCCCTCGTCACGACGGGTTGCGCAGCGGCCCTCCAGACTGGCGAGAGTGAGGTTGAGCAGTAGACGGGTGAACTGTTCGTTGGTCTTGCCTCGGTACTTCGGGATGGTGACAAGGTCCTCGTCTACAACGTCAACTTGCGGCAACTCGAGGGGAGCCAGCAGATCGCCGCGGTATTCGAAACAGGCCAGAGCTGCCGAGGATCGCGCCACGGCCGCCAGATCTGCTTGCGGGAGGGGATTCTCGCTGTGAATCGACAGGTACTCGACCCCGGCCACGGTCACCGGGGCAACTGACGTGGCGTTGGGACAGGTGAGAGAGAGCTCGGCGGCGCACAGTCGTCCCGCCTGCCCGGCATAGACGTGGTTTGCTGCAGGGGTGAGCAGAACGAGGGTTTCGGACATGGGTGACATTGTGTCATGAACAGCATTCGGCATCCGCGGCGATGCGGGTGTCGAATGCTGACGTCATGACTCGCGGCCCGGAATTGGGGCGGTGCCGGGGTGCGAGTGGATCAGGCGGTGTGCAGGTTCTCGTAGGAGGTGCCCTTGGCGCGCTCGAAGGAAGCCTTGATCTCGGCCTCAGCCTCGTCGCGATCGGTCCACGTGGCTCCTTCGACCGACTTTCCGGGCTCCAGGTCTTTGTAGACGGTGAAGAAGTGCTCGATTTCCATGAGGGTCATGCTGCCGACATCGTCAAGGTCGATGAGGCCGGCGCGGCGGGGGTCATCGGCAGGCACGCACAGCACCTTGTCGTCGCCACCCATCTCGTCTTGCATCTGGAACATAGCCAGTGCGCGGCACTCGATGAGGCAGCCGGGGAATGTGGGCTCAGTCAGCAGGACAAGGGCGTCAAGCGGGTCGCCGTCCTCGCCGAGGGTGCCCTCGATGTATCCGTAGTCATACGGGTACTGCGTAGAGGTGAACAAGGTGCGGTCGAGACGGATGCGACCGGTCTCATGGTCCATCTCGTACTTATTCTTGTTGCCACGTGGAATCTCGATCGTCACATCGAAGTGCAAGCTCTCAGGCTGTTCTCCCTGGAATGGATTGGTGAAATCGTCGGTCACGAGGGGCCCCTCTTCTTGTATTGGACACGGTGATGATCGACACTGTATCCGTTTGCAGGAGGGATTTTCGTGCCACACTCAGATCAACCTACGTCGAAGCGAGCTGTGTCGGCGCCACGACGGCGCATGCCGGGATGGGTACCCGTTACTGTCGGCATCGCAGTGGTCGTCATTGTTGTTGTTGCGGTTATCGTCAGTTCGCTGCGGAGCGGGTCACCTGCGCGCTGGACCGGAGGAGGAATCCTTCCTCATCGCCACGAGAACACCGCTCAAGCGGTGCAGCCGGGACGAGGGGTTGTTGCGGCAGTGGCACCGACGACGCCGTCGGCCAAGCCAGTTGCTGCCACGATCGCCAATCGCGTCAAGTCTGCAGGCGCAGCCCCTGGTGTACTAGGTGCTGACATTATGGATGCGGCAACTGGTGAGACCCTCTACCAGTCGGGTCAGAATTCCCTCCTGACTCCAGCTTCCAATCTCAAAGTGCTTACTGCGATTGCGCTGTTGGATTGCACCGACGCCGGGCATCGTTACACGACGAAGGTTGTCGCCAATGGGTCCGCACTGACGTTGGTCGGTGGTGGCGACCCCTACCTACGCTCGAAGTCTTCGGCCCAGCACCCCGAGTATCCGTCGATGGAAGACCTTGCCAAGCGTACGGCGGCGGCTCTCAAGAAAGCGGGGACGACGAAGGTCACCGTCAGCTTCGACGACACTCTGTTTACTGGGCCGGATTGGAACGGGGCCTGGCCGGTCGACAACTACTCCGACGAGGTCACTCCAATTACGTCATTGTGGGTCGACGAGGGAATGATCAACAACAGCCCATGGAATCGCAGTAAGACGCCAGCCGTACTTGCTACCAACGCTTTCATCGGCTCGCTTCGTAGTGCCGGGATAACG
The DNA here is from genome assembly GCF_023838685.1 of Cutibacterium sp. 37298. Taxonomy (NCBI): domain Bacteria; kingdom Bacillati; phylum Actinomycetota; class Actinomycetes; order Propionibacteriales; family Propionibacteriaceae; genus Cutibacterium; species Cutibacterium sp. 37298. The sequence continues at coordinate 713,494 of NZ_JAJNRJ010000001.1, forward strand.
GTGAATGGTTCGGTTTCTCGTCACAAGGCTGACAGGTCTGCCAAGGAGATTGCGGCGGTGCAGTCGCTCCCGGTGGAGGACCTTGTCACCCGCACCCTGGAGGAGTCAGACAACTCTGCCGCTGAGGTCTTGAGCCGACAGATGGCTCTTGCTAGTGGCAAGCCGGGATCCTTTGCTGGTGGTACCCAAGCCCTCGAGGAGCACCTCAAGAACATAGGTGCCTGGCAGGACGGCGCGGTCATCCAGGACGGATCGGGATTGTCCCAGGGCAATCGGATCACCGCGTTGATGCTTTCTCGTGCCTGGCGCAAAGTATTGACGACCCTGAAGCTGCAGCCGGTGGCGAATGCGGTACCAGTGGGTCGGGTCTCTGGGACCCTTCATAAACGATTTTCCGATCCGAGCACGGCAGCCGGACGCGGTGTCGTTCACGCCAAGACGGGCAGTCTGCAAGGAGTCATCTCGATGTCGGGGTGGCTGCGTGACGCTGACGGGCGAATTTTGGTGGCTTCCTTCATCATCAATCAGACTGACGGCAGTGCCCGGTCGTGGCTTGACGTCGTCTACGGCAACCTGGCCGGGTGCGGCTGCACCCGCTGATGGCACGACGGGAATTAGGGCCAGCGGCCCTGGCAGTCGCCCAGGCCGTCGAGCGGATGGTGCGAGGGGTTGATCGGTTCGTCGTCGGGTGCTCGGGCGGTCCGGACTCGCTGGCCTTGGCTTTGGCCTCAAAGTGGGCGTCGCGGCGGTGCGAATCTGGCGTGAGGGTCGTCATTGTCGACCATCAATTGCAGCAGGGGTCCGACGAAGTGGCCGAGCGGACCCGGGACTTGCTGGCGCGACGCGGTATGGATGCATGTGTGCGTCGCGTCGACGTTGACGCTCATGACCCCGATGGCCCCGAGGCGGCGGCGCGGACTGCTCGTCGGGCAGCACTGCTCGACGTCGCTGGGGATGAGCCGGTGTTGCTCGGGCACACCCGTGACGATCAGGCCGAGCAGGTGTTGCTTTCTCTGGCCAGGGGCTCCGGGGCGACGTCGCTGGCAGGTATTCGGCCGCGTTCCGGTCAGTTTTGGCATCCGCTGTTGGAGGTGCGACGGGCCCAGACGGTGCAGGCGTGCCGGGAGTGGGAGGTTGAGCCGTGGCAGGACCCTCACAATGGTGATCCACGGTTCCTGCGCTCTCGGGTGCGCACTGAGCTCATGCCGGTTATGGAGGAGGTGCTGGGCCCAGAGGTGGCGGCATCCCTGGCTCGCAGCGCGACCTTGCTGGCAGGGGAAGATGAGGTCGTCGCCCGGGTTGCGCGGATGTGGGCGGATGAGCACGGGGTGAATGCCAATGAATTGCCCGGTTTGCGTGGGGTTGAGGTCGGCCTGGCGCGCCGCGTCGTCAAGGAGTGGCTGCCGCAGGCGAGGATGGTGCACGTCGATGCCGTTTTGGGCTTGCTGGACGGGCCTGGTGGTGCAGGGGTGGACGTCCCGGGCGGACGCGTCGAGATGAGACAGGGGACTCTGTATCTAGCCCGGCGCCTGTGATGGGACATAAGTCGGTAGGCTGGTGGTGTGCGAGCTTCTGACATTCCTGGAGATTTCGACCACGTTCTGTACACCGAGGAGCAGGTGGCCTCCCGTATTCGCGAGGTTGCTGCCCAGATTGACGCTGACTACGCCGGGCGAGAGATCCTTATGGTTGGCGTGCTCAATGGGGCTGTGATGACGATGGCGGATCTATGTCGCGCGATGACCTCCCATATGTCCATGGACTGGATGGCTGTGTCGTCCTATGGGGCTGGGACAAAGTCCAGCGGCGTGGTGCGCATCCTCAAGGACCTCACCAAGGACATCGATGGTCGTGACATTCTCATTGTTGAGGACATCATTGACACCGGGTTGACGCTGAGCTATTTGGTGCAGAACTTGCGTAGCCGCAACCCGAACTCGATTGAGATCATGGCGATGTTCCGCAAGCCTGAGGCTGTTACCTGTCCGCTGGACGTCAAATACGTCGGTTTCGACATCCCAAACGAGTTTGTCGTCGGATATGGCCTTGACTACGCCGATAAGTACCGCAACCTCACGGATGTGGCGACGCTGGCACCGCACGTCTACAAATCCTGAGGGTGCGATCCGAAGTCGTGACGTCGTGCCAGTGATCTATTTCTGTTCTGAGCTGTCCGCGGAACGTAGCAAGGGCTGGTTGTTGTCATGCGCTGGTATCGTGACGCTCTGAGTTCCACCCATCATGCCTCTAGGTAGTCTATGAAAAACGCGTCCCGCATCTTCAAAGGTCCTCTGATCTGGATCCTGTTGTGCATCGGCTTGATCATTGTGTTCTTACAGTTCGCCGGATCGGGGAACGGGTATAAGGACATCCCGACTTCTGAGGCTGTCAGCATCATCAACAGCTCCAAGAAGCTGGATAGCGTCACGCTGACTGACGGCGACCAGGTCATCAAGATCACTGAGAACGAGAACAAGAAGTATCGTTCGTACTGGGTTGGTAACCAGTCCGATCAGCTCGTTGACAGGCTCAACTACCGAGTCAAGGCGAAGACGCTGAAGTCGTGGCAGGGTGAGAACCCCGGGCAGAGTATCTGGAAGGCTCTGCTCATTAACTTCTTGCCCTTTGTCATCATCCTGCTGTTTTTCTTGTGGGTCATGAACGCGGCACAGGGCATGGGTGGCCGTGGTGGTGTCATGGGATTTGGTAAGTCCAAGGCCAAGGTGGGTAGCAAAGACACCCCCAAATCGACTTTTGCCGACGTCGCTGGCTGCCAGGAGGCGATCGACGAGCTGCAGGAGATCCGCGAATTCCTCGCTGAGCCGGCGAAGTTCCAGCGGGTGGGTGCGAAGATTCCTAAGGGCGTGCTGCTGTATGGTCCGCCTGGTACCGGTAAGACCCTCCTGGCTCGTGCGGTAGCCGGTGAGGCTGGGGTGCCGTTCTTCTCTATCTCGGGTTCGGATTTCGTCGAGATGTTCGTCGGCGTCGGCGCCTCCCGAGTGCGTGACCTCTTTGAGCAGGCCAAGGAGGCCGCCCCGGCCATCATCTTCATTGATGAGATTGACGCTGTTGGTCGTCATCGTGGTGCCGGTATGGGCGGTGGCCACGACGAGCGTGAGCAGACCTTGAACCAGTTGCTCGTCGAGATGGACGGCTTCGACGTCCGTGGCGGCGTCATTCTGATCGCGGCGACGAACCGCCCCGACGTTCTTGACCCGGCTTTGCTACGTCCTGGGCGTTTCGACCGTCAGATCGCAGTGGAGGCTCCGGATCTCGATGGCCGTCTCAAGATTCTCAAGGTTCACGCTCACGGTAAGCCCATGGCCGACGATGTCGACTTGGCGTCGATTGCCCGTCGTACCCCTGGCATGACGGGTGCTGACCTGGCTAACGTCCTCAACGAGGCCGCTTTGCTGACGGCTCGTGCCAACCTGCCGGTGATTGGTAACGCTGAGCTGGACGAGGCTATCGATCGCGTTATTGCTGGACCGCAGAAGAAGACGCGGCTCATGAACGAACATGAGCGCTTGGTGACCGCATATCATGAGGGTGGTCACGCCCTGGTGGCCGCGGCCATGCCGGGTACTGACCCGGTGCAGAAGATCACGATCTTGCCGCGTGGTCGGGCGCTGGGCTACACGATGGTCATGCCTGACTCCGACAAGTACTCCCAGACGCGCAGCGAGCTGCTGGACTCGATGGCGTACATGATGGGTGGTCGTGCGGCCGAGGAACTCATCTTCCACGATCCGTCGACGGGTGCCTCCAATGACATTGAGAAGGCCACCAAGGTGGCTCGCGCCCTCGTTACCCAGTATGGCCTGTCGGCTCGCGTCGGCACCGTGCAGTTGGGGTCGGGGGACGCTGAGCCTTTCCTTGGCATGACCGCCGGACAGCAGCGTGACTACTCTGACGAGACTGCCAAGATTATTGACGACGAGGTGCGGGAACTTCTCGAGAATGCCCACCAGGAAGCCTTCGATTGCTTGGACGCTAACCGCGAGGTGCTTGACGAGTTGGTGCGTCAGCTTTTCGCACGGGAGACGCTGAGCAAGGCTGAGGTAGCCGATATTTTCAAGCCGCTCAAGCGTTGGCCTGAGCGCGGTGCCTTCACTGGTTCGGACAAGCGTGTTCCCTCGTCTATCCCGCCGGTCAAACCGCCGCAGATCGCTGGCGTGGATGAGGATGCTCCGGAGGTTGACGCTCCTCGTCGTGGCGTCATCGCCCCGCCGACTCCTGAACCGGGTGGGGATCTACCGGGCGATAATCCTGGTGAGTGGGAACCCCCCTCCGATTGGCAGCCGCCAAGTGTTGGGGGAGGTAAGTCACCCGAACCGCCAAGCCCGACGCATCCGGGGGAGGGCCCGCAACCTCCGTCAAACGGTAACCCTTGGGGTCCGCCGAGGTCCTGATTATCAACGGCCTGCCGCACATATCGCGGCAGGCCGTCGTTCTAGGCTGTCCGCTGTGAGTTCCATGAAATTGTCCGTTGATCGCGAGCGAGCCGCGGCAGCTATCCGCGAGTTTCTTCTGGCGGTCGGCGAGGATCCCGATCGGGAAGGTCTGCGCGATACTCCAATGCGAGTGGCCCAGGCGGCCGAGGAGCTATTTGGCGGATTAAGCCAAGATCCGGGGGAGTTGCTGGCAACGACCTTCGACATCTCCCACGACGAGATGGTGTTGGTGCGTGATATTGAGTTGCAGTCGATGTGTGAGCACCACCTGCTGCCCTTCATCGGGGTAGCGCACGTCGGTTATATTCCGGCTAGGGACGGCCGGGTGACGGGGTTGAGCAAGATCGCGAGGTTGGTGGAGGTCTATGCGCGTCGACCCCAGGTACAGGAGAGGTTGACGACCCAGGTGGCCGACGCCTTGGTAGAACATTTGGATGCTCGTGGCGTGATCGTGGTCGTTGAGGCCGAGCACATGTGCATGACGACGAGGGGGGTCCGCAAGCCGGGGGCCCGGACGGTGACCTCCGCGGTGCGCGGGATTCTGCGCAACCCGGCGACGCGGGCCGAGGCGATGGGGCTGATCACGGCTGGACGTTGACCATTTCAATGGGCCTTTACCTGGGCCCTGGGGCCTAACGCCTCAAGCTTTGACTTCCCTAGCATGGTAACAGTGTTCAGTGCTGTGGGCGGACCGGTTGCCGCGACGGTGGGTGTGATGACCGGGTTGGCTGAAGGGACACTTATCCTGGCTTTCGTCACACCGAGGCGTTATCGGCGCGGCGACGAGGCCGACCTTCCGGTGCGCAGCCGGTGGTGGGTGCTCGTCTGGACGGTTTTCGGACGTTCGCTGGGTGCGGGCTTTCTCGTCTTCCTCGTGTTTTTCGCGCTGGCCCTCATCGGTGGGGGCGGCGGCATGGGCATGGGCGATGTCAAGCTGTCGGTGTCTACCGACCTCATGTGCCGACGCCGACGCCGTTGTCGGGTCCGGTTGTGAGTACTACGTCGACTCCTGGTGATGCCGGTGATCCGGCTCCTGCGCCCATCGAGCCGACTTCTGGTCACATGCGGTGCGGTGACAAGGTTATTGACGTGGGTGTTGGTAAGCGTAGTGGGGCTGCGGTCTGGATTTCTCCGCGTGAGATTCGAGATTTTCTTCTTGGGGGCCGTAGAGCGTCGCTGGTGCGGTGATGTATTCGTGTTCCGGTAGGGTTTTGGTTGCAGATTTGCGCTTGGTTATTAGTGTGCTCTAGTCAGGTGAGCCCTGGTTGTGGCTCGTGGGGCTTTGTTTGTGTATGGGATTGGGTAGGTGTTGTGGGAATGTGGAATTGGAAGATGAGGGCGGCAGGTTTTATTGGTGGGCTTGCTGTGGTCTTTGGTTTTGTGGCGTTACCGGCGCACTCTGATGAGAGTGTCACTGTGCCGGTGCCTCTGGTTGATGCGATGGCGGTGAGCCATTTTGAGTCGGCCAAGCGGCAGAAGGAGAAGCCGGGGTCGGTGATTTTGGCGTTGCATGCTGTGAGACGGATTCCACAAGATACTGTCGTCTACTACTCGATCACCGTCGACCCATTAGCTGCCGGCCCGGCCGAATTGGGGCATTTAGCGCGGGGAGCCTCTAGCTACTCCAGAGAGTACAGCGCTAATGGGGCCATCATTGATGCGAGAAACCATAAGCTGTATCGCCCGATTGGCGAAGAATTCGATTGCAAGTTGTGCAGTGACGACTGGTGGAAAGGTGCGCCGGCCAACACGGCTCCTGGGCATTCTACGCTTGGTTGGTTTAGTACTCCGCCGTTGCCTGCTGATGTGTCGCGGGTTGATGTCACGGTTGCTAATCGTATTTTTCATGATGTGCCGGTGGGTGATGGGTTATTGGGTCCCACTATTGATAAAGAGGCGGCGACAGGTCGCTGGAATGAGGGTATGCCGTTGGGTGTGGCTTGGCCGGCACTGGATCCGAAGGATCTGGCTGGTGTCGATGTGTCGAAGTTCGTGAATGCGTTGGTGACTACGACTGGTGATGCTTCCGATGCTAGCCGTGAGCGGGTGACTAAGGAATCCATGAAGATTGATTTGGATGCCAGCGTGCTTTTTGATCTGGACTCTGATGTGGTTAAGCCGGCTGGTCGTCAGATCATTGACCGGACCGCTAAGCAACTTGTTGCTCGCAAGGTGTCGGGGAAGATTGAGGTGACTGGCTATACCGATAATAGCGGTTCTGCTTCTCATAATCTGGATCTTTCGCGTCGGCGGGCTGCGTCGGTGGCCAAGGTCCTCGGATCGCAGCTATCCAAAGGGATCACCTTGGTTACAGCGGGTAAGGGGGAGGCTGATCCAGTGGCCAGTAATGATTCGGAGGCTGGGCGCTGTTTGAACCGTCGAGTCACGATTACTGTCAAGGAGGGATGATGAAGGGTCGTCCGGTTTCGTTGGCTGTGTGGCTGTGTTCGTTCTCACGGCTTGTGGTGGCGCTGGCGTGTCCGCTGGGTTACATCCCCATACTGTTGCTTCTTCAAGCGTGTCTGTGGTGGGCATGTCGGCGTCTCCGAGTGCGTCGGTCAGTGTGATGGGTTCGGAGCAGGCTGCGGCTGTGGAGTCGGCGGCGGGTAAGGCGATTCGGGATAAGGTGAAAGAGGATGGTGGCCCAATTCCCAAAGAGGTGGCTAACGTCTCTTTCCATCTGAACCTCTACGATAATGTCGACGTCACAGCGCATGTCGTCTCGATTAAGGCGGGCCCTACGGGCACGGTCCTGACTTTCTGGCTTACCTCGAACACAATTGATCATGCCATGGGTCCGGTCTTTCCCGAGGATTTCCCATCTCTCGTTGACACTGTTGGCGGTGTCAAATACGGGGTGAATTACTTTTCCAAGGCCGGTGATACGTCAAAGTTCGTGGTTGGTAGTGAGGAGCCCCAGATCGATGCGACGAGCGTCTATGTTATGCAGGCGTCGTATCCGCCTTTGCCGAAGTCGGTGACGAAGGTGAAGATCGCGGTCGGGTCGGCCAAGACGTCGCCTGATATCCCGGTGACTCGTTGAGGGGACGATGTTGAGGCCTGGGCCCAAGCTAGGCCCAGACTTAGAGCCACGGGCTCAGGCGCGCTTGACAGCTTCGTCGCTATGATCAGCGCGGCATTGTGGAGACTATCGGGATGAGGCCCATGTTGGCCAAGTATTTCGAGAGCACCAGAACGCACCGCGTTTCGTTGAAGCGGTGGCTTCGGGCTGTAAGTGAGTGAGGGATGATGGCCAACAACTATGGCGTGTCGCGTAGGACGTTGCTCGGTGTGGGCGGGTTGATGCTTGGCGTTGGGCTGGTGGGTTGCTCTGATTCGGAGGAGGGTTGGGAATCAGTAACCGTTGATCGCATCACGGTGAGCCATCCCACGGAGTGGGTGGAGAAGCCACCGGAGAATGAAAATTTCACCAAGAATTTCACTGACGGCCCCCATGGCATGCAGATTGCGGGTCATTACAGTGACGACACCGAACCTACGTTGGCATGGTCCGTGCTTGAGTTCATGATCCGCGGGACGTTCCAGGGCTACGACCCCAAGGGGTACCAGGAGATCACCGTCAAGGGCGCTGCCAGGGCGATCAAGTGCCCGTTTGACTTCACTTATAAGGGGAAGTCTGCGCGAGGGTATTGGCTTGTTGCTTCGGGTGTGTTGCCCACCGAGGGTTCCGCGATCGTGCTTCTCCGTCTTCCCCGCGATGACACGAATCTGGTTGACAAAATTATTGCGTCGATGTCGTTCAAGGCGTGATCTTGCGTCCTGCTTGAGGTGGTAGAGATATGAGGCAAGATACTCGGTCGGCATGGGCGGACCCTACGTTGACGTTGCCGGCACCGAAGCGACGGTCTCGGACGTTTAACGTTGTTTTGGGGGTGTTGCTCACCATCGTTGCAGCAGGCATCGCGATGTCGTCGTCGTGTGGTCGTGTGCTCTCGTCTATGACACGCGGCTAGGGGCAGCGCTTCTGGGGTGCCTGGGTGCGTTGGTGCTTTCGCATGTATGGGCATCGCGCCGGGCGTTGGCGACGGTGTGGTGGTCATGCGGATTGGTCCTGCTGTGTGTGGTGGGGATGGCCGTGTACGCGTGGGTGCGTGCGGACCTGAGCCCGGTAGATCCCGTGGTTGTAGAAACGCTTGCTCCGATTCTTCCGGTGGCGGCTTGTACCGCGGTCGGTACGGGGTATGTGTGGCGGTTGTGCGCGCGACTCGTGGCAGACCATCACAGCTTGTGAACCGGGACTAGGCAGCTGTCTAGCGCGGTGGAGGAGCCGTTCGGTTCCGACGCGTGATGTACGGCCATCCGGTTGATCCCACGATTTGGGCCCGGCTTGGGCCCCGGTTTGGGGCCATGGGCTCAGGTGCGGCTATGGGTTTCTTTTTATGCTCTCCCCTGTATTGGGTAGGTAGTGGAGGGGAGACCCATGCGGACAAGGGGCGATCGGGGTGCCGCCGCGCCGGAATACATCGCAATTCTCCTTATTGCGGCTATGTTCACCAGTGCGGTGGCGGTCGGCGTCAAGCCGGAATGGGTGCAGCAGAAGGTGTGCCAGGCCTTGGCGGTTATCTTCGGGAAGGGTTCGTGTGCTCCGGCGAGCTAGGCGAAGCCGCCGGCCCAGCAGCTGCCTAAGCGCTGCTTGATTCACTCCGACGAGAACGCCACGTCAATCTATGCCGAGGGAAAGATCACCTGGGTCACGATCGGTGGGGAAGGTGGATACGGCTACCATTTGGTTGAGTACAGCGATGGTAAAGCTGACGTTGAATTGTTCTATAACGTCGGGGCAAGTGCCGGCGCCGCAGCGCCTGGCTGGAGTAAAGGCCCCGCCAGCCTCGACGCGTCCATCACCGGGTCGGCAAAGTACACGAAGGGTGAGACTGTCCATTACGACAGCGTCGCCGCCGCTCGCGCAGATCGGGACAACTTGAACAAGTACGCTCGGGAACGTGCGCTGGCGGTCATGCATCTTGGCAGTGCCCCCGATGTCCCCAACTCTCGGCTCTCTTCGACTTCGAGGACAGTAGAAGTCGATGTCAAAGGTAAGGCGGATCTCAAGGTTAAGGCTAAAGTCGGTGGTCACGGTTCAGCCGATGCTGGTGCCAGCGGCAGTGTTAACGGCATTGTTCAGTACATAACTAAGCGTGATTCGAAGACCGGTGCGGTAACGCACACGGTTGAAGCTTCGGGATCGGCTAATGGTGATGCCCATGCGAACGCGGGCGCGACGATGGGTATCCACGGCGTTAAAACACCAACTGTCGGCGGTCATGCCGGGATTGATGACGATACCTCGGTGTCGGTAACCAAAGACAATTCTGGGAAGACTACAGAGCTTGTCATCACCAAGAGCGGTGCCGAAGGCGCCGATTTCGGCGTGGATGGTGACTTCAAATTTGAGCCGGGTAAGCCGAGACTTGTTTCTGGTCCGGGAAAGCCGAGGCCTGGTCCTGGTCCCGTTAGGTGGAAGCCTGAGCCCAATAAGACTCGCGATGCCGGTAACAACGAGGGCCGCCACAACAAGCAGGGCAAGGGGAGTACTTTGTCTAAGACCGGGTCGCGAGGAGGAGTCCGACGGTGACCACAAGAGTCGTGAGACGACCACCATCCGGGTAGCCGTCAACGACCAGAACCGGAGTCAGGTCCAAAAGCGGCTCGGGGTTAACGATGTCGGCCCCTCCAATGCAGTGCCACTGCTGGTCAAGGCGCGGTTTATGAACCCGCTGGACGCTGACGCCACTAACGATTTCGCTAAGTTTCTTTACCAGTCTGAGGACATCCAGATCGACACGCAGACGAGCAGTGAGACTTCCGATTTGAAGGACGATTCCTATGACATTTTGGTCGCGAAGGTCGGAGAAAAAGATGCTAGGGAATCCAGTTCGTCCACCGGTCAGATGGGTTATCTTTTGGAGAACGGCAAACGTGTCCCCAAGATCAGTGAGGGGTGCAAGTAAGTGATTGCCTCACAGACCTCGATGAGTGCCTGCGAGGCAGCCCTAGACTCCACTGCATGATCAATGTCGGCTCGGCTACCAACTCGCATCCCGCCCGCACCCTCGTCATGGGGGTCGTCAACGTCACTCCTAACTCGTTCTCTGACGGAGGCATGTGGGCCGATCCTGAGGTGGCCATCCGCCACGCTCGCGACCTCGTTGTCGAAGGAGCTGACATCATCGACGTCGGTGGTGAATCCACCCGTCCGGGCACCGAACGCACCCCCGAGCACGAAGAATTGCGCCGCGTCCTGCCCGTCGTCAAAGCTTTGGTGGCCGACGGGGTCGCCGTCTCCGTCGACACTATGCGCGCCTCAGTGGCCAAGGCCGTTGTCGAGGCAGGAGCCACCATCGTCAACGACGTCTCTGGGGGCAAGGCTGAACCGGAAATCCTTGATGTCGTTGCCGACGCTGGCGTCGATTACGTTCTCATGCACTGGCGCGGTCAATCCGCCACTATGCAGAACCTTGTCGACTATGACGACGTGGTAGCCGACGTCATCTCTGAGACCTCCCAGCAGGTCGACGCAGCTATTGCCGCTGGAATCGACCGTAGGCGCATCATCGTCGACCCGGGCATTGGTTTCTCCAAGACTTCCGAGCACAACTGGCAGCTCATTAACGCCGTTGACGCCTTCCAAGAAGGATTTGCCGACCTTCGTGTCCTGTGGGGAGTTAGTCGCAAGCGTTTCCTTGGTGAACTCCTCGCCCAGAACGGGGAGGACCGTCCGGCCCTCGAACGCGATGCGAGCACCATGGCCCTGTCGACTTATTTCGCCCTTCATCACGCCTGGTGTGTGCGCACCCACGAAGTTCGGGCCAACCGCGACGCCGTGGAGACCGTTGCCCGCCTTCTCGCCTGACGCAGTAATCTGCGCACTTGTCGGTAAAGTCCGATTGTGGCGAACAGGTAACCTTCCGCCATGACCTACGGACAGATCACCCTGACGGGCATCCGTGCCCACGCGAACCACGGCGTGCTTGCCAGCGAGCGTGAACTCGGTCAGCCTTTCAGCGTCGACGTGAGCCTTGACGTCGACATGGATACCGTCTCTGACGACCTCACCCAGGCCGTCAACTATGCGGCGGTCGCACAGCGGGTGCTCAACATTCTCACCGGAGAACCGGTGAGTCTCATCGAAACGCTGGCTGGCAAGATTGCTGACACCGTTCTTGCGATCAGTCCGCGTGTCCATTCTGTCCAGGTAACCGTTCACAAGCCACATGCCCCCGTGGGGGTTGCCCTCGACGACGTGGCCGTCACGTACCGAAAGGATGCCGAGTGAAAACCGTATTCAGCCTGGGTTCCAATATGGGAGACCCTTTTGCCCATCTGCGAGACGCCGTCCGCCTGATCGCCGAAACTCCCGGTATTCACGACGTCGTCGTTTCGCCCGTCTATGTCACCGCTCCGATCGGAGGAGTGGAGCAGGATGACTTCCTCAACCTCGTCGTCGTTGCGACTAGCGACCTTCCTCCGTCAGTCCTGTTGGAGCGTGCCCACGTCATCGAGGCAGCCTACGGGCGCGATCACACCATCCCGAATGGTCCTCGCACCCTCGACATTGATCTCATTCGCGTCGGCGACGAGACCGTCACCACCGACGAGTTGACCCTTCCACACCCCCGTGCACATGAGCGCGCCTTCGTTCTGGTGCCGTGGCGCGACGCCGACCCTGAGGCCGAATTGCCCGGGTACGGTCGGATCGCCGATCTGGTCGCCTCCTTCGATGCTGGCGAGCTGGCTGACGCCGTTAAGCCTTATTCGCGTCAGATTGACGTAGCTGGGGTCACCGTTGCAGGAGGATGGGACGAGAGGCACGACGAGGAGGATGTATGACACGGAGCTTGCCACCCGACTGGGATGACGACCGGCGACCTGGCGGCGGTAACCCTCAGGGCAACATCGCTCCGACCGATTGGAAGGTCATCATCGTGGCGGCCATGTGCGGGGCCGCCCTGGGATGGTTTGCGCTGAGTATTTATAAAATCAATGACGTTACCGTGCCGATCCTGCCGTGGTCTTTGCCGGTGGTCATCCTTGTTGCCGCCATCGCAACCTGGGGGTACGCGCGGGCTTTCCGTACCAAGGTTGTTGATCCACAACGTGAGGTCGAGGCGAACCAAGGGCTCGTCTCGCTGGCATTGGGTAAAGCGATCGCCCTATCTGGCGCTGCGCTTGTCGGCGCTTGTATCGTGTACGTGCTGACCTTCGTGTGGCATCTCAACATTCCCTACCCGCGTCAGCGCGCCATCGTCGGAGGAGTGACGGCCATCACCTGCGCCGCCATGGCTTGGGCTGGATGGTTTCTGGAGAACGCCTGTAAAGTTCCTAAAGGGCCCGATGATTCCGAAAAGCATCCCAAAGGGTGACGACGGACAAGATCGCGACTCGCCGGGATCCAGTGCTTGACCAGAGGCTAAACGGGCTGTACTTATGGCCTCCTCGCACGATATGATGATGCCCGTGAGCGGTGAGCATGATCTCAAACGGGTTGAAAAGGACACTGGCGAGCGCAGAGGTGTGCTCGCCCTTCTCATTGTGGCAACGATTGTTGCCGCTGTGTGTGGGGTAGTTCCTTCCATTTGGGCGGTCCGGGCTGGTGTGCTCGTTGCCCTCGTGGGGGCTTGGATTTCTGTCTTTATGGCGTGGCGCCAAGTTGATGCCATTCGCCGGATGCATTTCGACACCCTCAAGGAGCTTCGTCACGCTGCCTCGGAGCAGGAGAAGCGTCATCATGCCGAGTCTATGGAGATGATTGATACCTTCTCGCGCCGGGTTGGCTCTATCTCGAAAACCCTTGCTGATACCCGTGCCAAGCTCGATCGTGCAGAGAGCGAGCTGTCGACCCTACGCGGCGACAAGGCGGCTCTGCAGTACAAGGTCACCGCTGGCAATAAGAAGGTTGCTTCCCTTGAGATGCGTATTACCGAACTGGAGACGGAGCTTGATGCTCTGCTGGCTGACGGTCGGTCCGGGCGCCTGACCACCTTGCGTACCGTCACTGATGCAGGTGTCCCCACCGCCGAGGAGATCTGGGAGCGCGGTAACGACGCGACTATCGCTGATCTGTCCCGAGTCGCTTTCCCGCGCTTATCTGAGGGGACTCGCGAGACTCGTCGCCAGGCCTGACGCACTTAGCTTGCCAAATGTGACGCGGGGTCTAGCTTCCGGCTGGGCCCCGCGTTGTTGCGTCACCCCGATACCAGCTCACTTATCGAGGTCTCCTAGCGTCCATCCCAAGGAGGCAATGGTGGCCTCAACGTCGTCAACTCGAGTGCCGGGAAGCACCGCCTCCAAGACTTGAACGTTGGCGAAGGTCGGGGTGCGCAAGGCCATCCGCCACGGTGTCGTGCTACCGCGGGACTCTAGAAGGTATCCGGCGCGTCCCCAGGGGGCCTCTATAGTCGTCCAGGTGCGTCCCCGAGGGGCCTTGATGGTGGTCGGTAGACGAGTCTCCAGAGGCCCGTCCAAGTTCGGCAGCCGGTCGAGGATCTGACGGCATAGGCTCGACGACACCGCCGCATCGTTACATAACGTTGCCAGCCGTGAGTAGGCGTCACCACGGGGCTCTATAACGACCTCAGGCCACTTCAGCTCGTCGTACACCGCGGTGCGCCGTCGAGTATCTAGGTCGACCCCGCTAGCCCGGGAGACGGGCCCTGACAAACCATAGCGATCGATCATATTCGTGGGTATGACGGCCACGCCGCGTACGCCGACGGTGGCGTCGAGAGCGGTACGCAGCCACGTCACAAGCGCATTAGCGTCGTCAAGCCATTCCCCCAATGTGGGCTGCCATTCACTCTCTGGGTGGATCCGAAGTCCTCCGATACGCGTGATCATAGGATGGATTCGATTTCCAGAGCACCTCTGCCAGATCCTTCGGGCGTTTTCAATTGCTGTAGCGATCGCATTTTCAAGGCCGGCATCATCACAGTGATGGCCTACCCATGACAAAAATGTGAAGTGTGAGGTGATTCTGCTGAACTCAGCGAGCAGGGTTCGTATCCATGCCACGCGAGTTGGGATGGTAATGCCCATCGCATCCTCGATGGCATGGGCTGCGCCGGTCTCACCGATGAATGGAGCTGTCCAGTCATGACGTGATGCAAGCATCGGAATCTGGCGGTAACCGCGAGCTTCGAAAAGTTTTTCATCACCGCGGTGGAGGTTGCCGACATTTACCTGGGAAGAGGTGATGACGTCATCATCGACAGTTGTGGTGATAGTGACGAGTCCCGGCCGACTAGGGTGAAGGTGCCCGAGATCTAGCCAAGTCACCTCGTATTTTTTGCCAGGGTCGCCATCGGTGGATTGACTAGGATGCGTTAACGGCATCGATCCGATGACGAACATGATCTTTCGCGTGGAACTGAACACACGTTGAGGATGCCGCATTGCACGCCTAGATGCATCTTCACGACAACGATTCGTCAACAAAAAACTGGAGCCGCCTTGTGATTTTCGCGATCATGAATATAAGCTGTAGTCTGAAAGCCGAAGTTGTATCTACGGCGCAAGTCTGAAAGGAATGCCATGGCACAGCGTGTGCGAGTTGATCTTGTCGATGATGTGGACGGAAGCCCAGCTGAGGAATCCGTCAATTTCGCTCTTGATGGTGTCAACTATGTGATTGACCTGTCCGCCGAGAACGCCTCCAAACTGCGCGATGCTCTGTCCTTGTGGGTTGATCATGCTCGTCGCACTGGTGGCCGCCGTACTCGTGGTCGTCGCCCAACCGGGGGCCCGACTGCTAACGAGGTTCGTCAGTGGGCTAAGAGCCAGGGCTACGAGGTCTCGGAGCGTGGCCGCGTCTCCAATGAGATCCGTGAGGCCTACCAGCGCACTCACTGATTCCAGTTTATGTGACCGTCTGACAAGGCGAGTCGGTTGCGACGCCGGAGCGGGATAGCTCCGGCGTCGCGCTGTTCTACTTGGGTTGTGCCAGCGGCGTAAACAGGTATCGCAGATCTGTCGGCGGCGGTTATTAGACTGAAGCACACAGACTGACGGTCCAGTGCCGTCGGTTGGTTGCATGAAGGTTTCACGCGACCGCGGGTAGATTCGGTCATCCGGTATTTCCGGGGATTGGTCTGCTCCACATACAAGGAGAGTTCATGTTCGAACGGTTCACCGATCGGGCCCGCCGGGTCGTCGTCCTGGCCCAGGATGAGGCCAAGGCCCTGAACCACAATTACATTGGCACTGAGCACCTGCTGCTCGGGCTCATTAGCGAGGGCGAGGGAGTCGCTGCTAAGGCTCTCGAGTCCCTTGACATTTCACTGGAGGCTGTCCGCGCCCAGGTGGAGGAGATTATTGGCCACGGCACCTCAACGCCGACGGGCCACATTCCCTTTACCCCGCGTGCCAAGAAGGTTCTTGAACTGAGCCTGCGTGAAGCCCTCCAGATGAATCATTCGTACATTGGCACCGAGCACATTCTGCTTGGCCTTATCCGGGAGGGAGAAGGCGTCGCTGCTCAGGTACTGATCCGGCTGGGTGCTGACCTCAATACGGTGCGCAATAGCGTCTTGCAACTGTTGCAGGGATATCAGGGCGACGAGCGTCAGGCCGCCACTTCCGGCGCCCCCGAGGCCGGACCGCAGCAGTCCTCGGCGACGATTCTTGACCAATTCGGTCGCAACCTTACCGAGGCCGCCCGCGACGGCGAGCTCGACCCGGTCATCGGGCGTGAGAGGGAAATCGAGCGGGTTATGGTGGTGCTGAGCCGGCGCACCAAGAATAACCCGGTTCTTATTGGTGAGCCCGGCGTCGGTAAGTCTGCTTGTGTCGAGGGCCTGGCTCAGGCCATTGTGCGTGGAGACGTTCCCGAGACTCTGCGCGACAAGAAGATCTACTCTCTGGACCTTGGCTCCATGGTTGCGGGATCGCGTTACCGCGGCGATTTCGAGGAGAGAATGAAGAAGGTCCTCAAGGAGATTAAAAACCGCGGGGACATCATCCTGTTCATTGACGAGATCCACACCCTTGTTGGTGCCGGTGCCGCCGAAGGGGCAATCGACGCTGCCAGCATGCTCAAGCCGATGCTGGCTCGCGGCGAGCTGCAGACTATCGGTGCGACAACCCTCGACGAGTACCGTAAGTACATCGAGAAGGACGCCGCCCTGGAGCGTCGCTTCCAGCCGATCCAGGTAGACGAGCCCTCGATCCCCCTGGCCATCGAGATCCTTAAGGGTCTGCGCGACCGATACGAGGCCCACCACAAGATCACCATCACCGACGAGGCGATCACCTCCGCGGCGAATCTTGCGTCCCGTTACATCCAAGACCGCTTCCTGCCGGACAAGGCCATCGATCTCATTGACGAGGCCGGTGCCCGGATGAACATCCGCCGTATGACGGCTCCGCCGGATCTGCGCGAGTTCGACGAGCGGATCGCTCGTGTGCGAGTGGAGAAAGAGGCCGCCATCGACGCCCAGGATTTTGAGCGTGCTGCTGGGTTGCGCGACGACGAGAAGAAACTTCTCGCTGAACGTGAGGCCAAGGAGGAGGAGTGGAAGCAGGGTGACGAGTCGGTGCCAGCCGTGGTCGGCCCCGACGAGATCGCCGAGGTGCTCTCTGGAGCTACCGGCATTCCGGTCTTCAAGCTCACGGAGGAGGAATCCCAGCGTCTGCTCCACATGGAGGATGAGATCGGCAAGCGCTACGTCGGCCAGGAGGACGCCGTCAAGGCCCTGTGCCGCTCTATCCGACGCACCCGCGCCGGCCTCAAGGATCCGAAGCGTCCGGCAGGTTCGTTCATTTTTGCTGGCCCGTCGGGTGTTGGTAAGACCGAGCTCACCAAGGCGCTCACCGAGTTCCTCTTCGGTGACGAGGACGCCCTCATCACCCTCGACATGAGCGAGTACTCCGAGAAACACACCGCCTCGCGGATGTTTGGGTCCCCGCCTGGATTCGTCGGGTACGAGGAGGGCGGCCAGCTCACCGAGAAGGTGCGCCGCAAGCCGTTCAGCGTCATTCTCTTTGACGAGATCGAAAAGGCCCACCCCGATATCTTCAATTCTCTGTTGCAGATTCTTGACGAGGGACGTCTTACTGACGCCCAGGGCCGTGTAGTGGACTTTAAGAACACCGTCATTGTGCTGACGACCAACCTCGGCACCCGCGACATTTCCAAATCAGTCAATCTCGGCTTCTCCAAGGCCGACGACGTCGAGTCCAGCTACGAGAAGATGAAGGCCAAGGTTACCGAGGAGCTCAAGGGACACTTCCGTCCCGAGTTCCTCAACCGCCTTGACGAGATCATCGTCTTCCATCAGCTCACCCAGCCCGACATCCTACGGATTGTCGACCTCATGGTGGGGCAACTGGAAGATCGCCTGGCCGACAAGGATATGGGTATCGAGGTCACTCCGGCTGCCAAGGAACTGCTGTCCAAGCGTGGTTTCGACCCGCTGCTTGGTGCTCGTCCGCTGCGCCGGACGATCCAGCGCGACATCGAGGACGTCCTAGCCGAGAAGATCCTCTTCGGGGAAGTCAAACCTGGTCAGATCGTGGTGGTCGATGCTGCCCCGGAGGGTTCCGAGGAGCCGTTCGTCTTCACCGGCACGGAGCGCTCAGAGCTGCCTGACGAGGTTCCTCCTGAGCTCACCTCTTCGGCAGGGGAAAATAACAAGGGGCAGCAGGGTTGATCCCCTGACAACGATGGCCGTGGCCCGGTGCATTATGCGCCGGGCCCGTTCCTCACGCCAGCACTGCCTGAAGGGCGAAGGATACCAACCAGTGAGTAGCCATGAAATCGCCATGGGTGATTTGGTGGGAGACTTCGTTGATCTGGCGGGCAGTGGCTTTCTCGATGCGATGGCGGGAGTCTTCGGCAAGCCACGTGGCCAGTGCGCGCAGCTGCCATGCTCGCGACAGGCTCAGCCCATATAGGTGAGCAAGCTTGCCGTCCGTGCCGTCTGTCACCCTGGGCACGTCTAGGAGATTATCGTCAGACTGTCCCAGACGCGGCAGGAATGTGTGTAGCCACGCCCCGAACTCGTTGGTTCGACCCTCGACGTCATACACCCGAGCCATGAGGTGGGCCTCGCTCAATGCCGCCGACAAAAAGTCATTGCCACTCGGCTCCCACGAAGACGGGTAGTCAACGTCGGCGTCGAACAAGCGATGAGAGTGTTCCACAATGGCTTCGATGACCTCAGGGCGTTGCAGTGACCGGGCAGCGTCTAGACACAGACCGATGCCGAAGGCGGTGTTGTCGTGGGTGCCAGTGCGTACCGGGAAGGTGAGGGTCGGCAGCCACGCGAGCAAATTCTCGAAAACTTGAAGGCTGATGATGCGGGTGGCCGACGCCCACGCCGTGCCCGTGAGGGGAGCGCACTGGGCAGCGAGCAGGGTTGCCCATCCCCAGCCGTAGGGACGCTCGTACCCGCGATGAATACGCAGATACTCGGCCTCCACACGAGCGTTCTCGTCGTTCAGACGGTCATTGAGAACGCCGGTCAAGGCGTCGATTATTGTGTGGTCGATCACCTGATTCGCGCAGCGGAGCAGGGTGACCGCCGACCACTGCATGTGGACCGACGAGTGCCAGTCCAAGCAACCGTGGAAGGCCGGGTGGAGGCGCCATGGAGTGACGTCGACATCGTCTGGTCCCGAGGACTGGTGGGCTGACCCCCACGGGAAGGGACGATTGAGTCCGTCAATGATGGTTTTCGCCCAGATTGGGGCGTCATCGTCGAGAGTCATAGCAAACCTCCTGGGAAGCAGCACAGGTACATAATGAGGATGGTGCAGACCAGTAGCGGAACTGCAGTGGGTATCTGTGCTTTAATCGGACCGTAGCTGTCGTCGAGCTCAAGTAGAGCGGCCGGAACAAGATTGAAGTTCGCAGCCATCGGCGTGCACAGGGTGCCACAGAACCCCGCCAGCATACCCATGGCGAAGACGGCGGCCATATTGCCGTGGAAGTGTTGGATGAGTAACGGCCAACCGACGGCAGCAGTCATCACTGGGAAGGCCGCGAAAGCGTTACCCATGATGAGGGTGAACAAGGCCATCCCAAGGCAATAGACGCACACCGCCGCGAAGAGACTTTCTGATGGAAGGATCCACGAGGTGATACGCCCCACCGCATCGCCGA
The DNA here is from genome assembly GCF_023838685.1 of Cutibacterium sp. 37298. Lineage (NCBI taxonomy): Bacteria > Bacillati > Actinomycetota > Actinomycetes > Propionibacteriales > Propionibacteriaceae > Cutibacterium > Cutibacterium sp. 37298. The sequence continues at coordinate 733,069 of NZ_JAJNRJ010000001.1, forward strand.
CACCGGCGTTGTTGAATAAGGTGCCAAGGGTCGCCAGGAACTGCGGCAGGATAGCTGCCCATCCGATATGACCGAGCAATCGGTCGCCCTCTTTGAAAGCCATCATCGGTGAACGCACCTTGAACATGATCATGGCTGTGACAAGGGCAATAACGGACGCCGCTCCTAGACCAATGATCGTTGCCATGCCGGTTTCTAGTAGCGGCGACCCGTCAAACGACACGTTGCGCATCCCAGCCACTGCGAAAATGGCAGCCACGAACGGGATGATGAGGGCAAGCATGAAGAGCTTGTTGCCGAATTTCTTTGCTGACTTTTCTCGCTCGGCGTCGGTGGTCATCTCGGTAGAGCCGTGACCCGGAAAACGACAAGAGGCCAGCACGACCAGGAGGAGCACCGCAATACCCTCGACGAGAGCAGGTGCAGTCTTGTTGATGACAAAACTGCCGTAGCCAAATGAGAAGGCCAGGATTGCCCAAAAAGCGGCCGATCCGAAGCGCTTGTTGTCCTCACGGTCCCGCAGCCGCACGACCGCGGTGACGAGGAAAAGGAAGCCACACAACCAGTAGAACCATTCCACCTTGATCATTCGCGGACCCCCTGCTCCGGGTTGCCACCGGAAGGCAGACTCACGGTGTGGCCAGGCTCAGGGATCTCATCGACGTCGACGTCGTCGCCTCCCTCGGCAGCCATCTTGGCGAGTTTGCGATCCAGCAACCACAGTCGAGGTGCATGGATGAGGAAGGCACAAATGGCCGTCGGAATGGCCCACAAGGCGATTTGGAGAGCCTCGAGTTTGAGGTTGTAGGTGGCGTCAACGAATCCAGTGATGAGCAGGATCGACCCGATGGCAATGAACACATCCTCGCCGAAGAACAGTCCGATGGTGTCTGCTGAGGACGCGTAGGAGCGCAGTTTCTCGCGCATCTTGCGGGTGTATCGCGGGTGAGTGCGTCGAGCCGCAGCCTCAGCCATCGGTACGACGAGGGGACGCACCGCCTGGGCTGGCCCACCAATGGACGACAGCCCTACAGCTGCGGTGATCTGACGCACAGCGAGGTAGACGGCAAGGAGCTTTCCGGCCGTCATAGACTTCATCTTCGACATCAAGCGGCCGGCCTGCTGCATGAGACCGTGGCGTTCGAGCAACCCGATGACGGGTAACACGACGATGAAGACCGTCACGGAACGCGAACTGGCGAATCCAGTTCCGAAGGTCTCGATGATCTTGACCGGTGACATTCCGGCGATGAGGCCGGCAGTGATTCCTGCGACGGCTACCACGAGCATGGCATTGAGCCGCAAGGCAAAGCCGACGACGACGATCGCCACGGCGAGTAAAACCCACATGGTGCGCTCCTCTCATGTTTTGGGGTGTTGTGGCGTCACTTTAGAAGCGACCGGACCGTCTGAAGGTGTCTCTACCCAGAAAACGTGTTGACCGGGAGGGATCTCGGCGCCACCCTTATGTCATGGCAACTGTTGATCTCAACGCGGACATGGGGGAATCTTTCGGATCGTGGAAGACAGGTGACGATGAATCCCTGCTGGGAATTGTCACCTCCGCGAATGTGGCCTGCGGATTCCATGCTGGTGACGCCGTCGTCATGGGCCGGACTTGTAAGGCTGCTGCGGAACACGGGGTGTGCATCGGCGCCCACGTGTCTTACCGGGACCTCGCAGGGTTTGGTCGCAATTTCATTGACGTTGCCCCCGGACGGCTGCGTGATGAGGTTATTTACCAGTTGTCGGCACTGCGTGGAGTTGCTGCAGTTCATGGCGCCTCGGTGCGCTACGTCAAGCCTCACGGCGCCCTGTACAACACGATCGTTCACCACCGGGCTCAGGCCAAGGCAGTCGTCGAGGCGATCGACGCTGTCAACTCCGCCGCGGGCGCCGATATGGCCATTCTAGGCTTGCCGGGAGCTCTCGTCCTTGACCTCGCTGAGCAGCAGGGCGTCCGCACTTTGAGTGAGGCGTTCGCCGATCGGGCTTACAACCCCGACGGCACCTTAGTATCACGTCGCCAGGAGGGGTCGGTGTTGCATGATCCGGGCGAGGTCGCTGAGCGCGTCGTGACCCTGGTGACTCAGGGATCGATAACGGCTATCGACGGCACCGAGGTACCGATCAAGGCCGATTCGGTGTGTGTTCACGGTGACACCCCGGGCGCTGTTGCGATGGCCACGGCAGTGCGTGATCGCCTTGCCTCTGCTGGGGTCGAACTGCGGGCTGCCGCATGAGGTTGTTGCCGGCTGGACGGACGGCGGTGCTCGTCGAATTGGATGATGTCGGTCAGCGTCGTCGCCTGCATCGGACTTTGAGTGAGCATCCGGCGGTAGGAACGGTAGATCTCGTCCCGGCCCAGACGACGGTGCTCATCGACGTCGAGTCGCCCGATCAGTTACCGGCAGCCGTCGCTCATGTCCAGGAGCTTATCGCCGCGGGATTGGACTGCGTTGAACAAGGGGTGCGGGAAGTCGTCGAGGTGCCAGTTCGCTATGACGGGCTGGACCTATCTGACGTGGCGGAATTGCTCAATATGACTACGGACGAGTTGGTGAGACGCCACAGCGATCAGCAATGGACGGTGGAATTTGCCGGGTTCATGTCCGGATTTGGGTATATGTCCGGAGCTGATTGGCCGTACCGGATCCCGCGTCGGGATACCCCTCGGACCAGGATTCCGCCGGGCAGTATCGCCTTGGCTGATGGATTTACCGGCGCCTACCCGCAAGCCTCCCCGGGCGGCTGGCAGATTATTGGCACGACTGACGCAATCCTGTGGGATGAGAAGGCCGATCCGCCAGCTCTACTGCTCCCGGGAGCCGTCATCAGATTCGAGGTGGTGGACTCATGACCCACTTCGTAGTAGAGACAGCCGGGCCGAGAACTCTCATTGAGGACGCTGGACGTCGCGGTTGGGCGGATCTAGGAATCAGTGGCTGCGGAGCATGGGATCGTCGGGCCTATCTGGATGGCGCTCGGCTCGTCGGCAATGGTGCTGGATTGGGGTGTCTGGAGATTCTGCTCGGACCGGTGCGGCTGAGATGTGTCGGGGGTCCTGTCCTTGTTGCGGTGACAGGGGCGGATGCCCAAATCGATTTGGATGGAGCGCCGCGCCCTAGTGGCTGGGGATTTCTCGTTACAGATGGTCAGACGGTAAGCATCGCCATGCCAGCAACCGGTTTGCGGAGCTACTTTTCTGTAACCGGAGGGATTAACGCGTCGCCCACCTTTGCCAGTGTCTCGGCTGATCCGACCCGTGGGATGGGCCCGGCCCCGCTGAAGGCAGGCGACCGTGTTAGCGTCGGTGATGGCCCAGCCGGTCTCATCTCGACGACTCCTGTCGACATTCAGCAAGCGCCAACGGAACTCGTCCTTCATGGGGTATGGGGACCTCGCGACGATTGGTTTACCGATGCTGGGCGGCGTTCCCTCGAGCAGACACCGTGGCGAGTCGCACAGGCGAGCGACCGAGTGGGCACACGGTTGGAAGGACCATCCCTGGAAAGAGCGGTGACCGGGGAGTTAACGAGTGAGCCGGTGATGCGAGGCGCGATCCAGGTACCTACCTCGGGAGTGCCTCTGGTCTTTGGGCCGGACCATCCGACGACTGGAGGTTATCCAGTTATTGGGGTTGTCGATCCAGAGGATGCTGACCGTCTTGCTCAGGCTCGGGCAGGGGTCGTCGTGAGGTTCGCGATGACCGCTCATGACTGGTGACGAGCATGACGTTGAAGTCTTAGCTATAAGCATAATGCCTAGTCCAAGGCTTGTTTATGACGTAATCGTGCAGGCTTCGGTGGCGATGCGGTACGTTCCCCGGCCGATCTGCGGGAGGTACGATCGCTTCTTGGCCTAATTTCTTCTTTCCCTAGGAGACCCCTTGTCGCCTGAGCAGTCGCCCGTTGCCCATGTCGAACACCTTGCCCGGGACCGAGACGGGCATGTCGTTACTGAGGAGCAGGCCTGGAGTGCCCTGTGGGCCCTTCTTATCGGCTTCTTTATGATCCTCGTCGATACGTCGATCGTCACGACCGCTCTGCCGGCGACCATCCGCGCGCTCAACGCCAACCTCAACCAAGGGGTGTGGATCACGAGTGCGTACCTACTCACCTACGCTGTCCCGCTGCTGATTACCGGACGCATGGGTGACCGCTGGGGACCGCATCGTATGTACATCATCGGCATGCTCGTCTTCGGAGTTTCTTCACTGGCATGTGGTCTGTCCCCGACGATTGGCGTCCTTATCGCTGCTCGGGCGATTCAGGGCATCGGAGCTGCCCTTATGACTCCGCAGTCCCTGTCGATGATCACCCGACTTTTCCCATCGGAGAAACGCGGTGCTGCCATGGGCCTGTGGGGAGCCACCGCCGGTGTCGCGAGTTTCGTCGGTCCTGTACTCGGCGGCATCCTCGTTGACACCCTGGGCTGGGAGTGGATCTTCTTCGTCAATGTCCCGATTACTGTCATTGGGTTGTGGCTGGCTATCCGTAACGTGCCTGCCCTCGAAACCCACGGCCACGCCTTCGATTGGTGTGGCGTCGTCTTGTCGGGTATCGGCATGACCCTGCTGGTATTCGGTATTCAGGAGGGAGAGCAGTACAACTGGGGGACGATCACCGGCATCATTTCCGTGCCGCTGCTCATCGTCCTCGGTGTGGTCTTTATGGTGCTCTTCGTCGTCTCGCAGACTCAGTGGGCGCAAACCCGCTTGCATGCTCATTCGACCAACTTTGAACCATTGGTTCCGCTGCGACTGTTTACCAAGCGCAATTTCACTCTTGCCAATATCGCGATTTTCCTCGTCGGCATGCTTGTAACTGCCTACTTTCTGCCGACGGCCATCTATCTGCAGAACGTGCGTGGCAAGTCCCCGACGGCAGCCGCCCTATTGTTGACCCCAACCGCTGTCGTCTCCGGCGTGCTGTCTCTGGTTGTTGGACGGGTCCTCCAGCACCGTCGGTCTGGCCGGATGGCTGCGATTGGTGTCTCGCTATATGTGATTTCCTCCATCGGATGGTGGCTGTTCACAGTGCCGTCCACCGGTCTGTGGGTGTTCCCACTGCTATCTGTCATCACCGGCGTTGGTGCGGCTCTTACCTGGAGTCCGATTTCCCTGGTTGGTACCGATGATCTTGGTCAGGCCGACGCTGGAGCCGGTTCAGGTGTTTATAACGCCACCCGTCAGGTCGGGTCAGCGCTGGGGTCGGCTTTCATCGCGATGATGATGGATGCCCGAATCATGGTTCGTCACGATCTGGGGCGAGGTCTCGGTGAGTCGATGTTTATCACGATTACTGCTGGAACGATCTGCGTAATCGTCTGTGCATTCTTTGCGAACTTTCAGCGTTCGCGCCAGCGTAATTCTTGAGCGTACTCATCTGTGAGGCCGGTGGACCGCGCAGAGACGCCCTTCGCTGGACCCGTAGGATGACCATATGAGGATTGCCATCGGAGGGTTCGCCGGTCTTATCGGCACAGCGCTGGTGCAGCGTCTGCGCAAAGAAGGCCATGACGTCGTCACGTTGACTCGTCATGAACCCATCCAGCCCTCTGATCGACGCTGGGATCTTGACACCCTCTCCATCGCGCCGCCTTTCCTCGACGACATTGACGCTGTGGTCAACTTGGCCGGAGCACCGATCGCTGATGGACGCTGGACTGATGAACGCAAGACTCGCATCCTTGCCTCCCGCATCGACTCGACAGGCGTTGTCGTCCGCGCCTTAGCATCCTCGCCGCGCTGCCGGATCTTCCTCAATGGTTCGGCGGTCGGCTACTACGGTCCGCACGGCGATGAATGGCTTGACGAGAACGATCCCGCCGGTGCGGGATTCCTGGCCGAGGTGTGCCAACGCTGGGAGACAGCCGCAAACTCCGCCCCTGACGGGGTGCGGGTAGCGACCCTGCGAACCGGTCATGTCGTGAGTTCCTTCGGCGGCATGTTGGGCAAGGAGCGACCGTTCTTCCAGTTCGGCCTGGGCGGCAAGATCCGCGACGGAAGTCAGTACATGTCGTGGATTAGCCTGCACGATCACGTATCAGCAATGATGAAGATTCTGACTGACGACGCTATGAGCGGGCCGGTGAACCTCGTGAGTCCGAACCCGTGCACCAATGCCGAGTTCACCACGGCGCTGGCTCAGGCCATGCACCGTCCGTCTGTAATCCCATTCCCGGTTCCGGCAGCGAAGATGATCTTCGGGTCTCAACTCGTCGACGAAGCGCTGTGCTCAGGGCAGCGGGTTAAACCAGCCAAACTCCTTGAGCACGAATTCGAGTTTCGTGACACCTCCATTACCGAGTCAATAACTTCAGCACTTGCAGGACGCCGATGAGTCAGAATAACCAACGTCCCGACGGTTTCTCTCGCCCCGATGAGTGGGGATCGTGGCAGGACGAATCACAGCAGAACCACGGCGATGTGACAGGGGCGGCTTCACACGCTAGACCGGCGCAACGAGACGAGTCGACGGCATCTCAGCCTGAGCCTTACCGCTCGGTTGACGTAGACCCCTCATGGGCGCCTCCTTCGGCGTCGTACCAGCAGGCGACTCCCCGACCGGTTGCCCGAGTGAAGCGTCGCAGTGATGTTCCGGTCGTCACGTGGACCCTTATTGGTATCTGTTTCCTGGTGTGGGTGGGGGAGTGGTTAAGCCCTCAGGTGGGTGAGGCCGTTGTGTTGGCCCCGCGAGTCGGATTCACCGAGCCGTGGCGATTCGTCACTTCGATGTTCGGGCACGCGCTGAGTATCTTCCATATTGGCTTCAATATGTACGCGTTGTGGGCCCTTGGCCGATCTCTGGAGCCCTTCCTCGGACGCGCCAGGTTCCTCGCTGCTTACCTCATGTCTGGCCTGGGTGGTGGGGCGCTGTTCTGCCTGATGGCCACTGCGGATGGGGGCAGGACGATCTTGCCGAACGTTGATGACGGTGTCGTCGGGGCCTCGGGTGCGATTTTTGGTCTCTTCGGTGTGCTGCTCATCGTGCAGCGACGGCTCGGGGTCTCGACGCGGGAATTATGGGTCGTGTTGGCTATTAACGCCGCCCTGTTGCTTTTCATCTCTGGGATCGCATGGCAGGCCCACCTTGGGGGTTTTCTCGTCGGAATGATGTGCGGGGTTATTTTCTTCGAGGACCCCAAACGTATTCAGGCTGGCAAATCCGCGCAGACATGGCCTCGAATGGCTTTGTTACTGCTTGCCATGGTGGCCGCGCTGGTGGTCAAATATCTGGTGGTCTGATACGCGTTTGGTGGCGGTCAGGAAATGGTGAGATCAGCGAGATCAGCTGGTCGGTGACGTGCGATGTGTAGCCCCTCCTGAATGGCCCACATGGCCCACTGGTCGCGAAATTCTGGGTCCCGGGTTAAGGCTCGGTGGCGCCTGAGCGGTGCCGAGACTTCGCACCACACTCGCAGGGATGCCAAAGGTGCATTCGTCGGCGTCAGTACCCCGCAGCCTTCGATAACGAGGGGACGATTCGCATCTAGGATGACTTCGTCGTCGAAGCGGTTTTGATACCAGTCCCAGCGCCGGTACCGGCGTCTAGCGACGAGATCACGCAGGTCCCACACCGATGACAATCCGGACCAGCCAGGGTACAGGTCGTCAGCGTGGACGAGCTGCCAGTCGGCATGGTGACAGATGAGGGTATTGGCTAAGGTGGTTTTTCCTGCCCCAGAGCGCCCATCGATGAGGACAACCGGCTGCCCGTGTCGTAAAGGTTCGGCAAGGATGAGTTCCTCCAGAAGGTCAAAGCGGTCGGCGTCAATGAGCACCTCACTAGTCTCGTCGCCTTGGGCCAAGGAAAGCAACGATTGGGGGCGGTCAGCCCGTCATCAGGTGAGTAGTTTCACGCAGTGGCCCCAAGTTATCAGCGCCGTTGCGCTTATGCAGCAAGATACCCAGCCCGCTCAACGAGTACCGCAATGCGGACTCGACTGTCGACGTTGAGCTTGGTCTGAATCGTCGACAGATGCGCCTTGACGGTGCTTGCCGAAATGTTTAACCGCGCGGCAATGGCGTCATTGGTTAGTCCCTCGGCCACCGCTATTGCAACCTCTCGCTCGCGGTCAGTGAGGGCGGAAAGGGTCTTGCGGGCAGCCCGGTGGCCCCGTCTACCAGTGTCGCTCCGCAACTGTTCTAGAAGTTGGCGGGTCGACGTCGGGGACATGAAGGCATCTCCAGTGTGGGCCGCACGCACGGCACTGACGATGTCCTCAGGTGAGGAGGTTTTCAGTAGGAACCCCAATGCCCCGGCGTGAATTGCGTCGGTGATGGCCGCATCGGTGGTGACGGTAGTGAGGACGACGACCTTGGGCGAGCTCGGGGAATGGGTGATTCGCGATGTCGCCTCCACACCACTCATTCCGGGTATTCGCAGGTCCATGAGGACCACATCGGCCTGGGGAGCCTGCCTCACGGCTCCGTCGCCGTCACTGGCCTCACCGACCACCTCAAGGTCATCAGCGGCCTCAAGGATCTGGCGTACAGCTCTGCGTACGAGCGTGTCGTCGTCGACGAGTAAGACGCGAACGGGCAGCATGGCCACATCCTATGATGTTCACCGTTTGCGATTCGTTGCGGCTGCACCGTGGTCTATTAGGAGCAGGCGGGGATGATTATCACCGCCACGGGATGTCCACATGGACGTGGAACAGATCGTCGTCAAGACCGTAGTGAAGGCTGCCCCCAAGTAGCTCGACACGCTCGGTGATCCCCTTAAGCCCGCGGGAATGGGCACTCGGTCCTCCAGCCCATCCGCCGATGTAGCCGTTCGTCGCGTCGATGCTGATTCCGTCTCGGGGATTCCCGCGTACGCGCAGGGTCGTCGTCTGCCCGGGTGCGTGCTTGGCTGCGTTAGTGAGCAGCTCCTGAACGATGCGGTAGACGGCCCTCGACACGGCGGGATCGACCCGATCGGCGTCCTCAATGAAGACGCTCGAATTGAGGGGCTGACCGGCGCCGAAGGACTCGTCAATGACCTCGGCCAGTTTCGACAGGGGCAAATCGGGTGTCACGCGGGACTCGGTAAGTACCGACAACAGGGAATGCAAGTCATTGACGGCTGCAGCTGCCCCAGCCTGTACCTCGTGGGCGGCCTTGACGGCGTCCGGATTGTCCCGAAGTTGAGTCTCTAGCGCCCCGGACTGCAGGCTGAGAAGGGACAATTTATGGCCGAGTTGATCGTGGATTTCCTGGGCGATGCGCTCGCGTTCCTCGCGGCGTGACAATTCGTCGCCGAGTTTGGCGTTGGTGGCCTGCGCGACGTCGCGTTCCCGGGTAAGTGAGGTTGTGGTGCGTTGGCTGCGGCGCCACAGCCCCGAACCAATGGAGATGATGAGCCCGGCGGCGATGAAGGCCGCAACGGTGAACCAAGAGACCGTCAGATCAGCAGTGTCAGGGGTGTTTGCTGGGGACAAGAGAGTTTTGATCGTCGACGCGGCCTTCGGAGACCTGGCGGCGTCCACGACTCCTACGATGGTAGTCGTGATCGTCACGGCCGCGGTGGTCCACCACGGTGCCGCGCCACGTCGTCGTCCCAGCAAACATGCCAGGGCGATAAGAGGAACAGTGTTACCGATCGGTAGTACCAGGCTGATTGCCGCTGTGACGAGGGTGATTGTGAACGGTTGACGATGTCGCCATAGCAGCCAGACGGGCAAAACCACATCTGCGACGAGGGTAGCGATTCCGTGCAGCACGGTGAGACCGGAGGGGTTCTGCGCCGTCATATGGAGGGCCAGTGGACAGAACGCGGTCGAGGTGAAGCATCCGAGTATTCCGATGGCGATGAGGACGATGGACAGCCAAACGGCGGGCCTGCGATCGTCGCCCACGACTTCGTACTCGATCATGCCCTCATCCTAAGGGCGGTTTCGGTAGGGCTGCCTCGACCGGATGGACGAAAACACCTGCCCAATCGGCCACCTGCGGTCTGTCCGTTCGGCCGATGCGGGAGGGCCCGATCCTGGGATGCACTGGTGTGGAGTCGAAAGGAGACACCAATGTCCAATGACCAGCAACCACCCCACTACCCACAACCGCAGTATCCGGGAGAAGGTCCGCAAGGTCAGCCCAACTTCCAATATGCCCTGAACTCGAGCGGGATGCCGCCGTCGAAGCCAAAAAAGCCGATCTACAAGCGGGTGTGGTTCTGGATTGTCATCGCCGTCGTCATTCTGGGGATTTTCGCAGGTCTGGAAGGAGGGTCGAAAGGAGGTGACGAGCAGAAGTCCGGTAGCGACAAGGCCGCGTCGGCCCCAGCTACGAGCCAGGCCAAGCAGGTCGAAAAGCCTGCCGCGAAGACCACCGACGAGGATCAAGTTAAGGGCGACCTTGCCCTGCTCAAGGGTTGGAAGTTGAAGAAGGACGAGTTCACGGTCCATGTGACGGGGTACGTACGCAACAACTCTGACGAGTCGATCAACAACTACGTCCAGATCGAATTCGACGCCTATGACGCGTCCGGCAACAACACGGACACCTGTCTGGCCAACGCCAACTCTATCGATGCTCACGGCAAATGGAAGTTTGATGCGATTTGTTCCAAAAACCCTAGTGAGATCAAGACCGTGAAATTTAAGGATATCACCGGAATCTGATCAGCCCGAGGTTCAGCCGCTGCGATGGATCGCAGCGGCTGAACCTCGTTATGTTGCGGTGGGAGTTAGGCACGCATCTGGATTTTGATCTGGTGACTTTGGTGCTGGCTTTCCGGCAGGAGGGTCATCGCCATTTTTGTGTATTGACCGCTACCGATGAGCCTTAACAGGTGCGCGATCGTCAGTCATCCATCCCCATCACCTCGTTGTAGAGCCGGGTGGTGTGTAAGGCGATGTAGTTGATTTCGGCTTTCGTCAGGTCGTTGCCGATTACTTTCGACATGTGCTCGGCCACTTGGCTAGCTGCCAATGTGGCTTCTGGGTAGCGATCTGACATGAGTCCCACAATGTCCAGGTCAACGTGAGAGAGCTGCTTGTTGTCCGAGGCCCGAGCGAACAGATAGCGAAGGTGGGTGACGAAGCGGGATGCGCTCATGGACGAACGGTCGATCTCAACGTGCCACAGGTCCTCCAGCTCGGTGAAAACGTCGCAGATCGTCTGAGTCATCGACATGGTCCGCGAAACGTCTCTACTGTCCCACCGCTGATTGATGAAGTGCAGGGAGAATGCCACCCATTCCTCGGGTTGCAAATGGATTCCGAGAGCACCGTCGACGATTTCGACAGCGCGTCGGCCCAGTTCCGCCTCATCGGGATAGAGCTGACGGACTTCCCATTCCAGGGGAAAATCGATGACGGCCCCCTGCTTAGCTCGGTGCACAGCTGCGACGAGGTGATCGAGGATGGGCAGCATCATCCGTCGGGCATGGGGAGTGCCCAGCTCTTCGCGCGCCAATTCGACGATTGCCTGTGCCACTCGCACCTCGGTGTGAGTGGCGTTCGTTAGCAGTGATGCGATGGCGGTCGTGCGATAGGCACCCTCTGCGACATATCGCTGGGCCGATGAGGCATCGACGATCTCCCCGCGGTGTCGTCCATAGGCGATACCGCGAGCATTGACGACCATTTCGGTCCCCGAACCGTTGACGCCGAGAAGAACATTGTTGTTGTAAATCTTCTTGACGATGACGTGCCCTTGTCTGAGCGATCCCTGCTTCGTCGTTGCGTGCCGTGAGCGATCCGGACGTTGCACCGGGTCATCCTGCGGTGACTGAGAGCACTGACGCCGGATCATTGCTGCGTTCCGAGATGGTGAACCCGGCCGCGTTGGTCACGACCACGGGGGAGATCAGCGACGGTACGCGTGGCCGTATGCTGTCCAGGTCGACGCTCAGGAGCGGATCGCCGGTCCTGACCCTGTCGCCCTCGTTGACGTGGGCAGTGAAACCTTCACCCTTCAGCTCAACGGTGTCGACGCCGACGTGGACCAGAACCTCCGCCCCATTGTCTGCGCGCAGGCCGACGGCGTGGAGGGTCGGCGCGACAAGTATGACGATGCCGTCGATGGGCGAGGTGAAGTCGCCCGAGACCGGGGCGACCGCAAAGCCTGGGCCCATGTGCTTGCCTGCGAATACCGGGTCCGGTACGTCAGCAATATCGATGATCTCGCCCGAGACCGGTGCTGCGATGGTCAGGGGTGTGGCCTTGCGGCGCTTGCGAAAAATGGACATGTCGACACCTTTCAGTCGTCGATTCCGAGTTGGGCGTTGATGGCGTTCTTGTAGAGGATGGCTTTGGCTCCGTAGACGGCCTGGACTCCGCCGCCGACCTCGAAGACCTCGGTCGCTCCGAGATTCTTGAGGCTGGCTTTGCTGACCTGATCAGGCGCCTTTACTGACACACGCAGACGCGTGATGCACGCGTCGACGTCCTCGATGTTCTCGGCACCGCCCAAGGCAGTGATGATTTCCGCCGCTGTCTCGTCGATCCCGTCGTTCCTCCGCTCGGACTTTTCCTGGGACCTTCTATCGGTGGGTGTGGCGGCAGTCATGGTGTCCTCGAGATGGCCCGGGGTGGCGATCCGGAATTTCTTGATGAAAAAGGTGAAGGAGAAATAGTAGATGACGAACCAGAGCGCGCCGACAGGCAACACATACAGCCAGTGGGTCTTGGCCTCACCTTGCAGCACACCGAACAGGAGGTAGTCGATAGCACCACCCGAGAAGGTATTGCCAATACGAATGTTGATGAGGTCCGCCACCAGGAAGGAGACGCCATCGAGGACCGAATGGAACACGTAGAGCAGCGGGGCCACGAAGAGGAACATGTATTCGATGGGTTCGGTGATTCCGGTCAGGAAGGACGTGAAGGCGACGGAGGTGAACAATCCAGTGTACTTGGCGCGACGCCCCTTTGGAACGCAGCGCCACATCGCCAGACAGGCCCCAGGCAGTCCAAACATCATGGTGGCGAAGCGACCGGCGAAGTACTTGGTGGAATGGGTGAACAGTCCGACATGATTGGGATCAGCCAGCTGGGCGAAGAAAATCTTCTGTGCGCCTACAACCGTTTTGCCGGCTACTGCCTCGGTACCGCCGAGGGGTGTGTACCAGAACATCGGATAGATCATGTGGTGAAGGCCGACGGCGCCGGCTAGCCGCATGAGGAAGCCATAGAAGAACGTACCAATGACACCCCAGTCTGCGATCGCAGTGCCGGCTGACACCATCCCGGCCTGGATTGGTGGCCAGACGACAAAGAAGAATGCGCCAATGATGATTCCCGCGAAAGCCGTAACAATGGGAACGAAGCGTGAGCCTCCGAAGAACCCGAGGAAAGCGGGGAGCTCGATGTTGTGATAGCGGTTGTGAAGCCATACGGCGATGGCACCGATGACGAGTGAACCAACGACACCGGTGTCGATTGTCCGATCGGGGTGACGGGAGAGAACGACAAGCGCCTTCGTGGTGGCTGTCATGACCAGGAAACCGGTGATACCGGCGAGTGCCGCGGTTCCCTTGTCACGTTTAGCCAGGCCGATGCACAAGCCGATGGACAGTAGCAGGGCAAGGTTTTCGAAGATGACATTTCCAGCTGCGCTCATTACCTGGAAGATGTCTTGGAGGATGGGATTGTCGAGAACTGGGTAGCTCTTGACGGTGGTGGGGTTGGACAGCGCACCACCGATCCCTAGTAGCAGACCTGCGGCAGGGAGGATGGCGATCGGTAGCATGAACGCCTTACCGATCTTCTGCAGGGTCTTGAACATGTCAGTTCTCCAAGGACGTGTGGGGGATGCGGGCGCGAATCGCGTCGATGAATTGGGTGAAGATTTGGGTGGGACGGGTGATTGTGCCACCAACGGCAACGATGTCGGCTCCGGTGGACAGGATTGCCTTAATGTCGCGGACCGAGTTGGCACGGATGTTGACGGCCCCGGACTGCGCAGCTGCCGTCGCGAATAGGGGCGTGACGCCACCACTCTCGGAATGTATGGGTTCACCAGGCAATGTCTGGCACGGCATGATGAGTCCCTTCGTTAGGGACTGAATGACTGAATTCATGCGAACCTCCGGCAACGTGGGTATACCGGCCTGAACACGCTCGTGCCCGCCGGTGGATCAGGTATTGCCGAAAGTTACAAGCCTGAGATCCATGAACTGCTGTTGAGACGCTAGCACAGCCTCTGTCGGTGAAGTTTGGGTGGGGGAGTCGCAGTACGAGTGTGGTCAGATTTACAGCCGTGTTCGCCGATGCGCCGGGATGATGACGTAGCTTGCTACCTCTTCGGTAGCGCCTTTTAGCTAGTAACTAATAAAGGATTCGTCACGGATCGGTGCTTGATCGTAATGGGTACTACGAGGTCTCGGTTCACGTGACGGGATTTGTGTCACAGATCTTAGTGAGGTCAAGACCGTGAAGTTCAAGGACTTGACTGAAATCTGAGATTTCTGTGTGAAGTTCGGTCAATTTGACCGTGAGTACTCGGTCAAATTGACCGGAAATTCCGGGGATGGGTCACATTGAGCCTGTCCAGAAAAGGGTCGACGCGAACAGTCCTGGGGCAGATGCGAGTGAAGTTTCGACGGGACCTTACGGTGTTGTCGGAGTGATCTTCGGCTTGACGACAACCCATGTGAGGACCGCGCCGACGACGAGCAATCCGGCTAGGGCGTAGTAGCCCGTCGCAGCAGATCCCGTGACGTCGGTCAGCCAACCGACAAGGTACGGGCCGACGAACCCACCCAGGTTGCCTAATGCATTGATTAGACCGAGTCCTCCTGCGAGAACCTCGATTCTGAGGTAGGCCCCTGGAACGGCCCAGTACGGGCCATATGGCGAGTACACCCCGATGGCAACGATTACCAGAAGAACGATGTTGACGATCGGATGGTGTACTACCTGGCCGATGGTGAGCGCGACGGCACCGATGGCGAGCGGGACCGCGATGGCCACACGCCTGTTTCCGGTATGGTCACTCCAGGACGACACAGCCAGCATCCCGACGACCGCGAAGATGTACGGAATGGCAGTGACGAGTCCGACGGACGATGCCGATGAGCCGGACATGAGCCCCTTGACCACGGTGGGAAGCCACAGGGTGTAACCATAGAAACCGCCCATGAAACACAGGTAGATGGTAATGAGTTGCCACACGTGTGCGCTGCGGGCGGCGGCTAGATACCCACCATCGCCATCGATGATGGGTTTGTTGGCTTCGTCGGCGGTCAGTTCGGCCTCGATGTACTCTCGTTCGGCGTCGGATGCCCATTTCGCATTATGAGGGTGGTCGGAGACGACTAAGAGCCATACGATCGCCCATATCAGTGGCGGGATTCCTTCCACGAAGAGCACCGTCCGCCAACTGAAATGGTCGAGGAGTGCTCCGGTGATCGGGGAAATGAGCACCGATGACAGGGGTAGGCAGCACATCCACAGGGAATTGGCCCTGGCACGCTCTTTGAGCGGGAACCAGTTGGCGATGAGGATGAGCACCGAGGGCCATACGCCACCTTCGAAAAAGCCGAGGACGAATCGTGCGGTATAGAACTGGCCGTTGGACTGGACAAAGGAGACCGCCATGGCGGCAAATCCCCAAAGGAACATGAGGATCGCGACAGTCTTCTTCGCACTCCAACGTTCTGCGAGGATCGCGGCTGGGATCTGCAGGAACATGTAGCCGAAGAAGAAGATGCCGCTCACGATGCCCTCATCGGCCTTGGTGAGATGAATCTGGCTAGAGGTATCTGAGTTGATGTACGGCAGGATCATCGCCGTGTTGGTCCGGTCGAGGTACGCCAACATGTACATAATCACGGCTACGGGGATCACATAGACCCAGCGCTTCGCCGGAGGTTTGCTCGCGTCGGCCTTGTCGGTCGTTTCTAAATTATTGACTGAGTTAATGGCCATGGAATACCCCCTGAGATTATCGAAGATAGACGTCCTCGAAATCATCAGTTGCGGCCTGTGCTCGGTAAATACTCTTCTCGAATTACCGGAACAAATCTCGCAAAATCACTGGCAACGTGCAGGGCTGATTGCATGGTCATGGGGGAGGCGGCACCTTGACCGGCGATGTCGAAGGCCGTGCCGTGATCGACCGACGTTCGGAGGATGGGGAGTCCTGCTGTGACAGAGACCGTGCCGTCAAAATCAAGGGTCTTCGAGGCGATATGACCCTGGTCGTGGTATAGGGAAAGGACGCCGTCGTACTCCCTGATGACGCCCTTATGGAAGACGGAATCTGCAGGAACCGGTCCGACGACGTTGTGACCCTCGGCGCAGGCGCTTTTGACAGCAGGGCGAAGGACCTCGATCTCCTCGGTGCCAAAATGTCCACCCTCGCCAGCGTGGGGATTGAGTGCGGCGACCGCCAGTTTCGGTGAGTTGCAGCCGAACACCTTGAGGGCTCGAAGCGCTTTGTGAATCTCGTGATCGATGAGATCGCGTCTGATGGAATCAACCGCCTCGCGCAAGGACATATGCCTGGTGGCAAAGAAGATCTTGAGCCCACTGACGACGAACATCGTGTCGGTGTCCGGGGTGCCGCATAGGCTCCCCAACATCTCCGTGTGCCCTAGGAACTCGGAGCCAGTCTTCCATATAGCTTCCTTGTTGATCGGGGAGGTGACAACGCCGTCGGTCTTTCCCGAAAGTGCCGCATCAGTGGCTGCTTCGATCGAAGCGATGGCCGCGCGCCCAGCGAGTTCCTGGACGCTTCCCCACTCGATGGAATCGGCATGAGGAACGGTGCCGGTGTCGACGACGTTGATCACATTCGGTTCGGGCTCGATGTGCTCCTCGGAGGTGACACGACGAACGGTCTCGCTCAATCCGGTGACGGAGCACGCCCGAGAGATGATGGCTGGATCGCCGTACACGATGGGGATGAAGGATCGGTCGTCGGCCATGTTGTGGATGGCTTGGACCGTGATTTCCGGTCCGATTCCGGCTGGGTCACCTTCTGTGATTCCAAGAAGTGGTGTCTTTGGCATGGTCTTACTCTCCTTTATCGTTTGATGGTTTTCGGGGTGAGCGGGATTGATGATGCGATCGTGATGGGCCCGCGTCTACACGATCCGCGGTTCGGATTGACGTATTCGGCTTCGGAGCTGGTTGATGCATTCGACCGCCGCGTCAGCGTCCCCGACGAGGCCACCCTTGGTGGCAAATCCGAGACCGTCATGAGGGCCACCGACCAGTTTTCCGGACACGGCCAGGGGGACGACCTCGTTCTCCACCTCGTAGCCACGAGCGCCCAAGGCATCGAGGACGGCGAAGGCAACGTCGCCCCCTGACGCATAGATTCCGTCAAACTGCATTGAATCCGCGCATTCCACTGCCAGGTCGATGATGAGCGCGAGCATCTGGGAGGCGTGCAGCGGGTCGGGGGCTGAGCCGTCTCGTGACGTGGTACGGATTCCGATGACGGTCTTTCCAATCTCGGCCGATGCCCGAAGTCGGGACAAGAGCTGGCTAACATCGGAGGCCGGGTCGTCGACGGTGATGAGATCGACACCGGATTGGCTCTCGAGCCGGTCCGACTGCAATTTCGTGAGTTCGGTGGGTGAACCGATCAACGCCAGAATGGGATTGGCTCGATCAACATGTGGACGAAATTCCCAGCGCATGGGCATAGGTGGCACCGAAGGGGCCCGATTCGAACACGACCCAGCTGCGTTCATCCGATTCAAGAGCGCTGGCTGCCGTGGCGATCCTCTGCTGGTCGTCGTCGGTTACGCTGTCGACGATGACGAGCTCCGCGTCCTGTGCTGCCCTTGTGAGCCTATCGGCGAGCGTAGAGGTGTCACCCATGACGACATCCAGACCAATGTTTGTCGTGGTCAACTGGGTTTGTTCGTGGATGATGCCTGCGACGCCGGAATGTCGAACCGGTGTGAAGGGATCACGCGAAGCCGGGCCCATGAGAATGGGCTCACCGTCGAGGAGTTGATAACCGCCGACGGTGGTTCGGTGGGCCGCCGGAAAACCAGGGACGACAAGACCGCATATCCGTCGTTCGGGATGCATCGCCCTGGTAGCGGTGAGGGTTGCCTCGATCTCAGCCCCAATGTTGCCGCGCAAGGTGGTATCAAACCGTTTCACGATGGCCCGGACGTCGTACCCAAAGTTCCTGACGATTGCATCCACGGTCTGTGCGGCGCGTGCGGGTGTCATGTGACGAGAGCCAGTTGAACACGCGATGACCTGGATGGAGTCGTCGAGGTCGACCGGTGCGGTCGGGTCGAGCATGGTTACTGCCCGCAGCCCATCTCGCGCATAGGCGGACGCAGTTGCGTTGGTACCGGTGAGGTCATCTCCAATAACGAGGATCTCCGACACGACTCCTAGCTCCTTCGCCTAGGGCATGCACATGAGCGTCATGCTCACTTTCTCGTGCGAACATGCATCAAGATAGCAAGATGAGCCGCAGAATGCGACTTACATGCAGAAAACTGGTCAAAAGATGACAAGATAGCGCATCTAGTGGTGTGTCCGTGCGCTGAAATAACGACGGGATAATAGGACTAGCGGGACAGCGACCGGTGAAGGGTCCGCTGGGAGCAAGGGGATCGTCAGTCGGTGTCTGCAGGCTGAAGGGGCGCTTGGATGACGTGGTGTCCGCTCCGGCGGAAGGCACCGAGCTTCTCGCTCAGCTCACTGTTCGACGACTGGACGGTGACGATCCCCGTCCGGGGCGGTATCGATGCCCAATATGGTTCGCTACCGGTGGTGAGGATCTTGGTGGGATCAGCGAGGATCCACGACGTGCGAGCCCGCGTCATCGCTTCGTGTTTGAACTCGACGGACTCCAGGAGTGGGCAGTTGAGCCCGTCGGTCGCAGAGACTGCGTCGCAGCCGATGAACGCGACATCAGGGGTGATGCTGCGCAGGTTTGATGACGCCCACGGTCCCAGAAGGCTTCCGCTGTGCTGCCTTAACGCCCCGCCGAGCACCATGACGTTGGCGGTGCCTTCGGCCACGGCCTGGAGCACGGACAGGCCGCCTACGAGGATGGTGATGTCGTTACGAGTCGACAGAAGGCGGCCCAGTGCTGCGGTGGACGTTCCGGAATCGAGCAGAACTAGGTCACCCTCGTTCACGAGGTGTTTGGCGGCATATGTGGCCATTGCTGCCTTGGAGACGTGCTCGCATTGTTCCTTCTCGTGCCAGGTAGGCTCGTGTCGTCGGATCATGACGTCTCCCCCGGAAATCTTCCAGATCTTGGATTCATCCGAGAGGGCATCGACATCGCGGCGAATCGTCGATGTAGAGACACCGAACAGTTGGGAAAGATCTCCGATGGACTCCGAGTGCCCCAAAGAACGCAGATGGTCGACAATGTGTCGGCGTCGGGCAGCTGTCGCCGTGCGCGGCTGTTTGGGTGTTGTGCTCATGGTGTCTTGATCGGTGACGTGGTTTGGCTGATCCAATTTGAGGACCGCCTCTAAGGATAACCCAGCGGCATCACTGCTGGACTCGGTCTGTTTGGGTGGTCGGTCCAAGAATTTCTCAGGTCACAGGCTAATAAGGTTACCTCGTCGGTGCACTAAACCGTCATCGAGTAAGGATTCCAGGCACCTTGATGCCTGATCGAGCTCGGGCCAGGCGGAAAGAGCCATCTGGACCTTCACTCCGTGAGGGCTGTTGCGCACCACGTCCATAATCACGCCGCGGCACTGGCGATCCGTGCCCTTCCATGGCTGTCCTCGACGGGCCGGGGCATTGTCCGGCCTACCGTCGATCACCCACCGGCAGCCATCCCGGATCGGGCAGACCTCACACTGCGGAGACCGCGCCGTGCATACCAGTGCCCCCAATTCCATCGACGCCACCGCCCACTTGGCCGCTCGGGCGTCTTCGTCGGGAACCAACGCGTCGGCGACTATCCGCTCAGCTCTTGTCACCGAGGTTGGACAGTTTGCGATCCCAGACTCTGCTCTAGCAATGAGGCGACGTACATTGGTGTCAAGCACTGTGGCGCGGCCGCCAAACGCAAAAGAGACGACTGCGCTAGCGGTGTAGTCGCCAATACCCGGGAGGGCGACGAGCTCGTCGTAACTGTTGGGCACAACCCCGTCGTGCTCGGTGGCGATCGTGACGGCACAGGAATGCAGGCGCAAGGCCCGACGCGGGTAACCCAGGCGCCCCCACGCGGCAACTGCTTCCCCAGAGTCCTCCTCCGCTAAATCATCAGGGGTGGGCCAGCGGTTCATCCACTCGTGCCACGGTCCGATCACCCGGGACATCGGGGTCTGTTGGCTCATGACCTCGCTAACAAGTACGCCCCACGCGGAGGTGCCGGGTCGGCGCCACGGCAGATCGCGTCCGTTGGCGTCGAACCAGGCACAGATTGCCTCGATGACGTGCGAAGTCAGCCCGGTGTCAGGCACTGATCACCTGGGCAGCCGCCTGGGCAGCCCTCGGCAGGGCGGCGCGGAAAACCTCGAAAGCTTCGTCGTCGTGAGCGTCCGAGAGGAACCAGGCCTCAAAGCACGATGGCGGCAGGTTGACCCCGGCATCTAGCATCGCGTGGAAGAACGCGGTGTAAGCCTCGGCATTCTGAGACTTGGCGTTGTCGTAATTGCGCACCGGGGAGTCGACGCCGAGGAATACGCTGAAGAGATTTCCGGCGTTCTGCAGGCGGTACGTGACGCCGGCTGCGTCAAGTGCGGATTCGAGCTCATTGCGCCATTTCTCGGAGCGGACATCGAGGCGCTGATACACCTCGGCGTCGGCCAGCTGTAGGGTTTTGACACCCGCGACGGTGGCCAGCGGGTTACCGGACAAAG
The DNA here is from genome assembly GCF_023838685.1 of Cutibacterium sp. 37298. Lineage (NCBI taxonomy): Bacteria > Bacillati > Actinomycetota > Actinomycetes > Propionibacteriales > Propionibacteriaceae > Cutibacterium > Cutibacterium sp. 37298. The sequence continues at coordinate 753,816 of NZ_JAJNRJ010000001.1, forward strand.
TGCCGGCCTGGTAGACGGGGCCGGTAGGAGCCAGCAAGTCCATGACATCGGCGTGCCCACCCAGGGCAGCCAGCGGCATGCCTCCGCCCACGACCTTGCCGAAGGTGAAAATGTCGGGCGCGAAGTCCTCGCCGGCCTGCTGTTGCAAACCCCAGAATCCCGACGGGCTGCACCGGAATCCGGTGAGTACTTCGTCGGTGATCATGAGGGCGCCGTGCTCGGTTGTGAGGCGACGAATCGCGGCATTGAAGCCGGGCTCGGGCGGAACAACTCCCATATTGGCCGGGCAGGACTCCACGATCACTGCAGCAATCTGGTCGCCACGCTCGGAGAACACCGCGTCGAGGGCGGCGACGTCGTTGTAATCCACCACAATAGTGTCGGCAGTCGAGGCGGCTGGCACACCGGCCGAACCGGGTAGACCAGCCGTCGCTACACCGGAACCGGCGGCGGCGAGCAGGGCGTCAGAATGGCCGTGGTAATTACCGGCAAACTTGACGATGACGTCACGACCGGTGGCGCCACGGGCCAAACGGACCGCAGTCATTGTCGCCTCAGTGCCTGTCGAGACGAAACGCACCTTCTCGACCGGATCCATCCGCTCGATGATGGCATCCGCTAGTTCGGTTTCGGTGCGGGTCGGGGCGCCAAAGGACAGCCCCTTCGACGCGGCCTCCTGAACCGCAGAGACGACCTCGGGACGGGCATGCCCAAGCAGAGCCGGGCCCCAGGTGCACACCAGATCGACGTAGCGCGTGCCTTCGGCGTCCCAGATCCACGGGCCTTGGGCCTTCTCGATGAAGCGCGGAACCCCGCCTACCGAGCCGTAAGCCCGCACCGGGGAATCAACCCCGCCGGGAATGACGGCCTGGGCGGCAGAGAACAGTTCGGCGTTGGAGGTCATGTCTTCCTTCCGGTGTGGGGTTTGTGGTGAGCATGATCACCACGGGTCAGAGGTCCTCGCGGAACATCTGGGCCGCTTCGATTGCCCAGTAGGTCAAAACGAGATCGGCACCGGCACGCACGATCGAGGTCAGGGACTCTCCGATGCACCGTCGGCGATCGATCCAACCGTTGGCGGCAGCGGCCTCGAGCATGGCGTATTCTCCAGAGACCTGGTAAGCGGCAACCGGTACCTGCGACACCTCGGCGACATCGGACAACACGTCGAGGTAGTGGGAGGCGGGCTTCACCATGACCAGATCGGCTCCCTCGGCGAGGTCGAGAAGGGTTTCGCGTAGGCCTTCCCGGCGGTTCGATGGATCCTGCTGGTAAGCTTTGCGATCACCCTTAAGGGAACAGTCTACGGCGTCCCGGAAGGGGCCAAAGAAGGCTGAAGCGTACTTAGCTGAATAGGCCATGATGGACACGTCGGTGAATCCCTCGCGATCCAGAGCATCGCGAATGACAGCGATCTGACCGTCCATCATCCCCGACGGGGAGACCATGTGGGCTCCGGCGCGCGCTTGGGAGACCGCCATCGCGGCATATAGCGGCACGGTGGAGTCATTATCGACGCGACCATCAGGGGTCAGAGCTCCGCAATGTCCATGTTCGGTGAACTCGTCTAGACAGGTGTCGGCACAGATCACCAGATCGTCGCCGACGGCCTCGCGCACAGCAGAGATGCCGGCGTTGAGGATGCCTTTCGGGTCCCAGGCCTGAGAACCGATCTCGTCTTTATGTTCCGGGATACCAAACAGGTCAATACCACCGATACCGGCCTCGGCAGCTTGGGTGGCGAGCTCTTTAATCGACTCGGTGGAGTGCTGAAATTGGCCGGGCAGGCTGGTGATCTCGACGGGGGAATCGACCCCCCCCTTGACGAACGCCGGCAGTATCAACTGGGCGGGGACGACGCGGGTTTCGGCGACCATTCGGCGCATCGCAGGAGTGGTGCGTAGTCGACGCGGACGAGAAACAGGACGCAGCCCCTCGGGCAATGGCTTGACCCCAGCCATGCGGGGATCACTGGCATCAGGCAGGTACGGGTTCATGATCAACTTCCTTCGCGAACGGCCGTCGGTCAGGCGACCAAGGACTCAACCGCCTCAAGGACGGCTTCAGGAGTAGGGGAGGAGGCCACCGCATGCGCTGGGTGACCGAGCTCCTCGAGTGTTCTTGCAGTGGGCTTGCCGAGGGCGACGAGCTTCTGATGACGCCATCCCAGCGGCTCCACCAGCTCGACGAGGGCACGTCCCACCGAGGAGGCAGTGACGACGCCGACCCCGACAGACGGCCACGACTGGGCGATGACCTCAGGTAGTTTCTCGACGGCAGCGGTGGTGTAGACCTCCAATCGGTTCACCGTGCAGCCGATCTTCGTTAGTCCCAGCGGTACGGTGTCGGCGGCCAACTGGGACGTTGGTAGGAGGATGCTGGCGGTTCCGCCTGGCCACTCGGCGACCAGACCAGCGCCGCTGTGATCGTCGGGGACGAAGTCGACGTCAATCCCACGTGTGCGCAGCGCAGCGGAGGTAGCGACACCGACCGCGGCTACTTTGATGTTGGGATTCGGCAACGGGGTAGGGAGCAGTCCGACGGTGGTCTTCGAGGTGACGACCAGCCAGTCGGCATGCCACAGGTCAGGGGTAGTGAGCCCCTCTGCGTCCGGCAAGGTGACGGTGCGCGTCAGCGCTGTGTGGATCACTCCATAACCGGCCTGCTTCAAAGTCGTCACGAATTTGTCGTGGGAGTCGTCGCGGGGAACGACAACCGGGGGCTTGACGAGATCGGCAGGGTTTGTGGTCATCGAGTGCTTCCTGAAGCTTTGAGATCTGCAACGTCGGCGGCACCATCGTCCAGCAACTCCTCGGCAGCCGTCACCCCCAGCGTATGCGCCGCAGCCAGTGCTGAATCCACCTCCGCGGGTAATTCGACGCTGACCTGTTCCCGAATGATGCGGGAGCCATCGACAGTAGCTACGACAACATCCAGAGTTAACACTTGTGGGGAACTTCCCGAAACTGGCTTGAGCTGAGCCAATGCTCCGATGGGGGCAGCGCACCCCGCCTCCAGATGGGAGAGCACCGCACGTTCCGCAGTGGCGGCCAGCCTGGTTCTGCGGTCGTCAATCCGTGCCAACGCCTTGGCGAGCTTGCCATGACGCGAATCAGCGGTCCGGCATTCGACGGCTAGCGCTCCCTGGGCAGGGGCAGGCAGCACTACCGACGGGTCGAGGAACTCAGTGACGGTGCCGCTATGACCCAGTCGAGCTAGTCCAGAGGCCGCGAGCACGACGGCGTCGAGGTCCTCCTTGCCACCACCTTTGGCGTAGTGGCCGAGTCCCTTGACACGACCCAGCCGGGTGTCGACGTTTCCACGGATGTCGACGATCGTCAGGTCTGGTCTGACCGCCAACAACTGTGCGGCCCGACGTGGCGAGCCCGTTCCGACGCTAGCTTCCTGCGGGAGGTCGTGAAGGGTGAGCCCATCACGGGCCACCAAAGCGTCACGCGGGTCTGCTCGAGCTGGAACGGCACCGATCGCCAGGCCCAGCGGACGTCCTGTCGGTAGGTCCTTGAATGAGTGGACGGCAATGTCGGCTTCTCCCTTGAGGAGGGTCGCACGGATCGCCGAGGCGAAGACCCCGATTCCTCCCATCGCCGCTAACGAGGCCGTCGAGGTGTCCCCGTGAGTAGTGATCGTCGTCAGATCGACGTCCAGCCCCTCCGATCTGAGCAGCCTCGCAACCATCTCTGATTGAGTAGTAGCCAGAGTGCTGGCACGGGTTCCCAGACGGATCGCAGACATATTGCCTATTGTGGCACTCAGTACCGACGCCGATTCAGTCTGCCATCAGACAAGTTGACGGACAGTTCGGCGGGCCTGCGCCACCAGAGCGGCAATGCCCGAACCCGATGCCCACGCCCCGACTAAGCCAATTCGCCCCCGTCCAGACTGGTTCAATGCCTCTAGCTGGCGGTGCAGACCGTCGCGCCATGCTCGGGTCTGTGGAGTTGTCGGTGCGAGGGAACCTGTCCAGTGAATGATCTGGGAGTCTACGACCTGCTCCGCCGAGAGATCGACACCGAGTAGGACGGAGGCGTCCGCTAGCGCCTGGTCGATGCTCAAAGAGACATTCGTTTCACCGGATCGACCATAGGAAACCCGTAGCAAGTGGAGACCTTCGGGACATGATTCTCTCAAGCTGGGCCACTTCGCCGACATGTGGGTAAGTGCCTTGGCAGTAACGGTGGTCGTTCCGGGCGCCACCAGCATGCCGTTTCCGCGTGGGCTGGAGTCTAGCTCGGGTGCCTGCAAGGCGAGATTGACGTGGCCGATCGGCGCGCCTGGCGCCATCTCGGGTCCAACGGTCTCGATGACATTGCTGAGCAGTTTTGTGGCAGGTCCAGCCGAACAGGCTACGACGACCCGAGGGGTCAGGAAGAAACGACTCTCGCCGTTGGTGACGGGGGGCAAAGATGGATCCGGATTGCGAGAGGTTCCAGCGGTCTCCACGAGCCACTGATCTTCGTGGCGGGTTAGTCCGCGAGCTCCTACTCGGGTCATGGTCGTCGCGCCGGCCTGTTCTGCCTGACGACGCAGCTCGGCCGGCATGATGAACATGCCACCGGCTACCGACGCGACTGCGGGCCCCGCTGGCATCCGTGAGCGGCACAGCGCAACTCCCGCGGCTAGCGATCCGGTGGCCTGGGCGGCAGCCCTCAGACCGGGGGAGACGACGTCGGCTGACAGTAGATGTGGATCGGCGGCGTGGATTCCCCCGGCGATTGGGGTGACGAGACGCCGCAGTACTTCTGGACCCATCCGGGAGGCCACGAGCGTACCCAGGTCGCGAGGAAGATCCTCAGGCATGGGCGCGCGATCGAGCTCAGCGGCGCGAGCAGCCTTTTCCGCTCCCAGAGCGATGACGACGGCTGGGTCCGACAAATTCGCCGGGATGCCAAGAATGGCATTATCGGGCATCGCGAAGCAGGCGTCATCGAAGTACACCCAAGACGGGGCGATGGTCGGCTTCTCAACCGTCAACCCCAACTCGGTGGCCAGTTCAGCGGTGTCTGGTAGACGGACCGCCCACCCCTCGGCCCCGATGTCGTAGCTGACTCCGGCCAGCGTCGACCTGGCAATCAGCCCACCAGTGTACCCGCGGGATTCGACAAGTACCGGGTGCAGACCCTCCTGGGTGAACTGCCAGGCGGCCACGAGGCCAGCCATGCCCCCGCCAATGACGACGGCGTCGACGTGCTGCGGATCAGAAATGTTCATTGTCGCTACTCGGTTCACAGGGAGTGCACCAGCTCCACCAGCCGTGTCAAGACGTTGGGGTCGGTGTTGGAGGGCACGCCGTGACCCAGATTGACGACGTGTCCAGGGGCCTGACGTCCTGCCGTGACGATATCGCGGGTGGCGGTTTCCAGCGGTTCCCATCCGGCGAAGAGCAAGGCGGGATCGATGTTGCCCTGAACCGGCATCTCCATCCCGGAGACCATAAGAGTGGCGCAGGCCTCATCGAGGCTAATCCGGTGGTCGACACCAAGTACTGGGTACCGTGACGCAGTAGCTGCCACCTGCGCAAACTCAGACAGCAGATGGGTGGCATTGACGCCAAAGTGAACCACCGGGATGTTCGGATCGACGGTAGCCAGAGCCCGCTGAGAGAACGGTGCGACGCTGGCTCGATAATCGCTCGCGCCCAGCGACCCAGCCCAGGAATCAAAGAGCTGGATGGCACGCGCCCCGCCGCGCAGCTGAGCAGCCAGGAAGGCAGCATCCAAGTCGGCAACCCACTCCATGAGCCTTGCCCAGGTCTGTGGGTCTGAGTGCATCATCGCCCGGGCAGACAGATGGTCGCGGGAGGGGCCGCCCTCGACGAGGTAGGCGGCGATAGTAAACGGGGCACCCGCGAAACCGATGAGCGGTGTGACGTCGCCTAACTCGGTGATCGCCAGGCGTGCAGCCTCCTCGATAGCCGAGGGGTCCTCGACATGACGTCGAGTAATGCGGTCAACGTCGGAGGCAGTGCGGACGGGCTCGTCGAGAACGGGCCCGACTCCTGGCTCAATGCGCACCTCTGCCCCCGCCAGGGCTAGCGGCACCATGATGTCGGAGTAGAGAACGGCCCCGTCGACGTGGTGGCGGCGCACAGGTTGGCAGGTAATCTCGGCGGCGAGCTCAGGGTTGAGGCAAGACTCGAGCATCGTGGTGCCCTCTCGGGCTTCGCGGTACTCCGGTAGCGAACGGCCTGCTTGGCGCATAAACCACACCGGGGCGACGGTAGGGCGGTGCCCAGTCATGGCTTGCAGAAGCGGTGAATCTGCCGTGAAGGTAGTGGTCTCAGTCATCACCCCCGATTGTGCCCCACCACGTGCGGATGCCGCCCATGGGACGATTATTGGGCGAGTTATGAGCTTCGTATGTACTGGTGGTTCGTCGTTACAGCATGGTTGAATAACGCTTCGTGGGATTGTGTGTCTTGACCGTGGATCATGCCGAGCAGGGGCTTGGCGTCGTTTCCGAGGCGGCCGCGCAGGTTGACGGACTTGGCCTGGCATTGACCGATCATCCCCAGATCCGGGGCGCCCTTGTGCTGTCAACGTGCAACCGGGTGTGCCTGATCGTTGAAACCTCCCCTGAAGCCGTCGCGCAAGGGTTCGACGAGGCCGCGTTACGCAGGTGCATTGCCGATCACGGAGCAAACGTGTTAGCCGAATCTGCCCAGCTCGTCTGTGAGAACGACGCCGTTTGGCGTTTGTTCCGGGTGGCTGCGGGCATGGAGTCGATGGTTTTTGGGGAACGTGAGGTCGCCGGACAGATGAAGCGTGCTCTCAGTGAGGCGCGCCGTGAACAGACCGTCTCCTACACCATTGGTCACGTCGTTGAGGAAGCTCTCAAGACGTCACGTCATGTCGCTACCGAGACTGCGTTGGCTGCTGAGGGACGCACCGTTGTCGCGGTCGGGCTTGATCTCGTTGCCCAGCGGATGGGCTTGGATGGCGCTCGGGTGCTCGTTATGGGGACTGGCTCCTATGCCGGTGCGTCGTGCGCCCAGCTGAGTTCTCGGGGGGTCGCCGAGATTCAAGTCCATTCAGCCTCCGGACGTGCCGCCGGATTTGCTCGACGCCACCGGGTCAGTGAGGCTCTCGACATCGACGCCGTGCTGGCACAAGCTGATCTTGTCGTCACCTGCCGTGGGTCGGGGGTTCCTGCGTTGTCGGCTGAGGCTGCTCGGCGCGCGGTCGATGCTCGAAGGGGCCGAGATCTCATGGTGCTCGATTTAGCAATCAGTGGGGACGTTGAGGAGCCTGTCCCCGCTGGGGTAGAGGTCATCGACCTTGAGACGATCCGGCAGGCTGTTCCCGCCTCTGCGGAAGCTGAGCGGGCCGCCGCCGAACACATCATCGCTACGGGAGTCCGTCACTTTGCCGTAGACCTCGAACGTCGTCGGATGGCCCCGGCTGTCGTCGCTCTGCGCGACGTCATTTCAGATCTCGTTACTGCTGAACTGGAGCGTCTGCCCGAAGAAGGCTCGGTCCCTGTCGATGAGGTAGCGGCGTCCCTTCGACGGCTCGCTGCGTCTATGGCGCACATCCCGTCGGCTCGAGCCAGGATGGCCTCTGAGCAGGGCTTGGGCGATCGCTGGCTTAACTCATTGTCGGATGTATTGGGGATCGACGTGGACATCGCGGCACCCGTCATTGACATGTCCAGCTTCGCCAATGCTGACTGCATGACGTGTCCGGTTACCGGCCTGCGGGTGGAGGACCTTGCCGCAGATGCGGCACCCCGAGGTGAGGAGAGGACATCGTGACCGCTAACCCCTACGCTGCCCCCACGGACCCGTTGGCCCCTTATGGCGCCGTGCTTGTCGTTTCTTTTGGCGGTCCGCGTTCCCCCGAAGAGGTCATGCCTTTTCTGAGAAGGGTCTCCCACGGTCGCATCCCTGAAGAACGCTTGGCTGATGTCGCCCGGCACTATGACCGTTTCGGCGGTGTTAGCCCGATTAACGATGCGACGGACGTTTTCGTCAACGCGATTGGGAATGAACTGCGCCGTCACGGAGTACGAGTTCCAGTGCTGTTAGGGAACCGCAACGGTACCCCCTTCCTTGAGGAAGCGCTGACTGACATGCACGCGCACGGGGTACGTCGGGTGTTAGCGGTTGTCACCTCTGCCTACGCCAGTTACTCCGGGTGCCGTCAGTATCGCGAGGAGATCGCGACTGCTCTGGCTCACGTCGGTATCACCGATATGCAGGTCGACAAGGTACCCCCCTTCAACGAGGCGCCGGGATTCATTCGCGCTAACGCGGAAGCTCTGATGCAGGCGTTTATGCGGATCCCACCTACTCCTCTCGAAGCTACCCGCGTCGTTTTCGTCACTCACTCCATCCCTGACTCTATGCAGGACGCATCCGGCGCTGGGCAGCCGGGAACGGACTACATTTCCCAGCACAAAGCGGTTTGTGAGAAGGTCGCCGGCCAGGTGCGTCAGGTTTTCGGGAATATGCCGCAGTGGGACTTGGCCTACTGCTCGAGGTCGGGGCGTCCCAACGACCCGTGGCTTGAACCGGACATTATCGATCACCTCCGCAATCTTCCCGAGCAGGGCGTGCAGTCTGTTGTCGTCGCTCCAATTGGCTTCGTTGCTGACCACATGGAGGTCGTTAATGACCTTGATTACGAGGCCGCCGAGGCAGCCAAGGTGTCCGGGCTCGCCTTCACGCGGGCGGCGACCGCTGGCACCCATCCCGCCTTTATCGCTGATCTCGCCGGGCTCATCTTGTCCCAGGCCGCGGCGGCTCGTGGTGAGGGTGGCAATCTAACGTCGTGGCCGGCTCCCTGCGCCGCTGGCTGTTGCCGACGCTACCCGGACGCTGAGGACATTCCAACCGTCTCCGGTAGTGATGTCGAGTCTGTAGCTGCCGGTGCCGATGTAGTCGATGCTGAACCAGGAGGTGCGGTTTTTGTGCCCAGCGGCTCAGCGAGTGCAGTCGATCGCCCGGGGCCAGAGGCGGTCGAACTGGAGACTCCTCCTTCCCCCTACAACCCGTTGACTAAGGAGACCCCCATGTCTGACCATTCGAGTGCTGATTCGGTGATTGAGGGACCACGCGACGACGAAGTTCCCGCCGGCTCCTACACCGCACCGACCGATCCCCGCGACACCCCGGTCATTCCCGAGGAGGTCAACGCCTCCAGCAAATGGGCGATGTACTCGGTATTCCGCGTCGCGACCGCGCTTCCTGCCGAGGATGACGAGCGTCGCCGCCTTGTTGAGGGTTCCGACGAGTGGGCGGGACACTCCGGTGTCGACACTCGTGGATGGTACGACTTGTCAGGCCTGCGCGCTAACGCCGACCTGCTGGTGTGGTGGGTTAGCGACGATCCGGCGGTGCTGCAGGACGCCTACCATCGTTTCCGCGCATCTGGGCTGGGGCGCCACCTTGAACCGGTGTGGTCGAACGTAGGAGTTCATCGTCCTGCGGAGTTCAACAAGTCTCACCTGCCCTCATGCTTCGCCGGCATCGCCCCGAGGCGTTGGGCTGCGTTTTACCCCTTCATTCGCTCCAAGGAGTGGTACCTCCTTCCGGCGGCTGATCGTTCCCGCATGCTGCGCGAACACGGTATCGTTGGCGCAGCCAGCTCCGACGTCAAGGCGTCGACGTTGGCGGCATTCGCGCTCGGGGACTACGAGTGGATTCTCGCCTTGGAGGGTGACGACCTCGCCCGTGTTGTTGATGTCATGAAGGACCTTCGTTACGTTGAAGCCCGTCGTTATGTCGACGTGGATACCCCCTTCTTTACCGGCGAGCGCGTTTCTCCGGTGGTGTGGGCCGACCGCCAGATGAGAGCCTGATGACGCCATTGCGTGGTCTGACTGACCCAGTGGGGCCAGAATCTCCGCAAATATATTGGGTGCGCCGACTGGTGTTGTTGATTGCCGCGGTCGTCGTCGTGGCGTTGGTCATTGCCGGAATTGCCAAGCTGGTAGGGGGGTCGAAAGAGTCGGCTGCTCCGGCGGCTTCGTCGTTCACTCCGGACCCGTCGTGGACGGACACTGCGTGGGCGTCGGCGACTCCTTCAGCAAGTTCATCCGCAGTGAGCCCAAGTAGGTCTGCGCCCCGGACGAAATCCCCATCGCCGTCGGCCTCAGCATCGACTCCGCCGCCGTCGTCAGCGATGTGTGAGGGTTCGCAGCTGTCGGTGAAGGTAACCGGAGATACCAAAAAGCCCCATGTGGGTGACACCGAAACTTTCACCGTAGAGGTGAGAAGCTCAACTAGTTGCCACTGGGACACTCAGAAGGTGAAACAGACCCTCACCGTCACGTCTGGGTCGGATCGCATCTGGTCGACCGATGATTGCGGTTCCTGGGGGCCGAAGGGCGTGCACGAGATCAAGCCCCAAAACCCCTGGACCTACAAAGTCTCATGGCCGACGAAGCGCTCTACGGGTAAGTGCAAGCTGTCTCAGGAGTCCCTAGGTGCGGGGTACTATGTCGCCACTGTCAATATCGGTGGTGGCCCCAGCGGCCGCTTCGTTATGCGGATGGGTGCCTGAGCCCTGCCGACATACGTGTCAATGCATATGCGGATCTAATGAAGGTGATGGGTGCGCTGATCGCCTTCAAAGATCGACTCCAACCCCTGGCGAATTTCACGGGCCCGTCTGAGGCCGACCCCCTTAATATCGCTAAGTTCGGAGGTGGATGCCGACACTAGGCTTTGCAGATCGTTGAAGTGGTCGATAATCCGCTGGATTGTGCGTGACGACAGGTCCGTCATGAGTGTCAGCTGTCGATGACCGCGTGCCCGAATGGGGGAGTCCAGCGGATGTTCAGCAGGACCGAGGTTGATGGTCTCGGCCACCTTGGTCACGTTGAGCAGATCTTCCCAGGACAGTTTCTGTAATCCGGACAGGGAAAACCCGCCAGGGGCGACGGAATTGGGGCGATAGTCATCAGTGAGCAACCGGCCTAGGTCTTCTACGCCTAGGGATAGTTCGTTGCGTTGTAACTGGACAAGGCGTCCCTCCACACCCAGAGCAGAGACATATCCACGGACCTCGACATCGATACGACGCCACATTTCGACCCGCTGGGCGACAGCGGCGACGTCACGCACCTGAACTTGGTCGCGAATCTCTAAGGTGGTGAGGTTTTCGGCCTCGTCGACCAGACGTCCTCGGTAGCTTGCCAGGGTGGCAAGGGCCTGATTGGCCCGAGCGAGCAACTGTTCAGGCCTCTCGATCAGGTACCGACGGCCGCTAAGGAAGAGCGACATCACTGACATCGACGCCGAGACGACTACCACCGGCGCACCGGTTTGTTGGGAGAGCCGATCTGCCGTGCGGTGACGGGTACCAGTCTCCAACGTGGGCAGGCTACCGTCGGGGACAAAGTGGACCGCGGCTGCTTTGATGCGCTCGTGATCACTCGAGACCACTAGCCCCCCGTCCATCTTGGATAGCTCGCGCAGGGCCTGCGGGGTGAGCCTGACGTCAAGGGGGAATCCGCCGGAACAAACCCCGTTGATCTCTGGCCCATCACCGAGCACGATGAGACCACCAGTGCGTCCGTTAACGATGCGATCTAGTCCTTCCCGGATAGGCGTGCCAGGGGCCAAGAGGGCCATTAGATGGCGCACCTGTTCCGCCTGCATCTCCCGGGACGTCTCGGGATCGGGCTGGACGTCGTTCATGAGTCGACTTTAGTTCGCTGTGCCGCGGTTCTCACCTCAGATGTCCTTACTATCACTGGTTTACTTTCCGCTGTCGGCGCAGGTTAAGCACCGAAAGAGCTTCGGCTACACTCCCGACTTCGATGACGTGCAACCCGTGCATCGTCGGGATCTTGGTATGTGCCTCCCGAGAGTTGCGTGGTACCACTGCCAGGTCGAACCCCAACCGTGCCGCCTCGCCCACTCGTCTCTCTAGCCCTGGAACGCGGCGCAAATCTCCCGCCAGACCGACTTCTCCGAGAGCAACGACTCGGGTCGGGAAATTGGTATCAAGAACGGCGGAGGCGACCGCGACCGCGATCGCTAGGTCGGCTGACGGGTCGGACACCCGGGCGCCACCCACCGTCGAGACGTAGACGTCTCGGTTGCTCAATGGCAAACCTGCTTTACGTTCCAGCACGGCCAGAATCATGGCCACCCGACCGCCCTCGACCCCATGAGTGGTGCGACGCGGGTATTTCTCGGAAGCTGACGGAGCTACCAACGCCTGCACCTCTGAGAGTAGGGGACGGCGTCCCTCCATCGTCACCGTCACACAGGTGCCCGGCTGGGGATCGGCGTTGTCTGAGGTGAATAGGCCAGACGGGTCCGGAACTTCCATGATTCCGACGTCGGTCATCTCGAAGCAGCCCACCTCGTCGGCTGGGCCGTAGCGGTTCTTCGTGGCACGGACCATTCGGAATCCGGAATGGCGGTCACCCTCGAAGTTGAGAACAACGTCAACGAGATGTTCCATGGTGCGCGGGCCAGCGATCGACCCTTCTTTGGTGACATGGCCGACGATGATGACTGCCATCCCGCGTCTCTTCGCCACCCGTACCAGGGCCCCGGTGACCTCCCTCACCTGTGAAACGCCGCCGGGGGAGCCGTCAGCCTGGCTGGTGCCAACCGTTTGCACGGAGTCCAACACCATGAGGGAGGGCTCGGTTTGCTCGATATGTCCAAGCACCGTACCTAAATCGGTCTCAGAAGCTAGGTAGAGTTCGTCGGCTAGCGACTTCGTGCGACCAGCCCGCAGCCTTACCTGGGCAGCCGACTCCTCCCCAGTGACGTAAAGGGTGCGCCTGCCTGCTTTAGCCCACTTGGCCGCAACGTCGAGCAACAGGGTCGACTTTCCGACTCCTGGCTCTCCGGCGAGCAAAACCACGACCCCAGGCACTAGACCACCACCCAATACCCGGTCGAGTTCGCTGATCCCGGTGAGATGACGGTTAGCGGCTTGTTCACTGACTTGGCCGATGGGCACAGCCTTCGACGTGGGCGTCGACGAGGTGACCTCGGTGAGCTTCGGTGCCCCCTTCTCAACTACCGAACCCCAGGTTTGACACTCGCCGCATCGGCCAACCCATTTGGTCGTCGTCCAGCCACACTCGGTGCATACCCACGTCGGAGTCTGCGTCTTCCTCGCCATGGCGCTTACCCTGCCAGCAGGAACCGACAGGTTCGACGACGACGGTGTTCCACGCTGTGTTTCGGTCAGCCCACCGGCGGGTAATGCGGCCACCACATGGCATCTTGCACTGCCTGGACGATGTTGCTGGGCTTTTTGGTGGCGATGCCTTCCTCGATGGCAGCATGCACGACCGCCACTGCAACGGTGGCCGAGGAGGCACGTAGGTTCTCCACTGCCGGCAGCAGGGATGACCCAGCCGGACGTGGGTCAACTTGGGAGGCCACCGCTTCGGCGGCGGCACGGATCATGCGGGCGCTCACCCGTTCGGCTCCCGAGACGATGACCCCTAGCCCCAAGCCCGGGTAGAGGAGGGCGTTATTGCCCTGCCCAATCTCGTAACGGGTGCCTTCATAGTGGAAGGGCGCTACTGGAATTCCAACGGAAACCAGAGCTTTCCCCTTTGACCACGCAATAACGTCGGCAGGCATCGCCTCGATCTTCTCAGTCGGATTCGACAACGGCATGATGATGGGGCGCTCGACCTCTTGGCACATTTCCTCGACGACTTGCTGGGTAAAAGCGTCGTGGTCAGTGGAGGTTCCGATGAGGATCGTTGGGTGAACTCGTCGGATCGTCTCGATAAGACCAATGTGTCGATTCGTGTGAGCCCAATGACGAGTTTTCTCAACCGGCTTAGCGTAGGGCTCTTGGTAGTCGGGTAGGCCCTCCATGTCGTCAGTGACCAGGCCATTGCGGTCGATGAGACAAATCCGATCGATTGCCTCCTGCTGGCTTAATCCGTCACTCATCATGGCTGCGCGGATTTGGTCAGCAATTCCGGTGCCAGCGGTACCTGCCCCGTATACGAGCAGGCGCTGATCTGCGAAGGATTGCCGGGTTACCTTGAGCCCAGAGATGACGGCTGCCAACACGATGGCTGCCGTGCCTTGCATGTCGTCATTAAAAATGCGGTGGTTTGCGGCATTCTGTACCAGGATGCGACGAGCATTAGAAGCGCCGAAGTCCTCGAAATGTAACAGTGCGTGTGGGTACAGCTCGCTTGCGACTTCGAGGTACTCATGGATCAACTCGTCGTAGCGTTCCCCGCGCACCCTGGCGTGACGATTGCCAAGATAAGACGGGTCGTTGAGCAAATATGCGTTGTCGGTGCCGACGTCCAAATTGACGGCAATGGTGCGTTCTGGCCGAATACCGGCGGCCGCAGTGTAGACGGCGAGCTTGCCGATGGAGATATCGGTTCCGTTGACGCCCCAATCTCCAATTCCCAGGATTTGTTCAGAATCGGAAACGACGAGCAAGTCGACGTCATCAGGCCCCAGCTCGAGAGTCTCGAAGGAGGGGCGGACGTCCTCGATATGGTCTACTGACAAATAGACCGCCCGGGAGCGTCGGTAGGCGTGGCTCCACTTCTTAATGGCCTCACCGACGGTGGGGTCATAGATTACCGGCAACAGCTCGACGAGGTGATCGACGAGGAGCTTGTAGTAGAGGGTCTCGTTACGGTTTTGGAGCTCCTCCAGGAAGACGTAACGATCAATATTGCAGCCCAATCCCTGAAGCTGGCGGTAACAGCGTTGGGCCTGTTGCTCCAGGGTCTCGACGGCCGCCGGAAGGCGTCCGATCATGCCGTGTTCCAACCGTTCAGCTCGGGTAAAGGCCGTCCCCCGATTCGTGATCGGGTTGGTCATGGGCTCAGGTTTTCGTGACACGGCTATCTCCCGGTGGTGGCTTCTCTTTTTACATTACCGGGAGGATCTGTCAGTGCTGAAACGTCAGATGCGAACACACCCGCGTGAGGGGGTGTTGAAGGTTACAGCGTCAATGCCAGGGTGACCGTTCGGACTGGCGAACTGGAAAGTGATTCCCTCGACTTCGTCCGGGATCGTCTCTCCCAGCCAATCCTCTACACGCTGACGCGATCCGGACATTTCGACGGAGGCCAAGGTGACGTTGCCACTCAGGCTGGAAGGCAACAGTTCGGCCGGAGAGGTCCATTTGATGAAGAAGGGTAACTGCGGGTCTGCCATCAGGCCCTTAATCCCGATTTGACGCCATTCGAGGTGACGGCCGTCTGGGAAAGTACGCCTACCGGGCACCGACTGACGTTCAAGACGCTTCTCATAAGGGGCGAGATCGTCGACGGAGACGGCCCATCCCATCCAACCGCCGCCCTGCTCTTGGCGTGCACGCACTGCCTGTCCGAAGACGGCTTTTTCTGCGGCAGGGTGGTCGAGGACCTCCACGATCTCGATGTAACGCGGGCCGGTCAGCGGCAAGATGCGATTGCGGGTGCCGAAGCTGGGATGAACTCCGCCGTTGATGAAGGAGGTCCCCAAGATTTCGCCGAGGCGAGCGGCGTCCTCATCGAGACCTGCGGGGCCAGCGGCGAACATGAGATGGTCGACGTGCATGGCAATATTGTCCCCTTTGTGCTTCCCACGATGAAATCGGCCCCCCGGTTGGCCGCCGTAATGCGGTCTAGCATCACGGTTCATTGTGACGTGGGCACAGCGCATCTGGCGCCTCCGTCACGGTATCGGCTTGGGCACGGTAGGTTGAGCACGTGCCTGACTGTTTCGGACTTTCTGAAACGACGACCACGTCTGCCTCAGTCGCCCCCCGTGTGACGTTGTCGACGACCTCGGTCTACCCTGAGTCGACCGCCGACGCCTTCGCTCGCGCTAAGGCTATCGGTTATGACGGAGTCGAGTTGATGGTCGGTATCGATCCAGTCGCCGCAGACGTTGACCGGATCGTCGATTTGTCGGCTGAGTATGGCGTCACAGTGTCGTCGATCCATGCGCCGTGTCTGCTCGTCACGCCAAATGTGTGGGGTAGTGACCCGTGGGGCAAGTTGGATAAAGCCGCCGAAGCTGCGGGACGGCTCGGCTCCAGGCTCATCGTCGTCCACCCTCCCTTCCGCTGGCAGCGCGACTATGCCGGTAGATTCGAAGAAGGCATTGCTGAACTTAACGAGAAGTACTTCCCGCTCGTCTTTGCCGTAGAAAACATGTATCCGTGGCGCACTCCAGCGGGTCGCTTTGCTGCTTATTCGCCGGGGTTTGACCCCACGAACCTCAGTTACGACCACCTCGTCTTGGACCTCTCTCATGCTGCAACCGCCCAGATGAATTCTCGTACCCTGGTTGATCTGTGGGGTTCACGATTGCGTCACATCCACCTGACGGACGGCTCTGGCACCTTTAAGGACGAGCATCTTCTACCCGGCCAGGGAAACCAGCACGCCTGGGAGGTCATCGAGCGAGCGGTAACGGGTGGATTCGACGGGGACATTGTGTTAGAGGTCAACACCCGTAAGTTCTCTGGCGAGGGTGCGGGTCAAGGTGCTCGTTTCGAAGCATTGTCTGAAACTCTGACGCAGACCAGGATGGCGGTTGATCGTGGCATCTTTGCTCGCCGATCTGGCCAGGCGTGGGAAGGGGCCCGGTAGTGACGGAGAGTCGACATGATTTCCGGGGCAGAGCTCTGCTGGCATCGGGTCGACGTCTTGCGATGCGATTGGCGATGGACCCCACGATCGCTCACAAGGTGTCCCGATCTCGAATCGCGCGTGAGATTGCTGTGACGTACGTTGCGGGGGAAGACGTCGCATCGGCGGTCGATAAGGCTGCCGATCAGGTGTCTAAGGGCTTAGACGTCAGCCTGCACCCCCTTGATCCCGATCCCGCCGACCTAATCCAGGCCCGACGAGCAATGGTCAGGCTGTGCGGGGTTATCGAGAGACTCGGCGCTGATCCGGCCTTTAATGGCCATGCTGAGGTGTCGATCAGCTTGGCGGCTCTGGGGCTGAGAGTTAGCGACGATCTGGCCCGGGACCACGCCCGACAGGTCTGCCAGGTTGCTCGCGACAACCACGTTGCTGTGACTGTGGACGACGAAGGCCCCGACATCCATGACCGCTCGCATCGCATTGTGATGGACCTGCTGAGCGAATACGAAGACACCGGCATCGTCATCCAGGCTGCACGCCACGATTCCCTCATGCAGGTTCAAGAACTGGCTGCTCCGGGACGCCGCATCAGGCTGTGCAAAGGCTCGTACACCGGCCCTCGTTCAGTTACTTTGATCCGTCCGCACGACGTCGATCTGAGAATGGCGGCTTGTCTGCGCGCCCTCATGACCGGTCCTTCGACGGTGATGTTAGCCAGCCATGATCCCGTCTTTGTGGCGCTCGGCGAGCAACTTATGGCAAGTCTGGATCGTCAGCTGGAGTTCCAAATGCTGCAAGGAATCCGTCCCTTAGAGCAGCGGAGACTGGTGGATATTGGCCATCGGATGAGGGTTTATCTGCCCTATGGCCATGACTGGTACCGGTACTGCACTCGACGAATCGTCGAGAGGCCGGGCAATATTTGGCTGTTTGGGCGATCGCTGGTGGAGAGGCGTTGATGATGCGGAATAACACGAGCACCCTCGGCCCTCGCCGGTGCCTGGATGAGAGGCCTCGTCGGGGGATGATGAGGGATCGCGCGGCGGATCGGCGCCTGCTCTGGGAGACGATATTCGTGTTGGCTGTCAGCTTGGGGCAGTCAGCGTGGTACTCAATTCTGCGGATGATCGAGCGCCTCACTCGAGGTGTGCCGATGAACCAGCAGACCTCCACGCTCAATTCCTCCGTGACTCCGGGGCGTCCGTGGCTCGATCTGCTGTATCAACTGTCTGACATCGCTTTCGGAGTCGTGCCAGCCTTGCTGGCGGTCCTCCTGCTCGTCCAGGTCAAGCCGCCACGACAGGGCGTCCGTCGCGCTTTAGGGCTGGAAGCGCCGGGATGGGGACGTGACGTCGGAGCTGGGGCGATGCTGGCCGCCATTATTGGTATCCCCGGGCTTGGTTTCTACTGGGCGGCGCATGCTCTCGGCTTCAACACCACTGTTCGGGCCGCTGACCTGCAACATGTGTGGTGGACGGCCCCGGTTCTCATCGGGCTGGCAGGGATGAACGCAGTCCTTGAGGAAACTGTCATGATCGGCTACCTCTTTACGAGGTGGCGTCAGATCGGATGGTCGACGACGATGGTTATCGTCACTTCGGCCATCATCCGCGGCACCTACCACCTCTACCAAGGCTGGGGCGGCTTCATCGGCAACATCGTCATGGGTCTATTCCTGGGCTGGGTTTTCTCTCGTCGGTGTCGGCTCTTACCCCTCATCGTGGCGCATGCCTTCCTCGACATCATCTCCTTCCTGGGATACGCCTATCTGGCTGGTCGCGTCAGCTGGTTATAAGGCAATTCGGATACTCACCGAACCTGTCGTCCCCTGCCCGTACCATGGGGGTCATGAAGCTTGGAGTCTTCGGAGCCACTGGACAGGTTGGCCGGGTGATGCGCACCCTGCTAGCCGAGCGTCATTTTCCCGCCGATGAAGTGCGGTTTTTCGCTTCCGCCCGTTCGGCTGGCCAGAAGTTGTCGTGGAATAACGGTTCGGGTGACAGCGAAGTCGTCGTTGAGGACACCGCAACGGCTGACTTTGCTGGACTTGATATTGCAATCTTTTCTGCGGGTGGCGGAACCTCCCGCGAGTTTGCCCCCCGCGTGGCGGCTGCCGGGGCTGTCGTTATCGACAACTCCTCCGCCTGGCGACGCGATCCTGACGTCCCGCTGGTTGTCAGTGAGGTCAACCCCGAAGATGTCGCTAAGCGTCCCAAAGGGATCATTGCTAACCCCAACTGCACGACGATGGCCGCAATGCCGGTACTCAAACCGCTACATGACGCTGCCGGTCTGACTCGCCTTGTCGTCGCTACGTACCAGGCTGTTTCGGGGTCTGGGGTGGCCGGAGTACGAGCCCTCACCGATCAAACCACGGCCATTGACGATCCGGCAGGTCTGGCGCTGGACGGCCGTGGTGTGCCGGTGGCGGACCTTGGGCCCTACGTCGCACCGATCGCGTTCAACGCTCTTCCGGTGGCGGGAAACTTTGTTGACGATGGCAGCGGCGAGACTGACGAGGAACAGAAACTTCGCAATGAGTCTCGCAAGATCCTTCATATTCCTGATTTGCTGGTTGCGGGGACCTGCGTGCGGATTCCGGTGTATAGCGGTCATGGGCTTGTCGTCCATGCTGAGTTCCGTGAGAGCCTCAGCCCTGAGAAGGCCACTGAGCTATTGACGCAGGCTCCTGGAGTCAAGGTCGTCGACGTCCCCGATCCTCGGTCGGCAGCCGGAATTGACCCTTCGTTGGTTGGTCGTATTCGTGCTGACCAGTCCGCACCGGCTGGCAAAGGTCTGGTGTTTTTCTGCGCTGCGGACAATTTGCGCAAGGGGGCGGCCCTCAACGCGGTGCAGCTCGCTGAGCTGGTGGCTGCCGAATGAGCGGGAAGATTGCCGTCCTGGGCTGTGGAACGATGGCTGGGGCGCTTGTTGGTGGACTCATTGACGCTGGACAAATTAAGGCTGAGGACGTCGTGGCGACCGCGCGATCGGCGTCCCATCGCGACGAAATCGCCAACACTTTGGGTGTGACCACGAGCGGTGACAACACCACAGCTGTACGGGACGCCGACCTCGTCATCCTCGGCGTCAAGCCTTACGCGGCCGTTGACGTGCTGGAAGAAGTCTCGGGCGCTCTGAAAGCTGATGCGGTCGTTGTCTCCATCGCCGCCGGTGTCACTACTGAGAAGTTGCTCATGGCATGGCAGGGAAAGATCGTCCGTGTTATGCCAAACACCCCAGTTCGGGTGGGCAAAGGGGCGTTCATTGTGAGTTCCGCTCCCGGCTCCGAGGACGCGGCTAAAAAGGTGGGTGACCTGCTCGAATCGGTAGGAGTCGTCGTCACTGTGCCCGAGGAGCTGCATAATGCTGCCACAGCCGTGTCGGGATCGGGTCCGGCGTACGTTTTCTTGGTAGCAGAGGCCATGATCGATGCTGCCGTTGCGCTGGGTGTGCCGCGCGACCAGGCTAGCCAACTTACCGTAGCGACGTTAGCCGGTTCGGCTGAGTTGTTGGCAGGAGGCGAGCACCCTGCGGTCCTGCGATCCGAGGTGACGAGCCCGGGTGGTACCACTGCGGCTGCCGTAGCCGCATTGGAGGCCGGAGGTGTGCGCTCCGCTTTCGCCGATGCGATGACGGCATGTCGGGACCGCGCCGCTGGCCTGTCCTGATGGGTTGGCGCGGCAATTTTGGATCCCATGGTCGACACAGCGTAAAGTACCCCTTTGTCCGCCTTGTCGGTGGGCCAAGAACTTCGCACCTACCTGGGTGCACCAAGCTTTCAGTTTCAACGAAAGAGGTTGACCGTGGGATCCGTGATCAAAAAGCGTCGCAAGCGCATGGCGAAGAAGAAGCACCGCAAGTTGCTCAAGAAGACGCGCATCCAGCGTCGTCGCGCCGGCAAGTGACACTTCGGGCGGTTGTGACATGTGGCGGCATCAACATGGCATGGCTGCCCTCCGCAGCGGTGAATTACGGCCCCTCGACCCGCCGGTCGAGGGGCGCGTCATTATTGTCACCCGACAGGGCTGTCATTTGTGCGATGAGGTCGTCGGCCTCGTTGCACGTTTGAGACAGGAACATCGCGATCTCGTGCCTGAACCGATGATCGTTGACGTCGATGCCAATGAGGACCTTCGCTCCCGCTGGGGCGATCATGTCCCGGTAATTTTCGTTGATGGCACGCTTATCTCCTATTGGACCCTTGACGCTGACACCTTCCTGTCAGCCTTACGTGATGGCCCCTCGCTCCCAGCAGTGTTGCCCTGATAGCCGGGACGTCCAGTTGACGGGCAGGTTTGCGCCTTTCCTCACAGACCAGCACTATTGACCTCGATGCCCGATGCCGGAGCACACCGCCTGGCATGACGACAGACACCGGAAGGACTCCAGATGACTGACGAGGCTCACCAGCCGACGCCGCAGCCGGCCGGTGATCTGGGCACTGCGTCGTCTCAGGCCAGGGTGCAGTTTGTGGGTACCGGACCAGGAGATCCGAATCTGTTGACCCTTGGAGCTGTTGACGCCATCAATCGCGCTCAGGTCATCGTCATTTCGTGCGCCGAGCACCGCATGCTGCTGGGCAGTGATTTTCTTGGGCTTCGTCCCGACGTCAGAATCGTGTTGGCGGGTGGTGTTGATGAAGAAGCCGCCGTCCTACCCAGTCAGCCAGGGACTGGCGCTCCGACTCCCGTCGACGTGGACGAGCACTGCGCTGACGTCACTGCCACCGTTATTGATGCCGCCTCCCAAGGCCTTGAAGTCGTTCGTCTCGTTTCTGGGGATCCTTTCCTTGATGGCGATATTGGCGCGGAGGCTGCCGCTGTGGCTCGCGCTGATCATGACGTCGACGTTGTTCCCGGTGTCACTGGCATGACCGCTGTCCCGGAGTACGCCGGGCTGATCTTGCATGGCCATGACGTCCAGCTCATCGGGGACGCTGCATGTCAGCGCGATATTGCTGGACATGGTTCGAACTGGTCAGATCAGGGGCTCATCGTCGTCAATACTGAGGCTGGCAAGCTTAAAGAAGTCGTCAAACACGCGATTGAATCTGGACGCGGTGAGGATGAGCCCGCGGCCCTTATCTGCCATGGCGCGACGACCCAGCAGACCACTCATACCGTCACCCTCGGTGAGTTACCACAGACCGCTAAGACAGCGCGCCTGGGTGACGCTGAGCCGGTTCACGTCGCCATCGGCAAAGTTGTCGAAGCCCCCGAACGTGAGCAGCTCGATTGGTACGAGTCCAAGCCGTTATTTGGCTGGAACATTCTCATCCCGCGCACCCGTGACCATTCCGCGACCCTGCCCTCACGACTACAGAGTTACGGTGCCCATTCCCTTGATGTTCCCACGATTTCGATGGAGCCTCCGCGTACTCCTCAGCAGATGGATAAAGCTATTCGCGGTCTTGTTGAGGGACGTTACGAGTGGGTCGTCTTTACTTCTGCCAACGCGGTACGTGCCGTTTCAGAGAAGCTAGAGCAGATCGGTCTGGACGCTCGCGCGTACTCAGGCTTGCGGATTGCCGCGATCTTCGACTCGACTATCAACGCTTTGGCTGAATGGGGTGTTCGACCCGATTTCGTGCCATCGGGCGAGCAGTCCACCCGAGCTCTGGCCGCGGTATTCCCGGCCTTTGACGAGGCCCTCGACCCCATTAACCGCGTTTTCGTGCCGCGTGCCGACATCGCCACTGAGTCCCTGTCGGCCGACCTATCTGAGCTGGGATGGGAGGTCGAAGACGTCGTCGGGTATCGCACCGTGCGAGCTGCCCCGCCGCCAGCTGAGACCCGTGAAGCCATTAAGACCGGCAAATTCGACGCCGTCGTGTTTACCTCCTCGACGACTGTGCGCAACCTCGTCGGTATTGCCGGAAAACCACATAAGCACACCGTGGTCGCCGCCGTTGGTATACGCACTGCTGAAACCTGCCGTGAGCACGGCCTGACCGTCGACGTCATCGCCCCCGAGCCGACTGCGTTGAGCTTGGCTGACGCCCTGGCAGATTTCGCTGCGAAGCGCCGTGATGACATGGTTGCCAAGGGCCTGCCGGTAGTTCGGCCCTCCCAGCGCAAGCGTCGTGGCCGTCATCCGTCACGCTGACACAGACCCATGACGTAAGGTCATGGGCAGGGCGGGGTTTGCTGCCCGCGAGGTATCGGAAAGGGAGACGATGGGCGCCACGACGACTGTCCACCTGCTGCGCCATGGTGAAGTCGATAACCCGACCGGGGTTTTGTACGGCTGTATGCCTGGGTACCACCTATCTCCGTTGGGGCGAAGGATGGCTGCCCGTGCAGCTGAGCACTTTGCCGGTGCCGAGCTATCGGCCTTGGTGAGTTCCCCTTTAGAGCGCGCCAGGGAGACGATGGCCCCCATCGCCGCGCTGCATCCTGGACTTGAGGTGCGCATCGATTCTGATGTCATTGAAGCGGCCAACGTCTTCGAAGGCCAGGTCTTTGGCAAAGGCAACAAGGCCCTGCGCAGTCTTCGTAATTGGCGCTATCTGTCGAATCCCTTGACCCCTAGCTGGGGTGAGCCTTACGTTGAGATCGCCGAGCGAATGACCCGGGCTATCATGCGAGCGGCGGAAGAGGTCCCCGCAGGCGGTCAGGCTCTCATCGTCTCCCACCAACTGCCGATTTGGATTGCGCGCTGCGCAGCCGAAGGGCGACGTCTTCCTCACGATCCGCGCTTTCGTAAATGCACCCTAGCCTCGGTCACGAGTTTTGGGGTGCTCCATGGTCGCATCGTCCGCGTTGACTATTGCGAACCGGCACGTGACCTCATTCCGGCGAAGGATCGTCGGGCCAATATTTCTGCAGGTGGTGCCCCGGAGTGAAGACTCGGCTCATCGCTACCCTTGCTACGGCGACTCTTGTGGTGACCGGAGTTTCGGCATGTTCGTCAACCTCGGCCAGTGATGACAAGGGATTCGCAGCTGGAGACGGATCCTGGTCAAAATTTCCAGCTGATAAGCGGGAGCCTGCCGCGGTCCTCACTGGGACCGATCTGAACGGTAAGAAGATCAGCACCGCTGACGCCAAGGGCAAGGTCATCGTCGTCAATGTGTGGGGATCATGGTGCGCGCCGTGCCGTCATGAGGCTCCTGCCTTGGTGAAAGCGGCTGATAGCACCAAGAACGCCGCAGCCTTTTATGGGATCAATACGCGCGATCTTGACCCTGGGCCGCCGCAGGCCTTCTCCCGAGCGTTCCATATCTCCTATCCGAGTTTTTATGACCCCGATGGGGCATTGCTGCTCAAGTTCACCGAATTGCCTCCCAAAGCGATTCCGTCCACCCTCGTCATCGATCGCAAGGGCCGCTCGGCCGCCCGATTCGTGGGAGAGGTGAGCACCGCCACCCTGGTCCAGGCGATTAATGATGTTGCCAAGGAGAGCCAGTGACGCCGCTCGACCTGGGATCGTGGGCAGCCGGGGCACTGACTGGATCGATGGCCGGAGCGATCCCGGTGGCGGTATTTGCCGGTTTGTTGTCCTTCTTTTCCCCCTGCGTCTTGCCTCTCATCCCTGGCTATCTCAGCTATGTGACAGGCCTGGGGGCCGCAGACGTCATTGAAGGACAGCGTCGGGCACGTACTGTGGTGGGCACAGTCCTTTTCGTGGTGGGTTTCACCGTCGTCTTCGTCGCTACTGGGACGATTATTGGCACCCTCGGCAAGGTACTCGTGAGCCATCGTCGCGCCATCGAGATCATTGTTGGAGCGCTGACCGTCGTATTCGGGGCGATGTTTGCTGGGCTTGTTCCGCTAGGCCGGCGTGAACTGCGGATCCATCGTCTGCCCCGAGCAGGGTTGGCCGTCGCACCGATTTTAGGAATCGTCTTCGGGCTGGGCTGGACCCCATGCATTGGGCCGGCGCTGTCGGTGGTTTATGGGCTGTCCTTGACCCAGGGATCAGCGGTCCGAGGTGCGGTACTGGCCACCTGCTACTCGTTGGGTTTGGGAATTCCGTTTATTACGGCGGCTGCTGCTGTGGTGTGGATGGGTCGCACGATTGACGCGGTGCGGACCCATCAGCACGGTGTACAGCGCTTCGGGGGAATACTCCTGATGACTGTTGGTGTGCTGTTGGTCACCGGATGGTGGGAATCGATTATGGCGATGCTGCGAGCCTGGGCAGCTAAGTTCGGGGCGGTGATCTGATGGGTGATTCCGTGACGGATTCGAAAGTGACGACGACCTCAACGTCTGGGAATAGCGGGCTGGGTTTTCGCCCATTCATGCGTTGGGTGTGGGGCCAGTTGACGAGCATGAGGATGGCCCTCATTTTGCTGTTTTTGCTTGCGCTAGCTGCCATCCCAGGCTCGGTGGTGCCGCAGAGCGCTCAGAGCGCGATGAAGGTTTCTGACTTCGCCGCCAACCATCCGACTCTGGACCGCATATGTCGTCCGCTGGGGATGTACCACGTCTACACCTCGGTGTGGTTCTCGGCGATCTATCTACTGTTGTTCATAAGCCTTATTGGCTGCATTGTTCCGCGCATCGTCAGCCACGCGAAAGCCCTGCGCCGTCAACCTCCCCGCGTTCCGGCCAGACTGGACCGGCTAGCAGCCCACGCCTCGATGACCACCTCCGCTTCCGCAGCGGAGGTTAGTCAACGCGCTCAGCAGTGGTTGAAATCACACCGGTATCGGTTCGTTGTTGACGACGACGGCTCCCTTCGCGCCGAGGCCGGACGTCATCGCGAGACGGGCAACCTCGTATTCCATATCTTCTTGGTCTTGGTCCTTGTTGGCGTCGGCTGGAACACTTTATGGGGGTTCAAGGGAACTTCCGTCGTTGTGGAGGGTCAGGGTTTTTCCAACAGCATCACTCAGTACGACGAGTTCAAGGCTGGGGCGATGGTCGATACCGATAATCTCACCCCATTTTCCATGAAGCTGCGCAAATTCGTGGTCTCTTTTGAGACTGGTACGGTGCAGCGCGGCGCCGCCCGCTCCTTCGACGCCACTGTCGACCTCACCATGGGCGGCAAGACGCAGACCCGAGATTTGCAGGTCAACCACCCACTGCGGATCGGATCAACAAAGGTACACCTGCTTGGGCACGGATACGCCGCGGATGTCGTCGTCCGCGACGGTGATGGCAAGGTGGCTTATTCCGGACCGGTTGTCTTTTTGCCACAGGATGCCAACTTCAAGTCTGTCGGCGTCATCAAAGCTCCCGACGCCCGTCCGGATCGTCTGGCTTTTCAGGGGTTCTTTCTACCGACTGGCGCCATCACGGCCGGTGGTCCGACGTCGCTCTTCCCCGACGCCCTTAACCCGCAGCTGTATCTGACCGCCTGGTATGGCAAACCGACTGTGGAGACGGGGGTGCCGTTAAATATTTACACCCTCGATACCACGGGACTGACCCAGGTGACGAACGGTAAGGACAAGGCCCGCTTTGTGCTATCCCCAGGTCAGAGGTACAAACTGCCCGACGGCAAGGGGTCGATCCAGTTCAATGGCTGGCAGAGGTGGGCCAAGATCCAGGTGTCCCAGAACCCGGGGCTCCCGTTGACGTTCTTGTCTGTGGTGCTGTCAGTGGCAGGGCTATGTGTGAGCTTGTTTTCGCGGTCCCGGCGGGTGTGGGTGAGGACTATTCCTGGTGATGACGGCTTGAGAGTAGAGATTGGTGGCCTGGATCGCAGTGACTCCCGATCCGGGGCTGTGGACGACGTAAACTCTCTGCTGGCTGCACTACATGGGGATAGCATGTCTGGCGATGTCGAGGAGGAGCACTCGTGAGTGTGGAGAATCTGTCTGCCGTTGGCATCGTCACCGCGGCGGTGCTCTATATGCTTGCCTTCCTCGCCCACGCCGTGGAGTGGGCCAGTGTGCGGGGGACCGAACATCCCAGCCACGAGGAGCGTTTGCGCTCGGAAACGTGGGGCCGTATGGGGCTCAACCTCACCGTGCTGGGTGCGGTTTGCGCAGCAATCGGTGTCGTCTGCCGTGGTATTGCTGCTCATCGGTTGCCCTGGGGCAACATGTACGAATTCGTTACCTCGGCGCTGTTCTTCGTCGTCATCGCCTACCTTGTGCTCGTCGCCATCCACCACGTCAGATGGATGGGTATCGCCGTCACCCTGCTGCTAACAGTTGGTAACGGGCTGGCAGCAACGGTGTTCTACGTGGCCGTAGCGCCGCTCGTGCCGGCTCTGCATTCCGTGTGGTTCGTTATTCACATCGTTGCCGCTTGTATCGCTGCAGCCGCCCTCAATGTCGGGGCTATCGCCTCAATCATGTACCTCATCGCCACGAACGCCCAGGTAAAGGCCCAACGGACCGGAGTTTCCGTCAAGGGTTTGGTGGCAAAATTGCCTCCCCTGGAATCCATGGACACTCTGGCATATCGCGCCCACGCTATCGGCTTCCCGATCTGGACCTTCACTATCGCTGCTGGTTCGGTGTGGGCTGACTACGCCTGGGGACGCTTCTGGGGATGGGATCCCAAGGAGACTTGGTCTTTGGTGACCTGGGTGGTCTACGCGGCTTACCTCCACGCCCGGTCCACTGCCGGATGGCGCGGTCGCCCGGCCGCCCTGATAGCGATCGTTGGTGCGGCCTGTTTCTGGTTTAATTTCGTCGGTGTCAATTTGATCTTTAACGGTCTTCACTCGTATGCCGGAATCTGATATGACAGGTTCCTTTTCTGAATCCCGCGACGATTGGCTTCCCCAGCTCTACCAAGAGAGGTGGGACGCTTTCGTGCGGTTGGCCACCTTGCTGTTGGCGGACCAGCAAGTGGCTGAGGATGCGGTGATCGCGGCCTTCGCCACAAGTTACTTGCGTGATCCGAAACTACATTCGTATGAGCATGCCGTGTCGTATGTGCGCACTGCTGTCGTGAACAAGGCTAGGAGCCGTCAGCCGGCCGAGCGGGATGCCACCCCACCCGAAACTCCTGAGGACCTGGCTTATTGGTGCCTGAGGGGTCTGCTGGCCCGTCAGCGCGAGGTGCTCGTTCTCAAGTTGGCTACGCCAGACCTCTCCGACGACGACATCGCTGAGACCCTTGGCATGAGCGTCAGCGCAGTGCGCAATAACGAAGCCAAGGGCCTTATTGCCATTGGAGAGAGGCTGCGTCCGGGATCGCAAACGAATCCGGGCCACGCCGACCCCCGAGTCGAAGCAGTCGTGCGTTCTGCGTTAGAAACCTTCGCGGAGTCGATCCATCCGATGTCGCGTTATGACGCCATCATATCCCAGATCGCGCGCCGCCCCCATCGTGGCAGGCCTACCACCTGGGTGATTGTGCTCGCCTGTGGGCTAGCCTTCCTGGTCGGTGTACTTTTGCCGTTGCTGGGGTCGGGCCACGGCTCGACGATGGGGGATCCGGAGGCTTTACCGTCTATCCGGACCCCAGAGTCCAATAGTCAGTCACTGTCGACTCTGCAGACTGATCTTGACGTGTTTTACCTGGGTCGCGACGACGGCCTCATCCACCGTGAGCTGCGTGACCTTCCCACCTCTGGTGACCGGCTAGGAACGGCCGTTGGCGCTGTCCTCAATGTTGCACCTCTAGACCCGAATTACACCTCGGGTTGGGCAGCTGGGCAGGTGAATCGGGCTACGGTGAAAGGTAACCGGATCACTCTTGACCTCTCCGCATCAGCCTTCAGTCAATTCAAGAACGGTGAGCAGGTGCAACGCGCTATTCAGCAGCTCGTCGTCACGGCTACGGCTGCCGTCGGTGACCGTACCGGCGACAAATCAGTGCGCATCCTTGTTGACGGCTCTCCGAATCTGCCCATTATCGGCAAGCCGGCGACGGACTTCGTCGACGAGGGGTTTGCTCGGTGCGCCCGGGTGTGGGTGGATTCGCCTCAAGCTGGTGCCGACATGTCGGCTGGCACGATCACCATTAGTGGTGTGGCACAGCCGACGGTATCCGTCATGAGCTATGAAGTAAGGCCCCCTCAGAGTAGCCGGATCATCACGAGCGGACAGATCAATCTATCGGCTAACGATGGTGACAAGTGGCGGCCGTGGCACGCCACCTTCACCATGCCGAAAGGGGAATACGACTTAATCATCCGCGAGGGAACCCACATCGCCGACGAGAAGGTCATCACGGCCAAGTAGGTGCGTTGGCTTCAGACCTGGAGGTATTTCTCGGCTTGAGTCATCACCAGCCGCGCCGGTAGATGTGGCGCCAGCCGCGCGACGGTGCGGTTGACGAAACCGTCAACGGCGTAGGGGCGATGACGGGCTAGAGCGTCGAAAGCGGTACGGACCACGTCGTCTGGGTTGCGTCGAGCACCGGCCGCCATACGCGGTACCCCGGCGACGTCGAAGAACCCGGTTTCGGTGGGACCAGGGCAGATTGCGGTGGCGCGCACCCCGGTGCCATTGGTCTCAGCCCATAGGGCACGGGTGAAGGACAGCACGAAGGACTTCGATGCCGCGTAGGTGGCGAACTGCGGAATGGGCTGGAAAGCCGCAGTGGAGGCGACATTGATAATCGACCCACGTTTGGCTGTGATCATGCCAGGCAGCAGTAACCCACACAGGTGCACGACAGCCTCGCAGTTGACCTCTACCTGGGAGGTTTGACGCTCCGGGTCGGTCTCAGCGATGCGGCCAGCAGCACCGAATCCAGCATTGTTGACGAGGGTGTCGATGATGATCCCGCGTCCCGCAATCTCGTTGACAAGGGCTAACCGCTCTGATGCCGAGGAGATGTCGCAGGGATGAACGATAGTTTGAATTCCGTACCTGGTGGTGAGCTGGTCAGCGAGGTCGTCGAGGACGTCATGCCGCCGTCCGGTCACAACGAGGTTGACGCCGCAGCTGGCCAGATGACGGCTAAATGCCTGCCCTAGACCACCACTGGCCCCGCTCACCAGTGCCCACGGGCGTTCGTCGCGAGTCGCCTCCATGTCATTCATGTTTCAAGTCTTCCACGCTCCCACCGGAGTGTATCCTCACGCAGGTGAGTTCGGGACGCCCGATCATCTGTAATGCGTGTGGGCCTTGGTGGCGCTGTCGTCGATTGTGGTTTACACGACGATGAAGGCCAGGCGCGAGGTTTTGACAGCTTCTGTAGATACTTTATAACATCCTTTCGCGGCTGACACTGGTTCGGCCGCGAAAGGAACAATGATGTTGCGCGGGAACAAGTGGCGTGTGCACGGGGTCGTGCTTACTGCGGCGCTCGCGATTGGCTCTGGTGTCGCAGCGGCGGCACCTGCTTTTGCCACAGATAACATGGACTGTAACTGGCTTGGTTTCAACTGCCGTGCCTTCTGGGATCATGGTTACGGTAGTTCCAATGTGTGGAGTAACTACAAGCACCTTGACAATAAGCATGCAGCTTCGTCATTCGGGAACACGCCTGAGGGTGTCCGTAGAAAGAGTGACTCCGGTTGTAAGCCGGCTAGTTCCTGGGCTAACTCTAAGCTGGAAGGTGTGACCAGCAAACGCGAAGTGTATTACAGGTCCTGCTGAACTGTACATGTTGTGGCCTGGTGCTGATTCGGGTGCCAGGCTGCAGTAAGTCGCCAAGAGGGGAAAGATGCTGAAAGCTGGCAGGGTCGTAGCAGTTCTGATGTCTTTGTATATGGCTTTCGGTCTTATTTGGACTGGCGCCCGTGACCCCTATATGGGGGTCGACGTCGAATTGTATGGTGTGGGTGCGCGACCATCCACGATGGTCGGTAAAGCGTGGCCAGCTTCGAAAATGGAGGAGTGGTCGCGTGAGTTCGATGTCGATGTTCTTGTTGCGGGAACCCCGAAGCGCGCTGGTGTTATCGCTGGCTACCCCGCCTCGCAGAACTCCGAATTTGCCACATGGTTGAAAAATGGCTACCCTTGCCTGAATTCCTGTGTTGCAAAGCCACTTAACCTCAAGGATCATCCTGGCGATATACGGGATTTTGAGACAGAAGTGGCTGGGTTGTATTTCATGGGAGGGCGTTCGAAGGAGGCTGCAGCGACGGCGAGCGCGTACTTCAAGAGTCGCGGGTGGAGTACAGGGTTTGAGGAACTGGACTCTCGGCAGAACTGGATCACCGATTTCCAGGATTTGTTCGGGCGCTTGATGCTGGTTTCATCGGCGATCGTCCTGTTGCTTGTTGGCGGATGTGTTCTGACGCGGAGCCACTCCGTAGGTGTTTTACTCTTGCAAGGGTCGTCTCGCCTAGGGCTGGTGCTGGTTGATCTCCTTACGTGGGTGAAGCTCATGCTATCGGGAGCTGTGTTCGGTCTCGTGGGGATGTTCCTGTTGTTCAGGGTGGCCTTTGGTGGGCACCAGTTCGGCAGAGTGGTGCTGGCTTTCACCCCGATTTGGGCAGCTCTCACCATCGTTGGTGCATTAGGAATATTCTTCGCTCATGGGATACTGAGTCGTTCCAGCATTCTAGGAATGGTCAAGGGAGAGACTCGGTTTGGCGCCACTTTCCCCATTGTGTATTTGCTTCGAACCTTCTTGATTCTAGCCATGGTCTCGCTGTTGATGGCATTGATGAGTAGCGTCAGCGACTATCAAGAGCAGCGCCAGGTAGAAGCCCACCTGGGGGCTATGAAAACACTTTCATTGCTGCAATTCAACGCGGGGGTTGGCGACGACGTTGAGCACCAGGGGTCAGCTGTTCCTGAATTCACTCGACTGCTTTCCAGTGGAGAATTCATTGTGAATCAGGCGACGCCAGCCTACTACCTGGATACTTCGGACTCAATCACCGATCAGCTTGGGAACGGTCAGGAATCACTGGTGATCGAAGCGAGTTCAGGGTTCTTCAAGATGAATTCTTTCACGATGTTGAACGGGCGGCCAGTTGACTTCAGTCGCGACATCGTTCGGGACAACATGACTCTGCTGGTGCCAGCAGGCACTAACCCCAAAATCTTCGATATCGTCAGTGGCTATGTGAAAAATGTAGTCCATTCCAATGGGGCCATCCCAGGAATGAAGCCGGGGGTTGCTCCGCACGTGGTTCTTGTCAAGCGTTCAGATCGCTACTATAATACGTACGGGAGGGGAATCTCTCGAGTCAAAAATCCAATTATTATCGTATATCCTAACACATTTAGACCTTCGCAGGGTTATGTCACTTCGCTGCAGGGCCTTTTCGTGGAGTCCCGCAGGCAGGCAGAGGTCCTGGCATCAGCCCCCAACTTCGCATCCCTGATCAGCGATTCGCGGCCTGCCGCCAAGGTGGTCAGTGAGTCCGTGGCGAGCAAACAAGGGAAAATGGATCAAGGCTTGATTGAGCTGCTGGGCCTGCTTCTTGTCCTGCCGCTCTGCACGCTCGCTGCGGTTTTTCTCTATGTCCGACAAAACTCTAAGAGGGTCTTCATCCAGACAACCTCTGGCCACCGCTTGGTTGATATTGCACCGATGCTAATTGTGGTTGATGTGATCACAGCTGCTGCATTGTGTTGGTATTCCTGGCCCAAGGGCGCAGTGCTTGACGATCTGCACAAATACGGAGAGCTTGCCCTGATGGCTCCGAAGGTTCAATTCGCGTTCGTCATCATGGTGTTCTTGTTGGTTGTGCTGCTCCAGTATGGGCTTCTCGATAGGCTGCGGTGGGGTATCGTGCGTCATCATGCTGCAGAGGAATGATTAGAACAGTTTTTGAAACTCGTTTCGAAAGGTAGATGATGCTCGAAATCTCTGAGCTGGCCAAATCGTTTGGCTCCAGAGTGTTGTGGGAGGGGCTGAACTGGACGTTCATGCGCGAAGGCATGACAGCCGTGGTGGGTTCGAGTGGCTCGGGAAAATCGACACTGTTGAACTGCCTTGGAACATTGGATCGTCCAACGGGTGGGCGTATCCTTTGGAATGGTAAAGATGTCGCTGCTGCAAGCGGTCGTCAGAGGCGACGGATGCGGAAATCTGACCTCGGTTATTTATTCCAGAACTACGCATTGGTTGAGCACGCCACCGTTCGCCAGAACTTGAATTACGCCATACATGGAGCGTGGCCGTGGAAGCGTGATGACTTTAACGAGGAACTGCGTCAAGTGGGCCTGGAGGGGCGCGGCAATGATCCGATCCATCGACTCAGTGGAGGCGAGCAGCAGCGGGTCGCCCTGGCGAGGCTCTTGGCAAAGAAGCCTCCACTCATTCTCGCTGATGAACCGACTGGTGCCCTTGACTCTGAAAACGCCCAGATGGTTATCGATAGTCTTCGTGAGATGGCGCAACAAGGTGCAACGGTAGTTGTTGCTACTCACAGTGACATGGTGAGGGATGCCTGTGATGAGTGTCTTTGCCTGGACTAGTGATCACCCGTTATTTGACCTAACAAGGAAAATTTGATGCCTACCAAAACAATTGTTGATCTTGCGGTCGAGTTGTTGGTGTTCTTGGGAATTTCCGCTCTCGTCTCTATCGTTGTTGCGATGCCGTTTCCGAAAGTCAGGGTTTCGCGCTCGAGAGTTTGTCGCGTTATCGTGGGTGGCACTGCGTCCGGAGTCGTGGCCGCAGAAATATGGGCTCAGTTTTATCACCATGAACGTCTGGGGCGGGCGGCAATCACGATCTGCATTGTTGTTTCCCTTATCTGGGCAGTTGTGAGCGCGGTGGTCTCGTCACGATCTGATTCCTCGGCGTGATGGTGGTTCCCCGGCTTCGGGTTCTCCCCTGCCGGTCTCAGATCACAGGTCAGGGGTGCAGGTGTGCCGTGAAAGGTATGACGGGGGACAACAGTCCGGTGCTCATCCACGCCATGCCGAAGGCCATGGCGAAGTCAGCGAGCCCGGAGAGCCGGATTGCGAGGGGCTCGGTAGCGACTACGTGGCAGGTGGGCGCCTTGCCTGGGTTTTCCGCGCGGCCGCTGATGGCCCGCCATAGCCCGGCGACGGCCATGGCTAGCAGGGCGACGATAAGCGGAACACCGACCACGGCGTAGTCGTGCATGGCAGCATTCGTAGCCGTCTGCATGCCGGGACCATGCATGCCACTGTGCGTGTGATTCATCTGGCCCATGCCAGAATCCCGGAGGGCAGTCATGAGCGAGGACATCTTGCGCATCGCGGCCAGGTGCCAGACCATCGCTGCGAACATCGCGGCGTGACCCCATGACGACCACGAGGATCGCCACGCGGCCATGAACACCATCCATGCGGTGCATATGGCGAAGATGATAACAGGGGTAATGGGGCCGCCGATGGCAGGGACAATGGGTTTCCACCATGACTTCGGCACCATGAGGATCATGGTCACGGCCATGACGACGTGGACCCAGGTGGAAATTCGTGTCACAACAGTGGGGGCTTTGATGGCATCTCGTACTGACCACACGAGTGACCAGGCGAAGAGGATCAATAGCCCGATGAAGGTGACGAGCGTTGAGGTGAGGGTGAACATTCCGCTCCTGTGAAACCGGCTGGGGGCTGGCGATCACCCTACATGGCATTGCTCGACATTACTGGATCCGCGCCTGCAGCAGGTTGACGGGATTCGCGTGGGCCCGGGATGACACACCGGTGACATGGAGCATTACGCCATCGTCGTCATCGGTTCGGGGTCGGGAAACACGATTCTGGATGAAGACTTCGCAGATCGACGCGCCGCGATCATTGATTCTGGTGCGTTTGGGGGCACCTGCCTCAACGTCGGCTGCATACCTACGAAGATGTTCGTGCTCCCAGCGGACTTTGCGTCCTCGCCGTCCGAGGCTGCCCGAGTGGGAGTAGACCTGCAGTTCCGCGGAGCATCTTTCGCCTCGATCCGTGACCGGATCTTTGGCCGGATCGACTCCATATCTAAGGCCGGGCTTTCCTACCGACAGGGACTAGACAATATTGACGTTTATACCGGCGAGGCGGCATTTATCGATGCACACACCCTTGAGGTGGGAGGCAGGTGTATTACTGCTGACCAGATTGTCCTGGCGGCTGGATCGCGTCCGCGAGTGCCTGATGTGCCTGGTCTCGACGATTCCAGCATGGCTGGGCTGATTCACACTTCCGACACCATCATGAGGCTAGCGGAGCTTCCGCAGCGTCTGGTGATCCTTGGTGGCGGGCTTATCGCGGCGGAGTTCGCTCACATCTTCTCTGGGCTCGGGTCCCAGGTGACCGTTATCAACCGTTCTGGCCGGATGCTGCGTCACGAGGATCGCGAGATCTCGCAGCGCTTCACTGAACAGATGGGACGCCGGGTGCGTCTGCGGATGGTGGAGGGGCTGGTGGGTGTTGACCGTGACCCCGGCGGTCACCTGGTGGTGCTGACCGTCGACAGTGATGGGGTCGACTACGACTATCCGGCAGATGTCGTTCTCAATGCCACCGGTCGGGTCTCCAACGGGGATCGCCTTAACCTGCCGGCGGCCGGTGTTGACGTTGACGACGACGGGTTCGTGGTGGTCGATAAGCACCAGCGCACCAACGTTGAGCATATCTGGGCCCTAGGCGACGTGTGCTCCCCCCTGGGAGCTCAAACACGTGGCCAATCATGAGGCGCGTGTGGTCCGTCACAACCTGTTGCATCCTGACGATCTGGCAGTTCTAATCATTGCTTCGTGCCGCACGCGGTGTTTTCGAATCCGCAGGTGGCGTCGGTTGGTGCCACGGAGCAGGGACTGTTGCAATCCGACACTCCTTACGCGGCGTACCTTCAGGAGTACGCGGACGTCGCCTATGGGTGGGCCATGGAGGACGAGGGGCACTGCGTCAAGCTGCTGGGAGATCCGCAGACGAGGACTTTGCTGGGGGCGCACATCATTGGGCGCCAAGCGTCCACCCTCATTCAGACCTGTATTCAGGGGATGAGCGTTGGGCAGACGGTCGACGAAATGGCGCGTGGGCAGTACTGGATCCATCCTGCCCTCTCTGAAGTCGTCGAAAGTGCCCTGCTGGGGCTTGGCAAGGAAATGGATACCACGAGGTGACGGGTCGCCGCCCGCATCCCCGAATGCTCCGCTGCGGGCATTCGGGGATGAGAGACGGTGCGCCCTCATGAACTCATCGTGGTCACTTCTTGTCCTTGATGAGATCGTGCAGCTTTTCGGTGCCGGTGATCGTCAGCGGGGTCGGGGGATCGGTCAGCGCAAAGGACATCGTCACCACGTGACCTTTCTTGACGGCCTTAAGCTCCTTGGCTCCCTTGAAGGATAGGAAGGTCGGTTCCACCTTCGACATCGCGCCATCACCGGCCAACAGCACAATCCACTCCGGGTTCTTATGCAGGAGGTCCTCCATGTCGGCGTCGAAGACCCGCGTGGTGTTTGAGTGGTACATATTGCGCAGACCGTTGGCGGCAAACATCGGTTCAATCATGCTCGAAGAACCGTAGGTGTAAAACTCGGTGCTACCCGGGGTGATGTACAGGGCGACGGCATTGGCTTTAGCCCCAGAAGCGGTCTGCTTCTGGATTGTGGAGATCTTGGCGTCGAGCTCTTTGTTGACCTGTTTTGCCTTATCCGGAACGTCAAAAATCTGTCCGACCTTGGTCACCTCGTCCTTGACCTGGGAGAAGGTGGCGGGAGCCGGCGGTTTCTTGTCGGTGCACATGGCGTCGGTGCTGTACATTTTGACGCCGGACTTGCGCAGGGCGTCGCGGTCGACCCCGGTGTCGTAACCGATGACGAGGTCAGCGTGTTGGTCCAGGATCGTCTCGGTGGACACTTTGACACCGCCGGTGTTCAGCTCCTGCGAGGCGATTGTTGGGATGGCCTTGAGCTTGGCAAGGGTCTTGGCGTCGTAGGCCCCCTCCTTGATCCGACCGGCCCGTGCGACGACATGGTTGAGCACCCCGAGAGCATTCATGGTGGAGGCGTCGGTGTCGCCGAGCATGATGACTCGTTTGGGAACGCTGGTGAAGGTGAGCTTCTCGTTGCAGCTCATGACAGTGCGGGCTGGCCCCGAGCTGGACGAGGACGACTTCTCGGTCGATGATCCGGCGCAGGCGCTCATAGATATCGCGCACAGGCCGGTGAGGACTGCTGCCGTGATGCGAGTCGCGCGACGGCCAGTGTGAGGGGTGGACATGATGTTCTCCTTCATCGTGGTGGGTTAAACAAAAGATGGATGTGGCCGTTGTGGGTGATCCGTTCGACGTTCACCTCATAGACCTTCGAGAGCAGATCGGGCTGCAGGACGTCTTTGCAGGAGCCGGTGGCGACCAGATGCTTCTCGGCGAGGAGCACCAGCTGGTCGCATACCCGGGCAGCCAGATTGAGGTCATGTAGCACGATGACGGTGGTTGCCTTGATGGTTCGGACGAGGTCGAGCAGGGCGAACTGATGGCCGATGTCAAGGTGATTGGTGGGTTCGTCAAGAAGGAGATGGCCGGCTTGTTGGGCAATGGCCCGAGCGACGAGCACCCGCTGACGCTCCCCGCCAGACAGTTGGGTGACGAGTCGGTCAGCCAGGTCGGTGAGGTCGGTACGGGTTAG
Organism: Cutibacterium sp. 37298; assembly: GCF_023838685.1. NCBI lineage: Bacteria > Bacillati > Actinomycetota > Actinomycetes > Propionibacteriales > Propionibacteriaceae > Cutibacterium > Cutibacterium sp. 37298. The sequence continues at coordinate 790,746 of NZ_JAJNRJ010000001.1, forward strand.
GGCCTCTTCGACGATGTTGCGATCTGCAGCGTCCCCGTATCCCATGAGGGACCGGTGCGGCAGTCGACCGAGGGCAACGGTGTCTCGAACTGTCAGTGGTAAGGATGGACCGGGGGTCTGGGAGACGACGGCCACCTCGCGGGCGATCTCCCGTCGACTCATCGAGGCTAGATCGTGGTCGCTGACCGTGACCTGCCCCGAGGCGATCGAGACGTTGCGATAGAGGGCCGACAGCAACGTGGACTTTCCGGCACCGTTGGGGCCGACGACCCCCACCGTCACCCCTTGGCCTGCGGAAAAATCGATGTTCTCTAAAACGATTCGTTGCCCGCGGCGGACTACCAGCTGAGAGGCATTGATCATGCCAACGTCTCCCTCTTTACGAGTACGAGCAGGAAGGGTGCGCCGAGTAGACCGGTGATGACGCCGATCGGCAGTTCCGCCGGGCTGAAGACTGTGCGGGAAAACGTGTCAGCCCACACCAGGAAGATCGCTGCTGCAATCGCTGAGGAGACGACCAGACGGCGGTGGCCGTGTCCGCTGAAGGAGCGCATGAGGTGGGGGATCACTAACCCGACGAAACCGATCCCGCCCGAAATCGCGACGGCGATCGCGACCCCGGCCGAAACGGGGACGAGGAGCAGAACGCGGATCATCGCCGGGTCGATTCCCACTGCAGTAGCTGTGGAATCACCGGAGGCCAGGGCGTCGAGCCACGGAGCACAGATCCACAAGAGTATAGAGAGCACGACCGCCACGACGATGCTCGTCCACCCTTGGGCCCAGCTGGCCCGGGACAGATCGCCGAGGGTCCAGAACATTACCGCCCGGGCGGTCTCGGGAGAGTCGGACGAGAAGATAATGAAGTTGGTGAGAGCTTGGAACACGAATCCCACTGCGAGTCCGGCCAGGATGAGGCGAAGGGTCGACGAGTTGCGCCCGCCGCCCATGAACAACACGATGGCGGTTGAGGCAAGAGCTCCCAGAAACGCCATGCCGGCCACTCCGAAAGTTGAGGAGATACCGACGAGGATGATTGCTGTGGCAGCCCCCGACGACGCTCCGGCGCTGACTCCCAACACATACGGCTCAGCGAGCGGATTGCGTACCACCGCTTGCAGGGTCACCCCGGCCGCTCCCAGGATCGCTCCTACCCCCAGCCCAGTGACTATCCGTGGCATTCGGTTCTGCCAGACGATGGCATCGGTGATGGAGTCCCAGGAGAGGTGGACTGGTAGTCCGCAGTGATCGGCTAAGACCCCGAGCACCTGGCCTATGGGCACTGGGGCGGCGCCGAAGGCGATAGACAGCACTGGGGTGAGGACGAGCAACGCCACCAGCAGAATGAATCGCACTGGTGTGCGGCGATGCAGGGATCGAACCAAGAAAGCCATCCTCGTTGGGGCCGAGTCGCGCGGCCGTCGGGTAAGTGTGGTCCGGGAGGTTTTCGGACTTGGCATCATCCGAACGAGCGCCTTCCCGGGTTGTTCCTAGTGGCTTGCTACTCGCCCGTCTGCGTTACCGCTGCGCGTCAGTCCCCGATTCTCACGGGGTTCCCTGCGTCGGACGGCGGTACTTTAGCACAACCTTTAGTACTACCTCATCTGGCCTTTAGTACTACCTCATCTGGCTGAACCGGCGCACTCACATCCCCGCGCTGCCATGTCTCCAATAGCCCATGAAGGCGATGTGACGACGATCGACGCCGTGATTGTTGACGAGGATCCGTCGCAGGCGGCGCACCATTGTGGACTCGCCGGCAATCCACGAGTAAAACTCTTGCGGCGGGCTAGCAGGGGTGTCCCACAACAGATCGTCGGGTCCCTCCTCAGGAGAGTCCTGTTGGCAGCGCGGCAATGGGAACCGATGCAGGTGGTCCTCGATGGCCTCGGCCAGACAGTCCCCTCGCTCGCCTAACCGCTCCTGCCACCTAATGTTGATCCGATTGCCGCGCGAGTCGGTCCAGTGGCCGTCCGGGCCGGCTTCGATCTTCCGGGCCAGCTGTGGTACCTCCACCACGGCCTCGACCTTTGCCGCATGGGTGGGCAGTTGCTCCAGGATCGAGCACACTGCGGGTGCAGCAGCGTCGTCACCCAGGATCAGCAGCCGTTTAGCATCCCCGGGGCGGAAATCGATACCGGTCTGCTCTGCTCCTGGGGCGGTGGCGTCCAACCCGATGACGAGTACCTGACTGCCCAACGGAGCACTGGTGGCAAACCTGTGCCCCGGGCCGTCCCCGTCGTGGCAGGCGACATCAATGACGATGCCGTTCTCTATCACCCGGCGCACGGTGTACGTGCGCATCTCGGGCCGGGCGGGATCGTCGAGCCAGAGCTGGTACCAGCCGTCTCCGACCTTGGGATCGGTGAGCGCCGGGTTTGGATGCTCCCCGATGAACAGCAGTTTGATCCGCCGGTCAAGGCACGGCTGGGGGAATCGCACCTCGTCGCCGGTGAGAATGAGTCGGATGAAATTGGGCTCGACGAGGCTTCGCGACGACAACCTCATGAGGTAGGGGCGGTACTCAGCCATGGTGGGTCTCCAGGATTTCGAGGGGAATGACGATCGGTGAGGCGGTCTCCGGATCGTTAATGATCCTGGGGCAGCGGTGTTCAGCGAGCAGCTCCGGTGAGTGCTGGCGCTGTTAGTCAACCCTAAGATTAGGAATCGAGCAAGGGGAAGCCGGTCAGGTCAGCGCGGAGACATTCGTTGCCATGCTGGTTGAAACGCAGCGGTGTGATGGAGCTGTCGAGGTCTCTCAGCCGAAGCGGCCCGAGATGTAATCCTCAGTGGCTTTTTCCTTTGGGTTGGAGAAAATTCGTTCGGTGGTGTCGATCTCGACGAGACGACCGGGCTCTCCCTGAGCTTTCAGGTTAAAGAAGGCGGTCTGATCAGAAACCCGGGCAGCCTGCTGCATGTTGTGGGTTACGATCACCACGGTGAAGCGCTCCTTGAGCTCACTGACAAGATCCTCGATGGCTAGGGTTGAGATCGGGTCCAGGGCCGAGCAGGGCTCGTCCATGAGTAGGACCTCGGGCTCGACGGCAATGGCTCGGGCGATGCACAGTCGTTGCTGCTGGCCACCCGAAAGGGAAGCGCCGGAGCGCTCCAGGCGGTCCTTGACCTCGTCCCACAGGTTGGCGCCGCGTAGCGACTTCTCACAAGCCTCATCGAGTAACTTGTTGTCACGTACGCCGTTGAGCTTCAGCCCTGCTACGACGTTATCTCGGATGGACATTGCCGGGAAGGGGTTGGCTCGCTGGAAGACCATGCCAACATTGCGTCGCACGGCCACCGGGTCGACGCCTTTGCCGTACAGGTCAACCCCGTCGAGCTCTACCTTGCCGGTGCAGTAGGCACCTGGAATGACCTCGTGCATGCGATTGAGGGTCCGCAGCACCGTCGACTTGCCACACCCGGACGGGCCAATGAAGGCCGTCACAGTGCGAGGCTCGACGATCAGGTTTACCGACTCGACGGCGTGGAAGGACCCGTAGTAAATGTCGAGGTCTTTGGTCTCGATGCGCTTTGCCATATGCAGCTCACTTTCATGTCACTTGCCCATGCGGCGCATGTAGCGGCGGGAGATCTGACGGGCAATGAGGTTGAGTCCCATGACCAGGATGATGAGGGTAATAGCGGCTCCCCACACCACCGGGGTATCGACGCCGCCCTGGGTGTAAGCGTTAGTGATGACGGTCGGCAGCGTCGCGAAGTTTGGTGTTGACGGATTAAAGGTCCACTCGGTGTTGAACTGCAGCAACACGATCAGCGGAGCCGTTTCGCCCATAACTCGAGCTAAGCCCAGCACGATACCGGTGAGGATGCCAGTCATGGAGGTTGGCAAGACGACCTTCATGATCGTTTTCCATTGGGAGACGCCCAGGGCGAAGGAGGCCTCACGCAAAGAGTCTGGCACGAGCTTGAGCATTTCCTCGGTTGATCGCAGCACCGTCGGAACCATGAGGATCATGAGGGCCAACGAGGAGGCCCACGCGGATTGGGTGCCACCGAAGGTGGTAACGACTACGGCGAAGACGAAGAGGGCCGCGACGATTGAAGGTACACCGGTTAGCACGTCGACGGCGAAGCTAATGACCTTGGCGATCTTAGTTCCGCGGGCGTACTCGACTAGGAAGATCGCGGTCATCAGAGCGATCGGTACCGAGATAATCGATGTAATAAGGCCAATTTCAAGGGTTCCGACGATAGCGTGGATGGCGCCCTGCTCGGCCAAGTCGAAGGAGGGATCCATCGAGTGGGTCCACCACGACGCGTGGAATAGTGATCCGATGCCGCGCCGGACGGCCGCGAAGAGCAGCCAGGCCAGTGGGATAACAGCCAGTACGGTGGCCACGATCATGAATATTGAGGCGCAGCCGCTCTTGATAGTCCGTTTACCAGACGGGCGGGAGAGATCTAGCTGTCCGGGCGTGTTGTCGCCATGGTGGGTGATGTGGTCAGGGGTGGTGGCGCTCATCGCTTAACCCCCTTCGCCGCAATCAACCGGGCAGTCGCGTTGACCACGAAGGTAATGACGAGCAGGGCCAGGGCCGACGCCACGAGGGCACCCAGCGAGGTGGGATCGCTAATGGCCTCGGAGAAGTTACCGGCAATCTTCGACGCGAATGTCTCACCACCGACGAAGATCGACAGGTTGAGGTTCTGTTTGAGCGCCATGGGGCTCATCGTCTGCAGGATGAGGGTGACAGCCAGGGTCTCGCCGAGGGCGCGTCCTAGACCCAACATGGATCCGGAAATGATGCCGGACCGCGAGTGGGGGAGCACTGCAAGCTTGATGACCTCCCAGCGCGTCGATCCGAGGGCGAGCGCGGCCTCGACTTGATCATGGGGCGTCTGGGCCATGACGTCGCGGCTAACAGCAGTGATAATTGGCAGGATCATGATGGCCAGGACGAGACTGGCAAGGTAGACCGTGCCAGTAGCCGAGGACCACGACGGATCCTCGGAAAAGATCGGAATCCAGCCGAGCGCTTTGATTATGGCCCCGCGTAAACCGTTGATGATTCCCGACGATCCGAAGACGATGCCGCCCCACAGACCGAAGACGATCGAGGGGACTGCCGCCAGCAAATCGACGACGAACGCGACCGGGCTAGCGAGCTTCCTGGGTGCGAGTTGGGTGATAAACAGAGCGATGCCCACCGAGAGTGGCACTGCGATGAGCAGGGCAAGCAGGGATGAGATGACTGTCGTCCATAGCAGGGCCTGGATACCAAAGGCCGGCGGGTTCTGATCCGTTGTCCAAGCCCGGGACGTGAAAAAGTTATCGGTGTTAGCCAACAATGTTGGGGCTGCCGTCTTCATGAGGAAGACGAACATCAGGATGACGATGATGGTCAGGGCTATGGCAATAACCGACGAGGCGCCAGCGAAAATCGTGTCCCCGACCCGCGACACCGGCTTCATGCGGGATGCCGCCGTGGGTTTCCGCTGTGCCGGCGATGTGGTTTCAGCCATGGGCTTCCTTCGTCGCGATCATGGTCGTGTCGTGGTGAGGGGCGGGAAGACGACTGGCGTCCTCCCGCCCCGGCGCGCCGGGGCGCTTGTCCCCGGGCAGAGAGTCAATCAGGAGAGGGCCTGGGCGGAACCCAGAACCTTCGAAGCAACGTCGGAGGGTAGCGGAGCGTAACCAAGGTCCTGGATCTTCTTCTGCTCCCTCTCAGAAGCGTAGAAGGACAGGAAGTCCTTCAAGAGCGCGGCCTTGCCGGAGTCCTGGCCCTTGGAACAAGCGATCTCGTAGGTTACGAGAACGGCCGGATACACGCCCGCCGGGGTGTTCTTGTACTGGAGCTCGAGCTGCAGGTCATGGCCCTGCCCTACGACCTTAGCGGCCGAGACGGCCTTACCGGCAGACTCACCGGTCAGCTTGACCGGACCGTTTCCGTTATCGATGGCGGCCATGTCGAGGCTGTTCTTTGTAGCGTAGGACCACTCGTCGTACGAGATCGAGTTCTTGGTGCTCTTGACAGCCTGGGCGATGCCGGCCGACTTATCGGCGCCCTTGCCCGCACCTTTCCATGTCTTGGAGTGCTTCTCAGTCCAGATGTCACCGGCCGCCTTGTTGAGGAACTTGGTGAAGTTGTCGGTGGTGCCCGACTCGTCCTTGCGGTAGAACACCTCGATCTGGGCCGATGGCAGCTTGGCCTTCGGGTTCTCCTTCTTGATGGCGTCGTCGTTCCAGTTTGTGATGGCGCCGGAGAAAATCTTGGCGAGGGTCGCGGTGGAGAGGGTCAGATCCTTGACGCCGTCGATGTTGTAGACCACGGCAATCGGGCCAGCAGCCATCGGGAGGTGCCATGGGTCGGCGTTGCAGCGCTGCTTGGCCTTATCGGGCTCCCCCTTGTCAGCGTTGAGGACGGAGTCAGAACCGGCCCAGTCGGTCTGCTTCCCGATGAAAGACTTCACGCCAGCGCCGGAGCCGGTGGGGGAGTAGTTGACGGTTGCCGAGGAACAGGCAGCCTTGTAGTCGGAAATAACTTGGTTGATGGCGTTCAGCTGAGCCGAGGAACCCGCACCGGAGATGCTGCCACCGGGGCAGGCGGGCTTGAACGAGGCAGCGTCAGCCGAGGAACCGCTGGGCTGGGCGGCGGAGCTGGCAGTCGAGGTGGTCTTGGAGGACGAGGCAGAACTGGAACCCTTGTCACCATTGACACCACAAGCGGTGAGGGAGATGGCGCTGATAGCAGCCAGGGCAGTGATTTTGGCGAAACGATTCACGGCACATCCTTCTTCGAGTGATGTACTGGGGCCGCCGTTGCGGTCCTTGGTACAGGGATGACGTTAGGGTTTGGAAATGTCGCAGGGATCGCGTCAAGGTGAACGCAACGTGAACACCGTCGCCACTTTGACCGAAGGAAATCGCCTAAGACGCAGTTTGTGACCTGCTGGTTTAGTACCGTGACGAATGCCACTCTTGGCGGATTGTGCGTCCCGTTTCATCGAGGTGAACAATCAGGCACTCCGCAGTTGACATAGGGCGATTCGCCCCGCCAAGGGCATCTCGCATCGTCGGCAGTACCGGGCGATGGCCACAAATGGCAATTGGTTGGTTGGGGTTTGCCAACGCGCGGCCAATAATTTTTCTCATAGCTGACGCCGTCTTGTGGGGGTCGGCTTCGTGTATCTCCTCGCTCAGAGCATCAAGCCCGGTGATCTGCGCTCCAATGGTGTCGGCATACGGCTGAAGAGTTTGCATACATCGCGTCGATGATGAGCTTGCAAGGCGGGCCACCCCAAAAGCGCTCAGCAAGTCGGCCAAGGCCTTGGCCTGACGGCGACCGCGCCTTTCCAACGGGCGTGTGGCGTCTTTGCCGTGTCTCTTACGGGAGTTCCACTCTTTGCGTGAGACAGCTTTACCATGTCGTACCAGGATGATTGTTGACGTCGACGGCAAGTCGAGGGCCTCCTCGAGCACCTGGACGTCGGTGGGATAGGTGAGGCGCTCAAGAGCCTGGTCGGTTGGCATCCAGAAGGCGCCATCGATCTCCTCAGGACTGGCTGTCGCATTCTCAATGGACCCTCCGATGGCGACCCCTAGCCACCAGGAGACGACTTTGGCGCGCGACTTTGGCTTGCCGTCACGTGTGGAGTATTTGACGGTGTACTCGATGGGTTGCAGAGGCATCGTCAACCGGATATTAATGCCGGTTTCCTCGGCCACTTCGCGCACTGCAGTGGTAGGAAGATCCTCGCCAGGCTCGAGTTTTCCCTTAGGTAGGGAAAGGTCGTCGTAACTGGGACGATGGACGACGAGTACTTCACGAGCCCCGTCATCAATGTCGCGTAGCACGACGGCGCCGGCTGCCTGGATAGGCCCCTTGTGTCCCCCCATCTCGGTTTCACCGCCTCCTGTCGCGGGTGCGTCGGATGAGTTCTTCTTGTAAGTCAGATAGGGGGATGCCATCCGGTCCGCGTGACACCTCGATCCAAGTGCGATCCTGCAGGTGCCACGACACCGTACCTGGGTCGAAGGCCATGTCGAACATCTCTTCAACCTCCGCCACGTGCTGCTTGTTGGACAAGCCGACAAGGGCTTCTACCCGGCGGTCCAGGTTGCGGTGCATGAGATCGGCTGAGCCGATTGCCACCATCGGGCGACCACCGTTGGCGAACCAGAAGATGCGGGAGTGTTCTAGGAACCGGCCCAGGATAGAGATGACCCGGATGTTCTCACTGAGCCCGGGAACCCCTGGTCTGATAGAGCAAATACCACGTACCCACAGGTCTACTGGAACACCGGCGCGGGAGGCGCGGTAAAGGGCGTCGATGACGCGCTCATCGACGATGGAGTTGACCTTGATCCGCACTCCGGCAGGCAACCCAGCCTTCTTATTGTCGATCTCGTGCTCAATCGCGTCGATGATGCCGCTCCGGATGCTTTCAGGGGCTACCAGGAGACGGCGGTAACGTTTCTCGGCCGTCATCCCGGACAGGTGATTAAACAGCCTCGCGACGTCTTCGGTAATGATCGGGTTGGAGGTTAGTAGACCGAGGTCCTCGTACTGGCGAGCCGTCTTGGGGTTGTAGTTTCCGGTGCCGATGTGGGCGTAGCGGCGCAACCCTTCGCCCTCGTCGCGGATTACCATGGCCAACTTGCAGTGGGTCTTGAGGCCCACCATGCCGTAGACGACGTGGACTCCGGCCCGTTCCAGCAGTCGGGCCCAGGTGATGTTGGCCTGTTCGTCGAACCTCGCCTTAATCTCCACGACCGCCAGCACCTGCTTGCCAGCCTCGGCGGCATCGACGAGGGCGTCAATGATGGGGGAGTCGCCGGAAGTGCGGTACAGGGTTTGTTTGATGGCCAGCACCTGGGGGTCTTGAGCAGCTTGCTCGATGAACCGCTGCACGCTGGTGGCGAAGGAGTCGTAGGGGTGATGGACGAGCACGTCGCGACGACGAATCGCGGCAAACATGTCGGCTGGGCGAGCCGTCTCCACCTTGGCCAAGTGCGGGTGCGTGATGGGCAGGAAGTTCGGGTAGGACAGATCGTCGCGGTCGACATCGGCCAGCGAGAACAGGCCGGTCAGGTCCAGCGGGGCCGGCAGCCGGAAGACCTCCTTGTCCCTGATGTCAAGTTCACGGGTGAGTAGCTCGAGCATCTCTGCGGAAATGTCGTCCTGGACCTCCAATCGCACCGGAGGGCGGCCCACTTTGCGGCGCAGCAGCTCCTTCTCGAGAGCGAACAGCAGGTTCTCGGCGTCATCCTCCTCGACCTCGAGGTCCTCGTTTCGAGTGACGCGGAAGGTGGTGTGTTGCAGCACGTGCATGCCGGTGAACAGTTGGTCTAGGTGACGACTGATGATTTCCTCTAGCGGAAGGAATCGTCCCTCGCCCAGGTTGACCAGCCGAGGCAGCACCGACGGCACTTTGACCCGAGCGAACTGCTCTGCGCCAGTAATGGGATTCGCCAGCATAACGGCCAGGTTGATCGATAGGCCGCGAATGTACGGGAAGGGGTGGGATGGGTCGACGGCTAAGGGGGTAAGAATGGGGAAAATCCGTTCCGAGAACAAGGTGCGCATGCGGCCCTTTTCGTCATCGGACAACTCGGCCCAACGCAGGATCTCAATGCCTTCATCGACCAGCCCGGGGCGCACCTCCTCAGCGAATACCCGAGACTGCTCAGAAACTAGGTCATGGGTGCGGGCCAGAATGGCGTCGTGGAGCTCACGGGGTAGCATCCCAGCGACGGAGGGTACGGCGACTCCAGCGTCGATACGACGTTTGAGACCGGCGACTCGCACCATGAAAAATTCATCGAGGTTGGACGAGAAGATGGCCAGAAACTTCGCTCTCTCGAGCAGAGGGATGCGCTCGGCGTCCCGCGCAAGATCCAGCACCCGTTCGTTGAAGGCGAGCCACGATAGCTCACGATCGCTATAGCGACCCTCCGGCAGCTCGTCGGGAGAAGACGGGGAAGTCCCGGGGGTGGGTTTCTTGGCCATGGACACACTCCTTGGAGATTCGTCCGCTCACCATTGGGTGAGCGCAGCTGCATTCAATCTATCGGACGGAGTCCGCTTGCAGGGCGTGCAACTTTCAGTTGGCCCTACCGTCCGAGCGAATTTAACGTTCCGCCTGGAATCGGTAGCCCACCGACCGCACCGTTTGGATGTGGCCTTCGTACTCTGGGCCGACTTTGGCGCGCAGGCGACGGATATGGACGTCTACGGTCCGGGTACCACCGTAGTAGTCGTAACCCCACACGTCCGATAACAGGAGGTCTCGGGTAAGTACTCTACCGGGGTGTCCGACGAGGTACTTCAGCAGCTCGAACTCGGTGTAGGTGAGGTCAAGGTCCTTGTCCCCGACACTCGCTGTGTACCCGTCCTCGTCGACGGTGAACGGTCCTGCCACGAGTTGGTTAGTGACTTGGATCGTAAACAGACAGCGAAGCCGGGTCTCGGCTTCTGACGGGGTTGCCGAATCGCACAGGAAGTCGTCCATTCCCCAGTCGGGGCTGATGACCGAGAGAGTGTCGGAGCCGACCAACAGCAGGACCGGCACTCGTCTCTCGTGACAGGACAGCCGCAGACAAGCCTCGCGCGCCTTGGCCGGTTCGTCGTGGCAGTCGACGAGCACGACGTCGACCCCTTCCAGATGAGACATGCACTCCTTCAGGTCGTCGTAGCGAGAGATGCTGTGCGGTAACAGTTCCAAGGCCTGAGGCAGCGGGGCATCCAATGGACCCAGTAAGGACAGTCGTGCCATCCGGATGCCCTCCCATGCTGAAATCGCGTTGTTCGAGATCGCGTCGTCAACGATGTCGCATCCCATCATCCCACGGGCGACCGAGCCGTCTCACAATATCGGCACTACGATTTGTGTCGTGACGAGGATGCCTGACGAGTGGTTCCGTCCGGATGAGGAGGAGTCCGGGCCGGGCGAACCCTGCCCGGCGGAGAGCGTTGAGGGGCCTCAAGAAAGCGAGAATCTGCCTTCTCGTCATGCGGACTCCGAGGAGACCCCGATCTCCTCAACGACTAGCGGCACAATTCGCGTCCTGACCGATGACACCGGGCCGAGTGTGGTGGTTGGTCACGCCCGTGCTACTGGCGCCTCGGCGTCCTCACATCGCTGGCATTTCCCGATCTGGATCCTGGGGGTGGCTGCTGCGCTAGTCGTCGGATTGGTGCTAGGTACCTTCATCACCCAGTCCCGTGACAGCACCGGCGCGGCGCAAGTCGCCCCTAGGGCCCTGGTGCCTGCGTCGACCTCCACAGCAGACATGCCATATCAAGGGAAGGTCAAGGCGATTAGCGGTGTGAAAGCCACGGCATCGTGCGTGTCCGACCCTGCGGTTGGCTCTCGGCATGAATTGGTTCGCTATGACGCTAAGTACGTGGTCGACGACAAGCCGGAGACGGCGTGGCGGTGCAACGGTTCGGGCGAGGGGCAGCAGATCACCCTCACTCTGCCCCACCCCTCCCGGATTGTTGGTGTGGGGATGATCAACGGCTATGCGAAGGTGTTCGGAAACGTCGACCTCTATCCGCAATACCGCCGTGTGCGCACGGTGCGCTGGACGATGCCTGACGGGACGTGGTTCAACCAGGATTTCACCGATGACGATCAAGATCTGCAGAAGGTCATGATCGCCCCACGTACCGTCAAGGGGGACATCACCCTCACCATCATCGCGTCGACTCAACCTGGTTCGCTCGGCGAGCCCACCCGGGACTCGGTGCTCATCTCATCGGTGCAGTTGTACGAGGAATCTTGAGTTGTACGGATTGTTCAGTGCCAATCATCGGTGTCGATGAGAATCGTCATCGGGCCGTCGTTGACTAGACCCACCTTCATATCGGCACCGAAGATTCCGGTCTCGACGTGGGCTCCCAAGCTGCGTAGGTGGGTTACGAAGTGGTCCACCAGCGGCTCAGACACCGGCCCGGGTGCCGCAGCACTCCACGACGAGCGGCGCCCCTTACGGGTACTGGCGTAGAGGGTGAACTGGCTGACGACGAGCAGCGGGGCATTAAGGTCGCTGGCAGATTCCTCCTCGGCCAGGATGCGCAGCCCCCACACTTTCTCGGCCAGTTTTTCGGCCGTGGTGGCGGTGTCGGTACCGGTGACCCCGACGAGCACCACCAGCCCGGGAGTCGTCAGTGATCCGACCGTCCGGCCCTCGACGACGACCTCGGCACTGGTTGCTCTCTGTATGACGACCCGCATGGAATCGAGTCTACGCAGCTGACCTCGTAGAATCGTGGCGTGGCTGAAGCTGATCTCGTGGTTCTGGTGACCGTTGCGGTGGTGGGTGCCGTGTTACCGCTGGTTGCTGTGACCAGGGCTCTGATCGCAGCTTGGCGAGGCTGAGCACGGCCATCGCTCCGTCTTTCCCGAAAATCTACGACGACACGAGGACCCATGCCTTTCCAGATTCCTGACGACCTGAATCGTGATCTCATGCCCTTGGCCTGGATGATCGGCCACTGGGAGGGGGAGGGACACGGAAACACTCCAGACGAGGGTGAGTTCAGTTTCGGGTGCCAGGTCGACTTCACTGACAATGGTGGGGACTACTTGCACTACATCTGCCAAACGTTCACCATGAATCCCGACGGCACCCCGGCCGCACCGTTGCGCATGGAGACCGGTTTCTGGCGTCCCAACGTCGACACTCGCAAGGTCGATGTCCTGATGGCTGCTCCGGAGGGCTGGGCCGAGGTGTGGACCGGGAACATCGATGGCGCCAAGATCGAGCTGGCCACCGACGCGGTGGCTCGTACTGAAGAGGCCCTGGTGCCCTACACCGGCGGGCAGCGTCTCTATGGTCAGGTCGAAGGCGATCTGTTGTGGACCTTCGACCGGGCCACCGTCGATGCCCCCCTGCAGCCCTACATGTGGGCTCGCCTTAAGAGGTCTTGAGATGTCTGATCCGGTATTGCTGACCGACGGTCCGGACACCGGTCTGGTCTCCCACATGAGGAACCCGATCGCTGAGCAGCGCCTGATGGTCGACGGAGGTGGGAGCGTCGAGCTATCCAATCGCGAGGTGCTGGCAATCTCCGGTGTCGACCGGCTGGGCTGGCTGCACTCTTTGACGTCACAGTTCCTTGACGGCATGGAACGGGGGCGCACTACGACGAGCCTCGTATTATCGCCGACCGGCCATGTTGAGCACGTCTTGCACGGCGTTGATGATGGCCAGACCTTTTGGGTCTGGACGGAGCCGAGTCGCGGGGCTGATCTGGGGGCGTGGCTGGACTCCATGCGCTTCATGATGAGGGTCGAAGTTGCGTTGCGCCCGGACATGACCGTCCGATGGTTCGGCCATGACGTCGCCGTTCCCGATGGCGTGGTCCTCGACTCGGAGGTGGCCGGTGGACACGAGGTGATCCTACCCGTTGACGCCGAGATCCCTGGGGATGCCGATCCGGTCGGGGTGCTGGCCTGGGAGGCGTTACGGATTGCTGCTGGCATTCCGCGGATTGGGCTGGATACCGACGATCGAACCATCCCTAATGAGATTGGTCTCTACGGCACTCATATGGACAAGGGATGTTACCGCGGCCAAGAGACGGTTGCCCGGGTGTACAACCTGGGGCGCCCGCCGCGTCGGTTGACTCTGCTGCAGCTCGACGGCTCCCGCGCCGAACTTCCCGAGGTCGGTGCCGACATCCACGCTGGTGGGCGTCGGGTCGGGGCCATGGGGTCGTCCGCCAACCATGGCGTCGACGGTCCGATCGGTTTGGCCCTAGTGCGTCGTGGTGTCGATGTCGGTCTGGAGCTGGAAGTCGACGGAATCGCGGCGGGTCAGCAGCCCCTCGTCGATCCTGAAGTTGGCTTGCACGTCCGTCCGGTAATGTGAGTCTGTGCCCCTGTGCCCACCAGGGTCGAGGAGGAAGTACGTGAAGAAGGATTATTTCAACCGCACCCAGAAATTGGTAACGGTCATCATTGACGCTACCGTTTTCGTGGTCGGCATCTTTTTGTCATTCTGGATGCGTTTCGGAATGGTCATTCCGCAGCGAAACCTAGATGACGGAAAAGCCGCGCTTACGGCGTCGGTTATTGCGTTCCTTATTATCAATGTCTTGTCTGGCGTTTACGTCCTGTATAACAAGACATTGTTAGATATAGGAATTATCACGGTTGTTGACCAGGTCATGGTGACTATCGTGATTATGGCGTTGACATTCTTTGGGCGATGGTTTGCCTTCCCGCGTTCGGTCCTCCTCATTAACCTGGTGGTCGGCATCGTCTTGCTCCTTGTGTGGCGCAGTGTCGAGGTTGTGGCCTATCGCCGTCTGCGAGGGGCTAAGCGGGTAATGTTGCTTGGTCCGCCTGAGATGCTCAACCGGGCCGTCATGAACTACATGGCGAATAAGGCGACCCGTCATCGTCTTACCCATGTGGTGCGTGGCCATTACCTGGAGCAGATTCGATCTCATATTAACGAGTTTGATACTGCCCACGTTTCTGACGATATTCCGTCCTCTGAGCGAGTCGCTATTTATGATCTGCTGTTGAGTGAGGACAAGGAAATCTTCATGTCCACCTCGTTTGAGCATATGATGCTCATCAATCCGACAATAATGTCGATTGAAGATGAGACGATCATTGCTGCGAGTCCATTTAAAATTCCAGCAGAAATGGATATTGTCAAAAGGTTCTTTGACATTTTGCTGTCGCTGATCGCCCTGGTCGTCGCGTCGCCAATCATGTTCGTCACCGCGATCCTGGTGAAGGCCAGCTCTCCCGGTCCGGTCTTCTACCGCCAGACCCGCATCACCAAGGACGGACGCGAGTTCAAGATCCTCAAATTCCGTTCCATGGGTGTGACGGCCGAACAAGAATCCGGTCCCATGTTGGCCACCACCAATGATCCGCGCGTCACCACAGTGGGCAAATACTTACGTAGCCTGCGCATCGACGAGATCCCGCAGCTCATTAACGTGCTCATCGGCGACATGTCGATCGTTGGTCCTCGCCCCGAACGACCCTTCTTCGTCGACCAGTTCCAAGAGCAGAATGCCCACTACACATTGCGGCACAATGTGCGCGCCGGCATCACTGGGTACGCGCAGGTCTACGGCAAATACGCTTCAGACTTCGCCGCCAAACTCAACTTCGACCTTATTTACATTAAGCAGTACTCACTTGTTCTGGACGTCAAGATCATGATCCAGACCATCAAAATCCTCTTTGACAAGGTCTCTTCGCGAGGCGTTGACGAGACAGCTGAGCCCGACGAGAACATCCACCTGCCCGCGGAGGTCCAGCAGCTGAACTGACGGGCAGGGGAGCCCTCCTGAATCAGGACTCGCGTGCCACCTTGTACTGGGCGGCCTGGGCGCGAGGACGGACGATCATTTGATCAATGTTGACGTGGCTGGGCAGCCCAGAGATCCAACGTACGCATTCGGCAATGTCAGCGGCGACCAGGGGAGAGTCGACCCCCTGGTAAACCTTGTCAGCTTTGGCCTGGTCGCCGTGGAAACGTACCAGGGAGAACTCCTCGGTGTGCACCATGCCGGGGCTCACCTCGCACACCCGCACCGGATGGCCACATAGTTCTAGGCGCAGGGCTTCGACAACAGCTCTCTCGCCAGACTTAGCAGCACAGTATCCGGCACCGCCCTCGTAACCCCATTCAGCGGCGGTGGAGGTGATGGTGACGATGGTGCCTTCAGCAATTTCGAGCGCGGGCAGGAGAGCCTTGGTGACCCGCCCCATGCCTAGCACGTTGGTTTGGTACATCGTCGTCCAGGCATCGAGGTCAGCCTCAGTGACGGGTTCCTGACCGACGGCGCCACCAGCATTGTTGACGAGGAGATCGACCTTGCCGCCGACAGTCTTGACGAGGTTGGCGACAGACTCGTCGCTCGTCACGTCGCATACTACGGCTTGCCCACCGATCTCGGCGGAGAGTGGCTCGATGCGCTCGACTCGGCGGGCTGCACAGATGACGTGCCAGCCATCGTCCGCTAAAGCGCGGGCCGTGGCCGCGCCGATTCCCGAACTTGCTCCTGTGACCACTGCAGTTTTAGTCATGGCCCCATTGTCCTCCCCCGCGGAGCATGCTAAAGCCCCCTCTGCGGGGGCTTTAGCGGATTGAGGATCATGTATCAGCTGACAAGAACCTCGACACTCGGGTCAGCTAGCTCCAGGGCGGCCGTGCGGGCCTCTTCTGGGCTGCAAGTGGCCAGAGCGGCGTCGGCGATTCGGCGGCACTGCTCTAGGCTATGACGAGATAGGGCCGCCTTGACGGCGGTGATCTTGCCGGCGGCCATCGAGAGCGAACGGACTCCGACGCCCACGAGGACCAAGGCCAACAGAGGATCACCAGCAGCCTCTCCGCACACGCCAATAAGCCGCTCGCCAGCTCCATCACAAGTGGCTTTGACCAGCTGAATGACGGCGGGCTGCCACGGCGTCAAGAGTTCGGCCAACTCGCCTTGCAGGCGGTCAGCGGCCATTGCGTACTGGGTGAGGTCGTTAGTGCCAATGGAGGCAAAATCTACCGACTCCAGTACCTGGGACGACCGTAGAGCCGTCGAGGGCACCTCGACCATGATGCCTACGGTCTTGATACCGGCGGCACGGGCACGAGAGGAGAACCACTCGGCTTCTGCCTTCGTGGCGACCATCGGGGCCATCACGTACGGGTCACGACCTGTCTGCTCAGCAGCCTTGGCGAGTGCCTCCAGCTGGGCGTCGATGAGGTCGGTGCGCACCTGGGACAGACGCAGCCCGCGACGTCCTAGGGCCGGGTTTTCCTCAGCGCCCAGGTCGGCAAACGCCAACGGCTTGTCGGCTCCGGCGTCTAGGGTACGAAAGACAACCTTGGCGCCCTCATCAAAGGTCTTAAGTACGGTGGCGTACGCCTCAGTTTGCTCGTCAATAGTGGGTGCGTCTTGCCGGTCCAAGAAGAGGAACTCGGTGCGGAACAGGCCGACTCCCTCGGCGCCTTTCTTCTTCGCCGTGGGGGCGTCGGAAGGGTTGCCGATGTTGGCGAGTACGAGGATGCGTTCGCCGTCAGACAGTGTGGCGTCGCCGTCAGGGGCTGATGCCAACACCTCGGCACGGCGATTGGCACGCTCGGTGAGCTCGGAGACGGATGCCTCGTCGGGCTCGACAAGGACCGTGCCGGTGACACCGTCAAGGGCTAGCGGAGTGCCATCTTCAATGTCACGAGCCTCGCTACACCTCACCACAGCGGGAATACCGATCTGGGAGGCCAGAATAGCGGTATGGCTTGTCGGGCCGCCAGCCGCAGTGATGAGACCACGGACCAGCTCTGGGTTGAGGGTCGCAGTGTCAGCCGGGGCGAGATCTTCCGCGACGAGAATCACTGGCGAATCAAAGGAGGGAACACCGGGCTCAGGCAGTCCTTGCATGACGGCGACCGCGCGATCGCGGACGTTGCGCAAGTCGGTGACGCGTTCGGCGAGATAGCCGCCAGCTGCGCTCAGCTGAGCGCAGAAATCCTCAAAGGCTGCCCACAACGCGTGGGCCGGACCATGCCCGTCGGATAGGTGGGACTTGACGCTGGTAAGCAGCCCGGGATCGCGAGCCATCATGGCAGTGGCCTGCAGTACTGCAAGAGCCGACGGATCGGCGTGAAGGGAACGCTCATCGAGACGATCAGCAACCTTGCCGAGGGCAGCCTCAACCTTAGCCAGGTCTGCCTCTGCGCCTCGGCTGGGATCTGAAGCGGGCAGTCCGGGGGCGGGGGAGACGACAAGCGCGTGGGCCTGTCCGACTCCTGCCGAGACCCCGAGCCCCGAGAGGGTCCGCATGGGATCAGGCCTCCGGGTCGGTTTGCAGGTTCGCAACGAGGGCATCAAGCACCTCGTCGGCGTTATCACCCTCTGCGGTCAATTCGACGGTCTCGCCGTGCTTGGCGCCAAGCCCCATCACCGACAAAATTGAGCGGGCATCCACCGGCTCTTCGCCAGGGCGTCCGATCTTGACGGCCAGGCCGGACTTCGACGCCGCCTGAACGAACATAGCTGCGGGACGGGCGTGCAGGCCGCTTTCGGCTGCAATAGTGGTGGTGCGGCTCGGCATGATTGCCTCCTTGGTGGGCTGAAAATGTCAGGGACGACGATAGCCGACTGCGCGATGATACGACGTGGTGGGTCGGGGCCGATAGAGTGCCAACCATGGTTGATGAGCACACCCCGCCGGTCGTCGCGGTTGTCGTCGCAGCCGGTCTGGGGACACGATTCGGCGGTCCGGTTCCCAAGCAAGTTACCTCCCTGACCGGAAAGGCCGTCGTCGCTGTTGCTGTGGAATCCCTAGCTGCTGGCGGTTGTGACGAGGCCGTTGTCGTCGTGAAGGAGGGCATGCACAACCACTTACAGCTAGCCCTAGCTGCATCTCCGATACCGGTTCACTTCGTTACTGGGGGCAATACGCGCCAGGAATCGGTACGCAACGGGCTGAGGTTTATCGCTCAACATCATCGGTTGAGCGACGCTACAACGGTGCTCATTCACGATGCAGTGCGTCCGCTGGTACCGGCATACGTCGTAGAGAGTGTTATCGTGGCCGTGGAGAATGGAGCTGTTGCCGTGACTCCGGTGGTCGATGTGGTCGACACCATACGTCAGGTTGACGGAGACACGTCGTCGGTCGTTGACCGTTCGACCCTGCGTGCTGTTCAGACCCCCCAGGGATTTAAACGGGACATCATCACTGAATGTCACGAGCAGCTATCTATCGAGGGCGGTTCGGTGACTGACGACATTTCGTGTTGTGAGCGATACGGCCACCATGCCACCTTCGTCGAAGGCTCCAGAATGTCCCTCAAGATTACTGAGCCGGTCGATCTCGACGTCGCAGAGGTGTTTGCGAAAGCGGCTGCCGGTGCCGGGCGTCATTCGGGACGTCGTATTGGCAGGATGCTGCATGCTGTCAAGCCGTCTACCGTTGCTAGGAAATTGGGTCGCGGGAGTCGGCGGTGATAGAAATCCGAACGGGGATCGGGACGGATGTCCATCAGTTAAGCGCGGGCGTGCCGATGCATGTTGCCGGGCTTTCTTTCCCTGATGAGACGGTTGGGCTAGTCGGTCATTCTGACGGTGACGTTGCCTGCCACGCCATATGCGATGCGCTGTTATCGGCAACCGGACTGGGTGACATTGGCTCAATATTTGGCACCGCGGATCCGCAGTGGGCTGGGGCGGCTGGTGTCGCCTTACTTGGTCATGTGGTAGCTCTCGTCACCGGGGAAGGATGGACAATCCAGAACGTCGCGGTGCAGGTTGTTGGTCAGAGACCGCGTATGGCCGCTCGCAGGGCCGAGGCGGAGGCCGCCCTGGCACAAACCGTCGGGGCTCCGGTTTCGGTGTCGGCGACGACGACCGATCACTTGGGGTTTACCGGACGTGGTGAGGGAGTAGCGGCGATTGCATCAGCCCTTGTCACTCGAGGGCTCAAAGGTGAGGATAGCTCCCTGATCCGGTAGCTGCGGTGGTGGCCCGGACATCTTGATAGCTCCAGCAAGTAACGATTGGTCGGGGGAGTTGAAATACAACACGACGTGGCCGAGGTCGCCCAGGTTTGATGTTGCGGTTTCTCCGACCTCATCGATGGTGTAGCGAGTGTCAGCGAAATTGAGGACATCTCCGGGGAGCAGCTCGCGTTGAGGGGCCAGCGGGGAACGACCACCGCGATTGTGAATTACGCAAATATCAGACAAGGCATCGGGCACAGGCTCTCCGAACAGCACGATGACTCCGGTATCCAACATGTCCTGGGCGCCTTTGCCGATGCGGAGCACTACGGCATTCCACAATGTGCTGGACGTAGTCGTCATGGCGGACCCCCTTGAGTATGGACTCTGTGCCCTTCACGGCACGGTACCATCACCGTCAGTCTCTTAAGGTGCCATGATCGTAGCGGACCAACCCCCAACGAAGCAGGTAAAAGGGGTGCGTTTAACATCGTGTAAGGAAGCCCTTGGTAGACCACATCCAAGGAGCGACGAAGTTTCCCAGAGGAGGAGTGGTCACCATGATCGAGAAGAAGATTCTCGTCTGCTGTGGCACTGGTACTGCGACGTCAGTGCAGGTCGCCAACAAACTTCAGCGGTTGCTGCGTGAGCGTGGGATCAACGCCCGGATGGAGCACTGCCGTGTCGCGGAAGTTCCGCGGGTGGCTGAGAGGTTTAGCCCTGACGCGATCGTCTCAACGACCGCAGTGAAGCAGCCCACCGAGAACGTCAAAATGTTCCGCGGCGTTGCATTTCTTACCGGTGTTGATGAAGGGCAGTTGGCAGACGAGATTGCGAACGCATTGAAATCGTGACGATTCCGTGACAGGCGACAAGGCATGAGAAACGGGGATTCACCCGAAGTGTGGTGAATCCCCGTTTTCGCAGTGAGAATGAATCAGGAGGCGAGAACCTCGTCGAGCATTTCCTCAGCCCGGTCATCAGCTACCTTTTTGGCGAGGGCTAACTCAGACACCAGGATCTGACGAGCTTTCGAGAGCATCCGCTTCTCACCGGCGGACAGACCGCGGTCACGTTCGCGGCGCCACAGGTCACGGACGACCTCGGCAACTTTGAGAACGTTGCCAGAATGGAGTTTTTCAAGGTTGGCCTTGTAACGGCGAGACCAGTTGGATGGCTCCTCAACATTGGTCTTACGAAGGACCTCGAAAACATTTTCGAGGCCCTCGTCGTCAACGACGTCACGAACGCCGACAAGGTCAAGATTGCTGGCTGGCACTCGCACAACCAAATCATTTTGTCCGAGAATCCTCAGAACGAGGTAGAGCTTTTCCTCGCCTTTAATAGTGCGAGTCTCGATATCTTCGATCACGGCAGCGCCATGATTCGGGTAGACAACGGTTTCACCAACGTTGAAAGTCATTTATGCGGCCCCTTTCGGGAGTTAAGTATATCACATAATAATAGTTGAGGTCAATATTAATTTTGTACGAACGTCCTCAATAGCGTTACGGTGCGCCGACCTCATTGGTTGAAGGCCTTACACATGAACCCGGGGTTCCTTGGCGCTGCCGATGGGTCGCCTTGCTCTGGCGGATGAGGCTCTCATGGACGCCGATTCGGCTAAACTCAACGACGATATGCACCTTGGAAGAGGAGATTCTACGATGATCGACCGTCGCCGGACGACTGCTGTCCTTGCTGCTGTCGGGGTCCTTGGTGTGGCAGCTTGTGGCGCCGATCCTAAGGTCCTTACCAGTTACACTCCGGCGGCTGGTGTCAATGGCAAGTCCGCCACCGTCAAGGTGCAGAACCTGGTGCTCATCAATGGCGGCGGTCAGGCCCGTGTATCCGCCGCAGTTGTTTCTCGCAAAGACGACAACATTGTCGGGATTACGGGGGAGCCGCTCACGTCGAACAACTCTCTATCCGGGCGGTCCTTCACCATGAGGACGCTGAACGTCAAGCTTCCGGCCCAAACGTCGGTGAACCTCACTCAGTCCAAACTTCAGGCCCCCGTTGAAGGGCTGTCGAACGGGCTATTGGCCAAGGTGACGATCAAGTTCGCGAGCTCAGCGCCGATTACTCTGGATGCCCCAGTGGTGTCGTCCACCCATCCGGACTTTGCGGAGTACGCTTCTTCAGGAATTCCGTCGGCTCGGTCCTAATCAGCTGAATACACCATTCCTGCGTGGTGTTGCTTTCCTGGGTGGTGATGCTTTAGGCCTGAAACTTGTAGCCCAGTCCGCGTACGGTGGTGATGCGCACCGGACGGGATGGGTCATCTTCAATCTTTGCGCGCAGCCTTTTGATGTGCACGTCAAGAGTTTTAGTGTCGCCAACATAGTCGGCTCCCCACACTCGGTCGATGAGGGAGGCTCGGGTCATGACGCGTCCTGCATTGCGCAGCAGCACCTCAAGCAGGTCGAACTCTTTGAGGGCAAGTCGCACTACCGTCCCCTCGACGCTGACCTCGTGCCGCTCGACGTCCATCCTTACCCCGCTCTCCTCGAGAACATCGGGGGAAACTTCTACTTCGGGGCTGCCACGACGAGTCACAGCGCGGATGCGCGCGACCAATTCTCGGTGGCTAAACGGTTTGGTGACGTAGTCGTCGGCTCCGAGCTCCAGCCCGACAACCTTGTCGATCTCCGAATCTCTAGCCGTCACCATGATGATCCCGACATTGCCGCGCTGGCGTAGCTGACGGCAGACTTCGGTCCCTGGAAGCCCCGGCATCATGAGGTCGAGCAGCACGATGTCGGCACCGTTGCGCGAGTAGATTTCGAGGCCATCAGCGCCATTGGCGGCAGTGTTGACCTCAAATCCCTCTTTGCGCAGCATGAAGGCGGTGGCCTCGCGATAGGACTCTTCGTCCTCGATGATGAGTACGCGGGTCATGACTCCTCCTGATCGGATTCGTTGTGGTGATCAACGTCGAGGGTTGGAAGTCGAAGGGTGAACGTGGACCCCTGGCCCAACTTGCTCCACACATCGACAGATCCCCCGTGCGCCTGGCAGGTGTGCTTAACCAGCGACAATCCCAGACCGGTTCCACCGTTTTCCCTGGAACGGGAGTAGTCCACCCGGTAGAACCGTTCGAAAATACGCTTTTGGTCGGCCTCGCTAATACCGATTCCGTTGTCGGCGACGGCGATCGCGATGACGTCGGTGTCGACGTCACGGACTCGCCGGGCGGAGACCGCTACCCGGACCTTTGGCTCGGAATAGACGATGGCGTTGTGAACAAGATTGGCGACTGCTTCGGTGAGCTGGCTTTGATCCCCGAGGACCCACAGGTCGTCGTCGCAGCGCACTACTAAGGACACCTCTCGATTGGCAGCTTGTTCGCGGTGGCGTGAGACGGCCTCGTCAATGACGTCTGCGACGGCCACTGGTTCGGCGCGCAGTAGTGGTTCGTCGGCTTGTAGCCGGGATAAGTCGATGATCTGGGTGACGAGGGCAGACAGTCGCGAGGACTCTGCTGTCAGCCGCTGGGAGAAATGTCGGATGGCCTCCGGGTCATCAGCTGCACCTTCGATGGCCTCGGCGAGGATAGAGACAGCACCGATGGGGGTTTTCAACTCGTGAGAGACATTGGCAACGAAGTCTCGGCGGGTCTCGGCCAGCCTGACATGTCGCGAGCTATCACTGGCAGCGATAATGGCGTTGCCGTGATCATCGAGAGGGCCGGCTCGCACGGTGAGAATGAGGTCGGCCCCCGTGGATGCCCGTTTCATCTCCATGGTGTCGACGATGTCGCGCCCCTCGCGCCGGGCAGTGCGCACCAGTTTGAGCAGAGTCTCATTAGCGATACGTGAACCGCGTACGAGTTCCATCGATCGCGCACCCAATGTGGTGTGGAGAACCTCGTCATGCGGTCCGACGATGACGGCTGCCTCGGTGGTTAAGTCGAGAGCTCGGGCGAGGGCCGAATTTACCTCGATAGCCTCGATGTCGGTGGCGAGGGTGTCTACGGGATGACGAGACGACTCCACCACGCGGCTCATGAGGACCATCAATCCAGCGCCGACGACGGCACCAATGATCGCTGACAGAATCATGCCCACAGTTCGCATAATAGGGGGATGATCGTCATGCTTGTCACCCGCGTGTCACGAAGGGTTGGCGAGGTTACTGGCCGTTCACTTAAGGTTCACGGTGGCGCTACACGGGAGAAATGTCTTAGTCGACAAGGTCGATAGGCTTGGCTGCACCCCACTATGGAAGGACACCGGCATGCGTGAGAGCTATCACGACGAGCTCAATGCCACCAGCGGCAGAATTCTGACGATGGCGGAGCTGGTTCGGGTTGCCGTCAAAGATGCCACGGCGGCTCTCATTGGTGCGGACCTGACTACCGCTGAGCGTGTTATCTCTGACGACTCCAAGGTCGATTCCCTGAACGAGGAGATCGAGCGTCGTTGTTTTGATCTGCTGGCCCGTCAAGCCCCAGTGGCCGGCGAGTTGCGCACCATTGTCGCGATGCTACGGATGTGTTATGAGCTCGCACGTATGGGCGATCTTGCTGCCCACGTCGCTAAGATTGCCCGCCTTCGTTTCCCCGAGGTTGCGGTGCCTCCGCAGGTCGCTGACCAGTTCGTCGAGATGTCGAAGATTGCCGACTCCATGATTGGCAAGGCTGAGAAGACTCTTGCCGATCGCGACGCGGAGGCTGCCGAATCTCTGGCGTCTGAGGACTCCAAGATGGATGATCTGCGACGCGATCAGTTCCGTCTGTTACTGGGCGACGACTGGACTTACGGGGTGGAGAGCGCCGTCGACACCGCTTTGTTGGGCCGCTACTACGAGCGTATCGCCGATCACGCCGTGGCCGTCGGTTCCCGTGTCATCTACATTGTCACTGGTGAGGGCCCCGCTGGTGAAGACTGGCCGAGCGCGTACTGATCAATCTGCCCCTCACGTCGGCGTTTCCCGTCGGTGTGAGGGGTTTGCCGTGTCGCAGTGAGAATGCCTTGTACTGAGTACATACAATTGGGGCGATTAATGTGTCGTGGTACACGGCTGATAATTCTCAGTGAGGTCTTGTCATATGGCTTTTGCCTTCCGTAGCAAAACGATAGCTGGCGCTGTCGTTGTCGTCACTACCGTTTCGATGGCCATCGCCGGGTGCGCGAATAGTGATCCAGAGTCTGCTAGCTCCCCGTCGAAATCGGGTGTGAGCTCGGCCCAGTCATCTTCGCAGCCGTCGCCGTCGAAGAGCCCCATCGCGAAGCCCAGCATCTCCAGCGGCGCTAGTGCCCCGGCGGGGTTGCCGAGCGGTCCGGTGCCCGCCGGCGCATTCGGTGTTGGTGCGGCCGTCACCAAGCCCGCCTGCGCCGAGCCGCCGTCGAATTACTCCCCGCTTAAGGTTCCGGGTACTGTCGTCAAGGATATCGACGGTCTGGAGGCGGGGACGAACCACGGCAGGGCTGCCGACAAGTATGTTTACTCGGCTTCGGTGGTGAATCAGTGGTTGGAGAAGCCTTCCACCCAACCCAAGAACAAGAAGATCGTTTTCGTCACTTTTGACGACGGTCCAACGACCAAATTCACCGGCGAGCAGCTGGATAATCTGGAGAAGGCAGGTGCTCGTGCCACCTTCTTCATGATCCCCCCGCAAATGCGTGACGTGGGCAAGAACTTGCTCAGCCGCTCGCTCAAGATGGGCAATGCGCTGGCCATCCACTCGTACTCCCACGACTACAAATACCTGTACCACGGCAGGGCTGCGGACAAGGCTAAGCACATCGGTTGTGACTGGGACTGGGCAATGGCTCAGAGTCGTGCCATCCTCGGGTCGAATTACTTCTCTTCGGCCTTCCGCTACCCGGGCGGCCACATGTCCTGGACTAATCTGTCTCAGGCTGACGCTGCACTAGCTAAGCGCGGGGTCGGCTGGATCGATTGGAACGCGATGAGTGGAGACGCTGACGCCCAGCGTCCCACGACTGTTCCTGGATATCTTCAGATGGTCAAGAAGAGCATTAAGGAGTCCAATAACCCGAACGTCGTGGTGATCCTCAATCACGACACCTACGGCAAACAGATGACGGCTAAAGCCATGCCCTCCATCCTCGCGTGGCTCAAGAGCCAGGGTTACGAGTTCGGCGTTATCGCCTAAATTTCTAGCTCCATGCACCTCGACGGTGCCCCCGATATTTCTGGGGGCACCGTCGAGGTGCATCAAGCAGCTTCAGCGGCCTGCGGTTTCAGCGGCCTGCGGGCAGGCTTACTTGTTTCCCTGGTTAGCGACTGCCTTGGCACCGGCGGCAGCGGCCTCAGGGTCGAGGTAGCGGCCCCCCTTAGTCACGGGCTTGAGGTTGTCGTCAAGCTCGTAGAACAGCGGGATACCGGTCGGGATGTTGAGGCCGGCGATGTCCTCGTCACTGATCTCGTCGAGGTGCTTGACGAGGGCGCGCAGGGAGTTACCGTGAGCAGCCACGAGCACCGTCTTGCCGTCCTTAAGGTCGGCAGCAATATCAGAGGTGAAGTACGGCACCATGCGGGCCACGACGTCTTTGAGACACTCGGCGACCGGACGCTCGGACTCCGGGATGTCGGCGTACCGCGGGTCATGGAACTGGCTGAATTCGCTGTCGCGGTCAAGGTCCGGTGGACGAACATCGTAGGAGCGACGCCAAGCCATGAACTGGTCGTTGCCGTACTTCTCCTTGGTCTCAGCCTTGTTGAGACCCTGCAGCGCACCGTAGTGACGCTCGTTGAGGCGCCAGGAACGATGCACCGGGATCCAATGGCGGTCGCAGCCGTCAAGGGCTAGGTAGGCGGTATGGATAGCACGACGTAGCAGCGAGGTGTGGACGATATCGGGCAGGAGGTTTTCCTGCTTGAGCAGGTCGGCGGCGTGACGAGCCTCGCCCTCGCCCTTCTCGTTGAGATCGACGTCCACCCAGCCGGTGAAGAGGTTCTTGGAGTTCCATTCGCTCTCGCCATGGCGGAGCAGGATGAGCTTTGCAGTCATGGTTCCACCATAGTGTGTCTGGGGAATATTATTTGCGTCCCCTACCCCATCCGCGGGATTACAGTCGTTATGTCCCTCGGTAGTTAGATCCGGTGATCTCGGCGTTCGCCCTGACACAACACCGTCAGTCTTCTACCGTTGCGAGGACATCCGGGAGTGTATTCGCGACCTCCGCGTGGTTGCCGTGCAGCAGAATGCGGTACGACGACTCGTCTTGGATGAGTGTGATGACAGCTCCGAGCATGTCGATTTGATTGCCGGGGTCAGTGACTAGGGGCCAGATGCTGAGCTGGACGTCGAGGTTGCGCTCGGGATCGTCCATGGCGTGGAAGGTTGTCGATGCACTATTGCGGTATACCAGTAGCCCCGGGGAGATGACGTGTTCGGGATCGATGTGCGGAATAGCGATGGACACGTAGCCGAAGTCAAGCCCGGTGGGGAATTTCTTCTCTCGTGCACTCACCGCGTTAAGGAATGTGGATTTCACCATGTTGTCAGCGGTGAGACGATCATTGACCTGGGCGTAAAGGTCATTCTGGCTGGTGGCCGTCACGTCGGCCACGATAAGACGGGGTGTAGGCATTGTTTTACTTTCCCATCGGGCTTCGACCGGTGACTTGTGTCCTTCGACACGTCCAGCGGTCCCGGACACCTTTGCGCGTCTGATCAGGGTGAGGTGGTCGGCTCATATGTTTGGTTCTGCCCGACAGTTCGAGGGACTAACCACGTTAGTTACGCACTTATGTGTATTTACGCCCATGAGGTAGACGACGGACAATGAGACGTTTTGCTTATTTTACCTGCAGCAATGACAGCTGGTGACCTGTCAGGCTTTGAGGTCGCTAGCGATCTGGTCTGCGAGTTCCTCGGCGCCAACACCGGTGAGCAGCGGCATGCCTCGGTAGACCTTGACCTCCTCATCTGGAGGGGTGATAGCGGTGGTGACGACGATGGCGTCAGGCTGGAATGTCGTCATTTGGGCGGAGACGTTGGCCGTTTTGCATTCCTTCATCGTCGCGGTGACGCCCCGATCACGCAGCATCCGCTGCAACTTGTTGGCCACTTGGACGGAGGTTGCGATGCCGGTGCCGCAGCAGACCAGAACCTTCTTGTTGACCATCAATGCCTCTCCTCACGTGGATGTCGAACCCACCTCGTCGGCCACTTCGGGGTGCGGCACGAAGGGGGCGACGATGCCCTCATACTTACCCACCATGCCTCGATGATTGTCCACGGATAGGCCGTTAGCTAGTGCTAGCGGAAAATCTCACACCTTTTGCGACGAACGTGCATCAAACTGGGCCCTTGGTGGGAAAGTGTGATAGCTAGACGCTGATCTCACCAGCGATGTCGGTCTCGATCCATCGCTTGAGCTCTTTGCCGTGCAGCCCTTGGGAGAGCAGAAAGATTAGCTTGGCATAGAGAGCCTCGAGAGTCATGTCATGGGCGCTGACAGCTCCGCCCTCCGTGAGGGCATGACTTGACTGGTATTGACCCAGTTGGACATCAGCTTGCATGCATTGGGAAGCGACGACGACGGGGGTGCCGGCGGAGATGACATCGAGGATGGCGTCGACGACGCCGGGTTCATCACTGGGGATATTTCCGACTCCGAATGCGCGCAAGATAACGGCTTCGGGCAAAGGGTCGAGGACGGCGCGGAGGCGTCGAGCGCTGATGCCCGGAGATAGATCAACGACGAGGACGTCGTGACGCTGGTATGGGCCGGGGTTGAGCCAACCGCAACCCGTCGACTCATTCTCGACCCATTGCCACGGTGCTCCGGTGCGCGCTAATTGTGGGACGGCCGGCGAATCGAACCCGTTATAGGCCCACGAGGAGAGTTTCGTGACGCGATTGCCACGCAGCAGTTTGTGGCCAAAGAAGACCGCGACCCCATTGAGGCGCCCGCTCGTGGCGGCTCGCAGCGCTCCCGTGACGTTTGGCGCAGCATCTGTTCCGACGACTCCCAATGAGTACTGTGCTCCGGTGACGACGACCGGCTTGCCGAACTCTGTGAGGGCGTAGGACAGCGCTGCTGAAGTGTAGGCCAAGGTGTCGGTTCCGTGAAGAACAATAAAAGAGTCGGCGTCGTCGCGGTACTTCCACAGGTCGTCGACAATTCGGCGCCAATCATCGGGAGTGGCGTTGGCCGAATCAATGAGATGCTCGAAACTTTGAGTCTCGAAAGCTCCGGCGAGTTCGGTGCCAGATAGTAACTGGGTAAGCCACCCTGTCAGATCAGCACCCGGAGCCAAACCGTCAGGAGTGGATACCATACCCAAGGTTCCGCCGGTGTAGAGAATGTGGGTTTGCATGGTTTACATCCCTTCGTCGCTCGGAACCACGTTGTCGAGCAGGTCAGGCTTGATCTTGTCACGCACCGCGTACCACCCGGCGACCATGGCTATTGCGACAATGGCGAACAGGGCTAACGTCCAGCGCCCCGATTTCGAGGTGAGGTTCGACAGTACGACGATCAGCAGGAAGGCCAGCGAGACGTAGTTCGTGACCGGAGCACCCGGCATGCGGTATTCCGGTCGGGTCTCCTCGCCCTCCTTGACCGCGCTTACGAAACGAGTATGTGACAACAGCACCATCGCCCACGTGCCGGCGATACCGATGCCGGCGAGGTTCATGACGATCTCGAACGCACTATCGGGGAGGAAGGCGTTGAGGGCGACGCCCAGCAGGCCAAGGGCAGCGGTCATGGCGATGCCGCCGGAAGGCACGTGGTGACGGTTGAGCTTGGCTGCGGCCTTTGGAGCTTCGCCGGCCACCGCCAGCGACCTCAAGGTGCGCCCCGTTGAGTACAGGCCGGCATTGAGAGAGCTGAGGGCGGCCGTCAGAACGATGACCTGGATGATGTCGCCAGCATAGGGAATTCCAATTCCGGTGAAGAAGGTGACAAACGGGGACTCATTGGTCGAATAAGCAGTGTATGGCAGCACGAGCGCCATCAGAATGATTGAACCGACGTAGAACACGAAAATACGCAGGATCATTGAGTTGATGGCCTTGGGCAAGATCTTGCTCGCGTCCTTGGTCTCGCCTGCTGCCACGCCGACCATCTCGGTGCCGCCGAAGGCGAAGATCACTCCCAACGTGAGCGCAAAGACCGGCGCCAGGCCAGCGGGGAAGAACCCGCCATGTCGAGTGATGTTGTGAAATCCTGCCGTATAGTTGCCAACCCGGGCGCCCGCGACAATGGCCCAGATAGCCGCGATCATGAATAGGACGATGGCGGTCACCTTGATGGCAGCGAACCAGAATTCAGCCTCGCCGAACATCTTCACGCTCAGCATGTTGAGGGCAAACACAACGCCGAGGGCGATGAGCGCTAGCACCCATTGCGGGACGGAACGTAGGGCCGTCCAGTAGTGCAGGTACAGCGCCACTGCGGTGATGTCGGCCATTACCGTCACAGACCAGTCGAGGAAGAAGAACCATCCGGTGGCGTAGGCGCCCTTCTCGCCCATGAACTCACGCGCGTAGGACACGAAGGCACCCGAGGATGGGCGACGAATGGCCATTTCACCGAGGGCTCTTACCATGAGGAAGGCGAAAATGCCGCAGACGGCGTAGCTGATTGCCAATCCGGGGCCGCCTTGGGCAATGCGTCCGCCGGTCCCTAGGAACAGGCCGGTGCCGATTGAGCCGCCGATGGCGATCATCTGCAGGTGCCTATTCCTTAAGGCCTTGTTGTAGCCACTATCCCCCTTGTCAACGGTGGTGCTGGTCTGCGGGGTAACAGGATTACCTTCCTGCATGGGAACCTCCTCGTGACGATAGCGCCCCGGTCTAGCACGGGAATGCTAGCGCCGCGACAGGGCCACTCTGCACTGAGGATAAGTAGCTTTACAACCGGATCAAAAAGAGTGGGACGGTTGAATTATCAGCGTCACCGTGTGGTAAGGCCCCGTCCGATGAGGCGGACCATCCCGACGTCACAGACCCAGCTGATCGAAGTCGCAGGATCGGGGGCAAGGTGTCAAAGAAACGAAGGAGAAAGGATAGCGACGAGAAATCGACGGTCTATGTTCTGGCCGTTTCAGAACATAGACCGTCGATCGAAAACGGTGTTGAATTTGTGTGGGGTAGATACCTGGTTAGGTGCTCCCGAAACTAGGACTGGGTATCGTCAGGCAAGGTCCAATCCTGGGTAGAGCGGGAAGTTACCCAGCAACTCGTCGGCAGCGTCATGGACCCTCTGAGCCACTCCGTCCGTAATGTGGTATTTGGCCTTGCCAGGCTTGCCAGTGGAGGACGTCAGCGGGGTGGTGGCCTTCAATGTGGTGACGATGAGTTCGGCAACCTGATCGAATTCGTCGGATCCGAATCCGCGAGAGGTCAGTGCCGGGGTGCCGATGCGAATGCCAGAGGTGTACCAGGCGCCGTTCGGGTCGGCCGGGATCGAGTTGCGGTTCGTGACCACGCCTGCGTCCAGCAGGGCGGCCTCAGCCTGGCGCCCGGCCAGTCCGAAGCTCGTGGTGACGTCAAGCAGGTTGATGTGGTTGTCAGTCCCGTTAGTGATGAGCTTGACGCCACGCTTCATAAGCCCCTCGGCCAGGGCCTTCGAATTGTCCGCGACGCGCCGAGCGTAGTCGCGGAAGGCCTGAGTGCGGGCTTCTGCCAAGGCGACGGCCTTGGCAGCCATGACGTGGGACAGTGGGCCACCGAGCACCATCGGGCAACCGCGGTCGACGTCGTCAGCGTAGTCCTTGGTAGTCAGAACCATGCCGCCGCGCGGGCCACGCAGGGACTTGTGGGTTGTCGTCGTCACAATCTGGGCGTGCGGGACAGGGTCCTCGTCGCCGGTGAAAACCTTGCCAGCAACCAGTCCAGCGAAGTGGGCCATATCGACCATGAGCACAGCACCGACTTCGTCAGCAATCTCGCGCATCTTCGCGAAGTTCACCCGGCGCGGGTAGGCGGAGTATCCGGCGACGATGACGAGCGGCTTAAACTCGCGGGCTAGCTCTGCGACCTTGTCGTAGTCGAGCAGACCGGTTTGCGGATCGGTGCCGTAGGAGCGCTGATCGAACATCTTTCCGGAGATGTTAGGACGGAAACCATGAGTGAGGTGGCCTCCAGTGTCGAGACTCATACCGATAGCTCGCTGGTCGTTGAAACGGTGGCGCAGTGTATCCCAGTCTTCCTGGGTCAAGTCGTTGACGGTGCGGGCACTAAACTCGGCTAGAGCTGGGGTTTCGATGTGGTGGGTGAGGATCGCCCAGTAGGCGGTGAGGTTGGCGTCAATACCTGAGTGGGGCTGAACGTAGGCGTGGTCCGCGCCGAACAAAGCGCATGCATGCTCTGCGGCGATCGTCTCGACGGAATCAACGTTCTGGCAGCCAGCGTAAAACCGATGGCCAGCAGTACCTTCGGCGTATTTGTCAGAAAGCCACGTGCCCATGGTCGCCAGTACTGGCAAGGATGCGTAGTTCTCCGAAGCGATAAGCTTGAGGGAGTGACGCTGGTCAGTGAGCTCAGCACGGGTGGCTTCTGCAATCCGCGGCTCGACTTGCGCAATCGCATCGAGCATGGTGCGGTAGGCCGGGGCTAGCTTCTCGGCAATGTCACGGGCGGTGGGATCGACGGCGCTGGTCACGGATGGCTCCTGTCATGACGGGATGGTAGGCACGAATCTACTCGTCCCTGGATCCACTCGTGGGCAGGGACCAAAAGGACGGCGAGCCAGTCAGGCTCGCCGTCCAGTGTGAGTCCGGAATCGATCGATCAGCGCTTCACTCGGGCGGAACCTCCGGCAGCGAGGTTCTCCACCTCGGAGCGGGTAGCCATCGACGTATCGCCGGGAGTTGTCATTGCCAGAGCGCCGTGGGCGGCTCCCCACTCGACGGCCTTCTGCAGACCTCCCGTCTCCATGAGACCAGCCACCAGGCCAGCAGCGAAGGAATCGCCACCACCAACGCGGTCGAGTATTTCTAGGTCGGGGCGTTCCACCGAGCGAACCAAACCGGTGCCCTTGGACCACGCGATAGCTGACCAGTCATTGCGGCTAGCAGTACGTACCTGGCGCAGGGTGGTGGAGACGACGGAAATGTTTGGTAACTCCTCGACGACCTTGTCAATCATGGCAGCATATGAGTCGACGTCGAGGTGGGAGAGGTTCTCGTCGTTGCCCTCCACTTCGAATCCCAGACACGCCGTGAAATCCTCCTCGTTACCGATCATGACGTCGACCAAACTAGCTAATTCGCGATTGACGCGGCGGGCTTCCTCCTGGCCGCCGATCGACTTCCACAGGCTGGGGCGGTAGTTGAGGTCGTAGGAGATGATCGTGCCATTGGCGTGGGCAGCCTCCATGACGGCCTTGGCGGTCTGGGCGCTGGTCTCCGACAGGGCGGTGTAGATGCCGCCGGTGTGCAGCCAACGCACTCCCAATTCTCCGAAGAGACAGTCGAGGTCGATGTCCTCAGCGCGCAGTTGGCTGGCCGCTGTGTGGCCACGGTCCGAGACACCGACGGCGCCGCGAACTCCGAAACCGCGCTCGGTGAAGTTGAGTCCGGTGCGCACCGTGCGGCCGACTCCGTCAGAAGGCACCCAGGTGATGAACTGGTCGTCGACTCCGCCGGCGGTGATGAGGTCGCCGACGAGGTGGCCGACCGGGTCGTCGACCAGACCGGTGATGACGGCGGCACGCTTGCCGAAGACGCGGGACAGGCCACGGCCGACGTTGTACTCGCCACCGCCCTCCCAGACGTCGAAGGATTTAGCGGTGCGGATGCGACGTTCGCGTGGGTCGAGGCGTAACATCACCTCACCAAGGGAGACGATGTCGTAACGGCACCGATCTGCGGGACGAAGTGTGATGCTCATGACTGCTCCTCGACGATGCTGTGGGCACTGCGGGCGGCCTCGCGTGCCAGGTTGGCGATGGTTCGGCTGTCCCGGGCGGCGACGGCGTCGGCCGGGGTGAGCCAGGTGCCTCCGACGGCAGGAATGTTGGGACGGGAGAGGAAGTCCGCCAGGTTGTGCGGCTTGACACCACCGGTGGGAACGAAGCGCAGGTTGGGGAAGGGGCCATCGAGCGACGCGATCGTGGTCGCGCCACCGAAGTTGCCGGCCGGGAAGAACTTGAAGGTGTCCAGTCCCATGTCGATTCCGGCCATGATCTCGGTCGGGGTGATGACTCCCGGCAGGACGGGGATGTCATGGTGACGGCAGCGGTCGACGACCTCGCGGGACAGGCCAGGGGAGACGACGAACGTCGCTCCTGCGCTCACCGCCTCGTCAACCTGACGGGCATTGATGACGGTTCCGGCTCCGACCATGACGCGTCCGTCCTTGGCCATCGACTCGATGGCGGCGGGTGCGGCGTCGGTACGGAAGGTGACCTCGGCGACGGGAAGTCCACCGTCGACGAGACCGTCGGTGACGGCCGGGGCGGTGGCGGCGTCATGGATGACGACCACTGGGATGACGAGATTCGCCAGGACTTTGTCGAGTGCTTCGTTGCTCACTTGTGATCTCCGACGTTGGGGGTTTGTGTCAATTGTTGTTCCGGAGGGGGAGGGGGTGGCGAGGCCTTGCCATCGTTTCCCGTCGATTTTGTCGAAAGCGTGGCAGTCTCTCCGATCCGCTCAAATACTAGCGGCAAGCGCTTGCCGAAGCTGGTCTTGACAGGAATAATGAACGCCACGGACACACGACGAGGGAGTCGGCATGACGAAGGTTGCGCTCATCACCGGAGGAAACCGTGGCATCGGTCTGGCTATCAGCAAGGCCATGCTGCAGCAGGGATACGCGGTGCAGATCCTGTCACGAAGCGAGTTAGCGCCGGAGGTGCTGACGGAGCTGCAAGGTCTAAGCGAGGTTGGTCACACCAGTGGCGACGTCTCCGATCTGACCGCTCATCAGCGATTCATCGGTGACGCACTGGACCGCTGGGGTCGCATCGACGTCCTCGTCAACAATGCCGGCGTGGCTCCGACCAGCCGTGACGACATCCTTGACGCCACCGTCGAGTCCTTTGACCGGGTGCTGGGGATCAACCTGCGCGGGCCCTACTTCCTCACCCAGGCCGTCGCCCGTCAGCTCATCGCCCAACGGGGTGACGGCACCACCGACACCACTGACGGGATCGTCGGGGCTATCGTCAACGTGGCTTCCTGCTCCTCGACGATGGTCAGCTTCAACCGCGGCGAGTACTGCATCTCCAAGGCTGGGGTCTCGATGGCAACCCAGCTCTGGGCCGCGCGACTCGCTCCGGAGGGGATCCTCGTCAATGAGGTGCGTCCAGGCGTCATCGCCACCGAGATGACGGCCGGGGTCAAGGAGAAGTATGACCGCCAGTTCGCCGAGGGGCTCGCGCCGATGCCACGCTGGGGCCGTCCCGAGGACGTCGCTGCAGCTGTCGTCAACCTGGTCATCGGATCGATGAGGTACTCCGTCGGTGAAGTCATCAATGTCGACGGCGGCATGCACATCGCGAGGTTGTGAGATGGACCTGCCCACCATGCACCTTGCCGGGCTCGACGTCCCGGTCGCCAGCGTCAACACCGTCGTTGTCGGGACCGGATCGGCCGGGTATTGTGCGGCAGACCGGCTGGCCCAGTTCGGACAGCACGACGTCCTCGTCATTGCAGACACCATCAATGCCGGAGCCTCGCGAAATGCTGGCTCCGACAAGCAGACCTATTACAAGCTGACCCTGGCCGGAGACGGACCGGACTCGGTGGGAGAGATGGCCCGCATCCTCTTCGACGGGGGAGCGATGGACGGCGACATCGCCCTGACGGAGGCAGCGCTCTCGGCGCGGTGCTTCTACAACCTGGTAGAGGCTGGTGTCGAACTTCCCTAGCGACCGTCACGGACAGTTTATCGGTTACAAGACTGACCACGACCCCCGGCAGCGAGCGACCTCGGTGGGGCCCTTCACCTCGAAGTCGATGGTTGAGCATCTTGAGGAACGGGTGCGCTCCCGGGGGACCGAGATCGTCGGTGGGGTGCGGGTCGTCGACCTCATCGTCGATCGTTCGGGAGAGATCCCTCGCTGCGTCGGCCTTCTCGGGCTGCGGCGTGACGTAGTCGCCGACCAGGGGTGTCCGTTCATTCTGATTGCCGCACGCAATGTCGTCCTGGCCACCGGCGGACCCGCCGGAATGTTCGCCGACTCGGTGTGGCCGCACGGTCAGTGGGGTGCCACCGGTGCCGCCTTGCGCGCCGGAGCCGTCGGCCACAACCTGCCCGAGTTCCAGTTCGGGCTGGCCTCCCTGAGACCTCGTTGGAACGTGTCGGGGACCTATATGCAGGTGGTTCCTGCCTTTGTCTCGGTGGGCCCCGACGGCACCGAGCACGACTTCCTGGCCGAGGTCATCGACGATCCGGGCGCGCTCACCAGCCTCATCTTCCGCAAGGGTTACCAGTGGCCCTTCGACATCGACAAGGTCCATGACGGTTCCAGCCTCATCGACATCCTCACCTACCGCGAGACGGTGATGCGAGGACGTCGGGTCTTCCTCGACTTCCGCATCAACCAGCCGGCTGGGATCCGAATCTGCTTGACGACGAGGCTCGCGGATACCTGGAGTCTGCAGGTGTGCTCGGCTTAGAGACGCCGGTCGAGCGTCTGCAGCACATGAACCAGCCGGCCTACGAGTTCTACCTCAACCGCAATCCGGGTATCGATCTGGCCGCCGATCGCCTCGAGATCGGCGTGTGTGCTCAGCACAACAACGGCGGGATTGACGTCGATCTGTGGTGGCGATCCTCCATCGCCGGCCTGTTTCCGGTGGGAGAGGCTGCCGGAGCCCATGGGGTGGCGCGTCCAGGCGGTGCTGCCCTCAACTCGGCCCAGGTCGGGGCAACGAGGGCAGCCCAGTGGATCGCGGCCCGAGAGCAGGGTGCTGCTCGCGCTGACGAGGGCTGGCAGGAGTTGGCCGGTGATGCTTTGCAGAAGGCGCGGAGCCTTCTCGAGGCAGCCTGTGGACGCGAGGAATCCTCAGGGGTTCTGATCGATGATGTGCTGATGGAGTCCACCCGTGCAATGAGCGACAATGCCGGGCTTGTGCGGTCTCGTCAGGGCCTTGAGGAGCTGGCAAGGAACGTCGCCGAATGGCGTCGTCGGGTTGTCGATGAATGTGTCGTCGACCCGACGAGCAGACGCAGCGTCGACAGGCTCTTCCTGGTCCGTGACATCCTCGACGTCCAGGCCGTTTACGTGGCCGCCATGCTCGACCATCTTGATCATGGGGTGGGCTCGCGCGGATCGGTCCTCTACACCGACCCCGACGGTGATCTGCCGGTCTCATGGTGGAACGACGGCGCCGACCTCGACGTCGAGGAGATCTTCCGGCACCGTCTGGACTCCAAGGCCCATCACGGCGTCACCCAGCGTGTGTCCGTCGACGCCGTTGGGGAGGCCATCCACGCGCATTGGGGTCCGGTGCGTCCCATCCCGACCGAGGACGAGTTCTTGGAGAACGTCTGGAAGACCTACCGGGTCGATCACAACATCCACTGACCGCCCACTCGATGAGGAGACATCGTGGCATCCATCAGAGTTCTCTCCGGCCATGGCCGATACACCGATCCATGGCATCCCTTCGCCGAGGGATCTGCGGCAATCCGCGAGATCCTGGAGGCGGTCGGTCATCGCGTCGAGGTTCGTGACGACGACGTCTCGTGTTTGCAGGAGCTTGACGCCCTGGACCTGGTGGTCGTCAATCTCGGGGGCAACGTCGAGGTGGAGCTCGAACACGACGACGAATGGGCCGCTGCCCAGCATGAATTCGGTCAGTGGATTCGTGGCGGCGGACGAGTGCTGGCTGTCCACACTGCCGCGAATTCCTTCCCGGACTGGCCTGAATGGCCCGCTCTGCTTGGCGGTCAATGGGTGCGCGGTACGAGTTGGCACCCCAAGCGTTGTATTGCGACCTTCGGAAAGGCCCCCGGGGCGGAGGATTATCCGGTTTGGACTGGGCTCGACGTCGTCACCGTCTACGACGAGAGGTACTCAGACCTCGTCGTCCACGAGGGCTCCACTCCGCTCATTCGCCATGAACTCAGTGAGGAGTGGCAGGTGATGGGGTGGGCCCATGGAGACAACGTCATCTATGACGGTATGGGTCATGACGCGAGGTCCTACTCCTCGCCGTCACATCGCAAGTTCCTGATCAACGAGGTGGACTGGCTGCTCAGCTGAGACTCCGAACGGTATGAGGACAGCTGGACAGGAAACGGCCCGGTCGCATGAAGCGACCGGGCCGTTCGTCTCACAGGTGGGGCAGGACGAGTTCCTCGTACCTGGCTGCAAGTCTTTCGACGATCCGGCGAGTTGGCATCGCCCAGACCTCCTCGTTGAAGATCTCGACCTCGACCGGGCCGGTGTAGCCTGCCTCGCTGACCTACTGGGTGATGGTCGGGAAGTCGATGTACCCGTCCCCGGGGAATCCGCGCGAATTCAGGGTCTCGGCGGCCAGGGGCAGGATCCAGTCGCAGATCTGGTAGCTGGAAATGCGTCCCTCCCTGCCGGCACGGGCGATTGACTCGCGGGCCTGCGGATCCCACCACACGTGGTAGGTGTCGACGACGACACCCACCACGTCAGGGGAGAAGGGTGCGGCCATGTCGAGGGATTGCCCCAACGTCGTGAGGACTCCTCGGTCCGCAGTGAACAAGGGATGCATCGGCTCGAGTGCCAGGCGCACCCCGTGGTCGCGTGCAATGGAGACGAGATCGCCAAGCCGATCTGCCACCCGCTGACGGGCAGCGACGATGTCCTTGTCCCCGGTGGGCAACCCACCGACGACCATGACGAGTTCGCTGGCCCCGACGGCTGCGGCCTCCTCGAGAGCCCTGGTGTTCTCGGCGATGGCCCCGGGGAGGGAGTCAGCGTCAGTGCCGGTGAGGAATCCTCCTCGGCACACTGTCGACGCCTTGAGCCCGGCCTCGGAGATGATCCGGGCCGCCTCGTCGTTGCCTACTCCTTGGATCCGGTCGCGCCAGGGGCCGATCCATCCCAGGCCGGCTTCGGCACATGCGGAGGTGCACTCTGCCAGGGTCGCGTGCTTGGCCGTCGCAGTGTTGAGGGACAGCCTCGAGAGGTCACTCATCGCTGGTCCACCACGATCTCGGGGACGTAAACGCGTCGTCCCTCGGCGGCCGACCGCAATCCGAGTTCGGCAAGTTGGACTTCGCGTGCTCCCGACAGCAGGTCGAAGCGGTGCCGACGATCCATCGCGACGTCGGTGAGGTATTCCTCCCACTGTGCCTTGAAACCGTTGTCGAGGCTGCCGGTGGCAGTGGCGGCGTTGTCGGGAACCTCCTGCCACATCGACATGTAGTCATTAGTGTCAGGGATGTCGGGATTCCAGGTCGGGCGGGGGGGGGGTGACCCCGCGGGGCTGGCAGACGCATCCGAACAGGCCTGCGACGGCGGAGCCGTGGGTGCCGTCGATCTGGAACTCGAGCAGTTCGTCGCGGAAGACGCGGGTCGCCCACGAGGAGTTCATCTGCACGATGACTGGGTCCCCGGAGGGTGTGACGACGTTGAAGATGGCGTAAGCGGCATCGTCGGTGTCCGCGTTGTAGATGTTGCCCTGCTCATCCACGCGCTTGGTGATGTGAGTGGCGGTCTGGGAGTAGACGTCCCGGGTCTGTCCGATGATGCCCTCGATGACGTAGTTCCAGTGCGGGTACATGTCGGTCGTCATGCTGCCGCCGTCAGTCTTGTGGTAGTTCCATGACGGTCGCTGGGAGGGAACGTCGGTGCCTTCCCACACCCAGTATCCGAATTCGCCGCGCATGGAGAGGATGCGTCCGAAGAATCCCATGTCGACCAGACGACGCAGCTTCACCAGGCCAGGCAGGTAAAGCTTGTCGTGGACGACGCCGTCAATGATGTTGTGACGGTGTGCCAGCTCCGCCAACTCGATGGCCTCGTCGAGGGTCTCGGCAGTGGGCTTCTCGGTGTAGATGTTCTTGCCGGCCTCGATGGCGGTGCGCAGAGCTCGGTAGCGACGTGACGTCGTCTCCCTGCACTCGGCGTCGACGCCGCAGACCTACCACATGCTGGGAGCTGAGGATTTCGCGAAGATGAAGGACGGAGCGACTTTCATCAACACTGCGCGCGGGGCCATCTGTGATCAGGACGCCCTCATCGCTGAACTGCAGCGCGACCGGATCAGCGCCATCATCGACGTGACCGACCCCGAGGTCAACGCGCCCGACTCCCCATTGTGGACCCTGCCGAACGTCATCCTGACCCCACACGCTGCCGGGTCAATGGGACGAGAGCTTCACCGCCTCGGCGACGGCGCGGTCGATGACCTGGCGAATTACATTTCCGGTGCCCCCGTGGCCGGGGAATTCCCGGTCGGTCAGTACGCGGGGCGTGCCTGATGAAGCGGGACGTGACTTGGGTTAGCGGCAATCTAGTTAGGTGAGGCGGCACATCAGGCTCGGTCGTGGCGGCCGCCGCCGGAGGGAGTTTGAGTTACCTGGCGTGCCAGCGTTACTCGCACGGACTGGCCGCCTAGCCCCGCCGTGTCGACATGCAGAGTCCCGGCCGCGTTTTCGCAGCTGACATCAACGTGGCTATCTGCGGTTTTGACCTTCCAGCTTCCCTCAATAGTTACGGTAAGTGATCCCCTCTTCTGGGTGGGTTCGACGATGACGACCTCCATTTGGTTTGCGCTCTCCCGAGTCTGCACCAGCGCAGGACGGTTAACTGCCACGCCGCCGCAGGTAGCTGGCTTCCAAAAAGCCAAGGTGGTGACGACAGTGGGGTCCTTCGTCAAGAGGGCACCCGCAGAGCGGACGGCCTGGACGGTTGCGTCATTCCGGAGCACGGTGAACGGCTCGACTCCTGGGCGCGTGGCCAGGGCCATCGTGTGGGAACGGCTGGCAGTGGGAAGCAGCGCCCACGCGACTGGACGATCGTGGTGGGTGACGTGCAGGGATGCGTAGGCGCGCTCGATGACCTCGTCAGCCCCCTTGACCTTGCGGGAGGGATTGACGTCGATCCACGTTCCCTTTCTCGTCGCCACATCTGCGGAGAGATCGGTGTCAGTGGCGAAGACGTAACCGCCGACTCCGTCCAGATGGGCCCACCGGGGGTTCTGGAAGGAGGTCGCGGATGAGACCCGGTTGCCGTCGACGAGGAGTTTCGTCGACGAGCTGGCCACCTTGCGGTGCTCGACGACGGTTATGGCCCGCGATGCGTCGGTGGTCACGTCGGTCGTCAGCTCTACCATGGCGTCCTTCAGACCCACCCATAGGCGGCGTGCCTTGAGGGCGGAGTCCTGGGAGGTGATGTGGGACGCGGCGGCAGACCACGACCCCGATGCGAGGCCCCCGGACCATTCGTTGGTCGGGGTCTTGGCCGCCCACGAGGCTCCGACGGCGCGTTTGAGCGGAGTGGAGTCCACCGTCGTCCCCGTCGGTGCTGAGTAGTCGACGGTGGCCCAGTACCCGTCCTCGTACTGTCCCATGTCTCCGGGCAGCAGGAGGTAACGCATTCCCTGGCTGGTCCTGGACGCCCATTCGTTCTCCCCGTTGCCGTACTCGTACCAGGCAATGCGATCCGAACAGTTGGAGACGGTGATTAGCCAGTCCGCGGTGCGGTGGACGAGACGGTCCATGGACGCGAAGTAGCTCGGCGTCGACGACTCCGGGACGGGGCGCGCCTTGGCGGCGGCGTCGAACAGGGAGATGTCGACAAGGGTGGACGGCTCGGACAGGTGATCGAAGGTGTTTCGAGCCATCCAACCGTGCACGATCCCTCGCCACTGTTCGGCGCGGTGTGTCGGCAGGGCATCAGCCATCATGAGCATGGCACGGGCGATCGAGATGCCGTGCATGGCGGCAGACTCGTTGATGCGCGAGATGGATCGGCCGCGCACGTCGTCGAGGATCTGGCCGTTGTACATGACGGGGATGAAGCCGCGTTCGACCTGGTCGTGGAAAGCCTTACGAGCCGATTCGACGATGTCGAACCTCATCCCGGAGACCAGCGGGAAGAGCATTGCCAGTCCGCTGAACAGGACGTCGCCGTAGCCGCCGGTGTAGGGGATGTGGGAGTGCTGGATGAATCCGCCGTCGGCACGGAAACCGTCACCTTCGGTGGTGACGCGCCAGGCGTCAGGCAATCCGTCAACGGCATGACGCAGCCTCTTCTCGTCGCCGGTCGCGATGGAACGGCACATGACGGCACGGGTCAGGTCCATGCGATTCGCGCCTGTCGAGACCACGGGCTGAACGGGGTTGGCAGTGGGCTTGACCGACGCCGGCTGCTGGAACCAGGGGTCGGGGATGAAGTGGTCGATGCCGGCTGCCGCTGCGGACATGACCTCGGGCGGCAGGACGTCGTGCAGGATGCACATGACATCGGCGACAGCTCTTGACGCGCCGTCCTCCCAGTCCCACCAGTTCCCATACTCGTCCTGGGAGGGGTTGTACCGAAGTCGGCAGAAGTCCCTGAGCCCCTCGATGCACGCGGAGAGGATTTCGGGATCCTTGTGGTAGCTGGACCCGGGTGTGGCCCAGGCGCAGGCCATCGACTCGATGGCTCGGGCTGTCTTGGTGATGAAGGGCGACTGCTCCTTGCGGAGGTCTGCCGAGATCAGAACGGTCTGACGGCTCGAGCCGGATACGAGGTCGGTGAGGATCTCGGCGACCTTCCGGTCGGTCTTGGCGATGATCGCTCGGGCACGTGGGTCAGAGGTCCGGGCGGCTCTGCGTCCGGTGATGATGTCGATCCATCGCTCGCACAGCGCCGACCAGCTGTCGGGCCCGGGGGCGGCAATGGCGTCCGTCACTGTGGGAGAAGCGGCGAGCGCCATGGCTGACAGCGCAGATGCGGTGAGGAAGGTTCGTCGAGATGGGGTGCCGAACAAGGGTCACGCTCCTCGGGAGAGGGTGGCAGCACTGCCACACGTACAGGTTTGTTGTCCAGAAACATTACAGGAAAGCGGTTACCATTGTCACCAGTTGGACATCATATTTTTGATCCTCGAATTACGCGACAGTTCGATGGTGAGCGGCAGGGTGTGATGACATGACGCAGAGGAGTCCACTGACCCATTGGGGACGCGAGGACTGGTGCAATCTCGCTGATCGTCTGGTGACGACGGCCATGAGCCATGCAACACCAGGCCACGGGCGGATTGTGATGCCGGGGGAACCGGGCGGACTGGGCCCTGACATCGACGGGCTCGAAGAGTTGGCGTCGTGGTGGGCCGGAGGCGTCGCCGCCGGCGTCGACCAGAGGGCCGAGGATCGCTGGCTGCGACCATCTGAACATTGGCAGGCCGTTGTCGAGGCCTGTTCATTGGCCCTGACGCTCCACTTCACCAAGCCCTGGATCTGGGATCAGCTCTCTCAGCGGACCCAGGAGCAGGCCGTCGAGTGGTTTCAGGACGTGCGCAATCCCGAGATCCCCGACAACAACTGGATCTGGTTCCAGGTCATCGTCGAGACCTTCCTGCGAGGCCTCGGTGCCGACTGGGACGAGGCCCTCGTCCGCGAGCACCTCGAACGTCACGAGGACTGGTACCGCACCGACGGTTGGATCAGCGACGGACCGAGGCGCTGCTACGACCACTATGTCGGATGGGCCATGGAGACTCTGCCGGCCCTGTGGACCCTCATGGACCCGACCTGGGATCTTAGCAGAGACTTCGCCACCGTTCACGGGCCCAGGTTGAGGAGATACCTTGAGGACGTCCCCTTCCTCGTCGGAGCTGATCTGGACGGCCACGGAGGTACC
Source organism: Cutibacterium sp. 37298 (assembly GCF_023838685.1). Classification (NCBI taxonomy): domain Bacteria; kingdom Bacillati; phylum Actinomycetota; class Actinomycetes; order Propionibacteriales; family Propionibacteriaceae; genus Cutibacterium; species Cutibacterium sp. 37298. Next base: position 833,892 of record NZ_JAJNRJ010000001.1, read on the forward strand.
GCTCCTCTCATCCAGGGACGTAGCCTCATCTACCGGTGGTGCACCTGCGCGCCGCTGTGGGCCGGAACCTTCATGGGTGTTTCTCCAGTGTCCCCCCGGACTGACGAGGCGTATCTGCTCGGGAACCGTAAGGCATTTCCTCGATCGAGGAGCGGGCGCTGACGGCATCCTCACCATGGGCTGGTTCGGGGAATTCCGCCCGATGGCCCAGTTCTACTTCGGTGTGGGATCCCCCTACTGGGCCTCCAAGGGGATGCTCGGTCTAGCCCTGCCTGCCGACCACCTGGTATGGGCAGCTGAGGAGGAGGCTCTGCCGGTGGAGAAGGAGGACACCCATCGCCTCATTTCCACGCCGGGATGGATGGTCAGCGGAACGTCAGCCGACGGCGTGGTTCGTGTGCTCAACATCGGTACCGATGGTGAGAACGAGGCAGACCTTGTCAGTGAGGCACCCCTGTACACGTCTCTCGGCTTTTCCACCGTGACGGCCCCAGCACAGGCGGGGGAGTGGACCCTGCAACCTGTTGCCAATGTGGTCGCTCTGCGCGATGCGAAGGGGCGGGTTTCGTGCAGATCGGGCCAGCACGTCGACCGGTTGGAACAGCTCGGGGACGTCCTCGTCGGGCAATCCTCCTGGCAGGTTCACTGGATCAAGGTCGAACCGGATTCCCAAGTGGGCTACGGCGCGCGTGGTGAGTCCGACCTGGGCCCGCGCATCGTGTGTGCCCAGGTCTGTCACCAAGGAATCGAGGTGCGTTGTGCCTGGTTCGACGAGGACGTACCGGTGGCATCCGTCGTCGTGGCCGGGTTGGCCGACTGACCCCGAACAGGGACCGGATTCCTTCCTCGAACCAGTGACGCCGTGGCAGTACAGGCAACGGCTGACGGCTCAGGCGGTCACGGGGCTGTCAGAGGCGACGACCGTCGAGCAGATGGAGACGCCCATGCGGGCAGTGGACCTTACATCGCCCTCGTCGGGCTCGGGATGTGTGGCCCCCATCCGCAGATCGACGTGGCTGACGACTCGGTGACGGTGACCTTCCCGGGACAGCCCGCCGTGAGCCTCAGTCCTCCGATGCACTCCCACGCACCCTCGACGCCTCGTACAGCGCGATCGACGCTGCCACCGAGGCGTTGAGGGATTCGACATCACTGCTGATCGGGATCGACGTCAGCACGTCGCAGGACTGCCGGGTGAGACGGGCCAAGCCCTCTCCCTCTGAGCCGACGACGAGCACCAGCGGGCCGTCCAGACCCGGAGCGGCGGCGATGTCGGAGTCGGCCTCACCGGCCAGCCCGACGATCATCCAGCCAGTCGCAGCGAACTTGCCGAGGGCCTGGTTGAGGTTCGAGGCCATCGCCACCGGTACGCGTGCGGCTGCCCCAGCTGAGGTCTTCCACGCCGCTGCCGTCATCGAGGCCGAGCGACGCGACGGGATGAGCACCCCCTGAGCACCAAAGGCGGCAGCCGAGCGGATGATCGCCCCCAGATTGCGCGGATCGGTGACCTTGTCGAGGGCTACTATGAGCCCACCGTGGTAGGTCTGGTTGCCAGCTGCGATAAGGTCGTCCACGGTCGCGTACTCGTATTCGGGTAGGCGCAGGGCCACTCCCTGATGGTTGGACCCACCTGTCATACGGTCGAGTTCGCCACGAGTGGCCTGCATCAATGCGATGCCATGATCAGCAGCGAAGGTGAGGATCTCCCTCAGCCGCGAGTCATGCTCAGCTCCTTCGGCGACGTAAGCAGTGCGTACTGGAAGGCCGACGTGAAGGGCCTCGAGTACAGGATTGCGACCGATGACCCACTCCGGGCCTGCCCCTTTGGACTTCGCCGGTTTGCGGGCCGCGGCGCGGGCCAACCTCTCCTGCTTGGCCTTATACGCCTTGTGGTAAACGCGGTCCTCCGCCTTGGGGGTGGGGCCTCGGCCTTTGAGAGCCTTGCGGCCTCGTCCGCCAGAGCCAACAGCCGAACTCTTGCCCTTGTGCCCTGCGCCGCGCCGCTGAGAATTTCCTGCCATGTCAGTCTCCTTGTCAGCTCAGCGACCAATGGGCGCCAGCGGGGGTGTCCTCGATCGTCAATCCAAGGTTTGTCAAGGTGTCGCGGATGGCGTCAGCTGTAGCCCAATCCTTGCGGGCACGAGCCTCGGCACGCTGCTCCAGCATGGCATGCACCAAGCCGTCAACGACCGGCTCTAACCGGTCGTCGCTGCCTGCGACGTCGGCCCACTCGGGGGCCTGCGGATCGAGTCCAAACACCGCGAGCATTGCCTTTACACGGGCCAGGTGGTGACGGGTGGCCTCGACATCGCAGGTCGACACGGACTTATTGCCCTCGGTGATCTGGCTGAACAGGGCCGCTACCGCCTGTGGAGTGCCTAGGTCGTCATCCATCGCCGTAACGAATGCCGCCGGCAGCTCTTGCGACGCCGTCACCTGCTCGCCGACGAGGTCGCCGGCTCGGTCCAGAAAGGAATCGATGCGTTCGATGGCCTTAGTGGCCTCATCCAGAGACCCCTTGGTGCCTTCGTCAGCGGGGCTGAACTCGATCATGGAGCGATAATGCGGGGCCAACAGAAAGTACCTGACGGCGCGTGGGCTGTAGGCCTTGGTGACCTCAGTCACCTGGGCAGTATTGCCCAGGGACTTACTCATCTTCTCCCCGGACATCGTCACCCAGGCGTTGTGCATCCAGTAACGGGCGAAGGGACGACCCGCCGCTGCCGACTGAGCTAGCTCATTTTCATGGTGAGGGAACCGCAAGTCGATGCCGCCACCGTGAATGTCGAAGGTCTCACCCAGATACTTCCCGGACATCGCCGAGCACTCCAGGTGCCAGCCCGGCCGACCCCGTCCCCACGGGGACATCCACGACGCTGTTTCGGGCTCGTCCTCCTTGTGACCCTTCCATAGTGCAAAATCCCGCGGGTCGCGTTTGCCACGCGGGTCGGAATCTTCGGCTGGGTTCATCTCGTCGACACGCATCCCGGACAACTCCCCGTAACGGGGCCAGGCCCGAACATCGAAGTAGACGTCACCAGAACCGTCGGGGGCGGGATAAGCGTGACCTTTGTCGATGAGGGTCTTGACCAACTCGATCATCTCCGGGATGTGGCCGGTAGCCCGAGGCTCATAGGTCGGTGGACGGCATCCCAACGCCTTGTACGCCGCATGAAGCTCGTTTTCGTAGTGGTAGGCGTGGGCCCACCACGGGGTGCCAGTAGCGGCGGACTTTGCGAGGATCTTGTCGTCAATATCGGTGACGTTGGCGACGACGGTCACCTGGTAGCCAGAACACTCCAGCCAGCGCCGTAGGACGTCGAAGACAACCTCCTTGCGGATGTGGCCCAGATGCGGACTGGACTGCACCGTCATGCCACAGTGGTAAATCGACACCTGACCCTCGCGAAAGGGTTCGAAGGTCTCGATGCCGTGGGTAGCGGTGTTGTAAAGCTTAAGCGTCACGCTCCCAGGTTACCGGTGGTCCCCGACCCATCGCCTACCATGGCCGTATGGCCGAGATCCGCAAACACAAACCGTCGTCCAGCCCCATCGCCCGGGCTTTGGAGGCCGCAATGGGTGAATCCATCAAGCCGGTTGTCCCTGGATCGCGCCCCGACAAGGGGGTTGAAGAGCCGGAGACGAAGTCTGAGTCCACCTCATCGGCCGCCGCAACTGCCACCCAGTGGGGGTCCTTCACCGTGACGACGCCACCGAAGCTTTCAGATTAATTGGGTTGATCTAACTTTTCATCCGGGCGCGTAAGGCGTCGATATCGAGACGCGACGCGGACTCCACGTCGACGACCTCAGCATGGGCCTCCCACGGATCGTAGGGGGCGTCCCCCTCTTCATCCTCGACGTATCCGAGTGACGGGTCGTAGACGTTGACCAATTCATGTCCGTTGCGCATTGGAGAACCGTCCACTGGTACGACGGACTCCGTGCTCATGGCCTCGTCAGGCAGCTTGGCGAGGATGTCCCGTACGTAGCCCTGGGCCGCTTCGGCGTGCGGAACTTCCCGCTGTTGACGCTGGGATTCGTACCACCGATAGTCGAGTACCTCGTGGTAAAACTGCGCGAGTTCGCGTTTCCGGGAAAGTTCCGGAGGGATCTGCTGCACGACCGGCTGGAAACACTCAGTGAGCCAGCGGTGAGCTGCGACGGCCTCGTCGTCCCCTTGGAGTCCGTTGCGCGCCCGGAAGGTGTCAAGGTCGTTGAGCAGACGCCGTGCCTGAAATTCCTCGGTGTCTAAGCCAGTTAGACGCAACAAGCGTCGCTGGTGGTGCCCGGCGTCGACAACCTTGGGTTGGATGCGTAGTCGCTGACCGTCCGGTGAGGTCTGGATGTCCAGCTCGGCGACGTCGAAGCCAAGGGCGTTGAGGCGACGCACCCGCGACTCAACCTGGGAGTAGTCGCCGCCGACGAATTCCTCGGCCGCGGTGAGTTCGTTCCACAAGTCGTGATAGCGGTCCTCAATAGTCGTCACCAAGCCCAATGGGTCAAGGGCATCATCGAGCATGTCACCTTCTTCAAGGTCGAGGAACTCGCCATAGAGATTCGTCCGGGCGATCTGTAGGTCGTGTTCCCGCTGCCCGGTGGTCAGGCGATCGTGCAACTCACCGGTCTCCGCATCGACCAGATAGGCGGCGAAGGCCTCGGCGTCGCGTCGGAACAATACATTCGACAGCGAGATGTCACCCCATAAGAAGCCCACCAGATGAAGCCGCACAAGCAGGACGACGAGGGCGTCCAGGAGTCGCATGACGGTTCCTTGACGTACACCAGAATGGAAGAGGGACCTGTAAGGCAACGAGAACCGTAGGTGGCGGGTAAGGATGATCGGTTCCAGCGGCTCACCATTGGGTGCGACGCGGTCAGTGATGACGCCGATGGGCTCGACTGACGGGGTATCGAGCCGCGTGAGGTCGTGTAGCAAGCGGTATTCGTGAATCGCCAGGTGTTCAACGACTTCCTTGGCGGCATAGACATCGTCGCCGATCGTGATGAACCGCACCACGTGACGAGAGATACCCCGGGGCAGCGCGACTAGTCGCTCCTGTGGCCATTGTGCCAGCGGTGTACTCCACGGCAACGGAAGCAGGCGGGAGTCGGGCTTCGCGCTGAGGAAACGGGTCACGGAAATAGTCTGCCACTCGCACTCCGGTTGGGTGGTGTGGGGCCTAGTCAGGGGGGATTCGAGAGGAATTTCAGACAGTCGTGGCCCGATCGAGGGCTTCGGACAGGCAGATCGCGAGGTCATTAACAGGATCGATTCCTGGGCTCATCCGAATCATGGCGTCGGTGACCCCCGCTGCGTCCCGAGCCTCCTGACTCATGGCGGCGTGGGTCATCGTCGCCGGGTGGCAGACCAGGGACTCCACCCCGCCCAGGGATTCCGCGAGGATAAACCCCTTCAGCCCGGTCATAAAAGCCTCGACGGATGCTCGGCCACCGGCCAGTTCGAAGCTCAGCAGGGACTCGAAGTTCTTCTGTTGGCGGGCGGCCAACTCATGGCCGGGGTGGTTGGGCAGGCCAGGCCAATAGACGGCTGTGACGGCCTGGTGACTTTGGAGAATCTCCACCATCCGAGCGGCGTTCGCGCAGTGAGCCTGCATCCTCACACCAAGGGTTCGCAAACCTCGCAAGGTCAGCCAGGAATCCAGCGGGGAGGCCGTCAGCCCCATCATGTTGGCGTGGAAGGCTATCAGGTCGACGTCTTGTTGGTTCGCGGCGACCACCGAGCCGCCGATGACGTCGGAGTGACCGTTAAGGAACTTGGTGTCAGAGGCAATAACGAGATCAGCGTCAAGGCTGAGTGGCTGTTGCAGAATCGGTGAGCAGAAGGTGTTATCGACGGCAACAACGGTGCGCTTCCCAGCAGAGGAGTGCGCTAATTCAGCTGCCGCTGCGATGTCGGTGATGCGCAGTAGAGGGTTCGATGGAGTCTCCACCAAGAGCAGATCAGTAGGAGGCTCCAGAGCGGTGCGCAGGGCGTCAAAATCAGTTTCGTTGACCCAATCGACGCTCAGACGACCAGCGGCGGCCCACGTGTCAAGGATGCGTCAGGTGCCGCCGTAACAGTCGTGCGGAGCGACGATGTGGCCGCCAATCGGTACGAAGGCTTGCAGCACCAGAATTACCGCCGACATTCCTGATGAGGTGACGACAGCTCCTGCGCTACCTTCAAGGGTCGTCAAAGCGTCGGCGAGCAACGCCCGGGTTGGATTGCCTCCTCGCCCGTAGTCAAAGGGCGGGCATTCCCCGAAAGTGTCGTAGAAATAATTCGAGAAGAGGAAGGCTGGCGGGATGACGCTGGAGTGGTCATGGTCTGAACACAACCCGGTCGTCAGTCCCTGCATAGTGGTGGACGTCGGCATGGCCCCTCCTGTCATCGGGTGATTTTGAGGGTAGCCGAGATGAGGCATTGGAAATATTTCGACCAACTTTTGGATTCGCCGTGACGAATTCTCGTGTGAGGCATCCTTATGTATGAAAGTCCCCCACATCGAAATGGAGATGAGCCGATATGGCTGACAACAATACCGCCTCCGCGAAGACCGACTCCACCAAGTCCGACGCCGCAAAGACCGAGAACCTGCTGGAGACGAGGTCCAAGGAGAAGGAGACCCTACCCCCCTCCCCTTTGCACACCGATCACGGCTCGACCCTTATCGCTGAGCAGGTCGTCCAGAAGATCGCTGGCATCGCCTGTCGTGAGGTCCCTGGCGTGCACGCTATGGGCTCGGCTGGGCGCCGTATGCTCAGCTCCATCACCGATCGCATCCCCGGATCGACCACCAATGTGTCGAACGGAGTCCAGGTCGAGAAAGGTGAGCGCCAGTGTGCTATCGATCTATCGGTGGTTATTGAATACGGCTACTCGGTCGTTGAGGTCGCCAATAAACTTCGCGAAACCATCATTGACGCTGTTGAGTACGGCACCGGCCTTGAGGTGGTTGAGGTAAACGTCCAGGTTACCGATGTCTACATCCAGGGTGAGGATGATGACGACGAGCAGCATGCTCAGGCTGCCAACCAGCATAAGAACACCGAGCTTTCTTGAGAGGTCACACTATGAATGCGTCACGCATCGGAGCACTCGTTGGACTGCTGTTGGGTGTGATTGCGGTCTGTGTCGGCGTGTGGCAGACCATCGTCGTCTTCGTGCTGGGGCTACTCGGTCTCATCATTGGCCGGATCATTGACGGCCAGCTCGACGTGCATGACATCTTCGGCAAACCAAGTCAACGGAACCGCTGATGTCCGCCGGCACCACACGCGTACGTTCGGTGCCCTCGCTGGCGGTCCACAACCGTGAGAAGGCTAGTCGTGGAGCCCTGACAGTCACCACAGCGGTTGTCGAGAAGATCGCCGCTCGCGTGGCGGCTCAGAGTGAGGGTTTCGGGGCTCCCATCTCGTCTTTCTTCGGGTCAGGATCGCGTGCCGACTTCGACCGAGGTCCGAAGGTTAGCGCGGTCCTCACCGGTCGTACGGCTGATCTTGAGGTGGAGGTTGCCATTGGCTACCCCGCCCCCGTCCAGGCTCAGTGTGACGATCTTCGAGCCCGATTGACCGAGCAGGTGCCGAAACTGTCCGGTGTGGATATCGGCACGATCGACATCCTGGTAAGCCGGGTCGTCAGTAAGACTTTGACGACGAAGGAGTTGACCTGAGATGAGTAGGCAATACATGTCCCCGCCTCTCATTCGTCGCCCTTCCCGGACGGTTCCGGTGACGATTCTTGCCGTCTTGCTCGTGGCAGCCGGGGTGGTGGCCATCATTGCTGCCATTCAACGACTCCAGCACGGATCCTTGCCGGGATGGTTGGCCTGGGGGCGTGGTCACATGACCACCGTGACATGGCTGAACAGCACTGCTCTGACAGTGGCCATTGTTATCGGCGTCATTGCGCTGCTGTTGCTGATCTGGGCCTTGAAACCTGGGCGGACCTCCGGGGTGCTTCTCGAACCGGGCGAGGGTGCTCCTGACAATCGGGAGGTCGTCATGGACAACTCTGACCTGACAGGTTGGTTGTCTCGCTGGCTTGACGAGGAAGACGGTGTCGCGTCGTCAGCAGTGAAACGCCGCGTCAACACTCTCAGGGTTGACGTCGAGACTGCCGTCAAGGACCCAGAAGTGATGCGAGAGCAGCTCATGACGAGGATCGCTGACCGCGTTGATTCGCTGGGGCTGAAACAGCCCCCGAAGGTGAAAGTGAGGTTGCGATGAGGGGCCGCGCAAATAGAACACGACTCGCCATCGTCGGGATCATCGGTCTGTTGGTGGTTGCGTGGTTCATGCTGGTGCGGTTTAACGTCGCCTCGTCATGGGGATGGCGGCAGCCCAAACCCGATGCTCCTATCATCGACGTGCCGAAGGTATGGCGAACTGACTACGCATCGTGGGCCTTGCTTATCATCGGCGTTCTAGCCGCGGTGATCGGTTTGATTTGGCTGCTGCGCCAGTTTTCGTCGAGCAATCGGGCCCGCACCTACGGCATTAGCCACGAGACGGATCATGGCTCAACGGTGCTGTCCACCGATGCCCTGGGAAGGGCTATCGAGGAGCAGATCGAGGAGTTCCCTGGCGTTAGCAGCGCCAGCGTGAAGTTCTTCGGGGCCCGCGTGGCTCCCGAGATGATGGTTCAGATCGACATTGATGACCGTACCGACGTGAGAAAGCTCGTTGACCGGTTGGAGTCTGAGGTAGCTCGCGACGTCGAGACAACCTTGGATACGAAGTTGGTGCGGTTCGGGACGAAGCTGCGTACCGGGGCCCACGTTGCCGGAATGGGTGTGAGCCACGTCGGTGTGACCGAGGTGCCCAACGTTGATGATTCGGAAGACAGTCTTCCCGCCAGTCTGATGCCGAAACCGACATTCCTTAAGGAGAAGTCCGACCGGGCCAAGCCGAGGACCCGTGAGGGGAAGATGCTCGCCTGAAGTGCGTTCGTGGTCGAGGACACGGAAGTTGGCCTCGACCACTGCTAGCGTCAAGTCATGGTCAGCGGAGTCGACGGTCCCGGTGGCGATGAGGCCGTTCTGGCAGATATTCGCGCTGCTCAGGACGGAGATGCCGGCGCTTACGCTCGCCTCGTTGAATCGTGGGGCGGGCGGCTGTTGAGATTCTGCCACAATAACCTGCCGGCCACGATCGACGCTGAAGATGCTGTCCAGGACGTTCTGCTCACCGCCTGGCAAAAACTGCCTGGCCTCGACGACCAGACCAGGTTCAGAGCGTGGATATACACTATCGCCCGCAATCGGTGCCGAGAAGTTATTAGAAACGCAGGCAGGCGCGCTACCGACCCAGTGCCTCCGGAAGAGGTTGCGGTGAGGATCGGCTCCAAGCAGGATCCAGCGAGGGCTCACACCAGAGATGCCGCAATGATGGCGCTGCGAAAGGGTGTCGCCGGGTTGCCGGATAACCAGCGACGTATCTGGATAATGGCCCAGATAGATGGCCTCGGATATGCCGAGATTGCCGATATTGAGGAATTGCCACTGTCTACCATCCGAGGCCGTTTGGCTCGGGCAAGGGCTACCATCGCGAAGGAAATGGAGCCATGGAGGTGAAGCTCGCGTGTGGTGCGGACATGAACCGTGTCTGGGAGAGAGAGCGACGCAGCCTCCTATCGAACATGAGGTCGAGCGCCCAGTTTGCCAATCCGTGCGCACTGAGGCTTTTAGTGCTGACCAGCTGCGTGACGACACGGTCGCTGAGCACGCGCAGACGAAGGTGGTCGTCGATCCGCTGAAGCTGGAGTCAGCGTGGAGGTCATACAGTGCTGACCTGTCGCCGCGACACTGTGTTGCCAATGACGATGGTGGCCAGGTGGAAGTTCGGGAGACCGTGCTGGCCACGATTGTGCGTAACAGCCTCGCCGACTGCGAGGATGGGAGACTCAATCGGATTCGGTTCTCGGTTCCTCACACCCCGTTGAGACTTCGCATTGGTCTATCCGTCGCACGAGGGATACCGATACCTGATTGCGCCGAGAGAGTGCGCTATCGCATTTCAATGGCGATGACCCGCGAGCTTGGTGGTCGTCCGGAAGCTATCGACATCTTCGTGGAGGATATCCATGTCTGAGTTAGAAAACGACATCATCGTCTCCGGGACGCTGCTGACGGGCGAAAAAGCTGTTGATGACCTAGCGGGGGTCATCGTCACGACAGTCTGTAACACCCCCGGGGTGACGCGACTCGTCAAACCGTGGTGGCGTCGTTTCGGTAATGACGGCCGCTCAGCGATACGGATCAGTGAGGAGGATGGGCACAGTGATGTGGAGGTGGAGGTTACCGTCGACCTGACGGTGCCTATCGTGCAATTAACACAGGATCTTCGTCATCGTGTTTTCACCGCCATTACTCAATCGGGACGCACTCCAGGCAAGGTAGACATTGTCGTCTCCAAAGTTGAGCCCAATAACGAGTGATCTGAACCCATGAAACGCCACGAGGCCCCCGGACATACCGGGGGCCTCGTGGCGTTCATCGAGGGTCAGGAGATGCGTTCGGTGGTCTCCTGGCTGAAGACGTGGACAGAGGCAGGGTCTACGCCCAGACGCACCTGCTCGCCACGCTGCGGAGGACGACGCGAAGAGATACGGGCGACAACCTGGTGAGCCTCGCCATCCTCGATGGAGGCCTGCTTGCCGGATCCGACGAGGGAGCCGTACAGGTAGGCGTCAGCTCCGAGCTCCTCGACAACAGCAACGTCGAGTCCGATGCCCTCGCTGGCGAGGGTGAATGCCTCCGGGCGGATACCGAGGGTGAGCTTGGTCTCGTTCGGGGCCTTAGCGAGGACGTCGCGAGAAACCGGGACAACGTAGTCACCGAGCTCGACGCCGCCGTCAACGACATCACCTTCCATGAGGTTCATAGCGGGGGAGCCGATGAAGCCAGCGACGAAGAGGTTCTTCGGAGTGTCGTAAAGAGCGAGAGGAGAATCGACCTGCTGGAGAACGCCGTCCCTCATAACAGCAACGCGGTCGCCCATCGTCATGGCCTCAACCTGATCGTGGGTCACGTAGACGGTGGTCACGCCAAGGCGCTGCTGCAGGGCGGCGATCTGGGTACGGGTCTGGACGCGCAGCTTGGCATCGAGGTTCGACAATGGCTCGTCCATGAGGAAGACCTGCGGATTACGAACAATCGCACGGCCCATGGCGACGCGCTGACGCTGACCACCGGAGAGTGCCTTCGGCTTACGGTTGAGGAAGTCCTCCAGGCCGAGAAGCTTGGCGGCTTCCAGGACGCGCTGCTGGCGTTCAGCCTTCGGCACGTTCTGCATCTTGAGGGCAAAGCCCATGTTGTCGGCCACGGTCATGTGGGGGTACAGGGCGTAGTTCTGGAAGACCATGGCGATGTCACGGTCCTTCGGGGGGAGATCGGTGACATCGCGGTCCCCGATCCAGATAGAGCCGGCATTGACCTCTTCGAGGCCGGCTAGCATTCGCAGAGAGGTCGACTTACCGCAGCCAGACGGCCCCACGAGGACCATGAACTCCCCGTCGCCAATGTCGAGGTCGAGCTTGCTGACGGCTGCGCGATCGGTGCCCGGGTAAACCCGAGTCGCCTCCTTGTATTGCACGGTTGCCATGACCGTTGTTCCTTTCCACGGGCAGGTACGTGCCCGACGATCCGTTGTGGAAAATTCGGTGACGGATGTCACCGGGTCCCTCCGAGGTTTCGAGGAACCAGAATTGATCATAATGGACACAACCCACAAAGGTGGGCCGGGGGGTGAAGATGCAGCGATTCTCCTTGTCAAGTGGCGAATTTTCCGCGTGAGGGGAACTATGAATGAGATCATGCCGCAATCTGGCACAGGATGGTCGTCCCGGGACGTGCGCCGAGGATCACCCCTCATGTTCTTCTACATCGCGCCCCACCGGACCGTGGATTCACGGTTGTTCCCATGCCAGGCTGGTTCAGCTTGGTTCGCTTTTCCGTTTCTTTAACCACCGGTCGCTCCCTTGCAGCAGTGATGGTATATGTGATTATTATCCACGGATTTGTGTAATAGGTTCTCCAGGATTTTTGCTTGATCCTCCCGCGGTTTATCCCGCCTTTTATGGTGGAAAGTGTGGGTGGCGTTCGGGGCCAGAGTGTGCGGGCTCGGCCGTGCCAGGGTTGTCAGCGGATTCCGCTGTGTTGCCCGTTCCTGCCAAAATGCAATGGACAATTGTCAGATCAGCGGTGAAAAAACAGAGGGACAACCTGTTGAACCGCCAATCCCGGCCCCTCGATGCGCCGAGCTGCTAGCACTCGACGATGTTCACGGCCAACCCACCGCGCGCCGTCTCCTTGTATTTGACCTTCATGTCGCGTCCGGTCTCCATCATCGTCTTCATGACCTGATCCAGACTGACGATCTGGGAGCCGTCCCCAGCCATGGCTAGGCGGGCAGCTGTGACGGCTTTGATAGCACCAAGGGCGTTGCGTTCAATGCACGGGATCTGTACCAGGCCCCTGACGGGGTCGCAGGTGAGCCCGAGGTGGTGCTCTAGACCAATCTCGGCGGCGTTGCAGACCTGGGCCGGCGTCCCGCCCATGACCTGAGCTAGGCCAGCCGCAGCCATTGAGCAGGCCACGCCGACCTCGCCCTGGCAACCGACCTCGGCCCCAGAGATCGACGCGGACTGCTGGTAGATTTCCCCGACGGCGCCGGCTGCTAGCAGATAATTGACGATGAGGTCGTCATCACCGGTGTCGACGCCAGGAGTGCCCGAATCGATATCCGAACCGGGGGAGAGGAACTTCACCGCAAAGTGCAGGCAGGACGGGATGATGCCGGCCGCGCCGTTGGTAGGGGCGGTAACAATACGTCCACCCGCGGCGTTCTCCTCATTGACTGCCAACGCCCACACCGTTAGCCAGTCAACCGAGCCGAATGGTTCCGGCTTGCCTGGGGCGATTCGCTCCCGGGTGACAAGATCGTGGTGCATCTTCATGGCGCGGCGGCGCACATGCAGACCGCCCGGAAGAACGCCGGCGCGCGAGCAGCCGCGCTCGACGCAGGCGTGCATGACTGCCCAGATGTCGAGGAGCTGGCCGCGTATTTCCTCCTCTGCACGGAGGGTCATCTCATTGGCCATTGTGACCTCGGGGATGCTCATCCGATAGTCCGAGCACTGCTCGAGAAGTTCCTTGCCGGTCTTGAAGGGGTAAGGGACTGGTGCCGAGTCGCGCACGATGGCGGGGTGCTCGTCCTCTCCGTGCTCAACGACAAAACCACCGCCGATGGAGTAGAAAGTGCGCTCGACCACGACTTCCTGGCCAGACCAGGCGGTGAACGTCATGCCGTTCGGATGAAAAGGGAGGGACCGATTGCGGTGAAGGACAAGATCGGTCGTGACGTCAAAGGAGATCTCCCGACCGCCATGGACAGCATCCAGAGTGATACGGCCGTCATTGGCGATAGACGCGGCTCGAGCCGGAGTCTGATCCGTGTCGACGGTGGCCGGATCTTCACCTTCCAGACCTAGCAAGACGGCGGCCTCAGACCCGTGTCCGTGCCCGGTCGCTCCCAACGAGCCGAAGAGCTCCGCGCGCACACGGGTGACCTCAGGCCATACCGGTGACTGAGCCAGATCAGTCACGAAAATCCGGGCGGCTCGCATGGGGCCGACGGTATGAGAACTAGACGGACCGATGCCGACCTTGAAGATATCGAAAACGCTGACTGCCACAGACACGATTCTGCCAAACCCGGGGCTGGAATGTTGTCCAAAAAGGTTGAGTCGGTTCACGGTGAACCATGGGTCGCGAACCGAATAGACCACCGAGATCCTCGGACCTGTCCCTGGGTCCTATGCACCTTGGTTCTATGCACCATCGATGATCTCCTGGGGCGGCTAACCGGCCGGGGGCGGCCCTGCTCGACCTATAACCACTCGTCCCGGATGCGCGATGCCAACCAGATTTGCTCGAAGACCTTGACGAGAGTGCTTGCCGGGTCCAATATGTAACCACCTTTTGAAACACGCTTTCGAAACGGTTTCCATGAGTCTCCGAGAGCGGGCGCGAGATAAGCCCGGGCAGGAGTGGCTGACGATGACCTCACAGGAGAGGCCGGCCGGTCGGGGCCAGCGCAAGGACGATGTGCTGCGCGAACTGCGTGCTGACGGTGCTCTGACTGCCGCTGAGCTGGTCGAACGCACCCGTCTGTCGCGGCCCACCATCATCTCGCTGCTGCGTGAGCTGGAGGAGGATGGATGGGTTTCCAGTGAAATAGGTGGTCACGGTGCTCCTGGACGGCCTGCGACCGCATGGGCTCCGGCTAGCCGTGCGGGGATCGTCATTGGCGCTGACGTCCTGGTCGACTCGATGCTGACTGTGGTGTCCACGTTTCACGGGAGAGTTCTCGAGGTCAGGACCGACCAACTCGTCGACCGGTGTCGTGAAGCGCGGCTCGATGTCGTTGCCGGTGTGATCGGGGAAGCTCGGGACCGCTGGTCGGAAAGGTTCGGCCTGCTCCAACAGGTCGCGGTGTCCACCACCGGAGTCGTCGACGGTCACGGCACCGTGCTGCGCAGCGATCTCGTCCCCCAGTGGGAGGGCCTTGATCTGGCTGCAGCGTTGGCGCAGCGGCTCGGTGTGTCTGTTAGCGTCGAGAACGACATTAACATGGCAGCCTGGGGCGAATTCTGCTGCCGGCGTGGCCAGAGTCTCAGTTCCGACGGCGACATGCTATTGGTACAGATGACCAAAGGGCTGCACACCGGTCTGGTCCTAAGCGGGCGAATCCACCGTGGTCGGCAGTGGAATGCTGGCGAGATTAGCGACGTCCTCGACCTGCGCCTGGAGGACGGGCAGCACCCCGACGACGAATGGATCGATCGGGCCGCCTTGACTATCGGGTCGGTGGCCGGGGTGGTGGATCCCGATCTCATTGTCGTAGCGGGGCCGACCACCCGATCTTTGGACGTCATCCGACAGGTCATTGCGCGTCTGCATCAACGACGGGTACCCGGTTCCGTTCCGGTACCGGCCGAGGTCGCCGCCCTGGGCCGTGCTGCCTCCGTCGTCGGAGCCGTCGACGTGGCACTAGGTCATGTGTCCGCGGCGTTCCTTGGTGTCGAGCGACCGCACCCGGTGGCTTTGCAGGGTGTTGAGCGGATTCTCCAAGAGGTCGAGAAAGGTCATCACAGCGTTATGGCGACAACAGGAAACAAGCGAACTATAGAGGTCCTGAGAGTAGGCGTGGTGGGAGTAGGGGCGCGTTCGCGACTCGCCCTCAATACCGAGCTGGAGGGCAATGGCGGTGCCATTGTGGCCGTTTGCGAGCCTCACCACCTGGCCCGCCGACGGGTGGCGGATCGTCTTGGCAAGGACCCCGACTCCATCGTCATCACCAGCGACGTCGCGGGGCTCATCAGGGCAGGGATCGACGTCGCCTTCGTCACCTCCCCTGACGACACCCACGTCGAGGTGACTTGCGCCTTGTTGGAGGCCGGTGTCCCCGTCTACTTGGAGAAACCATTGGCGATCACCCTGGAGTCGGCAACCAAGGTGCTGGTGACAGCTCATCGGACCGGGACGAAGCTGTACGTCGGCCACAACATGCGCCACATGAACGTCGTGAGGTCGATGCGTGACCTCATCCGTACCGGACGGATCGGTGAGGTCAAGGCGATGTGGTGCCGCCACTTCGTTGGCGCTGGAGGTGACTTCTACTTCAAGGATTGGCATGCCACGCGCGAGCATGGCACCGGGCTGCTGTTGCAGAAGGCAGCCCACGACATCGATGTCATGCACTGGTTCGCTGGCTCTCACACTACTGACGTCGTGGGTATGGGGGGACTGACTCTCTACGATGAGATTACCGATCGTCGTGACCACTCCGACGAACTCATGGGGGACTGGTACTCGTTGGACAACTGGCCGCCGTTGTCCCAGAAGGGGCTCAACCCGGTCATCGACGTCGAGGACCTGTCGATGGTGCTCATGCGCATGGAATCGGGGGTGTACGCCTCTTACCAGCAGTGCCACTACACGCCGGACTACTGGCGCAACTACACCGTCATCGGGACCGAGGGACGCATCGAAAACTTCGGTGACGGTGAGGGCGGCGTTATTCGGCTGTGGAACACGCGCACCCACTACAACGCCGAGGGTGACGAGACTTTCCCGATCATCGGGGACGCCAACGGCCACGGAGACGCTGACGTGCTCACCGTCACTGAGTTCCTCAACTTCGTGCGCAACGGAACCCGCACCGACACGTCCCCACTGGGAGCCTGGTATGCGGTCGCGGCAGGAATCGAAGCCACCGAGTCCCTGCGGAACGGGTCGACGCCGAGGATGGTGCCGCCCCTGGATGCGGAACTCGTGGAGTACTTCAACAACAACCAGGTCAAGTAAGGACCACGACCGAAGGACGATCATGGATCGAAGAGGATTCATCGCAGGTGCGGCGCTCGCCACTCTGGCTATCGCAGGTTGCTCGTCGAGCAAGAAGGATGCTGGCAGTGGGACCGCCAGCATCGCCCCCGACACCTCAGCGGAACTGGTTCTTGCCTACTGGGACAAGAACCAGACCAGGACCGTTAAGGAGAATATCAAGTCGTTCAACAAGAAATATCCGAATGTCAAGGTCACCACGAATCTGGCTGGATATGAGGACTACTGGAAGAAATTGCGCACCCAGGCGCAGGGAAATGAATTGCCCGATGTTTTCTGGATGAACGGTCCCAATATTCAGCTCTATGCCGGCAACGGGATGCTGGCGCCGATCGACAAGGTCACCGATGCCGGTGTCAAGTGGTCGGACTACCCCGAAGCCCTCGTCAAGCTGTACACCTACGACGACAAGCACTACGGCGTCCCCAAGGACTTCGACACCATCGGTGTCTTTTACAACAAGAAAATCTTCAAGGATGCTGGTGTTGAACTGCCGACCGCTGACTGGACATGGGATGACTTCCATGACAAGGCGAAGAAGATCTCCGACTGGGGCAAGTTGAAGGGGATTTACGGGTGTGCGACGACCATCAACGGTGATGGCCAAGGGACGTACTACAACACCATTTTCCAAGCTGGTGGATTCGTCATCAAGGATGACAAGTCAGGGTTTGACGATCCGAAGAGCATCGAGGGATTGCAGTGTTGGGCGGATTGGGTCAAGGACGGTTCGGTGGCGTCCCCGAAGGTCATCACCGATACCAAACCCTCTCAGATGTTCAAGAGCGGGAAATCGGCGATGTACTGGTCCGGTGACTGGACCGCCTCGGAACTTGCTGAGGAGTTCAAGGGACACGAGAACGACTATGACGTTGTTGTCCTGCCCAAAAAAGACAGGAAGGCCACTGTCATTCACGGCCTGGGATGGGTGGTTTCGGCCAGGTCGGCCAACCAAGCCGCCGCACTGGCCTTCGTCGCCCACATGGGCTCCAAGCAGGCACAGGAGACGGAAGCTCGGAACGGTACCGCCATCCCGGCTTTCCACGGGACTCAGGATCCCTGGGTCAAGGCGTTCCCGCAGTGGAACTGCAGGATGTTCGTTGATGCTGCTACGACGTACGCAGTCACGTACCCGGTTAGCAGAAATACCAGCGTGTGGGCTGATAAAGAGGCTGACTACGTCAACCCGGCATTCTCCGGTGAGATGCCTGTCCCGGAGACGGCGAGGAAGCTCGCGACGTTCATGAATGATGCGCTGGCGAAGGAGAAGGGATGATCCACCCCGGCACGCGGGGCGACACCGCTGTCGCCCCACTCTCGAGCCGGTCAGGACACCGCGAGAAGAAGGACCCGACCAGCGTCGGAGCGTGGCCGGCGCTGTTCATCGGCCCACTCATGCTCGGCATCGCAGTGTTCTACTACTGGCCGATTTTCGAAAACGTTGTTGCGTCGCTGCAGCAGACGAACGCTTTCGGTGGGAACCCACAGTTCGTCGGATTCGAGAACTACCGGGAACTGTTTGCTAGCCCGGACCTCAGGTCAGCGATCGGCAACACCTTGCTCTACACGGTCATCGTCCTGCTCGGCATTCCACTGTCGGTGGCTGTAGCGGCCATGATCGAGCTGCCCGGCCTGAGGTTCAAGGGACTGTACCGGATCCTCTACTTCATGCCATACCTTGCCATGCCGATGGCCGTCGCTCAGGTGTGGAAGATCGTCTACAACGGTCAGTTTGGTCTGCTCAACCAGATTCTTCGGAGCGTGGGGGTCTCCGATCCTCCCTACTGGCTGGTGTCACCTGGATGGGCGTTGTTCGCTGTTGCCCTGTTTGGGTTGTGGGCGTCGATCGGGTTCAACGTGATCATTCTGTCTGCGGGGCTGAAGTCGATCCCGCGGGAGCTGTACGAGGCCGCGTCCATTGACGGTGCCTCTGCCTGGCGACAGTTCCGGATGGTCACGGTGCCGTTGCTGTCCCCGTCGATCTTCTTCCTGACGATCATGACGACGATCGGTGGGTTCCAGTTGTTCGACGCGCTGTACGCGATGATCGGAACGGGGAACCCGGCTGAGCCGAGGACTCGCTCGTTGGTGTCGCTGTTCTACCGCCAAGCCTTCGTCAACCATGACCAGGGGCTCGGTGCTGCCGTGGCGATCGTTATCTTTGCCCTCGTTGCCATCGTGACCCTCGTCCAGTTCCTGGGGCAGAAGAGATGGGTGAACTATGTCTGAGGTGAGTACGGGGCCCGAACTCTCCGCTGTAGAGGTGGCGGCCCTTGCCAAGCGGGGCGACACCGTGTCGCAGCGGCGCTTCGTCGGGGTGCACATCCTGCTGCTGCTCGGCGGAGTGCTCATGGTGTTCCCATTCGTGTACCAGATCCTCATGTCCTTGTCGACGAACATGGAGATCCAGTCCGTCCCGCCGAAGTTCATTCCCGACCGCTGGCAGTTCCACAATTACACCGAGGTGTTTACCCGTCTTCCTTTCCTCAAACAGTTTGGGGTGTCGGTGACTATTACGGTGTTGAGAACCGTCGTCCAACTGATTCTGTGCTCGATGGGGGGATATGCCTTCGCGCGAATGAAGTTCGGTGGCAAGTCGGTTCTCTTCGGGCTCGTCCTTGCAATCCTCATGGTGCCCGGGCAGTCGTATCTCATCGGCCAGTACGGGATCATTCGCGAACTGGGATTGTTGGAGACGCCATGGGGCATCGTCCTTCCTGGCTTCTTCTCGGCTTTCGGAGTGTTTCTTATGCGGCAGTCCTTCATGAGCCTGCCGGTCGAGCTGGAGGAGGCTGCAAGGCTTGATGGCTGCAATCCGTGGCAGACGTTCTGGCGAGTCATGGTGCCCGTCGTCAAACCAGGCTTGTTCGCGGTCATGATCACGACCGTGTTGTGGTCCTGGGATGACTTGCTGTGGCCATTGATTGTCACGACGCGGGAGCAGTCGATGCCGTTGAGTGTTGGCATCGCGACTCTTGCAGGGCAGCACTCGAGCGAGTTCGCGCTCATGATGGCGGCCTCCGTGATGGCCATGGCGCCGATCTTCCTCCTCTTCTTCTCGATGCAACGCAAGGTCATCGAGGGGCTCGCTAGTTCGGGGCTCAAGGGTTGAGCGCGGGTCGCTGGTTGCCGGGAGCTTCTGCCGGCATTGCCAAGACGTTTCCGGGGAAGTGGTTCGAGCGAGCCGATGTGGCTCATGTGGCGACGGATGGCCATGTCCTGACGGTGCTTAGGCGAGACCTCTTTTCGTAAAGTACTGCACGTGAGATATGGAGGAGTTGCAGACTAAATGGCGTGAGGACGTGCCCGTGCGTCGAATGTCTGGCACATGTCAACGGCGCCCCCGTCTGCGGCTACGGGAAACGCTCACGGGGGATATCATAACCGCTGTGCTGCTGTCACGGTGGTGGCACAGTGGTGTCAACACGAGGAAGTGTGGGGCGCTGCCCCGGAAAGTGAGGCTCGATGAAGGCCTTGGTCAAGACCCGCCCGGAGCCGGGTCTGGAGCTGGTAGAGGTCCCCGACCCGGTTGCTGGCCCTAATGACGTCATCGTCAAGGTGATGCGGACGGGAATCTGTGGCACCGACGTTCACATCGATAAATGGGATGGGTGGGCCGCCAAGACGGTGCACACCCCGCTGGTCCTCGGCCACGAGTTCTGCGGTCAGATTGTTGAACTCGGTTCGGAGGTCAATGATCTGGAGGTCGGACAGTTCGTCTCCGGCGAGGGGCACTACGTCTGCGGACGCTGCCGGGCCTGCCTAGCGGGCAAACGTCACCTGTGCCGCAACACCCAAGGTATTGGATATGCGGTCGACGGTGCCTACTGCCAGTACTTCGTCATGCCGGCTGGCAACGTCTGGGTACATCACATCCCGGACCTTGACCCCGACGTCGCGGCGATCTTTGACCCGTTCGGCAATGCCGTACACACCGCCTTGCAGTTCCCCTGCCTGGCCGAGGATGTCCTCGTTTCAGGTGCTGGGCCGATCGGCATCATGGCGGCCCTGGTCGCTCAGTTCCAAGGGGCGCGCAACGTCGTCGTTACCGACCTGTCCGACGAGAGGCTGGAGCTGGCTCAGCAATTGGGCCTGAAGAACGCCGTCAATGTTTCCCGCGAAGGTTTGGAGACGGTGTGGGACCGATTCGACATGAAGGAGGGGTTCGACATCGGCCTGGAGATGTCCGGGTCGGGGGCAGCTTTAACATCCATGATTGACAATATGACTCATGGTGGACGGATCGCGTTGCTGGGAACCCCGAGCACTGACATCACCCTCGACTTTTCCAAGATTATCTTTAACATGATCACTATTCAGGGAGTGACAGGGCGCCAGATCTTCGAAACGTGGTACACCATGGCCTCCCTCATCCGTTCCGGTCTGGACATCTCCGGAATCATCACCGACCGATATCCCATCATGGAATTCCGGGAAGCCTTTGACGTCGCAGGCTCGGGCCACGGCGGCAAGGTTGTCATGAACTGGGAATGCCTCGATTGATAAGCGACTTAGAGGAAGGACAACTATGTACGGACCTATGAAAGACGAACTCAGCGCCAAGATCGTAGCCCTTAAGGAGGAGGGGCTGTATAAAGCTGAAGCCCCGTTGACCAGCCCCCAGTCGGGCAAGATCACCGTCGATGATGGGCGCGAGGTCATTAACCTGTGCGCGAATAATTACCTCGGTTTGGCTGATTCCCCGGTGCTCATTGAGGCTGCCAAGAGGGCTCTCGATGAATGGGGCTTTGGGATGGCCTCGGTGCGGTTTATTTGTGGCACCCAGACCCTCCACCAGAAGCTCGAGCGAGCCATCACCGAGTTCCTTCACCCCGATGATCCCGACAACTGGGACACCATTCTTTACTCGTCCTGCTTTGACGCCAACGGCGGACTTTTTGAGGTCCTTCTCGGCCCTGACGACGCGATTATTTCCGACGAGCTTAACCATGCCTCGATCATCGATGGGGTCCGGTTGTGCAAGGCCCAGCGCTTCCGTTACCGTAACCAGGACATGGCCGACCTTGAGGCCCAACTGCAGGCTGCGAAGGGCTGCAGGCACATCATGATCGCCACCGACGGCGTTTTCTCGATGGACGGGTTCGTTGCCCCGCTGCCGCAGATCTGTGACCTCGCCGAAAAGTACGGTGCCATGGTTATGGTCGACGACTCCCACGCTGTCGGGTTCGTCGGTGAACACGGCGCCGGGACGCCCGAGCAGTGGGGCGTTCGCGACCGCGTTGACGTCCTTACAGGCACTCTTGGCAAGGCATTGGGCGGTGCCTCAGGCGGCTACACCTGCTCCCATCGAGAGGTCGTCGAGATGCTGCGACAGAATTCGCGGCCCTACCTGTTTTCTAACTCGCTTGCCCCATCGATCGCCGGAGCATCGCTTGCTACTCTTGACTTGCTCAAGTCCTCCGGCGACCTGCTCGCTAAACTGCGCGAGAATACCGAGTACTTCCGCTCCGAGATGACTCGTCGCGGTTTCGAGATCCCCGAGTCAGATCACCCGATCGTGCCCGTCATGGTGGGTGACGCGGTCAAGGCCGCGAAGATGGCCGACGCCATGCTCGCTAAGGGCATTTATGTTCGTGCCTTCAGCTATCCAGTGGTTCCCAAGGGGAAGGCTCGCATCCGTACCCAGATGTCTGCCGGGCTCACCCGGGAACAGCTCGACAAGGCTATTAAGGCCTTCGAGGAGGCACGCGCGGAAATAGGCTAAACCATAGGCTGGCCGATCATGAGGCCAGCCCCTTTTGTGCTAACCAATCCTTGGCGATGGTGGTTGCGGAGGCTTTTTCGTCTCCCTGAAAGCGCTGGTTCATCCCGATGAGGTCGTCGGTGGTCAGCGCTTTCGACACCCTGGCCAGTTGGGCACGTGCCTTGTCGTCAACCTTCTTACGTAAAAGTGGGACGACGTTCTGCGGCACGATGAGATGCTTGGGGTCGGAGAGGACGACGAGGTGCTGTTCCTTAATCGCTGGGGTCGTTGTGTAGAGGTCAACGAGATCAACCGTCCCCGAGGTCAGTGCCTTAACGGTGAGCGGGCCCGAGGAATCTGATAGGGCGGTGAACTTGACTATGGAGGATGGTACGCCGTATGCCTTCGTCAACCCCTTCGGGCCGTAGGGTCGTTCTTTGAGTTCGGGGTTGCCGCCCACTTTGAGGGAATCCAACGTGGCTAGATCTGTGAGGGAAGTCACCTTGTGGGTTTGTGAAAATTCGGTGGTAACGCACCAGGAATCGGCATCCTGAGCTGCCGAGGGCTCTCCCACCGACAGACCGGCGGGCACGGCTTTGCGCAGGGCGGCCATGACGGACTTCTCGTCGGAGGAGGACGATGCCCCCTGGAAGAACTGCAGCAGATTTCCTGAGTACTCCGGGACGAGGTCGACCGAACCGTCTTGAAGGGCCTTGACGTAGACGTCTCGGGCACCGATCTGCATGCGACGTTTGACCGTGATCCCGACCTCCTCGAGACTCTGAGCGTAGACCTCGGCGATGATCTCAGATTCGGTAAAATTCGCCGAACCGACGATCAGGTCTGCGCTACCGGATCCCGAGCCATCCGAATTGAGGGGGTCGTTTGAGGAACATGCTGCCAGACCGGTCAGCAACGCTGTTCCGAGCAGGGTTCGGCGGGTCATGGGTGTTGTGATCATCGGGTGCTCCATTCGATGGGATCACTGCGGGGTGAGGGCCAAGGCGTGTCTGACACCCGGGCCAGTGAGTAAGCGGGTAACGAGGCAGAGCAGCCCGTCAACAACCAGAGCCAGCACGATGATGACGATGGATCCGGCGAGCATTTGTGGGTAGTCGGAGACCGCCAGCCCGTCAAGGATGAAACGGCCGAGACCCCCCATGCCCAAATATGAACATATTGTCGTCGTCGCGATCACCTGCAAGGCCGCCGACCTCAACCCGCCCAAGAGGAGGGGAGTGGCTAGCGGCAACTCGACGCGGCCCAGTACCTGCATCTCTGTCATGCCGCAGGCTCGAGCGCCGTCAGCTACCTCGTCGTCAATGGCGTCTATGCCGGAATAGCTACCGGCCAGCAGGGGTGGAATCGCCAGGATAGCTAGCACGATGGTGGAAGGTACGACGGGATTCTCGATTCCGATCGTTGTCGAGATCGCTAGCAAAGTGAGCAAGCCGAGAGAGGGGAGAGCACGCAAAGCTCCAGAACAAGCCACTGCGATGGTCTTTCCACGACCGGTATGACCGATAGCTAGCCCAGCAGGAATGGCGATGATGGCGGCGACGGTGAGTGCCAGCAAGGTGTACCAAAGGTGCTCGCCGATGCGGACCCCGATAGATCCGGAACCGGCCCAGTGGGAGGAAGTCGTCAACCAAGTGAGAGCTGCTGCGATGTGGTTCATATCGTCGCTGCCCTCTGCCACGGAGTCAGGAGGCGACCGACGCAGACGATGACGAGATCGAAGATGATCCCCAGTACCAGGGTTCCGATAATTCCTACCCAGATCTCGGTGGGGAAGGAGCGCTGGTAGCCATCGGTGAAGAAGTAGCCCAGAGAGGGCACACCGACTAGGGCTCCAACGCTGACTAAGGACAGGGTGGACGCCGAGACCACCCGCATTCCGGCAACGAGCGCGGGAACGGCGAGCGGCAAGGCGACCCGCCAGAACACCTGAGAATCCGAGTGGCCTATGGCGACGGCATCACGGCGTACCGATCGTCCCACCGAATCGAAGGCATCAGTGGCGGTGCGCACCAGCAGGGCAATGCCGTACAGGGTCAGCGCGACGACGACGTTGATCGGATCAAGGATCTTCGTTCCGAGGATGAGCGGCAAAACGACGAACAGAGGCAGAGAAGGGAGGGCGTAGAGGATTGACGCGCCTGGCACAAGAATGCGTCTGGCGGTTCGCGCGCGGTGCGCCCACCATCCCAACGGGACCGACAGTAATAGGCTCAGTAGCACGGGAGTGACGCCTAGCAGCGCGTGGTGGCTTGTGAGCTGCCAAATCTGATCCCAGTTCTCGCTAATCCATCGGGTGTTCACGAATTCTCCCGGACGGTTGTCGATGGTTGGTTGGCGAAACGCCCCACGAGTCGACCACTGGCATCAACGATGGTGGGATGATCATCATGTCGCTCCATGTGAAGGTTCCGGCGATCGCCACCAATAAAGGAGGAGACGAAGTCGTCAATCGGATGGAGGAGGATGTCGTCGGGTCGCCCTCGTTGCGCGACCTGGGCTTCCCGTCGCAAGACAAGCACCTCGTCGCCGAGCAGGAATGCCTCGTCAACGTCATGGGTGACGAAGACGATCGTCTTCCCTAGATCCGCCTGGATGTGCAGCAGACCCTGCTGTAACTCGGTCCGCACCACCGGGTCGACAGCACCGAAAGGCTCGTCCATGAGGAGGATGTCGGGGTTGGCGGCCAGGGCGCGTGCCACCCCGACTCGTTGTCGCTGCCCGCCTGATAGTTGGGTGGGGTATCGACGCGCCAGGGAAGAATCGAGGCCGACTCTTTCGAGTAAGTCCATCGCTCGGGTACGGGCAGCAGTTCGCGAAACCCCCGAGAGAAGGGGCACAGCGGCGATGTTGTCAACAACAGTGCGGTGGGGGAACAATCCGCCCGATTGCATGACGTATCCGATCTGGCGGCGCAGCTTGACCGGATTGACGGTGGCGACATCAGTGTCGTCGATGAGTATTCGTCCTTCAGATGGATCAACCATCCGATTGACCATCCGCAGCAGGGTCGTCTTGCCACACCCCGAAGACCCCAGGAGGACCACCAGGTGGTGTGATTCCACTGTCAGTTCGAAGTTGTCGACGGCGACTGTTCCGTCATCGAAACGCTTGCTGACGTGGTCGAAACGGATCATGTGGTCCTTCCTCGCCCGGCGGGGTTAGGGTGTGCTGGGTGAAGCGAGATACCACGCTACCGCTGGGATAGGGCTGTGAGTAAGGTGTTCCCCTCTTGGCAGATATTGCCGATGCAGGGTTGTCACCGGTTCTGGGTATCCTCAACGGCGTGCAGAATGAGATGAGCACTGCGGCGGCAGGTGAGAAGGATTCCTTTGCCGTTGCCGCCACCTCCCTGGCTGTGGCTGAAGACGAACTGGCGCGATCCTCCACCGGAACCGAGTCCCCAGCAGAGGAGGAGTGGTGGAAGGCCGAGGGCATGCCGTGGAACCACAAGCCGGGTCGCTCCGACTACTGGTGCATGGGGTGGATCGGCTTCCTTGGCATCTTCTCTTTGGCGATGCTCCCATTGCGCGGTTGGCTGCTCGGTCTTGATCCGCCCATCCTCATGGGGTTGACCGGGTCTCGTACCGGTGCGGCTGCGACCGGGGCGCTGGTATCAGTGGGGCAGGTTCCGTACTGGCTTTGGTGGCTGTTATTGGGCTCGATTATGTCGATCAAACTCGACTGGGTCTACTGGTGGGCCGGCAAGCTGTGGGGCCGAGGCATGATCGAGGTCTGGGCTGGACGATCCGAGCGGGCGCATCGCAGGTATGACCAGGCGGAGAAATGGGCTCGCAAGCTTGGCTGGCTGGGAGTGCTCGTCGCCTATGTGCCGATCCCGCTTCCGATCATGCCGGTTGTGTTCGTCTTGACGGGGGCATCTGGGATGAAGGTGAGGTGGTTTATTGCTCTAGACTTCGTCGCTGCGACTATCTGGAACCTAGGATATCTGGGACTGGGCTGGGGAGTGGGCGATCCCATCGTTGACGCCCTCAAGTACTACGCCAAGATTGCCAATTGGGTGGCTATCGCTCTCATCATCGTTATCTTGGCACCCATCTTCGTCAAAAAGAAGCAGAAGGCTTGACCCTCGCGTGACACAGTGGAAGACATGACGATTTTCCGCGCAGTGAACATTCGTGATGACCTCAAGAAGGGCCCTGCCGAGGGGTACCGGGTATTGGTTGATCGGATGTGGCCGCGAGGGGTCAAGAAGGATGACGCTCGACTCGACGAGCGGCGCACCGATCTTGCCCCGTCCTCCCAGCTGCGTACGTGGTGGAACCACGATCCTGAGCGTTTCGACGAGTTCGCAGGCCGCTATGAAGCCGAGCTTGACGAGTCCGGTGCCGCGAAGACATTCCTGGACGAATGTGCCGGGCGCGACGACGTGATTTTGCTTTATGGCGCCGGTGATCGCGAGGTCAATCACGCTGTTGTGCTGGAACGCATCCTTACCGAGCTAGCCAACTAAATTGCGGGCGTCCTCGCCCGAATACCCGGATCACTCCTCCCCGAGGGCAGCTCGATAACCGGCCTCGGCCTCGGCATTGAACGCAACGAGGTAAATCGTTTCTACCTTGGTGATGGTCTGTCGGCAGGTCTCGACGGCGATCCGAGTCGCCTCGTCCATCGGGTAGCCGTAGACCCCGGCAGAGATGGTCGGAAAAGCAATGGTTCGCGCGCCGATCTCGTCGGCTACGTGCAGGCAGGTGCGGTAGCAGGAGGCGAGCTGGTCAGACTTGTCGATGGTCTTAGCCCATACCGGGCCGACGGTGTGGATAACCCACTTCGCGGGCATCTTTCCGGCAGTGGTGACCACCGACTGACCGGTGGGCAGACCATCGGTCAGGGTGGTTTCGCGTAGCTTCCGGCATGCCTGTGACAGTTCTGGTCCAGCAGCCCGGTGGATGGCTCCATCAACCCCGCCGCCACCAGCCAACTGACGGTTTGCCGCGTTGACGACAGCATCGACGTCGAGGGTGGTGATGTCTGCTCGAAGGATCGTGATGTCAGCCATGGTCCCTATTGTGCATGACTCGCGATCACCCTCCGCGGAATCGTCTGGTGTGACCGCGATGCCCGCGCGAGAGTTGGCAAGTAATGCTGTAGCGGTGTCGAGAAGAGGAGTACCCCCATGAGCACCACACGTCCCACGACCACCCGTGCCGTCCACCTGGCCTCGCGCCCGCACGGCGCACCGACCGAGGACAATTTTCGCATCGAGGAGATCAGCCTCCCCGAGCTATCCGACGGTCAAATCCTGGTTGCCAATGACATCATGTCGGTCGATCCGTACATGCGTGGTCGAATGAACGACGTCAAGTCCTATGTGCCGCCCTTCCACATTGACCGGCCCCTTGACGGGGGTGCCGTCGGTACCGTCATCGAGTCGCGCAGCGAGGAGATTCCGGAAGGTAGCCACGTCAGTCACCAGCTCGGGTGGAGAGAGCATGCCGTCCTTAACGCCGATGATGCACACATCATTGACACCGACATAGCCCCTGCGTCGGCATATCTGAGTGTGTTGGGAATGACTGGGCTCACTGCCTACGCTGGTTTGACCCGTGCCGCCGAGATGAAGGCTGGTGACGCCGTTTTCGTCTCTGGAGCTGCCGGAGCCGTCGGATCGATGGTTGGTCAGCTGGCACGGCTGCTCGGTGCCTCTCGGGTCATTGGTTCGGCTGGCACTGACGCTAAGGTTGCCCGGTTGCGCGAGCTCGGCTTCGACGCCGCTTTCAATTATCACGACGGTCCGAGTACCGAGTTGCTCGGGCAGGCAGCCCCCGACGGCATTGACGTCTACTACGACAACGTCGGTGGCGATCACCTGGAGGCCGCCATTGATCATCTCAACATCGACGGTCGGGTAGCGATGTGTGGGGCGATATCCCAGTACAACTCCGTCGAACCGCCTTGTGCCCCCCGAAATCTCGCATTGGCCATCGGGAAACGCCTCACCCTACGTGGCTTCGTCATCGCTAAGTATGCCGAGGAGGTCCGTCCGGAGTTCCAACAGCGGATGGCCGAGTGGCTGCCGGCCGGCGAAATCCACTGGGACGAAACTTTCCGTGACGGCCTCGACGCCGCTCCACAAGCGTTCATCGACATGCTCGACGGCGCCAACACCGGGAAGATGCTAGTCCGGTTGTGAGTTGCGGGGGCCAGCCAACTCGTTAGCACGTTCTGATTGTCAGCTCACGCTGATGACCGTGACGAATGTCATGGCCAAGTTGTGACATTGAAGGATGGTGGCTCCAGTCTTGTCGATTCGAGACTGGAGCCATGGACAAACCAGCGATAGAGATACGCGATCTCGTCAAGTCGTTCCCCCAGGCCGGCAGCCGCGAACGCCTCATTGCCGTCGACCACTTGTCAATGACGATCAACCGCGGAGAGGTCGTGGCCTTCCTCGGGCCCAACGGCGCCGGTAAATCCACGACCGTCGACATGCTCCTTGGCATGACCAGACCCGACAGTGGGAAGGTCACTGTCCTGGGCTCCGATCCGAGAACAGCCGCCCGTACTGGTTGCATCAGCGCCGTCTTTCAAACTGGCGGACTGCTACCCGACTTCACCGTCGCAGAGACCATGAAGGCCATCGCTGCCGCACACGGGCAGCGCTCGAGGGTCAAGCCCCTCACCGAGAGGTGGGAGTTGGCCCCATTCGCCGGAACCAAGGTCGGCAAATGCTCGGGGGGGGGGGGTCAGCGGCAGCGACTTCGTTTCGCCCTCGCGATGCTGCCTAACCCCGATGTGCTTATTCTCGACGAGCCGACAACCGGTCTGGACGTTGAAGCTCGTCGCCGCTTCTGGCAGGTCATGGGTGAGGAGGCCGACGCCGGACGTACGGTCATTTTCGCCACCCACTACATCGAGGAGGCCGATTCCTTCGCCCGTCGCGTCGTCCTCGTCAGTGGTGGACAGCTCGTCGCGGACGGTCCCATCAATGAGGTTCGCGCCTCGGTGTCCGGATCCACTGTCAGAGCGACTCTCACTGATCCCTCCGTACTGGCCGAGGGTCTGCGCACCTTCCCTGGGATTAACGACATCACCGTCCAGGGCCAGCAACTCATCGTGCACACTAGTCAGCCTGACGACCTGGCACGTCACCTTCTGACCTACACCGACGCTCACGGGCTGCTCATCTCGACGATGACCCTTGAGGACGCCTTCGTCCGGCTCACAGGCTCCAATGATTCCCGTGACGATGTTGACGACTGGGAGGCAGCAGCATGATCACCTACGCGTTTCTCGACATCCGCAGGTTGCTTCGCAACACCGGCGGCACCATCTTCACCGTACTTATGCCTGCCGGCTTCTACCTCATTTTCGGAGCCACCCAGTCGTACACCGACGCCGCCGTTGCCCACGGGAACGTCAAGGCAACGATCATGGTCTCCATGGCTGTTTACGGGGCTGTCATGGCCGTCACCACGTGGGGATCCCACGCTGCTCTCGAACAGCAGCGCGGATGGGGTCGTCAGCTGGCACTCACCCCGATGACGCCGTTGAAATACGTCTTTTCAAAGGTGCTGGCGATCGAAACTGTGGCTTTGGTTCCGCTGGCGGTCGTTTTCGCCACGGGTGCCATCACCAATGCCCGCGTCGACGGGTTGCGCTGGTTGTGGTCCTTCCTGTTGTGCTGGGTGTGCTCAATGCCCTTCACCTTGTTCGGTCTGGCCGTCGCTCTGCTGGTGCGTGGCGAGGCTGCGACTGGGATCACCTCCTTCTGCACCGTTGCCCTGGCTTTTCTAGGCAATATGTTCATCCCGCTGAATGGATTCATGCTCAAGCTGTCACGGTTCACCCCGATGTATGGGCTCGGTCAGCTGACGCGGACGCCGCTCATCGGGCAGCAGATGGTGACGATGCATGGCGTGATCGACGAGCCGGTGTGGCGTCCTGTCGTCAGTATCATCGCTTGGACGATCATCATGGGGATCGTGACAGTGCTGGCGGGTAGACGTCGTCAGAACCGCTGAGAGGATCGGAGCAGACGAGATCCACATCGGGGATGAAATCGATCGGGACAGCACCCCTGGAATGCACGGGGCTAGCAGGAAGGACTCCGCCATGGTAGTGATCGTAGGGGCATCGCGTCCGAGTCCCGTGCGGCGTCGTAACCGCAACGCCCTCGCTGCTGGTGTCTGGCTTGTCTTCCTCGCCTATACCGTCGTGTCCCTTCAGAGCTCGCCTTTACCGCCATGGCGCATCGCTTTGGGCTGGGTGGGGTTGGCCATCTTCGCGCTGTTCTATTTGGCGCTGTTCTGGTGGCATGTTGACGGGCTGGAACTGTGGTACACGAAACGTCAGGTCCGTAGAAGCGCCATCGTGGGTCAGGTTGTGCTCGTGGTCTTGTGCGCCCTGTTGGCCCTTGTCAGCCCCAAGATGGTGGCCACTGCGCTGGCATACCCGATAGCCTTCGCTGTCTTCCAGATGCCTGAGATAGCCCTTGAGATCACGCTCGCCATCGAGGTCGTCGGGATGGCTGTGCTGGTGTGGACCACGCCGGACCTGATGCCGTGGGCGATCTGTTCGGCCATCTCGGTTGCTGTAGTGACGGTGGTGGGGGTCCTGGAGCGGACGGCCTGCCGGGGGCAGCTGGCTCGTCAAGCCGAACAGGACGTCCTGGCACGTTTGGAGGAACGCCAACGGGTCGCCTCCGATGTCCACGATCTGCTCGGCCAGACACTCACGGTTATGGCCATGAAGGCCCAGTTGGTGGAACGCTTCATTGGCACCGATCCGGACGCTGCGCGTGCCCAGGCGGTCGAACTGCACGGATTGTCGCGCGCAGGTACGAGAACTGGTCAGTGACATGGCTCATATGGGAGTCGATGCTCAACTTGTCGCAGCTCGTACTGCACTGGAGGCCGCTGGTCTCGAGTGTGTCGTCTCCGACACGCGTACTGATGTCCAACGCGGGTGCCATGGCGAGCGTTCGGAGTTTGATACGGTGCGCGGATGGGTGCTGCGCGAGGCGGTGACGAATGTGGTGCGTCACGCGCAGGCCCACACCTGCTTCGTCGAGATCGATGACGAGGTTCTGGCCATCAGCGATGACGGTCGTGGCCGAGGAGGCGCTCCCGAGGGCAACGGTTTGACGGGTATGCGCCGACGGGTCGAGGTAGCCGGGGGAGAGTTGTGGATCGGGCCGGGGGAGCGTGGCTACGGTACCCGGATTGTCGTGACAGGCTGAGACCATGGTCAACAAGACCCCGATCAGGCTCGTGCTAGCTGACGACCAGACCCTAGTACGCGGAGCTCTGGCAGCCCTGCTCGGCATGGAGGACGACCTGGAGATCGTCGGCACGTGCGGGCGAGGTGACGAGGTGATTGGCCTGGTGCAGGATACTGACGCTGACGTGTGTTTGCTCGACATCGAGATGCCTGGTCTCGACGGGATCACGGTCGCTGCCGAGCTGAGGGAGCAGGCGCCGTGGTGTCGAATTCTCATCGTGACGACCTTCGGGCGACCGGGATATCTGCGACGAGCCATGGATGCCGGTGTGGCTGGATTCCTTGTTAAAGACACCCCTGCCGAGGATCTGGCCCAGGTGGTGCGCAAGGTTCACGCCGGAGGTAGGGCCATCGACCCGGCCTTGGCCGCTGAATCCCTCATCGAGGGTCACAATCCCTTGTCAGACCGGGAACGGGAGATCCTGCGGCTGGCCGAGTCGGGAGCATCGATCTCCCTCATTGCTTCCGAGCTGTGCCTGTCAGTGGGGACGGTGCGCAACCACGTGTCCTCGGCTATCGGCAAGACGGGTGCGGCGAATCGCACTGAGGCGGCTGTCACGGCTCGGCATCGGGGGTGGCTGTGAGGGTCGTGGTTCGTGATGTGGCCCAGGTCATTGCTCGTCGGCAGGGATGCAGCCAGCCAACGGTTCGGCATCGCCAAGGCTGAGAGTATGACGCAGATTGCCCGCAGCGTTCGAGTCGGTCGCGAACCCCGTTACAAGTCTCCCAGTACTACGGGAAACATCCTTTCGGACGATCGTCGGGCACACGCTCGATGACGTGGAAAGTACAGTCTTGCGGGCTTCGGGGGTGGGGCATGGAGCGTCCAGTTGACTGGTTACGACCGCAAAGGCCGTCAATGTAACTTGCCCAGGTCCACATTTCGTACCATGACGCTTCCGTTCGTCAACGAGAGATCCCAGTCGAGGTCTCGGTGACTACGACCATCGAGAATCCCCAGTAGGACCCGCATGGTGTCACCGTGCGTGACGAGCACGGTTGCCGACAGATGACGAGCTGCTAAGTCGTCCAGCAGGCTGTGACACCGCTCAGCCACGTCTGCGAGCGACTCCCCGCCGGCCCATCGCACGTCGGCCGGATGTACCCCCGTTGGCTGAGGAAGAGGTTCGAGCTCATCGGCGGTGTGCCCCTCCATGGCCCCCAGCCCCTGCTCTCGCAGCCGCGGATCCGTCATCACCTGCACTCCCAAAACTCGTGCGATGGGACGGGCCGTCTGCACTGCTCGCTTCTGGTCCGAGGCGACGATCGGGGTGCCGTGGGGCACCAGACCTGCCACCGCGCGAGCGGCCTGGCGAGCCTGACTTCGCCCGCGCATCGTTAGCCGAACACCCATGGTCTGTCCTTGGATGCGTCCTTGACGATTCCATGTCGACTGTCCGTGCCTGACGATGACGATGCGGCTCACCTTAGGAAGGCTACCGGGGCCGTTCGATAACTCGATCTCGATAAGGTGTGAGGTATGTCGATCACGCCACGCCGCCACGTCGCTGTCGGTCTGCTCTGCCGGGCTGCTGGTCTGGGGCTGGGCATTATCGCCGACCACATCGTGCCTGACCCGCAAACCCACCATCCGGTGGCCATGTTCGGTGCGGCGGTCGCCCGGCTGGAAAAGACCATGTACGCGGATTCGACGCGACGCGGGACCCTCTTTACTGTCACCTGCTTGACGCCGCTTGCGGTGATCGGAGGCGCCGTTGATCGCCTCACCCGAAACCGACCGGCGTTCCGTATCGCCACCACCGCCTTGGCCACGTGGGCCGTCGTCGGGTCTGCATCTCTGGCTCGCGAAGGCCGGGCGATGGCCGACCATGTGGCCAATGGCGATCTGGTTGCCGCGCGGAAACGTCTACCGCACCTGTGCGGGCGTGACCCTGACGCCCTCGACGCCCTCGAGATTGCCCGGGGCGCCGTCGAGTCGATGGCCGAGAACGCCTCCGACGCCGCAGTCGCATCGCTCTGGTGGGGCGCGGTCGCTGGGTTGCCCGGGCTGCTCGTCCACCGCGGGGCCAACACCCTTGACGCCATGATCGGCCACCATAACGACCGCTACGAGCACTTCGGCAAGGTGGCCGCTTACCTCGACGACGTTGTCAACTGGGTGCCAGCTCGGCTCACCGGAGCCTTGGCCGCTGGGTGTGCCTCAACGGTCGGAGGCGATCGGAAAACTACCTGGCGAGTGGTGCGGGCCGAGCATGGCCACCATCCCAGTCCCAACGGTGGCTGGTGCGAGTCGGCCTGGGCAGCGGCCCTCGGTGTTCAACTCGGCGGACGTAACGTCTACTACCGCAACCGGGTGGAGTTCCGCCCCTTACTGGGGTCGGGGCCCCGTCCCGATGCTGACAAGACGGCCGACGCGGCGCGCCTGGTCACCACGGTCACCACGGCAGCCACCTGGTGTGCTGTCGCAGGGCTGGCCAGTGTGGCCCATGTGCTGTTCTACGGCGGCCTGATTCCGCGCGGTCTTCTGCCGTACAGCAAAGGGCGTTGATGACAAGGAGACTCACCATGACCGGAATCCTCGTTGCCGGAACATCGTCGGACGCGGGTAAATCCCTCGTCGTTACCGCCTTGTGCCGGGTCGCCCGACGTCGCGGCATCGACGTGGTGCCTTTCAAAGCCCAGAACATGTCAAACAACTCGATGGTGTGCGCAGACGGTTCCGAAATCGGCCGAGCCCAGTACCTCCAGGCCACTGCAGCCGGGGTCAAACCAACATCTGCCATGAATCCAGTGTTGCTCAAACCGGGCACTGATCGGCGCTCCTTCGTCGTGTTGCGGGGAAAGCCCGGTGGAGTGTTGGAGGCGGGGGAGTACACCACCGGACGGCGACACCTGGCCGAGGTCGCATGGGCTGCCTATGACGAGCTTGCCGCGTCCCACGACGTGGTGATCTGTGAGGGAGCTGGGTCTCCGGCCGAGATCAATCTGCGCCGCGGCGACTACACGAATATGGGGTTGGCTCAGGCCAAGAACCTGCCGGTCGTGCTTGTCGGTGACATTGACCGCGGCGGGGTTCTGGCAAGTCTCTTTGGCACCTGGGCACTTCTCGACGATGACGACCGGGCTCTGTTAGCCGGTTACATCGTCAACAAGTTCCGTGGTGACGATGCCATCCTCGCTCCCGGACTTGAGGAGATCACCGATCGTACCGGGATGCCGAGTTTCGGGGTACTGCCTTGGGTCCCGGGGGTGTGGCTCGATGGCGAGGACGCCTTGGAAGTGGGACGGTGGCGTCACGAGGGAGACGCCGTCGACCCGTCATCCTTACGGGTTGCGGTGGTGCGGTTCCCGCGTATCTCCAACGCCACCGACGTCGACGCCATGGCTGGCGAGGCCGGGGTGGACGTCCAGGTGACGACAAACCCGGATACGTGTCAGGCCGCTGACGTCCTCGTCCTGCCGGGGTCGCGGTCCACTGTGTCCGACTTGGAATGGTTGCGACGCTCGGGCATCGCTGACGTCGTGGCTCGCCGTGCCAAGCAGGGGCGCACCGTGGTGGGCATTTGTGGCGGGTACCAGATGCTGTGCCGCACTATCCTCGACCCCGATGGTCAGGAGACGGCTCCGGGAAGTGTCGTCGAAGGGCTTGGACTGCTACCGGTCGAGGTGAACTTCGCCGCCACGAAGACCCTTGCCTTGTCGCACGGGACATGGCGGGGGATCGAGGTTGGTGGCTATGAAATCCATCACGGCGTCTGTCGCTCGCTTGAGGACGCTGAAGCCTTCCTTGACGGCATACACGTCGGTCCGGTATGGGGGACGATGTGGCACGGGGCATTCGAGCACGACGAATTCCGTCGCACGTGGCTGGCTGACGCGGCCCGTCACGCTGGATCATCCTGGCGTCCGCACTCCGACGAGCTGGGTTATCAGGCTCGACGCGAGGCGATGATCGAAACCCTCGCCGACGCGTTGGAGGCTCACGTCGATGTCGATCGGATACTGCACCTGGCGCGTTGATCTGTTGGTTGAGGATCTTTTCCTACTTGGCCATCTTGTTCTCAGATGACCTGGTCCATGCTGTGAGCGTGCAAGAACAGCACGGCGGCCAAAGAGACCCGGTATTCGGTGCGGCGATGTGTTCCTCGCTACCGCAGCATTAGGTGTGTGTGATGTCTCGTCTCAGCTATGCTCGATATGCGATCGAGCGATGAGCAATCCGGTGAGATTCCGGAGCGGTCCCGCCACTGTGAGACACCCCCATGCGGTGCAGCCAGACGCTCTGCCCGATTCCTGCCGAACAGACCGTCAGGCGAGGGTACCTGAGGAGAACCACATGAACGATGCCACGTCACGCACCCTTTTCGGAGTGGGGGTCGGCCCGGGTGACCCGGAACTGGTCACCGTGAAAACCGTACGCATCTTGCGCGAGGCAGACGTGATCCTCGTTCCCTACACCGAGGCCACCACTGATGGTCCGGGGCGTGCCGAGAGCATCATCACGGCTGTCGTTCCCGAAATCACCGGGCGTATCAGACGCATCCCCTTCTCAATGCGGGAGAGGTCCGGTGTCGGTGAAAAGCGCAAGGCCTCCTGGCAGGTCTCCTCCGACGCCGTGGTGACAGCCTTCGATGAGGGAGCCCGTACCGTCGCCCTCGCCACCGTCGGTGATCCGACTGTTTTCTCTACCTTCACCTATCTGCGTGCCAACGTCGAGGAGAGGCTGCCCGACGTCACCGTCGAGTTGAGCCCTGGCATTACCGCTATGCAGGCCCTATCGGCTGCGTCCGGGCGTCCACTCGTCGAGGGCAAGGAGATCCTGGCCCTCGTCCCGGCTACCGTCGGCATCAACAAGCTTGGGCAGGTCCTCGACCTCGTTGACTCGGTTGCGATCTACAAGGGCGGACGTAAACTCCCCGACGTCGTCGAGCAGTTGCGCAGCCGGGACCGTCAGGCTGTCATCGGCACCGACGTCACCTTGACATCTGAGCAGATCATCACCCTTGACGAGGTGGCTGACGCGCAGACTCTGCCGTATTTCTCGACCGTCTTGACCACTCCGGAGCGCACCACCACAGGAGGGAAACTGTGAACGAACCTCAGGCCGCACGACCCACCCAGCATGTGTCTGAGAAGGCTCTGGAGGATTTAGACCACAACGCCATCGAGCCGCCGCCGGTGTCCCGTCATGACATCCCCGAAGGAGCTGGCAAGGTCGTTTTCGTTGGAGCTGGTCCGGGTGCCCCAGACTTGGTGAGTGTGCGTGGTGCTCGGATTATTGAGACCGCCGACATCATCATCTGGGCTTCCAGCCTGGTACATCCCGACATGGTTGCCCGTCACAAGGAGGGCGCTGAGCTTATCGATTCCGCCTCCATCCCCTTGGAGGACCTTGAACCCCTCTACACCCGCGCCCGCGACGAGGGTCTGGTGGTGGCCAGGGTCCACACCGGTGACCCGTCCATCTACGGGGCTACCGCAGAACAGCGTGACCTGTGTCGTCGTATTGGTATTGACTTCGAGACCATTCCTGGCATCTCTGCTTTCTCGGCTGCCGCTGCTCGGATGGACGTCGAGATCACTGTCCCGGAAGTCTCTCAGTCACTCATCCTCACCCGGCTCGAGGGCGGGCGCACGCCCATGCCCGACGGTGAGACCGTTGCTTCCTTCGCCCGCCACGGGGCAACTATGGCAATCTACCTGTCAGCGGCCCGTAACAAGGCGCTTCAGGAGGCCTTACTGGAGGGCGGATATCTGCCGGAGACCCCCTGCATCATCGGGTATGCGGTGACCTGGCCCGAGGAGATGATGTTTCGCTGCGACTTGGCTCACCTGTCGGAGACGATGCGTAACCACAAGCTGTGGAAGCATGCGGTCGTCCTTGTGGGCCCGGCGCTGGCAGAGGGGCCGATCTCCACCCGCAGCCACCTTTACCATCCCGGTTTTCGTCACGAGTATCGCGCAGCCGACGCTCAGGCCCACGCTGACCTCAAGGCTCACGGCACCTGCGGCGTTTACCACCGGAACTCCACGAACCCCGACACGAAGGGCAATTCATGATTCGCGTCCACGGATATCTCGGCACTATTAGCAACGCCCTACGCGAGGAAGTTACCCAGGCTGATCTCGTCGTCGGTGGTCAGCGTCACCTTGATGCCCTTGCTGTCTCCGACGATAAGCGTCAGAAACTTGGTCTTATCGGGCCCGCTATTGAGCGGATCCAGTCGCTGCCTGATGACGCCAACGTCGTTGTTATCGCCTCCGGTGACCCGCTGTTTTTCGGTGTGGTTCGCCGGATCCGACAGGCCGGTTTGCGTGTCGAGGTGGTGACGGCTCCGACCTCTTTGCAGGCAGCGTTCGCCGCGATCGCCCTGCCGTGGGATGACGCCCAGTTTGTCTCCTCCCACTCCAAGGACATCGAAACGGCTGTTCGGCTTGCGAAGATCCATCCCAAGGTTGGCGTGCTGACGGCGCCCAATCGAGGTCTCGCTGAACTGGTTGATGGGCTTGCAGGTCGTGGTAAGACCTTCGTGCTGGCCGAGAAGATCGGTGAAGAGGGTCAGCGAGTGCGCGTTCTGGACGAGGACGCTGCCAAGGCCGTTATCGCCGATGAGGACATCCTTAGCCCCAACGTCGTGCTGGTGCTTGAGCACCACCCGGATTCTCCGGAGGCCCTCGGTATCAACCCCGAGCTCGCTGGTGATGTCAACGTCAACGGTCCCGACGACCCGCAGCCAGGTTCCGACACCAACCCCGACGGTTCCGACCGTGATCCGATCATCGGACAGATCATCAACTCCGACGCTGCCGTAGCCCACGCCGAGGCCATTGACCGCGCTCTCAAGCGTGAGACGAAGAAGTATGTCGGGCCATCGCGCACCGGTCTGGCCGCCGCATGGGGGGAGTGCGATCTCATCGTTTCCCACTTGGCCCTGGGCGCTACTACGCGGATCATTGCCCCACTACTGGAGTCCAAGAAGACTGACCCGGGAGTGGTCGTCGTTGACGAGGCTGGACGCTTCGCCATCCCGTTGGTGGGTGGTCACGTCGGTGGAGCCAACGAACTCTCCCGCACCGTTGCCGAGGCCCTCAGCGGCACCGCGGTTGTCTCCACCGCTACCGACTCCCTCGGTGTACCGGCCCTCGACCAGCTTGGCTGGGCCTACGAGGGTGATGTCGCGGGTGTAACCGGATCGATCATCGCCGGACGTCCGGTGCTCGTCGTCCGCGAGCAGCCTTGGCCGTTGCCCCCGCTACCCCAGAACGTCACCGAGGACGTCGAGACCCCGGCTGCCCGGGTTATCGTTTCCGAGCGGGTTGCAGAGCGCGTCTTCGTCGATCACGGTGACGACCTGCCTACCGTTGTCTTGCATCCGAGCTGTCTAGTCGTTGGGATGGGATGCAACAAGGGCACCGAGGTCGAGTCGCTGCGTCAACTCCTCGTTAAGACTTTGGAGGATAACGGCCTGGCTCTCGGTTCGGTGACCCGCTTGGTGTCCCACGAGGTTAAGGCCGGCGAGCTTGGTTTGGTGAAGCTGGCTAACCAACTCGGTGTGGAATATCGCACTGAGTCCGCCGAGGCTCTGGCCGCCCACGATGTCCCGACACCTTCCGACGTCGTTGCCCGGGAGGTCGGGACGCCGAGCGTCAGTGAGGCCGCGGTGTTGTGCCAGGGGGCCGAGTTGCTGGTACATAAGACCAAAACCTCGGAGGCTACCTGCGCCATCGGCCGCATCCCGGCACGTGGCCATCTGTCGGTGGTTGGGCTCGGACCGGGCTCCCGTGATCTGCTGACTCCGCGCGCCGTCGAGGCCATCCGCAATGCGACTTTCGTTGCCGGCTACGCCCCCTACGTGCGTCAGATACGAGACCTGGTGCGCCCAGGGGCCACAATCCTGGCCACCAAGATGGGCACCGAAGAAGAGCGCACTCAGGCCGCTATCGAGGCCACCCGGGACGGCCGCAATGTAGCTTTCGTGTGTGGTGGCGACCCGGCCATCTACGCGATGGCCTCCCCTACTCTGGAGATGGGTACCGACGGTATCGACGTCGAGATCGTCCCTGGAGTCACCGCTGAGCTCGCCATCTCGGCGATCCTCGGTGCTCCGTTGGGACATGATCACGCCACTATCTCCCTGTCGGACCTGCATACCGACTGGGACCTCATTCTCAAGCGCGTAAAGGCGGCTGCTGAGGGAGACCTCGTCACCACCTTCTATAACCCGCGTTCGCGCACTCGTACCCACCAGCTCCCTGATGCCCTGGCGATCATGGCCGAGCACCGTCCGCCTTCCACCCCGGTGGCCCTGGTCTCCCACGCTGAGCGCCGTCAACAGCAAGTGATCATGTCTACCCTCGAAGAGTTCAAGCCCGAGTGGTGTGGCATGACAACCTTGGTTGTCGTCGGCTCGACGACGACCAAGTACGTCAGCTCCGGTGATGGACGACGTCTCATGGTCACCCCGCGTGACTACCACTGGATGGACGGGCACGTGTGTAGCGAGGCTCGCAAGAATTACACCCACAAGGACTTGCCCAAGGCCGACGAAGAGACTTATCTCTCCAAGCCTCCGGTTCACTCCACTCGCATGTCTGAGCCCATAAACGACACAAAGGATTCGAAATGACCGATCCCCTCACCAGCGGAACTCCGCTGGTCATCGCTGCCCACGGCACCCGCGACGAGGCAGGTGTGGCCGAGTGCCGTGCTTTGGCTGAGCGCGTTGCTCGCAAGCTGCCTGGTATCCCGGTGGAACTGGGGTTCGTCGAGCTCGCCGAACCCGGCATCCCCGAGGCCGTCGGTGCCGCCGTCGCCCAGGCCCCAGACAATCCCGAGGGGGCCGGCGGCGACGAGGAGGCAGCCGCTGTCGTCGTGCCACTGATGTTCAACACTGGCGGTCACGTCCGCGAGGATATTCCGGAGGCAATTGACGAGGGCCGCGGGGACGCCCGGGTGATGTATTCCGCCCCGCTGTTGCCGGACGTTCGGATGCGCAAGGCCCTCAACCATCGTCTCACCGAGACCCTTGCCGCTGGTGAAGGATGCGAGGAGTGGAGGCCTCGGGACACGTCGGCAGTGCTCGTGGGGCGTGGCGCCCTAGTGCCTGACGCCAACGCCTCTCACTACACCCTGACGCGAATGTTCTGGGAGGAAAACGACCTGTCGCGGGTCGAGCCTGCTTTCATTCAGGTGACTCGTCCGTCAGTCCCGGAAGCCTTGTCTGCCTTAGCCGCGCAGGGGGCCAACCAGATCGTCGTGCAGGGCAATTTCTTGTTCCCAGGCCTGCTACATGTGTGGATGACCGAACAGGTGGAGGCCTGGCAAGCTAGCCACCCCGGAGTCGAGATCCGTATTGCTCCGGTAATTGGTGACTGTGACGAGGTCGCAGATGTCGTCGTCGATCGTTACCGCGAGCCTCTCGACGAGGTCGGTCTGGGGGAAGGAGCTCCCGTTTATATGTCGGGCCTGAGGTTGCAGGGGCGCAAGGTGCTGGTCGTCGGTGCGGGGCACGTGGCGGAGCGTCGCGTGGTGCGGTTGTTGGAGGCGGGCGCCGACGTGCATGTCGTGGCCCCAAATTCTGGCATCCAGCTTACCCGCATGTTCCGTAAAGGATTGGTGAACCTGGAGCGTCGGGCTTTCCAGACTGAGGATCTTGACGGAGTCTGGTTCGTCCAGGCACTCACGAACGATCCAGAAGTCAATGCCCTGGTGGCCGAAGAGGCCGACAGGCGAGGCATCTTCTGCGTGCGTGGCGATAACAGCCGCAAGGGCAGTGCTTTCACCCCGGCCACCCAGCAGGCTGGCGGCATGACAGTCAGCGTCGTCGGTGACCGCACCCCACGTCGTTCTG
Organism: Cutibacterium sp. 37298; assembly: GCF_023838685.1. Lineage (NCBI taxonomy): Bacteria > Bacillati > Actinomycetota > Actinomycetes > Propionibacteriales > Propionibacteriaceae > Cutibacterium > Cutibacterium sp. 37298. Next base: position 875,080 of record NZ_JAJNRJ010000001.1, read on the forward strand.
CCAGGCTGCGGGATGAGGTGCTGCGAGCCTTGCAAGGCTGATCAATGGGGTCATTCATGACACGGCGTGGGATCGCTCGACCATGACGGGCGCGTCTGGTGGTGCATATCATCGTCGGGTGATTTCCCACGACCTGCATGCCCTGGGCTTCGATGCTCCCGATCTTGACGCTCTTGTCAACTCTGCGGCTGAGGCTGGTGCCGTCGGTGTGGAAGATGTCGGCGGATTTGACTTGCTGGCTGCTTATACTGATCCGTCTGGAGCTCGGCTAGCTCTCATGAAGCAAAAGGGTCACGACGAGATGGAGACGATGGCCTCCCTTGTCGCCCCGACGACGCATCCGGCGGATCTCGTGCGATTCAGCCCAGCGGTGGCGTTAGTCGACATCTATTCCCATGCGGGTCTTGCCTCGATGCTCACCGGGGAGTCTGTCCTCACATTGCCGACAATGAATCGCAGGCACGTGGCGCGGTTCCTGGCCAACGTCGACGATCCGGTCGAGGTGCCGTTGTGTGCCGAGCCTGGCGACGACACCCCTCGTTTTGTTAAGCATCTTCGTGTGGGCGCGGTCGCCAACCAGATGTTGCGGGTTTTTGAATCCGAGGAGGAGTACGGGCGTTCCCACGAGGGATCCTTGGGCGGCGAGCTACAGTTCGCCGCCGGAACCCTGATCAGTCCTTGGCTCATGGAGATTAACGCCGGGCGAGCTACCCGTGGTGAGGCCAGTGCTGTCGCTGAGATGACGATGGTGTGCAAGAAAGTTGAGAAACGCACGAACGTGCTAACTGGGGTGGACTGGTACCGGATCGTGGGTGACACTTCGATTCCCATGACTCTGGCCGTGTCTGCGAACCTTCCTCGTGTGCCGCATGTGGGGTCAGTCGTCACTGGGCAGGTCGTCCCGGTGGTGTCGACGGGAACCTGGGAGGGTGACGTCCTCTGGGGGTGAGCATGAGCGGTCCTTGTGTTGCGACGCCCCACACCTCATCGTCATGATGGACTGGTCATGCTTGCAGTGTGGGAACGTCACACTGCAATTTACACTTCAAGTTTTGCAGTGTGAATTGAAGTGTGGGTTACAGTGTTTAGGGTTTCTAGTGTGCATCGTGGTGGACGGTTTCCTGTGGCAGGCAACGGGACCCCTTCGCGGGCGTCCGTTTCACGTTGAGCGTCCACAGTTGTAGCTGCCTGTTGCATTGACGCTGGAGGTGCGACTTTCGGGCCGGATCCGATCACAGTCGAGATCTAAGCAGCACTTCGATGAGGGTCTTAGTGTGAGGAACACAAGCGCGTTGACGTCACGGGGGACGCCAGATGGGGAAAAGACCGCGAATTGCTGCCCGAACGCGCTGTCTGCGAGGCTTTCGTCAACGAGCACGGCGGGGTCGTGGATTCCACTATCTGTGCGGTGACAACGCGTCCTGACGCTTTCGCGTCCAGCGGCTTGCTCTCACGCAAAGTTTGCATCACGGTGGAGCTTGGCTCGGAGGCGATCGGAAGTAGGCACCTCGCGGTTACCGTGTAGCTTTTCGCCCCACAACTCGTGGTCCGAGCCGATTCTGTTGTGTGGCCCGGTATGTTGACGGGGCTGTGCGGCATGGAATGGGGGTCCCTGATATCCTCCATGAGTCTGTATGGTGCGGCCCTGATGAGGTCGCAGGAACCCGGTGTGAATCCGGGACTGTTGCGCAGCGGTGACGGTGACGACGTCGGCGAAACCACTGGGAGTGATCCTGGGAAGGGCCGACCGAGGGTGATCCGAAGTCCGAAGACCCCCATGCACGGCGCTGTGTCGTTCGGATCTCGCATCAAGATCCTCGCACCAAGAAGGAACTGTCATGCCCTCATCGAGGCGATCGGTTGAGCGTGACCGCAGGTTACCGGTGGCGCCGTTGCTGCTGGTCCTCGTGGTGCTCATCGTCGTCAGTGCCGTCATCTCGTTGGCCATCGGATCCGAACCACTGCCGCTGCGTGGAGTCCTTGACACCGTGGGCGCTCGGGTGACCGCTCAACCGGGACCCGATCCGATAATTGACGTCATCGTCTGGGACCTACGTGCCCCGAGGGCTCTGCTGGCGGTTATCGTTGGCGCCGGTCTTGCCCTGGCTGGAAGTGGCATGCAGACCTTGGTGCGGAACCCGCTGGCTGACCCCTACCTGCTAGGTGTATCGGCTGGCGCAAGTGTGGGAGCAACCGCAGTCATCGCTTTGGGGATGTTCACTTCGTGGGGAACTCACCGACTCACTCTTGGTGCCCTTGTAGGGGCCTTGGCGGCAGCTGCATTGGTCTATCTCATTTCCATGGCGCAAGGAGGCATGACGCCGCTTCGGTTGGTGCTGTCGGGCGTGGTGTTGTCCTCGGCGTTCTCGGCGTTGGCGAGTTTCCTCGTCTTCCGAAGTCCCGACCCGCGTGCGGCACAGTCGGTGCTGTTTTGGATGCTGGGGTCAGTTGCGGGTGCCACCTGGGACAGCCTGTGGGTGGCGGCCCTTGTCACTGTTGTTATCGCCGTGCTTATGATCGCGTTCTCCGGGTGGTTAGATGCTCTGGCGGCCGGCACCGACGTCGCCCGTTCCCTGGGCATACCTGACACGCGCGTCCGCAAGGCGCTGTTCGTCGGTAGTTCAGTGCTCGTCGGAGTGCTCGTGGCCGTTTCCGGCGGCATTGGGTTCGTGGGGCTTGTCATCCCCCACATGGCTCGATTGCTCGTGGGAGCCAGTCATAGGTCGATGCTCCCAATCGCTGCCGCCGTGGGCAGCCTGTTCCTGTTGTGGGTGGACGTCGGTGCGCGAGTTATTGCGGCTCCGCAAGAAGTGCCCCTCGGCGTCGTAACCGGATTCATTGGTGCGCCCATCTTCTTGTACCTCATGGGTCGCAGCCAATACCGATTCTCGAGTGAATCATGACGTGTCTTGACGTTCGCAATGTGCAGTGCCGGATCGGTGATCGCGTCATCGTCGACGACGTGAGCTTCACGGCGGGAGCGGGACAACTCACTGCCATCGTCGGGGTCAATGGTGTGGGTAAGTCCACGCTGTTGCGATCCATCGCCGGCGTCAGAAAGGTCAATGCCGGGGATGTCCTGCTCGACGGGAAATCCGTGAACCAGTACACACCCATGCAGCGGGCTCGGCTCATGGCGTTCGTCGGACAGGAGGAATCTCCCTCCCCGGATCTCCTGCTGGGAGAGATGGTGGCGCTGGGACGCACGCCGCACCGCAAGCCGTGGCAGGTGGGGCAGCGTTCCGAGCGCGCGATCATTCGTGACGCTTTGGCTTTGGTCGGGTTGGATCATTTGATCGATCGTCGGTGTGACCATTTGTCGGGCGGTGAACGGCGACGCGCCGTCATCGCGCGTGGGCTGGCCCAAGGGGCCGATCTCATCCTGTTGGACGAACCGACCAATCACCTTGACGTTCGACACCAGTTGCAGTTGTTGGAGACGCTGCGTGCCAGTGGGCGGACGGTCGTGGCCACCATCCACGACCTAAGCATGGCCGCTTCGCACTTCGATCGCGTGGTCGTCCTGGCCGACGGCGGAGTTCTTACCACGGGACCCGCCGAGGAGGCGCTCAGCCCGTCTAACGTGGCGACGGCTTTCCATGTCATCGCGCATCATGTCACCACCCCTGAAGGCAGCCGGGAACTCGTCTGTACCGCAGCGCTGCCCGAGCCCTCTAGAAAGGAAATCTGAAGTGTCTATTCCTCGCCTGCCTATCGCCGTGGTCGCGTGCCTAGCCATGGCTCTAGCCGGATGCAGCAGTGGATCCACCTCCAAGGGTGACGACGCCAAGAGCTCATCCGAAGTTACCTTGACCAACTGTGGGAACAAGGTGACGTATCCCAAGGTTGCCCAGCGTCTCTATGTCAATGACGGCAACATCATCGCCATGGCTCTCAGCGCGGGGGCCGCTAGGCAGATCGCTGCTGTAAGTTCACTGGGTGATGACAAAACGATTCTTGCTGCCAAGTACGGCTCGCATGTCATCGACAACCTGCATGAGGCTGTCAAGGGGTATCCGACGCTGGAATCGATCATCGCCAACAAGCCCGATGTCGTTGTCGCGGGCTGGAATTATGGGTTCTCCGAAGAGGGCAATCTGACCCCGGACAAGCTCCATGAGCGGGGCATTGGCAGTTATCTGCTCAGCGAATCCTGTCGGCAGAAGGGCAGTGAGAAGGCTCGTGGTGTCATGCAGCCGTGGGACGCCGTCCGTACTGATCTGAGTAACCTGGCTAAGCTCACCGGCAATGAACCGACCGGGAAGAAAGCGGTCAAGGATCTCGACGACCGGCTTGACGCTCTTAACAAGGCTCCGAAGGCTGCGAAAACCCCTGTGGTTTTGCTGTTCGACTCAGCCAAGGACACGGTCTTCACTAGTGGAAATAAGGGCGGACCGCAGGCCATCATCAATGCTGCGGGTGGGCAGAATGCGGCCCACGATGTCAACGATACGTGGGTAAGGATCGGCTGGGAGAAAGTGGCGACACTCAAGCCCGACGCCATCGCCTTCGTTGATTACGATGCCCAGCCTTTCTCCGAGAAGGTAAAGATCCTGCAATCCAACCCGGCGACCAAGAATCTTGCTGCGGTGCAGAAGAAGCGCTTCCTGAACCTTCCCTACGCCATGTGGACCTCTGGCCCTCTCAATATTGATGCTGCTGAGCATCTGCGGGTCAGCTTGGAGAAGTGGGGGTTGGAGCCTAAGTCGTCGATCAAGCCGCAACTCACGATCCCTGCATCCGTGCCGGGGCACGAGGGCTGAGGAATCTGGGCCGTCCTGCTGCCATAACCCTCGGGATGAAGCTCCGACCGGTCTATGTGGTCGAATCTCGTCTCATCACGACCACAGCGACGAGAAGGGAAGCGATTCGATTCGAGCCGATCGCCGGATTTTGTCCCGTGCCGGTCGTCAAGACGATACCGGCGAGGAATTCGTCACCAAGCCGATCTCGAAGGGCCTTGAGGTGCTGGAAGTGCCGGGCAGTGGCCGCAGCAGTAGATGTCACCTCTACCGCGATGATGCCTGCCGGGGTTTCCACGATGATGTCTACTTCGGCACCTTGGCGATCCCGATAATGGAAAAGTTTGAAGGGTGTTGCCGACCATTCTTGGTGCCGCAGCAGCTCACAAACCACGAATTGCTCGAGTAGAGGACCAAGATGGTCGGCGCCCTGCATCGAGCTCAAGTGGGCGGCGTCCATATTCGACAGTGCGGCGTTGAGTCCCGTGTCGATGAGGAACACCTTGGGACGCTGGATCTGCCGTTTCGTGAGATTGCGGGATCCCGCCGGCAAACGGTGGATAAGGAACAAGGATTCTAAGAGATCGAAATAGCGAACCACGGTCCCGCGTGCCACGTCGAGTTTGTGCGCAAGCCTGTCCTGTACCAGCTCGGCCCCGGGGGACAGCCGCCAGCAGTTGGAGTAACTTGCCAAGGATGGGAATTCGGGTCTGTGCCATGTCAGAGGCATCTCGCTGGACCAGTCTGTGGGCGTAGCTCTTGCACCCAAGCGGTGATGTTGCGCTGTAATAACTGCATACTAAGTCATTAGTAGTTTGCTACCGCTGAATCAGCGAAACGCCGTGCCTAGAATGACGATTCGCTGTCTTGGAAAGAGCAATTCGCTGCCGTCAGCGATGACTGTTGGTCAACTCGTCGGTCGATGCAATGGCGTTAACGGCGGCCACTGCGATCGCCGATCCACCGCGTCGTCCCAGCAAGGTGAGATACTCCAACCCTAGTTTCGAGTCGACGAGGGCCTGCTTGGACTCTGCTGCACCGACGAACCCGACCGGGATACCAACGACGGCTGCCGGGCGAGCGCCGGTCTCTTCGCACACCTCAAGTACTCGAAACAGTGCGGTGGGGGCATTGCCGATAGCGACAATGGCTCCGTCGAGCTTGCCTTCCTCAGCCCACAAGTCCACCGCGGCGCAGGTCTTCGTCATATTTTTCGCCTGAGCGATATCGGCCAAGCGAGGGTCCTTGATGTAGCAGATCGTTTCGTTGTCGCGCGGTAGTCGGGATCGGATAATGCCAGTGGCCGTCATGGAGGAATCACACAGAATTGGTGCACCGTCACCTAGAGCTTTGCGAGCTGCCGTCACTACTGCTGGGGTAAAAGCGATGTCATCGGCGATGGCCGGATCGGCAGCGGCGTGGATCATGCGGACGACAACCCCCTCAACGTCGGTGGGGAAGCGATCTAGGTTCGCCTCGGAGCGAATAATACGGAAGGACTCGCGGTAGATGTCGGATCCGTTGTTGACGTATTCGTGGACCACGATGCTGCTCCTGACGACGGCGAAAACTTGTGGTGGTGATTGTGTGGAAGCGTAACACTGGGCCATTGTGCTGTAACGGGGCGCAACCAAGCTTAGGCAGCCCTTGGATACAACTTTAGGAGCGGCTGTGTTTAACTGGTTAACGTACAACTCGAGAATGTCCTGATGACGTGGTTGAAGCCGGGAAGTGCCGGCACGGACGCGCCACTGTGAACGACCCTATGCGGTTCGAAAGTCAGATCTGCCATGCACGTCAGGCCTTTCCAGGACGGGACGCGACTCCCGAGAAAGGAGATGACACCCCATGCATATCGCTGAGGGGGTTCTCTCGCCGGCCCAATGTGCGGTTTGGTATGCCGCAGCTGCACCGTTCGTCATTCATGGCGGCTACCGGGTCGTCAAAGAGGTTAAGGAGCACCCTGAGAACAAGCTTCTGCTAGCTACCGCGGGCGCTTTCACCTTTGTGCTCTCGGCCATCAAACTGCCCAGCGTTACGGGATCGTCCTCGCACCCCACCGGAACGGGAGTTGGGGCGGCACTGTTCAAACCGCCTGTCATGGCCTTCCTGGGGATGATCGTGCTCATCTTCCAGGCCCTGCTCCTGGCTCACGGGGGAATCTCCACCCTGGGAGCCAACACTTTCTCGATGGCTATCGCGGGACCGTGGGCTGGGTACGCCTTCTATAAGCTCACCAAGAAACTACGTGGGCCTGACGCGTTAGCGATCTTCCTGTGTATGGTCTTCTCCGACTTCATCACCTACGTCGTGACTAGCTTCCAGCTGGCTTTTGCCTTCCCGGATGCCACCGGTGGCTTCTGGGGAGCTGTCGGCAAGTTCCTCGGCATCTTCGCCATGACCCAAGTCCCGCTGGCTCTCATAGAGGGCCTCGTCGGCATCCTGTTGTTCCGTTTCCTTGCCAAGGTCGCCGCCCCGCAGCTCAAGCAGCTCGGCGTCCTCGACGACAACCCGGAGGTGGCTCATGCCTGAGAGCACTGTTGCGAAGGCCCATCAGGACAACTCCCTGACTAGCAAGAGTAAGTGGGTAACCCCGGTCATCATCGTCCTCGTGGTTGGCCTTTTCGTCATCAGCATGGTCCTGGGTGCCAAGAAGACCAGCGGCGGCGAGGAAGGCTTCGGAGGAACTGACGACGCTGCCGCCGAGGCCGCTGAGAAGGCCGGTGCCAAGAAGTGGATCGAACCGATCTTCGAGCCGAACTCCTCTGAAGTCGAGTCCGGTCTCTTCGCTCTCCAGGCAGCTTTGGGTGCCGGCATAGTTGGATATGCCTTGGGTCGCATGAGTGGCCGTGCGAAGGGTCGTGAGGAGGCTGAGCGCGCCTCCGACCTCAACAGTGTCGACGACGTGCCGCAGGCCGCCGTCACCTCTTCGGAGGACACGTCGACTTCGAAGTCATGACAATTACCTCTCTCGACGACGCCGCCTGGGATTCCCCCTGGCGGCGTCGCCCGGTCGGGGAAAAAGTCGCCCTGTCGACAGCCCTGCTCCTGACCGCCCTGTGCACCCCGTCAATGGAGACCTCCCGGTGGGTGAGGCCGGTGGTAGGCTCCGGCATTTGGCCCGGGGCTCTGTTGGCTGGGATCATCAGTGTGATCGTCGTCCTGGGGCCAGCCCGCATTGCTGGACGGGTGCTGTGGCAGGCCGTTGTCGCCCCGCTCGTCTTCCTCGTCATTGGCGGCATCTCCGTTCTCGTCAGTCTTGGATCCACCCCGGTTGGAACGGTTTGGTGGCATGCCGGGGCGTTCAGCATCGGACCTGTTTCCAGCGCCCAGGCGATGTCCCTGATCGAACACGGCGTATGCGGCACCCTCACCCTCATGGTGCTGGCAGTCACCACGCCGATGGTTGATCTCCTCACCTGGCTGCGGAAATTCCACATCCCTGATCCGTTGTTGGAAATCGCCTCCTTGACCTACCGACTCATCTTCGTGCTACTCGATACCGTTGTCACAGCCAGTGAGGCCCAGCACGCCCGCCTTGGCGATACCCCGGCCGGACGATTCAGCGGGTTCAATCGGCGCATGAACAACACGGCCGCTCTGCTGGGATCGGTCGGGATCCGGGCATGGACGAGGGCTAACCGTCTCAACGATGGACTCGTTAATCGCGGCTTCGAGGCCGCACTGGCCACCTTGCCCATCAAACGCACCGGTTCGGTGCGATACAAGATCATCGTCGTCATCGTCATCGCCGTCCTGTGGGTGATCAGTTGGACGACGACCGGAAGGATTTTCAGATGAGTGCCAAGGTCCTGCTGTCGACCGAGCACCTGTACGCCACCCACCCGGGCCGTCCGATGGTACTGACCGACGTGAATGTCTCCTTTCGCGCCGGGGTTCGCGTAGCGATCCTGGGAGCTAATGGATCCGGTAAGACGACCCTCATGCGCTGCCTGTCCGGTTCCCTCAAACCCGCCAAGGGCCACGTCAAGAGAAGCGACACCGTTGTCGGCTACGGACGCGCCCAGCTTCGTGAGCACCGACGAGCCGTCCAGCTTGTGCTGCAAGACCCTGACGACCAGCTCTTTAGCGCAGATGTCAGCCAGGATGTCTCCTTCGGCCCCATGAATATGGGCCTCAACGTTGACGAGGTGCGTGACCGGGTCTCCGAGTCCCTAGAACTGCTTGGGGCCAGTCACCTGGCTGAGCGTGCCACGTACCAACTGTCCTACGGTGAGCGCAAGAGGGTCGCGGTTGCCGGTGCCGTGGCCATGCGCCCGGATCTGCTGCTCCTTGATGAGCCCACCGCCGGACTTGACCCGGTTGGAGTCACCCAGATGTTGGAGGCCCTGGATCGGCTGCGCGATCACGGAACGACGGTGGCGATGGCCACCCACGACGTCGACCTGGCTCTGGCGTGGGCCCAGGAGGCTCTCGTCGTTGTCGATGGTCAGGTGCACCAAGGACCGATCGACGAGTTACTTGCTGATGCCGACATGGTGGGACGGGCACACCTGCACCTTCCGTGGCCCCTCGAGCTCGCCCGGCGTCTCGGTGTTCGGGGCCTTCCCAGGACGATGGACGAGGTTGTGGCGATGCTATCCGACAGTCCCGCGCCAGTTCCCTCGAATTGATGGTCAAGGTGCTGCGCAGCGATCTTGGCAGTCTGGGCGCAGCGGTGGTTCGATGGACCCCATGAACAGGTCATCGTCGAGTGCTGCGCTGCTCATCGGCGCCGTCGCCGTGCCGATCGCCGTGTGCGCGGTGTTGAGCGCCCTCATCGACGTCTTCGTCGCTCCGGCAGCGGCTCTCGTGCTCGTCCTCGTCATTGTCATCGTCTGTTTGAGAGGGTCGTGGCTCGTCGACGTCCTCGTCATCGTCGTTAGTGCCATCGGCTTTGATTTCTTCCTCACCTACCCCTACCGGAGCATGAAGATCGCCTCGCGTCCCGACATCGAGGTGACGATTGCGCTCTTCGTCGTCGGTGCCGCTATCGCGGGCATTTCGCGGTGGGCGCTGACGGCCTCAGATTTGGCTGAGCGGCGACAGGGATATGTCACCTATGCTCTGGACGCGAGGTCGGGAGACATGAGCCGTGACGAGGTTGCCCAGCGTCTGGCCGGTTTGGTCGGGGCTGAGGCCGGAGCTTGGGTGGATGGAACTCCACCGTCTGGGGAGGCTGTCATTCAGGACGCCACCGCCATGCGCACCGACGTCGGTTTGGAGGATCCCTCTCGGGTGGGGTTCCCGACCGATCGCTTCATCTGTTTCCCCGCGGCCGGTGGTTACATCCGTATCTCGGCGGCATCGCGCCACGTGCGTCCCACCGCCGAGCAGATGCGTGCCGCCTGCTTGCTCGCTTCCCAGATCAGCTGAGTGCCCAGTAGGATCGGGCACGTTATTCAGTGCGTTGCCAGGTCCACGCCACGACGGTGCGAGCTGGCTTCCAGCCGTGCAACCGACCGATGACATCGGCGGTTTCGACTCCGAACCTGATGAGATCACCGCCCAGGTCACAGTGCAGGGTCTCCACTAGCATTTCGGCCTCCATGGTGACACCGTGAACGACCAGCCGACCACCGATGGGAAGTCGTGGCCGGCACTGATTCACCAGGGCCTTGGTGGCTCCACCGCCGATGAACACCGCGTCGGGGTCAGGAAGCCCCTCGGGCAGCCCCCTTGCCAGATCGGCGTCGATCACGTCGAACTGGCCCGGAAGGGTGAGCTCGGACGCGTTGGTACGTGCGTTGGCGGCCCGCTCAACCTTGCGTTCTAGCCCGATCGCCCGACAGGTCGGGTCGGTGCGGCACCATTCCACCGCGATCGACCCGGCTCCGGTCCCGAGGTCCCACAGCAGTTGACCAGGCATGGGCCGCAGGGCTGCCAGCGCGACAGCTCGTACCGCGTGCTTGGTGATAAGTCCGTCGTGGGCGAAATGCTCCTCGGCCAGGCCGGGGGTACGTCCGAGGAGAGAGGTATCAGGATCGTGGGTCATGGGTGAAGCCTAGGCTAGTGCGCAAGCTGGCCCCCGGATCCGGGCCAACGCGGGGTGGGGGAGCCGAAGCCTGTGTGACACAATCAAGGGGACTCGCGGGGAGGAATTCGGTGCGAATCCGGAGCGGTCCCGCCACTGTGAGCGTCCCAGCGCAAGCCAGGTCTATCCCGCAAGTCAAGTCGCGGAAACGCCGCGGTACCACGGGCGCGGACCCGAAGGAGGTCATCCATGCCGCACGCGCGCACTAGTGCCGAACCCGACGACGGACTGTCCACGAGGCAGCGGCGATTACGCCCGGTGCTGGTGGTTAACACCGGTGAGGGTAAGGGGAAAACGACGGCGGCCATGGGAACCGCGCTGCGTGCCTGGCATCGGGGATGGCGAGTTGGGGTCTTTCAGTTCGTGAAGTCCGGGCGCTGGCACGTCGGTGAGGAAGATGCTCTTCGGGCGCTCGGACAGCTGCATGAGGAGACCGGTGTCGGAGGGCCGGTCACCTGGGAGGTGATGGGTACCGGGTGGTCTTGGACACGATCCTTTGATGCTGCGGAGAACCCTGAGGCGGCCGCCCGGGAAGGATGGCGCCACGTGTCTGATCTGTTGGCGCACGAGGCCCTCGACTTCTACCTCCTTGACGAGTTCACCTACCCAATGGACTGGGGGTGGCTCGACGTCGATGAAGTCGTCGAGACTTTGGTCAACCGCCCGGGAACTCAGCACGTCGTCATCACCGGACGCCGAGCACCGGATGCGCTTGTCGAGGTGGCCGATATCGTCACCGAGATGACGAAGATCAAACACCCGTTTGACGTTGGCCAGCGCGGCCAGGCGGGAATCGAGTGGTGATGCGCCTTCCACGAATTCTTATTGCCGCCCCGGCATCGGGTGGCGGCAAGACGACTGTTGCTACCGGTCTCATGGCAGCTCTTCGCGCCAGTGGCCGGACGGTGGCGCCTTTCAAGGTCGGACCGGACTACATCGACCCCGGATACCACTCGATGGCGAGTGGACGTCCCGGTCGCAACCTCGACTCCGTGATGTGCGGTGACGAGCTCATGGCCCCTCTGCTAGCCCACGGTTTCGTCACCCCTGATCCGGCCGATGTTGCGGTTATTGAGGGGGTTATGGGGCTGTTCGACGGCCAGCTTGGGACTGGCCGTGGCTCCAGCGCCGAGATCGCCACGACGACCCGAACTCCGGTTGTCGTGGTCGTTGACACCGCGCATGCTTCACTCACCCATGCCGCCATCGTGGCCGGTTTGGCGACGTTCGATCCTGACGTCACCGTTGCGGGGGCGATTCTTAACCGGGTGGCCTCACCCCGTCACGGTGCCGAAGTCGCTCGGGGCTTAGCCCAACTGGGCATCCCGGTGCTCGGTCAGATCCCGCGTACCGAGTCGATCTTTGTGCCGTCGCGCCACCTCGGTCTGGTGCCAGCGGGGGAATGGGAAGACTCCGCGACCAAGGTTGCCGGGCTGGGGGACCTCATTGCCGAATACGTCGATCTTGACGCTGTCATGGATTTGGCTGCTACTGCCCCCGGCCTCGACGTCGAGCCGTGGGATCCCGCCGCTGCCCTGGAATCCGCCGGCTGGCAAGGTCATCCATTCGGTGAGTCGCCGCTTGTGGGTATGTTCGCCGGACGGGCCTTCACCTTCCGGTACCCCGAGACCACCGAGATGCTGGTAGCGGCAGGGTTCCGGGTTGTCGACGTTGATCCGCTTACTGATCGGCGCCTTCCCGACGGCATCCAAGGACTGTATTTGGGAGGCGGCTTCCCTCAGATGCATGCCACCGATTTGGAAACCAACTCGGAGCTGGCGGATGACGTACGGTCCCACGCTGAGGCCGGGATGCCGATCGTCGCCGAGTGCGCCGGGTTGTTGTATCTATGCCGTCACCTTGACGGGCACGAGATGGCTGGCGTGCTGCCGATGGATGCGGCCATGGCAAAGCGGCTCACGATGGGGTACCGCGTCGCTACACGTGACTCCATCAGTGTCGTCGGCCACGAATTTCACCGCACCACGACGACTCCGCTGGCCGACCTCGACCCGGCGTGGCACATCACGATGCCCGACGGCACCGACCGCGCCGAGGGAGCTTTGGGAGATCCGGCGGGGCTGGGCCGACCCACGATTCAGGCGTCCTACCTGCACCTGCACTGGGCCGGTCAGCCCACCCAAGCAGCGTGGTTTGCCAGCGAGGTGACGAAGTTCCACGAGAGTCGAGGTGATCAAGTCGTTGAGCCCGATCTCAACCATCACGGGGATCGTGACATCGCCGACGGTCTGGTCGACCTGGCCGTCAACGTCCGCGTGAGTGAGCCGCCGCAGTGGCTTCGCGACGCCATCATCTCCACCGAGCATGACTGGGCCCGTTACCCCGACGCCACGCCGGGTCGCGAGGCCCTGGCGGCCATGCACGGGGTGCCTACCGACATGGTGCTGCCCACCGCAGGTGCTGCAGAGGCTTTCCCGCTGGTCGCCACCCTCGAACCTCGTCACGCAATCGTCGTCCACCCCCAGTTTACCGAGCCCGAAGCTGCTCTGAGAGCGGCCGGGATTAGCGTCGGTCGGCACATCCTTAACGTGTCCGATGGGTTCGCCCTCGACCCGGACCTCGTCCCCGACGATGCCGACCTCGTCGTCGTCGGGAACCCGACGAACCCCACTGGCAGACTGCACCTGGCTACCGACCTGCTGGCTCTGCGCCGCCCCGGAAGGGTCCTCGTCGTGGACGAGGCCTTCATGGACGCCACCGATGAGTCCCAGTCCCTTATTGGAAGCGATATGGACGACCTCCTCGTCCTGCGCTCCCTGACAAAAACCTACGGTCTGGCTGGAATCCGGGCTGGATATGTCGTCGGTGATTCACAGCTCGTCGCACAGTTGGCAGCTCACCAGACCCCATGGTCGGTGTCGACTCCAGCAATTGCAGCCATGATCGCGTGCACCTGCGAAGAGGCTAGACGTTTTCGGACCGAGTTACGCGACGACATCCCAGCCGCCCGCGCCGACCTCGTCGACAAGCTTAAAGGCCTCGGGCTGAGCGTTGTTGGCTCCGAGGCTCCCTTTGTTTTGGTCAACACATCGTCTCTCAGCGGGGATTCGATACGCCAGCCCCTTGCCGAGCGTGGTTTCGCGGTGAGGCGGGGGGAGACGTTCCCCGGGCTCGGGCCCACCTGGATCAGGCTTGCAGTCCGTGACTCGAATATTCATGCCGAGCTGGCTCGAGCTCTCTCCGATCTGACAGCACACCGCAACTAAGGAATATCAATGACCTACTTCGCAGACCTCGTTCCCGGCACCGTCACTCTCGTCGGAGGTGGCCCTGGTGATCCCGGATTGTTGACCGTCGCAGGACTTGAGGCGGTGCGCCAGGCCGACGTCATACTTTATGACCGGCTCGCCCCAGCTGCCGTCATGGATGAGAATCCCCAGGCCGAGAGGATCCCGGTCGGTAAGGTGCCGCGCGGGCCTTACGTCCCCCAGGAGCGCACCAACGAACTGCTTATCGAGCACGCCAAGGCTGGGCGTAAGGTGGTGCGCCTCAAAGGCGGCGATTCCTTCGTTTTTGGCCGCGGTGGCGAGGAGTGGCAGGCCTGCGCTGCTGCTGGCGTTCCGGTGTGCATCATCCCCGGCGTCACTTCATGCGTAGCCGGTCCCGAGCTCATGGGGGTTCCGCTGACACATCGTCATATGGTGCAGGGATTTACCGTCGTTTCGGGTCACGTCGCCCCTGGCGATACCCGGTCCGAATTGGACTGGGCCCAGATCGCCAAGACGGGCACTACCCTGGTGATTCTCATGGGCGTGGCCCACATTGGCGACATCGCTACCCGCCTCATGGACGGCGGGTTGGCCGGCGACACACCGGTCGCCATTATTGCCGATGCCTCACTTCCCACCCAGCGTTCTCTGACGACGACTCTCGAGAAGGCAGCCGAAGACATGGCGGAAGCCGAGATCAACCCGCCGGCCATCACCGTCGTCGGCGATGTCGCCGGGCTTGACCTCGACGAGACCCAGGCCCACGCCCCGTCTGATCACTGAAATAGTGCTCCGTGAGGGATTACTGCTCAATCACGGTGGCGATGTGGTCGCCTGTCCACTGCACTGCGTCGTCAACTGTGCTGAGCTCATCCCCCCAGCCGGGCGCCGGACCACGTGAGACCATGACGACCTGGACGTCGGTTTCGGCCGCCAACCTGAGTTTGGGGTCGAGGCAGGTGCCTCCGGAATCCTTGGAGACGAGGGTAGCCACACCCTGCGAGAAAATCTCTCGCTCGCGGTCGAGGGTGAACGGTCCACGCTCCCGCAGTACCGTCCAGCCTGCGGGAAGCTCCTCCTCGGGGGCATCGACGCAGCGCACGATCACCCGACGGGGGCCGAGTCTCAGGTAGTGGCTGAGGGGTTGGCGTCCCACCGTCAGCAGGATGACGTCGGGTAAGTCAGCTAAGACTTGAGCAGCACCGTCATGGTCGTCAACCCAGTGCCAGGTGGCTGCCTCAGGTTGGGCGCGCCAGCTTGGTGGTGCCAGCCGTGCCAGCGGAAGGTTGAGGTCGCGGCATGCTTGAGCGGCGTGGCCGTGCATAGCTGCGGCGAAGGGGTGGGAGGCATCCACCATGACTTTGACCTCGTTATCAGTCAGGAATTCTTTGAGACCGTCGACGCCGCCGAAACCACCCACCCGAGTCGGGCCAGGAACTGGCCGGGGGGACTTCGTACGCCCCGCTAACGAGCTGCACAGGTCTACCCCCTCATCGAACAATCGGGTGGCTAACTGCCGGGCCTTCGTCGTACCGCCGAGAATGAGGACGTCCATGAGTCCATCAAACCAGCCTGTGGAACAATGAGCCTCAATCGCGGTGGAACACCGGTGCGAATCCGGGACGGTCCCGCCACTGTGTCGCCTCTCGGGCGAAGTCAGACCAGAACCGCGCTCACCCACCCCGACCGGGGTGGGACCACTGCGGCGCACGCGCGCGGCGCCCAGGCCTGCGAGGACACAGACCCGGGGGATGCGGCGGCGTCCCCGACGATGGAGCATGATGGCCCGCCTGCCCGAATCCCTATCCGCCGAAAGCTTGCTTGCACGCACGGTGCGAGGCATCCGAGGAGCTGATGCGAAAGCTTTGGAGGCGGCTCGAGCCCGTCAGCAGCTACTCACCAAGCCCGAGGGGTCGCTGGGGCTGTTGGAGGATCTGTCGATTCGATTGGCCGGAATGTACGGGCAGGTGCCAGTGACGGTGCCGAGCCATCCAGTTGTCGGGTTGTTTGCCGGTGATCACGGGGTATGGGCGCAAGGTGTTTCCCCTGATCCTCAGGAAATCACCACCCAGCAGATGATCAATATGGCGGCTGGTGGGGCGGCGATCAGCGTGTTATCGCGCCAAATGGGTGCGCAGCTGTGGATCACTGACGTCGGCGCCCGCCACCAGGTAGACGCCGCGATTCGGCAGCGGTGTGTGCGTCGCGGCACTGACGACATCTCCCAAGGCCCGGCGATGAGTCTCGACGAGGCTGTTGAGGCCCTTGAGGTCGGTATTGAGACTGGGGTGGAGGCCGTCGAGCAGGGGGCTGACATCCTTGTCACCGGAGAGATGGGAATCGCCAACACCACCCCGGCGTCGGCCCTCATTAGCGTCTTCACCGGGTTGCCGCCCGCCGAGGTGACCGGGAGGGGAGCCGGGTCGGATGATCGTCGTCACCAGCACAAGATCGGAGTCGTCGCTCGCGCCTTGCAGGTTAATCGACCCGAGGCCAAACATCCGGTTGAGGCCTTGGCGAAGGTGGGAGGTTTTGAGCACGCCGCCATGGCCGGTTTTGTTCTGGCGGCAGCGTCGTCACGGACCCCCGTGCTCATTGACGGTGTTATCGCTTGTTCTGCCGCCCTGACGGCCACCGCGATCTGTCCCGAAGCGCGAGATTTCATCATCGCGAGTCACGCCGGTGCCGAGCCAGGAATCACGGCGTCGACCTCTGCCCTGGGCCTGCCCGCTCTGTTGGACCTTGGTATGAGGTTAGGAGAGGGGTCCGGGGCTATCCTGACTCTACCGATCGTGCAGGCAAGCGCTCACATCCTTAACGAGATGGCCACCTTTGAGGACGCTGAGGTCATCGACATCAAAGTGAGCGGGGAAACCGAGATTCCCGATACCGTCGAGACGAGTGTTCCTCCTTGTCGGATGCTTGTCATTGGGGGTGCCCGCTCGGGAAAATCGACCTTTGCCGAGTCGAGGCTGCCTCGCGATTCCCGTGTCACCTATGTTGCAACCTCCCAGCGCAACCCTGGCGACGCGGAGTGGGAGGAGCGAATCCGCCTGCACCAAGCTCGGCGCCCGGCCACGTGGCAGACTGTCGAGACCACCGACATCGCTTCAGTGCTGCTGGCCGACGACGACTCCCCGGTACTGGTGGATTGCCTTGGGGTGTGGATCACTCGGATTCTTGACGAGGTTGGCGCCTGGGCTGCCGCTCCTGGTGACGAAGCCTGGCAGGACGACCTAAGACGCCACGTTGATGACTTGACCAGCGCCATCCGTGGAACCCGGCGTGACGTCATTTTTGTCTCTAACGAGGTGGGGATGGGGGTCGTGCCCGACACCCCGGCTGGACGGCTCTTCCGCGACGAGTTGGGGCGACTCAACGCCGCCGTTGGGGAAGCATGCGACGAAGTGTGGATGTGTGTGGCCGGGATCCCCAAGAGGTGGGCATGACGGACGAGCAGCATCCGGATCTTGGGAGACTCGGGCCACTGCGTGGAGTTGCTGAGGCTTTGTCTCTCTTTACGATCTTGCCTGGGCCATATCTGAACGACATTGACCGTCCACTAGCCCGTCGTGCCGTTACCGCCTTCCCGTGGCTGGGTCTGTGTTTAGGCGCGGTGGCGGGAGGGATCGTCGCCCTGGCCCTGGGACTGGGGGTCGGGCCGTGGCTTGCCGGAGTGCTAGCGCTGTGCTGGCTTGCCGGCGCGACGGGCGGCTTCCATCTGGACGGGGTCGCTGACACCGCAGATGGTTTGGGATCCCGGGCGGCGCCGGAGAAGGCTCTCATGATCATGAAGAAGTCCGATATCGGGCCGATGGGCGTCATGAGTATCGTGCTGGTGCTACTTGTTGACGCGGCCGCTGTGGTGAGTCTGGCTGGGACAGTTGGCTCGGGGGCATGGTGGCGCGTGGCGATTCTGGTGGGACTTGGCCCTGCGCTGGCTCGTGCGGCGATCCTTCTCGCGACGATGACCGGAGTGCCGTGTGCCCGTCCGGGCGGGTTCGGGTCTTTAGTCGCGGGAGTGACGACGCCGAGGTCTGCGGCGATCAACCTCACGGCGTTGGGATGCGTGTGTGCCTTAGCCGGATTGGTGGCTGGAGGCTGGATGTGGTGCTTGGTAACGGTCAGCTGTGCCACGCTGACCTTGCTTATCGCGCGAGGATGGATTCATCACCTAGTGCGACGCCTGTCCGGGATGACGGGTGACACCTTTGGAAGCATTAATGAGGTGACGCAGATGACGTTTTGGGTCCTGACGGCGTTGACCGTGGCGGTGGTGTCATGATCGATGATCTTGGTGTGAAGGCTTCGGTAGCGAGACCTGTCCAGCGGGTGGTGAGCTTGGTGCCGTCGATTACCGAAGCTATCGCGATGACTTGTCCACATGTCTTGGTGGGTTGTACCGATTACTGCATCCGTCCGACTCATCTCGAGGAAATCGTCGGGCACGAAGTGGTTAGGGTGAGGGGCACCAAGAACCCGGATCGCAAGGCGATCATCGACCTTCGACCGGACCTCGTGGTGGCCAACCAGGAGGAGAACCGCGAGCACGACGTCACCTTGTTGCGCGAGGCCGGGGTGGCAGTGTGGGTGACACGCATCGACACCGTTGAGGAGGCCATCTCCAGCTTGACGAGGTTGTTCGAGGAAGGCTTTGGCGTCAGGTGCCCACAGTGGCTGGAGGAAGCCGGTCGGGAATGGCGTGAACCGTGCCGCGATGAGGTACTTTCGGCTGTGACGGCGGTCTGGCGGGATCCCTGGATCTGTGTGGGGAAGGACACCTACATCTCTGATGTGCTCAGGCGTGTCGGGATAGAGTTGGTCGACCTGCCGGGGGAGTCCCGGTACCCCCACGTCGAGCTGACTGACATCGCTGCGGCCCATCCGGATCGCGTTATTCTTCCCGACGAGCCATACCACTTCGGTCCTGACGATGTATCCGCCTTTCCTGGCCTCGACGTGCGTCTTGTCGATGGCCAGAAGCTCGCGTGGTACGGGCCGTCCATGGTGGGTGCGCGTCGCTACCTCGCCTCGGCATTGAGGTGATTGACGCCGCATCGGCGATATGTGCCACAATGTTCCACGTCACCGCGAGGTGACATGCCTCTGTAGCTCAGTTGGTAGAGCGCCGCTCTTGTAAAGCGATGGTCGCGGGTTCGATTCCTGTCAGAGGCTCCATACTCCTTAGCTAGAGTCGTGACCACGCCCAGGCCATCATGGCGGTGCCGACGCCCAAGCATCAGCGCCGCCATGATGAGTCTCGGTGTGTTACTTCGCCCGGTTAAGGGTGGAAACGTTTCGTCCGGTACGTAGCGCGATTTCGGGGTGGCTGTCGTTGATCACCTTGAATGAATCCTTCGTCACCTCCAGGTAAAGCTCATGGACTTTCTCTCCTTTGAGGTATCCCTTCATGAAAGGCGAAAAATCCGGGTCGTTGAGATAGGAGTCAGGAACCTCGATGGCTGCGTCGTAGTACCGTGGGGTGCTCGTGAGCCCACGTTCCCGGTGGCTCAGCATCGACAAGGTTGTCTTGAGACGGCCGTCAATCGAGTGGAGCTTTACCGGATATTTTTTCTCACCCACCGTGAGCTCGATCGTTCGGGTCGTTGATTGGTAGGCGAAGTCTTTGATGTTGATGTTCGCCTTGCTCTGCAGATTTCCCGAGTAGTTGACCCCGCTGGCAGATCCGAGATCCACCTTCGACGTATCGCGCTGTGGGTTGTCAAGGGGCTTGCCCTTGAGATTCTGACCGGTGGGGACGAACTTCCAGGCTTTCGCGTCAATCATCTTGGACCAGTAACCGGTATGGCCCTCACGACGTCCCTCGACACGAAGTTCCCGGTTCTGGGATCCGGGAGCGGTTGACACCACGGTAAGCCTGTCGGTGATCTCGCCGGGGATCTTCGGCTGATGCTTCCACCCGGCCGGTGGAAGCTTGATGGCAGCGTAGCGAGGATCGACCTTGCCCTGCAGCCACGTGGAAGGACTGGGAAGATTACTCTGGTCCTGCCAGGTGTAGCGGAACTGGGCGGGATCGGTCCCGGCGATGTCGTAGTCCCAGAGCCTCGTGAACATGTCGCCGTGATCATTCGTGATCAGCGCCACTGACCCCGACGCGGACATGGAATGCACACGGAACCTCGAGTTGTACGGGGTTGAAGCCTCGAAGGAGTAGTCGTTCGGCAGCCAGGGATCGTGCTGGTAAATGTGAGCTCCGTCTTTGGAGACCATCATGATCTCGGTGCACATCGCCAATGAGATTGGGTGATCATGACCGTCGACACCGCGATAGGTGCGGTCGGTCTGGTTGTCGATGAGGGACAGGGCCCACCAACCTTGGTCGTGGTTGTCGAGCTTGAGCCCACGGCCAAACCAGAATGGGCTGCCCCATGCTCGGAACCAGCCCCAGTCCTTAGGAGAGGAGAGCAAATTATTAAGGCTATACACCCAACCGTTGGAATCGACAGCGACCAGCATGGCGTCATTGACGGAGATGGCTGAGATATGTCCGTCGAGGCAGGATGGCGTGTCGATGTGACGCCACTGATTCTCGGATTGGAAACGTCCGTACACTTTGCCGTCACGCAGGGCGAAATCCATGCGCTGGTTGAAACCCTCGGTGTTGTCACGCATCACAATCTTGCTGGGCAGATCGGAACGGCTGGTGGAATCCATTCGTTGCCAACCGTCGGTTCCCCAGTTTGGTGGGATGACTCCGAGGGGGAGTTGTCCCGAGCTACCGGGGCGTCCGAAGAAGGGCACACACGTCATGGGGCCAACGTGTTGGCTCTGTGTCCTCTGCGATGGTCCAGACGCGAGAGCGGACTGAGTAGGAATCATGGTGCTGAGGCCGGAGGTAGCCATGATTGCAGCCACCGCAAACGTGAGTAGTTTGTGTGATTTCATACGAACCGTGTCCTTGGTGAGTAGCTACGTTCTAGCGTTGATCGTTTTGGTCATTCGATGAATGGCATCGGCGTGCACTGGATGGTGTGTGCGTGAGTCGGGTTGAGTTCGTTATCGACCATGTAGGTGACGTTCGGGTCGTTAGTGGTATTGCCGTGTTCGGGATAAGAATTACTGGAAGCTGACCTGCCTTGGGTCGGCAATGGATATTGATGTCGCCACGGCAGACGGGGCTGACATGGCGGTAGCGGCACGAGGGTCGCAGCGAGCATTAGGGGTCGCTTTGAGATGAGCATTGCTGGTGTCTCCCTTGTCACCAAACAGACGAAGTGCGTGCAACCATTTTGCTGTTGGTTGTGTCAACGATTGGTTCTTAATAGGACATCATTCGATGTCAGTTAATCGTGGATATACGGTGAACCTATGGTGGATGCTGCGAGTGACGACTCATGGTGCCTCAAAATGTCTGTTTTAATCACGGCACCATCCTTATACAAGGGTTTTGGTTGCCGCTGGTTATTGGCCGAGACGCTACCACGCAAGTGGCTCATCTATAGGGTTCCACATGGATCCACCGGTGACCCGCGGAGGATGGCCTTATCGCTTGAATGATTTCTGACGTTTCCTGCGACACCGACCGCGGAGGCTATTACAACCCCAACTCATCCCGGGATGGAGGTGTTGGTGCCCCCACAGGAGGGGCGATGCGGCGGTGGCTAATCGTGGATGCTGTTGCCGTTCGCGTGGCCTCGTCTGGGTCATCGCTCACCTCCTCGGCGGTGACAACGGCCGTCACACCGTCGGATGACGATCCTCGTGCCGGAGCCGGGTCCCAACCGCCAGCGCGGCGTTGCACCAGGATGGCGCTACTAAGGATGGTGGCACCGATGAGGGCGAGAATGATGGATCCTGAGAAGGTGCCGGTTCTGGCCCCGTATCCGATGAGTATCCCGAACCACCCGAAATCGGCATCGCCAAAGGTTGTATTGGCTGAGCTGAATGGCCCAAGAACTTTGAGGAGGAAAGCTGGCAGGAAGGTCACGAGTAGACCATTGACGAACGCTCCCGCGACCGCGCCGCGTCGTCCGCCAGTTGCATTTCCGTAGACCCCGGCAGCCCCACCAGTAAAGAAGTGGGGTACAAGCCCGGGCAGGATCAGAGCGAGCCCCCATGCCGGCCCGAGCACGGTCGCGAGGATCGTTAGCCCGACCAGCCCTCCGATGAACGACGAGATAAATCCGATGAGAACAGCATTCTGAGCGTAGGGAAAGACGATGGGACAGTCGAGTGCTGGGATGGCGCCGGGGACCACCTTGCTGGCGATTCCCTGGAAGGCAGGGATGAGCTCACCGAGGATGATGCGGACGCCAAAGAGAATGACGGCCACCGCGATGCCGAACTCGAGCCCTTGAGTAACCGACGCCATGATGTAGTTTCCAGTGCCGGTTGCTGGCTTTGAGAACGTCTGGAATGCGGCCTTCTCGCCACGGCGAGCCAGGAAAATGATGGCAACGACGACGTACATAAGAACCATTGACAGTGCCGTGGCCACCATGGAGTCTCGGAGGAACCGCAGACCCTCGGGAACTTTTATGTTCTCGGTTGACTGGCTTTTCCCGTGCGGATCGACCAAGCGGCCGGTGGCGGCAGCGGCGATATAGGCCGAGGTGCCAAAGTGCCCGATGGCGATGTCCTCCCCGCCGGTGATCTTTCGTGTGAAGGGGTGAGCCAAGGCAGGAAGGCTCACCATAAGCACCCCCAGCAGCAATGAGCCAAGCCCGATGACGATGGAAGTGGGCATCGATGTCGATGCCATGACGATGGTGATGAGGGTCGCCATGAACAGCATGTGATGCCCGGTGAGGAACACGTAGTGAAGTGGGGTGATGCGGGCCAGTACCAACGAGATGAGAAACCCTGCGAGCATGATCCATGCGACCTGGGATCCAAATTGTTGTTGGGCGATGCCAGCGATCGCCTCATTGGTGGGTACGACGCCCTGAGCCCCCAGCGCTCCCTCGATCATCTTTCCCAGCGGCCCGAGAGAGTTGACGACCAGCCCTGCTCCGGCCCCAATGAGGAGGAAACCGAGGGTGGCTTTAATAGCAGCACCGGCGATCTGGCCGACGGATTTGCGCATAGCTGCCAGTCCGACGGCCGTAATGATGCCGATGAGGAAGGCGGGCACGCTGAGGATCTCGTTTACGAGGAATTGGACGATGGCCAGGGCGATGTTCATGAGGCTAGTCTCCGGGGATGATGTAGGCGTGGCGACTGATGGTCAGCGATTAGACGTCGTAAATGCGGCGTAACGCAGCATCGACCTGCGACACCGATGTGAAATCGTCGATGACTTCGACGGGAATGGATAGCTCACCGAGAGTTTGAGCAATGGCTCCCGACGTCAAAATGGCGTCTGCTTCGCTGCAGCGCCCTCTTGCAGAGATGGTGTCGGTTGCCTCGACTGACAGGTAAGGGGTCCACGCCCAAGCATCAAGGACTTGCTCAGTGGTGTTCTTAAGAAACAGACTGGTGCCTAGTCCGTTGCCGCAGACCGTGAGCAAGAGATTCTGGGATGTCGATGCCTCAGCTGAACGGTGTCCGGCCTCGTTGGAGAGGATCGACACGACCTCCTGGGGAGTCGTCGCGGTGTCGAGGGCGTTGCGTCTGTGTGGATCGGCCAGTGCGCTCGCCAACGCGGCCAGAACATTTTGGTGGGCAGAGGCGTCTGTGGCTGCGAGTCCTGCTACTAGAGTTACAGGATCGTTCGTCTCGTGGCCGAATGCCACCGGTTCGTCAAGTCGCATCCATGACATGCCTGTCCGCAGCACTGAGGAGTCCGGTCTGGCATGGGCCAGTGCAAATCCAGGGGCGACGACGATGTAAGGGCCATTTTTCTCGAGATTATCGATCATGGCCTGCGTGTATCTGGGGGTAGCGGTGTCGGTGGACACCAGCAGATGCCCGACGGCCTGGAGAGCTTCTCGCCAATCGTTGACGTGTGCGTTCAGACGAATGGCGGCTGGAGGCAGGAGGTCTGTCAGGTCAATCACCGTGGGGGCCTTTCCATCGCTGGGGGAGCCATAGCGTACGCCCTCGTGAGGGTAGAAGGCCACGGCTTTCAGGCCATTACCTGTTTCCAGTGGTCCGGTGGTTCAGCGTTGCGTGGGCGGCTTCTTGGGCGGTCTTGAGGGAATGGTTGGCTCCCCACCCGCACTGTACTTCGTTAGCGGCGGGGGTGGTATTGAGCTTGAGGATGTCGCGCAGGGCGGTCTCGACGAGTCCCTAGTGCCCTGATACTTGAATACGTTTCAGATATCTGGCGATGGATTCGAGGATGTCTTCGACGATCTTAGCTCAGATAAAGGGCTTGGAGTTTTCGTTTCATGCTTTGGCCCAGTTTGCAGAAATCTCTTTCTAGGGATTGGACGGTGCGGTGATCGGGGCGTTGGAGGAGACCGCGGGTGATTTCGGCGATGAGCCGCTCGATCTGGTTTATCTACGATGAGTATGTCGGAGTGAAGTGCATATGGGGCCAGAATGCTTGGCTAGTTGCGTCTTTACTGAAGAGTGCTTGTGGGTGGCGTAATTATCGCATGCTACGTGCACGTCCACATGCGTGGAGGTGGTCTTGTCGATCTTCTGGAGGAATTTCTTAGGCTCTTCTGCTTAGTGGTGCCGGTGGATCGAGGGGATCACCGTCTCGTCGTGAACATTCAGTGCGGCGAACAAACTCACTGCCTGGCGGTGTGGTCAATCGCTTCGACGAGCTGACGACGAGCCTGGCTGGGCGCGGATCGGCTGGTGGATGGCTAATGTCCGGATTTGGTGTGAGTGTGACCCGGGTATCGGTGAGCGTGATCTCACCCTTGGCATGCAGCAGCGGAATCAGCGCTGACATGAATGGTGCCAGAATTATGTTTTCCGGTGCTCGCGTCAACTCCATACTCGATCATGTCTAGTCGGAGATTCTTACGCGAGGCAACGTGCCCTGCCCAGGCAGAGGGCTGAGACTGCGTCAACTCGGGGTATTGACAAAACCTTTAGACAGGGGAAGAATAACGCTTGGTTTCTTTTTGAGAAGCGCAGTGTAACCCACAAAAGGAGCATCGATATGAGGATAAGGAAGTCCGTCTCGGCTGTGGTGGCGACGGTTATCGTTGCGGCCCTTTTTAGTGGCACTGCTGGCTCGATGACTGTAGTTGCACATGCGGAGTCGATATCTAACAAGAGTCAAACGGTTACTTTAGCGACGCAGGCCTTGTCGGATCGCAACGATCTGGCCCATGGCGGCGATGGTCGTATCGCTGTTGGTGATCGTGAAGTTGTGCGATGGCATGGTGGAATGCCAGTAGCGGAAGTGGCCAATTCTCACCAAGTATCCACGTATAGTTGGACATCATGGGGGCGCAGGGTCGCCCTTTTTGTGCTGCGCCATTCCGTGCACAAACTACCAGCCAAAATCAGGCCTTGGGCCAACAAAATCGCAGATGTTCTTGAGCAAACAGAGATATGGGAAAAGGCTCCTATTATTTTCACCTTAGGTAAAGCCGGGATCCCGTACGACGTTGCCAAGGCGGCTGCAGATTGGATCATTTTCTTCCTAGGTTGAGGTTCGACGTGGTAGTATCTAAGAAAGTCGATGATTTGCTGGGGATGTTAGGCGCAATTGTCTTTTTTCTCGTCATCGTTATTCTTGTTATGGCCCCCTTCATTATGATTCCAGCGTTGTTCGCCTTGGTGTTTCAGGAGTGCTATCTAGATTCGCCGTGGACGTGGGAGACTGTTGTCCTGGGCGGATTAGTGCTGTTTGCACTGGGGATGGGTGTTTCCCTGCTCATGGGGGTGTTGGCGAGGGTCGTCGCCCCCTTGACTCATCCTGTGGTCAACAGGGTCTTTAAAGGGGTTCTTGAGTTCCTTGTGCTTTGGTGGTTTTATTCCACTCTCATGCACCCGATTAGCTATGCTTTTTGGGCGAGCATTGTGGTGATGATTATGACCACTGTTACCGAACCCATTCTCGATAGGGCCGCCGAACGGCAGAAGCACGCCCCCAACCAACCTTGACCCGGTAGGGCGCTGAGTGCTTTCTGTGCGCCGAGAAACCCATGCTGGGTTCTACTGCTGTGATGAACACAACCCGATATTTTCGTAGTTGAGAGCGGTAGACGATGCAAGCGGTGTGTCTCGACGAGCTCGGTGTGGTAGCCGAATCCTCAGGCCGTTACCTGTTCCCATTCGTCGCGGTGGTTCAGCATTGTGTGGGCGGCTTTTTGGGCGCCCTTGAGGGAATGGTTGGCTCCCCACCCGCACTGTACTTCGTTAGCGGCGGGGGTGGTGTCGAGCTTGAGGATGTCGCGCAGGGTGGTCTCGATGAGTTCGCATGTGCCTGGGACATCCGGTTCTCCGATCATGATGAGGTAGAACCCGGTCTGGCATCCCATCGGCCCGAAGTCGATGACGGCGTCGGAATGGTTTCGCACGCACTCGGCGAAGGAGTGCTCCAGGGAGTGCACCGCAGGCATGTCCAGATGTTCCTTGTTGGGCTGGCAGAACCTCACGTCGTACTTGGTGAGGGTGTCGCCAGCGGGTAGGTGCTTGACGTCGGCCACACGCACGAATGGTGCTGCCACCTTGGTGTGGTCTAGGTTGAAACTCTCGACGTTCATTTTGTGTGCCATGAACCCATCCTCTCGCATCGACACGAATCCCACACGGGCAACCAGCCAGCTGTGGTTAAAGCCCGGCGGCAGCAATAAATCCGTCGCAGTCTCCGTCAATTTGTACCCGTTCACCAGCCGGAATCCAGACGGCCTGACCGCGTACGATCTCGTCAGTTCCATGAGAGCCTGAACAGACCGCATACCCATCCGTAATGAGGAGTATTCGAGCTAGCTCGCTTGCCGGCATCATGGCGGGGCAGGTGGTGTCGAGGTCGAGCTGCCAGAGTCGGAACTGGTTGTCAATGCCCGGGAATACGCGCATTCCCGGGTCTACCTCCTCCGCCATAATGATCCGTGGCTCCTGGGTCTGGAACGAGACGATTTGGATGAGGGAATCGATGTCAATGTGCTTGTTGGTGAGTCCGCCACGCACGACATTGTTGGAATCAGCCATGATCTCAATGCCCGTGCCCGATAGGTATGAGTGCATGAGTCCCGGGGGCACAGACAGCGCCTGGCCCGGTTTCAGGTGAACTCGATTGAGCATGAGCGCTGCGAGGATTGAGGGGTCCCCGGGGAAATACTCGTCGAGCTCGACGGCGGTGCGAGCGAACTCTCCCAGGGGTGTGTCCTCTCCTACGTGGTTGACGGCTACTGAGACCACCTCGGTGACGATCTGACGCCGTACGTCGTCCCCGGCGAGGCAGTTGAGGAAGGTTTCGGCAAGGGCGGCCGAACCGGAACGTTCGGTCAGCGATCCCAACACCGGGTCAGTCGGGGTGAGGACCTCAAGCTCATCGAACAGCTGACGGGTCTCGTGCGGATCGCGGAATCCGCACAACCCCTCAAAATCGCTGAGGGCGACGAGAATCTCGAGCTTAGGCCAATCGTCGACGAAGGTGCGGTGGGGGTCGTCAACGTCAATGCCGTCCTGGTTCTCTCGAGCGAATCCAGCCCGTGCCATCGCGGCGTCAGGATGAGCTTGCAGACTTAACGGGTGGTGGGCCGAGAGGATTTTGAGGAGAAAGGGTAAGCGGGCACCGAAGATTTTTCGGCTGCGATCACCGAGTTCGTCAGGGTGAGCGTGGATGTAGTCGGTGAGTGGTATGCCATCGAGGGTCGACGGCGAGGTTTCATGGGCCCCGAGCCAGTATTCGGCCCAGGGCTTTCCGTCAGCCTCTTGTCCGAGGATGTCTGGGATCGCATCGTAGGAGCCCCAGGAGTACGTCCGAACCGTTCCGGTCAGGCGTTTCATAATGTGCCTCTCGTCGTGTCGCATCGTTGCCGACGCCGTAGGTGTCATCTGAGCAGTTGTGCGCTACGGGAGCGGCGTTGCTGGCTGCGAACCCGCTGAAGTCGTCCCACCAGGGACGGCGCGTACTGGGCGGCCTTTTCGTCGTCGATGAGCTCGTTGAGTCGCAGGTGGTATCGGGGGGACGATAGGCCGAGGCTGTCGCGAATGGCGGTCTCCTTGTCAACGCCCAGACTCCCGGCTTGCCAGGACTCCTCAAGGTCCAAAATCGCGCGATCCGAGGCGCACAACTCGGCGGACTCTGCGGATTCGGGGGTGATGGAATCTGACACAGTGCCAGTTTAGGGGCCATCCCGGGGAATAAACGGGTGGGTGACGTTGCGGGCTCCGTCGTCATCGTTGGCAGTACGACTGGACATGTTCCGCTCACGAACTCTTTGCACTCGCTGGGTGTGAGTGCTAAACATGTCATTGGCACTCGACAAGCGAGAGTGCTACCGCCCGGATTGGTGTTGCGAGCGCCGGTACGAGTGGTCCTCCCGGTGATGAGATCACCAGATCGTCCGTCGCGGGCATCACGGGGAATCACAATGCGGGGTCGCTCCCGCCACATCATCTGACGTCCACGGGCTACCAGGCCCACCGGAGCGGAGGAATCCCCCAAACATGGCAAAGCTCATCGAATTCAACATCGAGGCCCGCCGCGGGCTCGAGGCGGGCATGAATACCCTCGCCGACGCGGTCAAGGTCACTCTCGGCCCCAAAGGCCGCAACGTCGTTCTCGAAAAGTCGTGGGGCGCTCCCACCATTACCAACGACGGTGTCTCCATCGCCAAGGAGATCGAGCTCGACGATCCCTACGAGAAAATCGGCGCCGAGCTCGTCAAGGAGGTCGCCAAGAAGACTGACGACGTCGCTGGCGACGGCACCACTACCGCCACCGTTCTGGCGCAGGCCATGGTTCGTGAAGGCCTGCGCAATGTCACCGCTGGCGCTAACCCGATGGGCCTGAAGAAGGGCATCGAGGCCGCCGTCCAGGCTGTTAGCGCTCGTCTGTCCGACATGGCCATCGACATCGAGACCAAAGACCAGATCGCCTCTACCGCCTCCATCTCGGCCGCCGACCCTACCGTCGGTGAGATCATCGCCGAGGCTATGGACAAGGTTGGTAAGGAAGGCGTCATCACCGTCGAGGAGTCCAACACCTTCGGCCTGGAGCTTGAGCTCACCGAGGGCATGCGTTTCGACAAGGGCTACATCTCGCCCTATTTCGTTACTGACACCGAGCGCATGGAGGCTGTCCTCGAGGATCCCTACATCCTTATCGTCAACTCCAAGATCTCGTCGCTAAAGGATCTCCTGCCGGTCCTTGAGAAGGTTATGCAGTCGGGCAAGCCGCTGTTTGTTATTGCCGAGGACGTCGAGGGTGAGGCCTTGGCTGGTCTCATCGTCAACAAGATTCGCGGGACCTTCAAGTCTGTCGCCGTCAAGGCTCCAGGCTTTGGCGATCGTCGCAAGGCGATGCTCAATGACATTGCCATCCTGGCTGGTGGCCAGGTTATCTCCGAAGAAGTTGGTCTGTCCCTTGACGCTGTGACCCTGGACTTGCTGGGGCGCGCTCGTCAGGTTGTCGTCACCAAGGACGAGGCCACCATTGTCGACGGTGCCGGGGATTCCGAGCAGATCGCCGGCCGTGTCTCCCAGATCCGTAAGGAGATCGAGAACTCTGACTCCGATTACGACCGCGAGAAGCTGCAGGAGCGCCTCGCCAAGCTCGCTGGCGGCGTTGCCGTCATCAAGGTGGGCGCTGCTACCGAGGTTGAACTCAAGGAGCGCAAGCACCGCATTGAGGATGCAGTGCGTAACGCTAAGGCCGCCGTTGAGGAAGGCATCATCCCTGGTGGTGGTGTCGCCCTGTTGCAGGCTTCCAAGGCCGCTGAAATCGAGGGCCTGGAGGGCGACGAGCTCACCGGTGCACAGATCGTTCTGGCCGCGTGCACTGCCCCGCTCAAGCAAATCGCTATCAACGCTGGTCTTGAGGGCGGCGTCGTGGCTGAGAAGGTCGCTGGTCTGCCCGCAGGACAGGGCCTCAACGCGGCCAATGACGAGTATGTCGACATGGTAGAGGCCGGCATCATTGACCCGGCCAAGGTGACCCGTTCGGCTCTGCAGAACGCCGCGTCCATCGCGGCCCTGTTCCTCACCACTGAAGCCGTCATCGCTGACAAGCCCGAGCCCGTTAAGGCTCCCGCTGGCGGCGGTGATATGGACGGTATGGGCGGCATGGGCGGCATGATGTGATCTTGCATTGCCTTCGCTGACTTGAGGTGGGGCGGTCTTAGTGGCCGCCCCACCTCGCTGTCTTGTTACAAGCGTGGGGGTTGTTCGTGCGGTGCGCATGCGTACATGAGAGAGCTGGCCCAGCACAGACGTGGGCGGGGCCGGGGCCGGCAACCGCGCGGCAACCCGCGCGAACAAAACAACCCCGCACGAAAGAGAGCGGGGGGGGGGTAGTAAACCACCCACCCGGCCGGCAAAGCAGGAAGCGCGGGGGAAAG